>CAYREY010000083.1:0-10969 GCA_964423405.1 uncultured Chitinophaga sp. | reverse complement strand
ACCCGTGTTTCATCTGTGAAAGAGATGTGGCTTAAACCAACTTGCCCACCGCGACATAACATACATTACTACCAAGTTGCCCCGGTGGGACTCGAACCCACATTTTCAGGATTGAACAGTATGGCTGTAAATGCGCTTCCCTACTATTGTTTCGGTGCACTGCAAACTCTATCCATTCATTCGCGTAGATTGAACGGTATCTTCCATACACTACGGATTTCGAATTTTCCGCAGCTTTTCCATTTAAGCTACGGGGCAATTATCAAAGAACATTTCGTAAAGCCCCGCCCACCGTATTGCGGGCGGGGGCATCCTCCTTTTAAACTATCTTACAAATACAATCCTGCTTCGTGCATTTCCTGCAACTTTCTGTTTTCAATAGCCCTTATCTCGGTAAACGAGAACCAGTGGCTTAACTGGTGCATGGCCTGTTTTAGCCATTGCGTGTGTTTTAATATGCTTTTCATAGCGATTTGTTTTAAACTGTTTTTATCAAATCCTTCTGCCATAACCGACAGACAACAAAAAACCCGGCCTGTTTGCACGGACCGGGTTATTTGCAGATGAAGCCTATTTACTTCACTAACAGATATACCTGATCCTGTATTTGCCCACTTCTCCCTGCGCATCTATACTAAACTGCATGGGTTTATAACTGCCCCAGAAGCATCGCTCAGATGTTTGGACTACCGCGAGGGTATGTATCGGGTTATGTTTTAGGCTTGTCATTACTGAATGGTTTACTAGTTGGTTTTTACCTCACCCATCCGCCTTCGGCACCTTCCCTCTCCTACAGAGAGGGAAGGCCCTTCGAGCTAACGGGTTTGTTAATTCTATTTTCGGTCAATCAATTTATTTCTCAATCAGGTTTTCGATATGCGATAAGGGCGAACCCTTTATCTCTACAATATTTACAAACCCGTTCTCCGGCGTAATCCACGATTCTGACTCATCAATAGCGCCTACGTGTTTACCGTGGCCTTTCTTGTTCATCAGTTGTCCGGTGGCCGGGTCTACCGAACCCCAATCGGCGGGGCGCTCGGGTCCTATTGGCTCAACCAAAAATTTTCTTCCGTTTTTAACCACCCAAAATCTTCCGGTGTCGCTCATACGTTTTGTTTTAAAAGTTTATAAAATAAAAAACCCGAAACTTTTAGGGTTCCGGGCTTTCGTTTATTGCTGAAATTGTGTGCTTACACCATACAATTCTGCTGTTTACGAATAGCCCCATACACGTCCTCTATTGCACTTACCCGTAGGGTAAAGCCCGATAATTGATATGTATGTTTGCGAATCATTTTTAATTTATTTATTCCGTTTGCGCTGCAAAGATAAAGCACGTTATTCTGTTTCTCCAAATATTTTTTAAAATAAATATTTAACACCCCACCCAAACGCAGTGCTGGCAAGGGTTTTGGCGTTCAATTTAAATTTAATCTAAAGTATGCTAAAAAACCGGGGCCTTATATAAGTATAAACCTATAGTAAAAATTATTTACCCGATGTGGTTTCGTAGCCGTGATGGCCCTGGCTGGTAAGCGAACTTACATCGTTCACATCTACCCCCTGTGCTTTTAATTCGGCCAGTTTACGCTCGCGTTCTTCGTTTTGCTGTTTCCAGTTGGGGTTGTAGCTAACCATCATGTTAAGCCATGCCGAACGTGATAAGCGTGCATTGTAAGAAAAACCTATTAAAGCTGTAATACCCACTGCGGTAAATACGTGCGTAAGCTCCCATTTAAGCACCAACATAGTTACCAGCATAACAATCATAAGCGCACCGGTACTAAAAACATATCCCATGTACATAGAACCATACCAGAAACCAGGTTCCTGTTCGTACTTCAGGCCACATACCGGACAGTTTTCGTGCATATCGTAAAACTTAAGTTTATAAAGCGGGCTGCGCCATAGGGGGCCCTCGTGGCAGCGGGGGCATTTCATGCCCACAATGCTGTATAGTTTATCGCCTTTCTGAAACATGGCACAAAGCTATTAAATAGCACGAAACCTGTTTGTAACAATTGTTACCTACACGCACATTTAGCCACTAAAGCAGATAAAAAGTTAGGCTACGAGTTGTAAATGACATCATTTGTGATGGACTAAAGCCAAGGGCAATTTGATAAGCAGAAGATGTGTGCGTTTAATCGGGCTGAAGCCGTAAATAAAAAGCAGCACTGCCGTTAAGACAGTGCTGCTTTAAAATTTTAGGTTAACTGTATTTTATTCGTTACCACCCATGCTGGTACCCATTTGTATAGCATTGGTTACTACTTTAGAGTTGGTGCAGCCACTTTTGCTGTAGGCAATCAGGCGTACGTTAAAGTTGCCGGGTGTGTTGTAAATGTGTACAGGGCTTACAGCGTTTTCGGTATAACCATCGCCAAAATCCCACATAAACTTAAGACCAGGGATAGTGGTTTTGTTGGTAAAGCTGAACAGGAACGGAGGTACCATGGTTTGGCTGGCAGCAGCCATTTCAAAGTCAACTTTCAGTGTATCTACGTGTACGTAATCTTTCATTATCATGGTGCTGTCGCAGCCATCGCCAAAAGCTGTAAGCGATACGGTATAGCGGCCGTTGCTTTTGTAAATATGCAGCGGGTTTTTATCGGTAGAAGTGGTACCGTCGCCAAAGTTCCACAGGTATGAAGCTGCGTTTGGCGTAAAGTTGGTAAACTTAACCTGGTAACCGGCACAGGCAAACGTATCGCCCTTAAAGTTTACCATTGGTTTAAGGGCGTGTATTACTTTTTCCGATTCTTTTTTAACCGTACAGCCACTGCTATCGGTTACCTCCAGGCTTACTTTGTAGTTACCTGCGGCGGCATATACTTTCTCAGTTTCATTTTTGGTAGATACGGTACCATCGCCAAAGTTCCAAAGCACCACAGCACTGTTAGGTGTGTTGTTTTTTAACTTAACCGATACCGGTTGATTGCATGATTGAGAGATATCTGAAGTAAACTCGGTTTTGATACCGCTACGCACATGTACGAAAGCTTCTTTGGCTGCAGTTTCTGTACAGGCACCATCGGTAACAGTAAACTTAACTGAGTAGTTACCGGGTTGTGCAAATGCTTTTTCGGGGTTAGCCTCGGCAGAGGTGGTACCATCGCTAAAGCTCCACAGCCATTTAGAGCCTTTGTAATTAGATGCGTTTACAAATTTGATACGTTCGCCGGTGCAGGCCTGATCTTTTTCAGTAATAAAATCGGCTTTCAGTTTGGTAATGCTTACACGTTTGGTAGCGGTGCTGTAGCAACCGTTATCGTCTTTTACTGTAAGGGTTACATCAAATTTACCCTGACCAAAGATGTGTGAAGGATTAGCATCGGCTGAAACACCTTTATCGCCAAACTCCCAGGTGTAGGCCAGTTTGTAGCCCTCGCCGGTAGAAAGATTAGCGAAAGAAATATTTTCGGTTTCGTTGCAGCTATTGCTTACCGATGGTTTAAAATCGGCAACCGGTTTAGTGGTAGCCTCTACCATTGCGTAAGCAGTTTTGGTAGCCATACAACCATTGGCATCGGTTACCAACAACGATACATCGTACTTACCCGAAGTTTTATAAATGTGCGAAGCTTGTGCAAAGTTAGCACCTGCCACTGTTTTGCCATCGCCAAAGCCCCATACATAGTTTGCAACAGCAGAACCGGCAGCGGGCTGCACGGTAAAGTTAACACCATCGTTTACACAGGCTTTTGTTTTATCGGCTTTAAAATCTATTTGAGGTATGCCATGTACTGTAACCGTAGTAGTAACAGGCTGGCCACTACCATCGGTAAGTTTAACGGTATATACACCGGGTGTTGTATAAACAACCAGCGGCGCTTTATCGCTACTGGTATAGCCGTTACCAAAATCCCAGCTAAGTCCATTAGGGCTATCGCTTACAGCACTAAAGCTAACCTGTAAAGGCGAGCAACCCGATACTTTATCGGCCGAAATTTTAAGCGGATTGTTACCGTTTGCAAAGCCCCAAGAGGCTGAAAAAACCAGGCAAGCGCATATAAATGATCTCATTAGTGGTAAGTTTATGTGTGAATAAACGTAGAACACACACAAAAGGTTACCTTTTAGCTACTTTATAATACACGCGGGGTGGTGTATTGGCAAATACTATACAGCAAAACATACAACCAAAAAACTAAAGTTTGTATGCTACAACTATAAGATTGTCAGGCAGTAACGCAGTATTTGAGCTAATGGCCCAAATTAATTCCGGGAGTGGTGTGGCAGGGCAGGTTTACATGCAGCCAAAAATTGCCCAAAGCGGTAATAGTGGTAGAAAAAGTTTCGAAATCGACAGGCTTGACAATGTAGCTGTTGGCCCCCAATTTATAGGCGGCCGCCACATCCGATTCTTCTTTAGATGAAGTGAACACCACCACCGGTATGTGCCTGGTTTGCGGATCGCCCTTTATCTGTTTCAAAATTTCAAGGCCATCAATACGGGGTAGCTTAAGATCGAGAAATATAACACGCAGGTTAGAACTGCCTGCACGATCGGCATACTTGCCGCGGGCAAAAACAAAATCGAGTGCATCTATGCCTTCATCAATGTGCAGCAACCGGTTACCAAGGTTGTACTTTTTAAACATACGAAGTGCCAGCTGCGCCTCATGAGGATTATCCTCTACCAGTAAAACCTCCACTTCGTTATACCTCATAGCTTTATGCCGCGAATTTAATTTTTTACAAAACGGTTACAAATTAATTACTGCAATTTGACCGTACGAAAAGTTAAAATAATGCACAGAATATTGATACCGCTATTTTTCTACCAAAAATATTCAGTAAAAAAAATTGTTATTAGTATTATGGTAATGTGAAGTAAAATTCGGCCCCTTCGTTTACTTTGGCATTAGCCCAAACTTTACCACCATGGCGGGTAATAATACGGTGTACAATAGCCAGCCCTACACCGGTACCGGGAAACTCGCTGGGCTTATGCAGGCGCTGAAACACACCAAACAGTTTACCGGCATACTGCAAATCGAACCCAACGCCATTATCTTTAATATAATAAACAGTTTGACCGTTCTGTTCGTAACAGCCAATTTCTATCATTGGGTTTTCGCGGTTTTTAGAGTACTTGACCGCATTAGATAACAGATTAGCCCAAACCTGCTTGATAAGCACATGGTCGCACTCGGCAGGTTTAAGGTCTTTCAGGCTTATCATGGCGGCCAGTTTGTTGGTGCTAAAACGCATCTCATCTATTACCGATGCCACAATATCGTTCATATCTACACTGCGCTTAACCAGGTTAGCGCGGCCCAGGCGTGCCAGGTTTAATAAATCGTTAACCAGTTCGCCCATGCGGGTGGCATTGCGCTTTATTACCTGCAAAGTCTGCAGCCCATCGGCATCCAGTTTATGGCGGTAATCATCTAACAATACCTGCGAGAAACCATCGATAATACGCAGGGGCGCCATCAAGTCGTGGCTTACCGAGTAGGTGAAAGCTTCCAGTTCTTTATTGGCATTCTCCAATTCGGCGGTACGTTCTTTTACCTTCTTCTCCAGCGAATCGTTCATGGCTTTAACGGTAGCCTGTGCCGAGCGGTAGCGGGTAGTATCGGTAGATGTGATACATAAACCGGTTACGTTGCCTTTATCATCTTTAATGCAATCGAGTTTAACATGGTACCAGCATTCTACCCCGTCTCGGCGCTTAAACCGGTCTTCGTAACTGTAGCTATTGCCGGCAAGCCCGGCATCTATAACAACCTTGCCTTTTGCGCGGTGTACCTCGGGTAGTATATCGGTAAATAACTCGCCGGGTTTTAGTGCCCGCTCCAGTTCTATACCGGCCCATTCATCGGCTACCCGGTTAGCCATGGTAACACGGCCCTCTGTGTCCAGCAATATGAAAGCAGAGTCGGTACTGCCTAATATAAATTTCAAAATGTTTTCTGACTGCTGCAACATTTCTTCGGCGCGTTTGCGTTCAGATATATCCTGTGCAATACACATAACCGAACCAATACTACCATCTGCTTCGCGCTTAGCCGATATCAGCATTTTTATCCATACCACCGATTTATCGCGAACTATATAGCGCTTCTCTATTTCGTAACTATCGGTACTACCGTTAAGCATTAGCTGAGCTTTGGCATAAGCCATCGGCATATCATCGGGGTGTGTAAACCGGTTGTAGTGGGTGCCAATTAACTCATCGCGGGTGTAGCCTACCAGTTTACAAAAAGCCTCGTTTGCATCAGATAGCAGGCCATCGGGCGTACCCCATACTATACCCAGCATGGGGTTATCGATTACCATTTTTGCCTGCTCATCTTTTTCCAAAACCATACGTTGCAAAATAGAAATATTAGACGGTAAGTGTGAATGCGAAAATGAATAATTAGACGGATAAAAAAAGCCTGCGCATAACGTTAAACAGCTAATTCAAACAGGCTATACTTTGTATAAATGCAACAAGGCAAAGAGTAGCCTCTTTGCCTTGCGTGTATAAATAAAGTAACCACAGACTATGCGCGGCGTATGTTGGCCGACATGTTGGTGTTGGTAGTGTTGTTGTTTAATTGCTTTTCGGCACCGGTAAGCAGCTCTTCGAAAATTTCAACTTTCTGCTCCAGCTTACGGTAAGTGGTTATAAACTCGTAGTAGCTTTTGTTGCCATAGCGTTCGATGGTCTCTTCAGTAATAGGCACATCGGTAGCTATAAGAAAAGGCAATTCTATCTTCATTACATCGCAAAATCTTTTTAGTGTTTCGAGGCGTGCGTTGCTGGCTCCCTGTTCCAGGCAGCTATATGCCTGCTGGGTAATGTTCATGGAAGCTGCAATTGCAGTTTGTTTCCAGCCACGTACTTCTCTGATTTTTCTGATTCTTGAGGCAATGGTCATAGTTATTAAGTTTTGGGTTTGTGTTGTAAATAATTATGCTTGTTAATTACCAATTAAGTGCCGTTTGTTAACACAATATACACACTTTGCACAAGCAATTGCAAATCAGATAATTAAACATATTAACCGCCTTATTATGTGTTGTATAGAAAAAACAAAACCCTACCATTTCGGAAAATTGCTTTTTCAAAATGGCAGGGTATACAAGTTGCAGTCTGTGTAATACAAGTATAAATACAGGCTGTAATAGATGGAATACCAGTTTAACATGGTATACCATCAGGTATAGGTTTACTTTTTCAAAAACTTAAAGCTTTTGCCGGGGTAGTGCGCCATTGGGCCCAACTCCTCTTCTATACGGATAAGCTGGTTGTATTTGGCAATACGGTCGGTACGCGATGCCGAGCCGGTTTTTATCTGGCCGCAGTTAAGGGCTACTGCCAGGTCGGCAATGGTTACGTCTTCGCTTTCGCCGCTGCGGTGGCTCATTACCGAGGTATACGAGTTGCGGTGCGCGAGGTTAACAGCATTAATAGTTTCGGTAAGCGAACCAATCTGGTTAACCTTAACCAGTATAGAGTTGGCTGTGTTGCTATCGATACCCTGCTGCAGGCGGTTAACATTGGTAACAAACAGGTCGTCGCCTACCAGTTGCACTTTGCTGCCTACTTTTTCGGTAAGCAGTTTCCAGCCTTTCCAGTCGTCTTCGGCCATACCGTCTTCTATACTTAGTATAGGGTATTTTTTGCACCAGTTAGCCCAGTATTCTACCATCTCTTCGCTTTTCAGTTTTTTGCCATTGCTTTTGTGGAAATGGTACACCTTGGCTTTCTCATCGTAAAATTCGGTGCTGGCGGCATCCATGGCTATGTAAATATCTTTACCGGGTTTGTAGCCGGCTGCTTCAATAGCGGCCAGTACGGTTTCTATGGCTTCTTCATTGCTGCCAATTTCGGGGGCAAAGCCGCCCTCATCGCCTACGTTGGTTGAGTATTTTTTCTTTTTCAATACGGCTTTCAGGTTGTGGAACACCTCTACACCCATGCGCAGTGCCTGGCTGAAAGTATCGGCCCCCACGGGCATAATCATAAACTCCTGAAAGTCTATTTTATTATCGGCGTGTGCACCACCGTTTAATATGTTCATCATAGGTATAGGCAGGGTGTTGGCGTTTACACCACCTACGTAGCGGTATAGCGGCATACCAAGCTCCTCGGCAGCAGCACGAGCTACCGCCAGCGATACTGCCAGTATAGCGTTAGCGCCCAGTTTAGCTTTGTTAGGGGTACCATCCAGCAGCAGCATTATCTGGTCTACGGCGTTTTGCTCAAATATGCTAAGGCCTTCTATTTCTTTAGCAATGGTGGTGTTAACGTTGTTTACAGCCTTTAGCACCCCTTTGCCCATGTATTTCTTTTTGTCGCCATCGCGCAGTTCAACCGCTTCGTGCTTACCGGTGCTGGCACCCGATGGTACAATTGCACGGCCCAGCGTGCCATTAGAGGTTACTACATCAACTTCTACCGTTGGGTTGCCGCGGCTATCGAGCACCTGGCGGGCATGTACTTTGTGAATTTGAGCCATGTTATATTGTTTTTGTTTAGTGTTTAATACCGTTTATAACTACAGGTAACAAAACTATGCTTTCTACTTTTCGTACTTAACTAATTTTTGCAAGGCGTTATCCGAAGTATTTTTTATAACTATATACACTTCAGGCCTTTTGTTGCTGTTAGAATCGGCCAGCCAGGTATCGGCAATAATACCACGGCGTATATCTTTAAACACGGTATCGGCTTTGTTGGTGGCGCCGCGGCGCAGTATAGCCACCTCGCCTTTGCTGGCAGGGCCTCCAAAAGCAATTACATCGTACACCAGTGTATCGTTAACAGTAAGTGCTTTATGAAACTCGTACGAGCTTTCTAAACCCAGTTGCATGGCAGTATCCATAGCAACCGCTGCTGTATCGAGATGGCCGAGAACAGGTGTTTTATCTTTGTTAGAGGTACATGCCGATAAAACAGCAAGAACCAGGAACCAGGAGCCAAGAACCAGGAATCGGGAACGTAAGATGTAAGAGATATGAAAGCTATAAGACCACATAAGCCTTAGTTAGATTTCATATCGGCAATAAACTGATCGAACAGGTAGCGCGAATCGTGCGGGCCCGGTGAGCTTTCGGGGTGGTACTGCACGCTAAAGGCTTTTTTGCCTTTAATGCGGATACCTTCTATGGTGTTATCGTTCAGGTTTACGTGTGTAATTTCTACCGTGTCAGATTTTTCGATGGCCTCGCGCGATACTTCAAAGCCGTGGTTTTGCGAGGTTATTTCGCTGCGGCCGGTTATAAGGTTTTTAACCGGGTGGTTAATACCGCGGTGGCCGTGGTGCATTTTATACGTAGGTATGTTGTTGGCCAGTGCCAGCAACTGGTGGCCCAGGCAAATACCAAATATAGGTTTGCCGGCAGCTTGAATTTCGCGCACGGTGTTTATGGCATAATCCATGGGTGCCGGGTCGCCGGGGCCGTTGCTTATAAAGTAACCATCGGGGTTAAATTGCTGCATTTCGGCAAAGGTGGTTTTGGCGTTAAACACCTTGGCGTACACGCCGCGGTCGGTAAGGCATTTTAGTATGTTCTCTTTTATACCACAATCCAGCACGGCCACTTTAAGTGCTGCGCCCTCGTTACCGTAAAAATAAGGCTGGTGTGTGGTTACGCTTTGTGCAAGGTCCAGCCCATCCATGTCAGGCGCTTCGGCCAGTTTCTTTTTCAGTACTTCTACATCGGTGGTTTCTGAGCTGATAATGCAGTTCATAGCACCGGCGCGGCGTACGTGTATGGTAAGGGCGCGGGTATCTACATCGCTTATGCCTACCAGGTTATTTTTTTCAAAATACTCCTGCAGCGAGCTTTCGCCGCTTAGGCGCGAGTAGTTGTGGCCCGAGTACTTTTTGCTGATAAGGCCGGCAATTTTTACGCTTTTCGACTCTACCTCATCGGCTTTTACTCCATAGTTACCTATGTGGTCGGCGGTCATTATAATTATCTGGCCAAAGTAGCTGGGGTCGGTAAATATTTCCTGATAGCCGGTCATACCGGTATTGAAACATATTTCGCCCACTGTAGTGCCTTGTTTACCAAGCGATTTACCATGAAAAACGGTGCCATCGGCAAGAACCAGCACGGCGGGGACAGAGGTGAAGGATTTGGTCATTCGAATTTTTATTATTCGAGGCGCGAATATAATTGACCGGACTGTGATTTGTATGCCTTACTGATAAGTATAGTTGGTTTGTGGAAAAATTGCGGCGATGGCCACAAATGCACGAAGAATACAGGATAAAGGCAGAAATGCAGTTAGCCACGAATGCACGAATAAATACAAGACAAATAAGGCACCAACTATCTGCCTTTAATTCGTGAAATTCGTGGCATAATTGTGTTTATGAATTTTAACCCCAACACCTGGCAGCGCGATGCCGAGAAGAAGAAAAAGGAGAACCGGCAGTTTTTGGATAAGGCCAAACGGATGCGGGGGGTAGAAAAACACCTGCCCGACCTGCACGATGAGGCGTTTAGTAAAATAGATTGTCTTAACTGTGCCAATTGCTGTAAAACGATATCGCCAAGGTTTAAGTCGCCGGATTTAGTGCGCATTTCTAAATACCTGGGTATGAAACAGGGCGATATGATTGACAAATACCTGCGGTTGGATGAGGATGGCGACTATGTGGTTAAAAAATCGCCGTGCCCGTTTTTGGGTGCCGATAACTATTGCAGCATTTACGATGTGCGCCCACGCGATTGCGAAAAATACCCCTACACCGATAGCGGTGAGTTTTTTGAATATACCAACACTACCCACCTTAACAGCACTACGTGCCCGGCTGTGTATTATGTGCTGGAGAGGTTGAAGGAGGTGATTTAATACAGTGTAACCATTAAGTACATTAAGAGCATTAAGAAATACAGTTGCCACGAATGCACGAAGAATGCAGGATAAAGGCAGCATGCAATTGTAAGCACCAGCAAATTAAGAACTGCTACTGCACCGATAGGCTTAACTCTGCTTTATAAAACCAGGTGG
>CAYREY010000082.1:6291-20711 GCA_964423405.1 uncultured Chitinophaga sp. | reverse complement strand
TGTCATCTATACCAAACGATACATTGCTGGTACCGCCATTGCCCCCGTTTACCCACCTGAAACCAAGTTGCAGGTATTGCGCATTGTCAAAAGCCGGCTCCTGTATTATCTCATATTTCCATTTACTTTGCCCTACATATTCCTGCTGGCCGGTTTTAATCCAGGGGCCGCCATCTTTGCGATAATACACCTCGCCGTAAGCATTACCCGGCACGCCTTCGCATATCCAGAAAAACGTAAAAATAACATCGCTCATACCCAGGGTACAAAACGGGTTATCCATAAACACAAACCGGTCGCTGGCGGTGTTGGTGTTCCAGTTACAGTTAGCCACACCGTTTGAATTCACATACAGAGAATCATGAATATGCAAATACTTTGAAAAAGGTGCACCGCTGATATTTCCACTAACTACGCTATCCTGCGGTGGTGTAGGCCCATAAAGAGGCCCCCCATTGTACTGGGCATTAATTGTCCATTGATTGTTACCGGAATTAGTTCCTACACCACCATTAAAATAGTTAAAAGAAGGGGGAGGGCCGTCAAAATATTCGGTAAACAGCAACACCTGTTGCTGGGCCTGCGCCGAACACAATAAAAAAACGAGAAATGGTAGGATGTAAAGCTTTTTCAATACCCTGTTATTTTTGTAAAACAATTCTGGTATTAAATATGCGATTATCTGTTGAAATTGACAACAAATAAATTCCACCAGGCAGGGCAGAAATGTCAAGCATGGTACTACTGTTAATATATTGCAGTACCTGCTTGCCTGTAGCATCGGTTATTGTAACATTAAACGGGCTGTTTATACCCTTTATCAGCAGTTGGCCGCCAGTGGGGTTGGGTGCCGTAGTTACCTGCTCAAGTTGCTCATTATCAACTACCGATGTAGTGCAATCTATAACAGTTACCTGCGCAGCAGCGCTGGCGCTACAGCCCATATCATCGGTAATAGCAACAGTGTAGCTGCCATTATTTGCAGGAGTTACCTGAATGGCGGCGGTAGTATCGCCGGTATTCCATACATAATGCAGTCCGCTTTTTGTTGAATAATACACAATCATGTTCAACATACGCGGGCTGGTGAAAAAGCTAAACGAAGAAGTATTGATACTGCCCTGTTGTAAGGTTATGTTACCATCTGCCACATAGGGCGAGCCAGATACACCGTTACCGGCAAACGATTCGATATTGCCCGACGAAAGTACAGCTACATAAAACGCAAACGTATCGCCGGCAAAAACAGGTTGGTTTATGCTTATTGGTAAAACCGTGTACTGCCCCACAGGCGATACCGGAAAATTGTAATAGCTACCCAAATTAGCCCATGCAGCGGCATTTGCTTCAAACCCTTTATAACTACCATGCTTACCAAATATGGTAGCTATTTGAGCGAGAGATGTAGTAAACTTAACTGCCAGCGAATCAATAACTACATCCTTTTGCGCGCTTATATTAAACATACCACCATTATTAAATGAGGTGTTTAACGCTCCGGTTGTTTGTAGCGTGTTGGGCAATGCGCTGGTCACATTCACAGTAATATCGGTGCTGCTATCGCGGCAAACAGTATAGTTACCATTGGTGGCTGTAAGCAGTTGGGCTACAGTAATATCTTTAGTAGCCAAATCACTCCCACATTCATTTACCGCATAGTTCTGAATAGTATAATTACCCAAACTGCTAAATGTAAACCCCGATTCATTATTCCCCTCGTTTAAAATAGTAGCAGTGCCTGTAGTAGTCCAGTCGTAAAAAGTTTCGGCATAAAAACCTGTAGAATATACCACAGTATCGCCGGCGCATACTATATCAGGCCCTGCTATAGTCAAATACGGTACACTATTTACATACAATAACGCAGCACGGGAATAAGGGCCATAACACCCAAAATTCTTTTCGCGCACATAAAACACAAATGTATCGGGTGGCACAGGGCTTGCACTAAAATCTACCAGCAGCGGATTAAACTCCCATATAAACGGGTTACCGTTATTCAATATGTTCGATGCCCACTCGTAATCGCTTGGCGGATGCTTAAATGGAGATACGGTTGCAGAGGCCAACGCATTGCCACAAACCACACTATCTTCAAAAGTAATATCAGGTGCAGTAGTATCGGGTGCACCTATACTAACACGTACTACCGTACCGGTTTGGTTCCAGGGTTGGTTGCTGCAGGTGCTTACTAAACGCATGTAATAACTACCCGGCGCAACCGGTAGCGAATCGCGCACCTGTGGCATACATAAACTAAAGTCGGCAGTGGTACTACCTGTGTATAGGCCCAGGCTACCGGTATCTACCAGCCCAAAACCAAGCATATTACGCAGTTCTACTTTCCATCTGTTACAAGTACTGTAGCTGGCATCATTGCTCCAACGGTTTATCTGCACATTAAGCGGCTTACACAGCCCACTCGTATTATTCAGCTGCGGAATACAAAACTGCATATCCTGCTGATTGTTGGTCAGTATATCGCATTGGGTAAGGCAAAACGGCCCTATAAGCGAACCGGTAACTGCCGGCAATGATGATACCACACGTATAAAGTAACCGCAACCGGGTGGCACGTTGGCCGGTATAAGGCCGCTGATATTGCCGGGCTGCCCGGGGTAGGCCTGATCTGATGGTAAAGTACCTAAGGTATAGGGCGATGCAAAACTTCCGTTAGCATCGGATAACTGTGCGGTGTACACATTAACCGGTACCCCGGGGCCAAACACACCTACCGAGTTAAACTTTACATCTATCACACTCAGTAAACAGGCTGTATCTACATCGGTCATTACCGGCGCACTAACTGTAACTATAGAGTTGGGGCAGTTAATAACAGTAAAGCAGTTGCTGGCCTGGCCCGTAATAAATGGTGCAGGACTAAGGCGATTTATACGCACCCGAAAACAACTACCCGAAACATTATTCGGAACCCCCAAACCAATAAAGCCTGCGGTATCGCCACTAAAAACAGTAAACACACCACCGTTATGAGTAGACCCAAAATCTCCTGAAGAGTCGCTCATCTGTATCTGGTATGTACCATCACACAAAGCATTGCTTAAAGCGAATCTTATGGTAACAATATCGCCTTTGCATACAGTACTTGGTATAATATCCGTAACAGAAACAACAGCGTTCTGCTGGTTATAGGTACCTGCTATTACAATATCATCTATACCCCACGAAACGTTAGCCGTACCGGTAGTACTGTTTACCCACCTGAAACCAAACTGAATCAATTCTGCATTACTAAATCCGGTATCGGCAATAGCCTCGTATTTCCATATAGGTTGGTTGTTATATTTAGCCTGCCCCGTTTTTTGCCATGGCCCGCCATTTTTACGGTAATACACCTCGCCATAAGCATCAGCATTGCCCTCTCCTATCCAGAAAAACGAAAAAACAACATCCTGAACACCCAGGGTACAAAAATTATCATTTAACACTACAAACCTGTCGCTGGCATATTGCGGGTTCCAGTTAGCATTTGATATGTTACTGTTATCGGCCTCTACCGAATCGTGTATGTGCAGGTAATACGAATGGGGGGCGCCATTAATAGTTCCGTTTACTACATTGCTTTGGTCGGGTGTATTGCCATAAACAGGCAACCCGTTATAACTATTATTTACTACCCAGCCATTGCTGCCGGTAGCAGCACCCAGTTGATTAGATACCTGGATAGATAAACCGGAATTGGCCGTAAAAGTATCGGCATATATAATTATGTTTTGCTGGGCTTGTGCGTTTAACATACAAACCAGAAAAACAACTAAAAGTCTCAGGGTTTTCATAACACTATACCTACTCGTTCTCATAAATCAGCTTACCATCTAACTCGCCTATTACCTTAAACTCGGTACGGCGGTTTAGCTGGTGGCAAGGGCAATCGCCGCTCTGGTCCTGAGGGCAATCGGCCACTTTGGTACAGTCTTCAAGTGTTTTCGTTTCGCCATAGCCTTTGGCCGTAATACGTGCCTTAGGTATGCCTTTTTCGTTTATCAGGTAGTTTACACAACTCTCGGCGCGTTTCTGGCTAAGGTTGCGGTTGTATTCATCGCTGCCGCGTACATCGGTATGCGAGCTAAGCTCAATAATAATAGTTGGGTTTTCAATTAATATGTTGTACAGCGTATCCAGTGTTTTTTTCGAGTCGGCACGCAGGTCAGATTTATCGAAATCGTAGTAAATATTATTAAGGCGGTAGGCTTTATCCTTCTCATACTTCTTCATGTAAATATCTACCACCAGGGTATCGCTTTTATTAGCACCGGTAGTACCAAACGTTTGCGATGATGCAAAGTAACCGGTTTGCGAAGCCGATACTTTATACAGTTTCTCTGGTTTCAGGTTAAAGAAATAAGGCGTTTCGCCACGGCTGGTATCGTTGGCTATTATCACATCGCTTTCGGTTACGTTATCGCTACGCAGCGATAGGTTAACAGCCGCTCCGGCTATGGGTTGTCCGGTAGCTTCGTCAATTACCCGGCCTTTTACAGCCAGCCATATACGGCGGTCGTACTTATAGGCAAAAATATCATCGCAGCAGGTTTTGCCGCGTACCGAAAATATACCCGGGCGGTTACTTACCAGGTACCCCTGCTCGCTGTTTTTACCAAACGAAAAATTATAATCATCGCAGGGGCTGTTAAACGGCGCGCCTAAGTTTTCGGCGGTACTGCTAAACCTACCCGAAGCATCTGAGGTAGATTTGAAAATATCGATACCACCCATACTTATCCAGCCATCGCTGCAAAAGTATAGCGTGTTGGCTTTCGGGTCGAAGAAAGGTGTAGTCTCATCGCGGTCGGTATTTACCTTGTTGCCCAGGTTTCGCGGTGTACCAAACTCGCCCTTTTTATTTACGGCACTGGCCCATATATCGCGGCCACCCCGTCCGCCCTCGCGGTTGCTTACAAAGTACAGTACCTCGCCGGCAGGGCCTTTGGTGTAATAAGGCTGTGTGTTGGTAAAACCAGGAGTATTTATTTCGGCACCCAGTGGCTTGCCTTCCTGCCATTCCAGGTCTTTCATCTCGCTCATGTATATCTGGCAATCGGGCGCTACCAGGTTGCCATCGCAAATGGTGTAAAAAAACTTCTTACCATCGGGGCTAAACGATGGGTTGCTGATGTGTTTACCCTCCTGACTGAATTTTTTAAACTGCGCTTTCTCAGCATACGACTCGCCGTTTACCTTACTGCTGTATAGTTTCACCAGGTTGCTTTCTATCTTCAGGTCGGCACGGTCGGGCCTAACCACCGGTACGGTATCGCTGCTAAGGCTGGCAAAATACAACTCATCGTCGCGCAGTGCCGGGGCCATATCGGTATAGTTGCTGTTTACCTCTTTGCCCAGGTGCTCTACTTTTACAAACGGATCGGGCTTGGCCTCTTTAATAGCAAAGTTACAACCGTCAATTTCGGTACGGGCCCATTTCTTCATTTTAGATGCATCGGCCTCTTTATACACTTTTACAAACCGCTTAAACATAGGTATGGCATCGTTATACTTACCCTGCATTTTGGTAGTAAGTGCCGCGTAGTAAAGCGCCTGCGGGTGATTTAATGAGTCGGCCTCATAGCACTTCAAAAAATAAACCGAAGCGTTTTCATAATCGCGGGCTATAAAGTAGCTCTGCGCCAGGTTGTACAGCACCCCTTTCTCTTCCGGCGAGTTTTCGAGCACCTTCAGGTAAAGGTCAGTAGCAGCATACACGCTGCCTTCTTTAAATGCCGCATCAGCCGCCTTTATGGTTTTCTTTTTGTTATACTTTTTATCGCCGGCGGGCGCAGCACGTAAGCTACCTGCTGCACTTACCAATAGTACCACCGCAAGTACCAATTTTATACTAAGCTTGCTCAATTTGTTTATGTGTTTCATTACCTGGGTCTGTGTGATATAGTTAGTGTGTTCAAGGTTCATTACATACGTGGACAAGGCACCAGTATAGGCGTACTGGTTGCGCTGTTTCTGAAACAACCGGTATATATTATTGCCAGTTCAAACGCGCCGCGGCTACCGGTGGCACCTTTCAGTGTGCTGGTATTAATATCGTAGGCAAACAAAAATTTGGTATTAAAAGCTTCCAGGCCCACGTTAACAGCGGCGGCATCGTTGCCGGTAGCGCGGTACCAGGCACCTATGCTGGGCACCACCATTGTTTTGGCGGTTTGCAGATGGTACTCAAAGCCGGTACCAAAATTTATCTCCATAGCCTTGTTCTGGTACTGAAAAATAAAGTTAGGGGTGATATAGAAATTTTTGATGGGGCGTATGCGCAGGCCCTCGTGTACGGTAAAGCGCATAGGTAGTTTAGCGCTCTTATCACCAATAAACGTTTCTTTAGGCTGTACCAGGTGGTACACGGTAAAACCGGTCATCATACCTATCTTATCGTTAAAAGCACTTTGGTGCAACAGGCCGGCCTGCATATCAAAATAGCCTTTGGGTTTGGCAAAGTTCTCGCCGTTGTTCTGGTTCAGGTTAAAGTCCTGCAGGCTGTTATCAAACTGCGCCGGAAAAGCCAGTTGCTGCCATTGCAGGCTTTTAACGGTATAGCCCAGTTGTATGCCCACCCCCAAAAAGTGGCGGCGGTTTTTATCTAACCCTTTATGAAAGGCCGCCGATAACATGGCGCTGCTCATGGTTAGTTTACTATCGCCGCTACGGTCGCCTACAAACATAGCCCCTACACCAAAAATATCTTTGGGTAATTTGGCCTGTAGCAGTTTGGTATCAAACGAAACCGAGTACGTATTGTACGGTGTAGATATACTTCGCCACTGGTTACGGTATATAGCGGTTGCTCGGTAGCTGCAATCGTTTACACCGGTAAGGGCCGGGTTTAGGTTGAGCGGACTGGCATAAAACATGCTAAAGTGCACGTCCTGAGCGTACAACACACCCGAACACACAGCCAGTAACAATGCAAATGAGAGTTTAAGTAGTATTTTCAAACTATAGGTTTTTTGGTTGATGCGTTTAAAAATAGGAAAAAACAAGCCGGGAAAAAAAGTGAACGGGATTTATTTATTTTCACGGCACTAACACTAAGTAGTAATATGAAGACAATTACCCTCTTTTTTGCAGCTGCTACCCTCCTGCTATCTGTAAGCTCGTGCAAAAACTGCAGCACCTGCCGCAACTACCCTGCTAAAGACGTTGAGCTTTGCCGCAAAGACTTTGCTACCGACGATTCGTTCAATGCTGCCTTCCGCAACTACGAGGGTCAGGGCTACGACTGCGATTAAGAAATTATCGTATTTATACCGCGGCCAGTACTATGAACTTATCTGCAATTGAGTAAACCTTTTTAAGAAGCTGTAGTAGCCTGGCCAGCATACCTGAAGACCTATTGCTTCATAAACTTTTTAACTACCTGCTGCGTACCATCCCATAGCTGTAAAAAGTACAAACCGGCGGGCAGTGTGCTTACATCAATATCTAAATTGGCTTGTTGTTTAACCGGGTTTTGCATTAGCACACGGCCATCGGTAGCTAATATTTGAAAACTATATGAAGCCGCCGGGGTTTGAATGGTGAGTTTACCAGTGGTGGGGTTGGGGTATAATTGCCCAATGCTGTTATCATAATCATTTACGCCGCTTACATCATTCATACAAAACTTAAGCATCCAGTAGTCAGAATTTAAAGCACTACCTCTATTCGGATGGCTATTGTAGCCTCCAGCATCTCCAACCAATTCGGTTGCTACTGCAAAACAACCATCAAACGTTTCTAATGAATAGGCCTCGTAAGTATTTAGTGGAAGAAAAATAGTTTTATCCCATTGCTTTACCCCGTCTGCATCAATCTTTACTAACCAGCCCTGGATAGCACCAAGATTGCTTTCCGTTTTATCGCCGCTTATTGGGGAGTTAGATACGCCTGATATAAGGTAACCATGGTCGCTTGTTCTACTAACTTTTTTCGTATCATCTCCAGTCGTGCCACCATATACCTTATCCCATTCTTTATTACCCAAAGCATCTATTTTAATAATCCACCAATCATCATCGTTACCGTGATTTGCCTGTGTTTTATCGCCACCAACACCCGATGATGAGCGCGCGCCAATTAAATAACCACCACCTGAAGCGATAGCAATATCATTTAAATTATCGGATGAGGTACCGCCCAGAGTTTTATCCCATTGCAGGTTTCCACCGGCATCTATTTTAACCAGCCATATATCTGGTGTAAATGTTTGCCCGGAGCGGTTAGGCTCTGTCTTATTACCCGATATATCTGATAAGGAAACCCCTCCCAGTAAGAAGCCGCCATCATCCGTTGCTGCTACTGTATTCAAATAATCATAAAGTGTTCCACCAAACCGCTTATCCCATTTATAGTTACCAAAGGCGTCGAGTAACACAGCCCAGTAATCAGTATCTTTATAGTCGCCCCAATTATCCTGCGTTTTAGAACCACTGGCAGGGGAGTTGGAGGAACCGCCCAATAAAATATCTCCATTTTCAGAAACTGCAATATCGTTTAATCCGTCTCCACGTAACCCTCCAAAGCGGCGCTCCCAAACAAGAACTCCTTGAAGGTCAATCTTCACTACCCAAAAATCTGATTTGCCTAATGAAGTATCTGCCATGGGGTAACCTATGTTACCGTTTTGTCCAGATTCAGTGGCTCCTCCCACAATATATCCATCTGCTACTTCAACCACTGCACCAAAATGCTCAACGTATGTTCCGCCAAACCGTTTGTCCCACTGCTTTTGCCCCAAGGCATCGGTTTTTACCACCCAAAAATCGTAACTGGTATTGGTGGTATCCCAATTGGGCTGTGTTTTATCGTATGATATACGAGAGGATGAAATCCCTGCGAGTATAAAGCCCGAATCGCGCGTTTGAATAAAGTCGCCAACGCGATCGGTACTACTACCTCCTAACCTTATATCCCACTGCTTTATAAAGGTCTGGCCGGTTACAGTAATATTAAAAGCGCAAAGCGTAATAAAGAATAACAGTTTTATATAGCCATACATATTCACTCTATTTTTGGACAACTAATTTTACATTTTTCCGCACCGTTTTACTTACCTATTGCTTCATAAACTTTTTAACTACCTGCTGCGTACCATCCCATAGCTGTAAAAAGTACAAACCGGCGGGCAGTGTGCTTACATCAATATCTAAATTGGCTTGTTGTTTAACCGGGTTTTGCATTAGCACACGGCCATCGGTAGCTAATATTTGAAAACTATATGAAGCCGCTGATGTTTGAATGGTGAGTTTGCCGGTGGTGGGGTTGGGGTATAGCGGCCCAATGCTGTTATCAGGATCATTTATGCCGATTGCATCATCCATACAAAACTTAAGCATCCAATAATCAAAATCTAATATACTATCTCTGTTTGGATGGGTGTTGTACCCCCCAATACCTTCAGTTATATCCATAGCTGCCGCAAAACAACCATCGAATGTTTCAATTGCATATGCAAAATAGATGTTGTCTGCGAGAAAAATGGTTTTATTCCATTGCTTTTGCCCCGCTGCATCAATCTTTACCAACCAGCCCTGAATAGCACCAAGATTACTTTCAGTTTTATCGCCGCTTATTGGGGAGTTAGATATGCCAGATATAAGATAACCATTATCAGCAGCCTGCACAATTTTTTTAATGTCATCAGCAGCTATACCTCCATATACCTTATCCCACACCTTATTACCCAAAGCATCTATTTTAATAATCCACCAATCGCCATAAGACCCAGAATAATTTGCTTGCGTTTTATCACCACCTATACCAGATGTTGATGTGCCGCCCACTAAAAATCCGCCATCCGCAGTTTTAGCAACATCAGATAAGTTATCAGATAAAGTGCCGCCCAGGGTTTTATCCCATTGCAGGTTTCCATCGGCATCTATTTTAACCAGCCATATATCCGGTGTAAATGTTTGCCCGGAGCGGTTAGGCTCTGTCTTATTACCCGATATATCTGATAAGGAAACCCCTCCCAGTAAGAAGCCGCCATCATCCGTTGCTGCTACTGTATTCAAATAATCATAAAGTGTTCCACCAAACCGCTTATCCCATTTATAGTTACCAAAGGCGTCGAGTAACACAGCCCAGTAATCAGTATCTTTATAGTCGCCCCAATTATCCTGCGATTTAGACCCACTGGCATGTGAAGCAGAAGAGCCGGCCAACAATATATCTCCATTTGCCGAAACTGCAATATCGTTCAAATCATCAGAACGTAACCCACCAAAGCGGCGTTCCCAAACAACACTGCCTTGCATATCAATTTTTACTATCCAATAGTCGCCTTTACCTAAAGAAGTATCAACCATAGGAAAGCCTATATTGCCGTTTTGTCCAGATTCAGTGGTTCCCCCCACAATATATCCATCTGCTACTTCAACCACTGCACCAAAATGCTCAACGTATGTTCCGCCAAACCGTTTGTCCCACTGCTTTTGCCCCAAGGCATCGGTTTTTACCACCCAAAAATCGTAACTGGTATTGGTGGTATCCCAATTGGGCTGTGTTTTATCGTATGATATACGAGAGGATGAAATCCCTGCGAGTATAAAGCCCGAATCGCGCGTTTGAATAAAGTCGCCAACGCGATCGGTACTACTACCTCCTAACCTTATATCCCACTGCTTTATAAAGGTCTGGCCGGTTACAGTAATATTAAAAGCGCAAAGCGTAATAAAGAATAACAGTTTTATATAGCCATACATATTCACTCTATTTTTGGACAACTAATTTTACATTTTTCCGCACCGTTTTACTTACCTATTGCTTCATAAACTTTTTAACTACCTGCTGCGTACCATCCCATAGCTGTAAAAAATACAAACCGGCGGGCAGTGTGCTTACATCAATATCTGTATTGGCTTGTTGCTTAACCGGCTTTTGCATTAGCACACGGCCATCGGTAGCTAATATTTGAAAACTATATGAAGCCACCGGGGTTTGTATGGTAAGTTTACCAGTAGTGGGGTTAGGATATAGTTGCCAATGATCCGACTGGCCTAAGTACGGACTACCGGTTTCAGTATTCATACATAACTTTACAAGCCATAAATTAGTATAAGGTGTGGGTACACCCCATCGCGCCTGCGATTTGTAACCGCCCGTATCTGCATTGTTACAGTTGGCTACTATGTAACAACCATCGTCTGTTTCTGCAATACGACCATCAGGCGATATGCTGGTTCCACCCGCGGTAAATATGGTCTTATCCCATAATACTTCTCCTACATCATTTGTTTTTATTATCCAGGATTGGCTATGCCCAATATTATTCTCCGACTTATCTCCGCTTGCCAACGGAGAAGAAGAAACTCCACTAAGAATATATCCGCCTTCTTTGGCTGAAATTATGGTTCTCGCATAATCTGGATATATACTGCCATATCTTTTGTCCCATTGCCTGGCACCCATCATGTCAATTTTAAGAACCCAATAATCCGGCTGATAATTATTCGGATTAGCCCCCCAGGGATTCTGCGATTTATCGCCGCTGATTGGCGATGAAGATATACCTAACAGCAGATACCCGCTATCGTTTGCTTGAACCGCAGCAAATACAGCATCAGTATTAATTCCCCCATATCTTTTATCCCATTGCTTGTTACCCAGCGAATCTGTTTTAACTACCCACATATCAGTAGTACTTCCCGCACTATCCCAATTGGCTTGTGTTTTATCGCCGCTTATGCCGCCAATAGTATTACCCGCTAAAATAAAGCCGCCATCTTTCGCCAACAAAGCAATATTCAAATAATCAGATTTTGCGCTTCCATAGGTTTTATCCCAGATTTTGTTGCCAGCAGCATCTATTTTTATTACCCAATAGTCGCGCTCCCCTCTCGATGTATCTGTTTTATCGCCGCTTATACCAGAGCTGGCTGTGCCAGCCAGCAAGTAGCTGTCATTTATTTGTACAATGCTGGTAAGTTCCTCACCACTACTGCCGCCATACGTTCTGTCCCATAGCTTGTTGCCTTGCGCATCAAGCTTTACCAGCCAATAATCACTTAGCCAGTTATCGTGCGTTTTATCACCACCAGTACGCGATTCTGAATACCCCCCCAGCATATATCCACCGTCATTGGTTTGTATAGCGGTATATAAATATTCCCTTTCACCGCCACCCAGGCGCTTATCCCATTGCTTATTACCGTCTTTATCCACTTTTATAAACCACCAATCGCCCCGGGGCTGAAAGGTAGTATCGCGTGATGGCTCTGATATATCGCTGGTGGTATCGCTAAAAACCACACAGCCCAGCAGATAGCCTTTATCGGCTGTTTGCATAAACGTGTGGAAGTTTACACCCCGATTACCACCATATTGCTTATCCCATTGCTTAACCCAGGTTTGGGCCTCTGCGGTATGCAAACTGATATATATAAAGACCAGTAAGATTAAACGCATTTTCATATTCTCATTTTGTATTACCCCTTGCAGAGTTGCTCTTTGCATAACTATTTACTATACTTTATTTTAAAGTAAGCGTACCTGTGCAATACCAGGTATCTACGCTATATGTCCTTTCTATCGTATAAGAAATAACTTTGAAATCCTGGCTAATTGAACCTGTACCAGAAGTAATAACATCACCTAAAGTTTGTCTAGGTATAACAATATCGTATCCATTTACAATTGCTGTTACATCTAAATGGCTGCCAGAAAGCCCTGAAAAAATAATTGAGTTAGGGAACCCCGGGTTTGCATAAATATTACAATCATAGTGAGCAGAACTGATACAGGGTTCTATACCGGAATACGACCCCAAAATATCATTGCGGGTGGGTGGTATAAACCCCACATCAACTGTTGCAGTATCATAACCGGCAGCATTTATTGTTTTAAGTATAACGGTAGAAGGACGACTAAACACATGTTTAGCAACCCCGGTAGTAGCAAAAGTACTATCGCCAAAATCCCATATATAACCAGTTGCATTATTCGAACAACTTTCAAAAGTTACGGTATCGCCTGCATGCACGTATAAAGCACTTGCCTGTATACAGGCAAATGGAGCACCCGCAACACCTACAATGGTAACAAAGGCAGTAGATGTAGAGCTACCCTCTTTATTTGTTATAGTAAGCGTAACCGTATAGGTTCCCGGAGTATTGTAACTATGTGTTACTTCGGTAGCGGCAGCAGTTGCTCCGTCACCAAAATTCCACAAATAAGTATTGCCACCGGTAGAGCAACTTGTAAATATTATATTTTGGCTGACCTGTGCTACCGATAAGTTATTTGTAAAACACGCAACAGGATTATCAGCTTTTTTACATCCTTCAAAAACAAACATTACTGAAACAGCAATTAGCTGAAACATCACCAACTTTTTCATATAATGTTTTTTTGAAAGGTTCGTATCAAAAATAATACATTACACATAAAAAAAGAGCAACCCCTTGCGGAGTTGCTCTTTCTACTAAATATTATCTGACAGCACTATTGCTTTTGCATAGTACCGGTGCACACTTCGCTTTCACCGCCAATTGTAAAATTAGCAGTATAGGTGATAGTGGTAAATGTGCCGTTTAATGTACCGGTGCCAGATACGGTGCCGCCCTGAAAACTTTGCGAAGGGATAGTAATGGTATTGCCATTTATGGTAGCATTAATACTTTGATTGTATCCCGAAAAACTACTAATAACAACGCCTGCGGGATCTACACCGCTGGCAGTAATAGAATTACTATAAGTAATAGTACCTGATACGGTACAGGCATCTGCACAATTATAGGTACCTAAATAATCGTTTCTTCCGGGGCCGCTTATTACTATATCTACAGTAGCAGTATCTGAGCCATTGCTGTTAGAGGCAGTTAACGTTACCTTGCCAGCTGCATTAAAAACATGGGAAACAACAGCTGTGGCGGCAGTAGAACCATCGCCAAAATCCCACAAATAGCTGGTTGCATTATTTGAACAGCTGGTAAATGTAACTGTGTCGCCGGTATGTATTGATGTTGCGCTTGCCTGTATGCAGGCAAACGGGGCACCCGTAGTGCCGGTAATTGTAATAGTGGCAGTAGACTGGGCACTACCTTCAGAATTTGTTACTGTTAGTGTAACCGTGTAGGTACCGGCAGCAGAAAAATTGTGTGTTGCATCAGCTGTGTTGGCAGTTTGGCCATCACCAAAACTCCATAAATAGGTTTCGCCTCCGGTAGAGCAACTGGTGAATGATATGCTTTGGCCCACCTGAGCAGTTGACAAACTGCTTTGTATACAAGCAACAGCCTTGTCTGCTTTTTTACATCCCTGAACTACAATACAAATAAAAAGGACAATGAATGAATAGGATATTAATCTTCTCATGTGGTAAGTGTTTTTTGATCCCAAACAAATATAAAAGAGTATTGTAATAAAAAAAGAGCAACCCCTTGCGGAGTTGCTCTTGGTATTTTATCTGTTAACTG
>CAYREY010000082.1:0-6191 GCA_964423405.1 uncultured Chitinophaga sp. | reverse complement strand
ATAAAAAAAGAGCAACCCCTTGCGGAGTTGCTCTTGGTATTTTATCTGTTAACTGACAACCGTCAACTAACAACTGGTTACTAGTAGCGGTATGCTTCTGGCTTATAAGGGCCGGTTTTCTTAACACCAATGTAAGAAGCCTGTTTGTCATTCAGTTCGTCCAGCTCTACACCAATTTTCTCCAGGTGCAGTTTGGCAACCATTTCATCCAGGTGTTTAGGCAGGGTGTACACGCGGTTTTCGTAACGCTCGGCATGTTGCCATAGTTCAAGTTGGGCAAGGGTTTGGTTGGTAAATGAGTTGCTCATTACAAACGATGGGTGGCCGGTAGCGCAACCAAGGTTAACCAAACGGCCTTCGGCCAGTACTATTACGTCTTTACCGTCTATAGTGTATTTATCTACCTGTGGTTTAATCACATCTTTGGTATTGCCATAGTTGCTGTTAAGCCAGGCCATATCAATTTCGTTATCAAAGTGGCCAATGTTACACACCACAGCGTTATGTTTCATGGCACGGAAATGACGCTCCTGAATAATATCGCAGTTGCCGGTAGCAGTTACAATAATATCAGCCTCTTTAATGGCGTTATCCATCTTTTTAACCTCATAGCCTTCCATAGCAGCTTGTAAAGCGCAGATAGGGTCTATTTCGGTTACAATAACACGTACACCGGCATTGCTTAGTGAGTCGGCCGAACCTTTACCCACATCGCCAAAACCAGCTACTACAGCTACTTTACCGGCCATCATCAGGTCGGTAGCGCGGCGGATAGCATCAACCAGGCTCTCGCGGCAGCCGTATTTGTTATCGAATTTAGATTTGGTAACCGAGTCGTTGATGTTAATAGCAGGCAACAACAGCGAGCCGTTTTTCTCTCTTTCATATAAACGCAGTACACCGGTAGTGGTTTCTTCGCTTATGCCGCGTATGCCTTGTACCAGTTCAGGGTAGCGGTCAAATACCATGTTGGTAAGGTCGCCACCGTCGTCAAGTATCATGTTCAGGGCTTTACCGCCTTCGAAAGCAAACAGGGTTTGCTCTATACACCAGTCAAATTCCTGTTCGTTCATACCTTTCCAGGCATATACAGGTATACCGGCAGCGGCAATAGCAGCAGCGGCATGGTCTTGTGTACTAAAAATGTTGCATGAGCTCCAGGTAACTTCAGCACCCAGTTCTGTCAGTGTTTCAATAAGCACAGCAGTTTGTATGGTCATGTGCAAACAGCCGGCTATACGGGCACCTTTCAATGGTTTCTCGGCACCGTGCTTAGCGCGCAAAGCCATCAGGCCCGGCATTTCTGCCTCAGCAAGTTTAATCTCTTTACGGCCCCACTCTGCAAGGCTCATATCTTTTACTTTGTACTTCACTTTTGTTTCAATTGATGTATTAGACATAGTTTAATTTTAGAAGCGCCAAATATAGTAAAAAAACGGCTGCGATGCTACTACCATCAACCCCTGAAAATGAACGGGTTATTAAGCAGCAAAATCAGCTTACACCTTAAAACAATCAGATAACCGCAAAGTTCGGGAATGCCCAAAATAAAAATGCCGGCCCTATCGGGTCGGCATTTTCAGATTTTTCTAATCTAAATATTACTCCCATGTACCGCCGCCCGATTGGCAACTTGATTTAGCCAGGTCTATTTGTGATTGAGTAAAATTGCTTTCGCAGTACTCAATCTTTACACCGCTAGTGGTGCAGCTGTTGCAGGCCTTTTTACAAGATGATACCGATGATGCAAGAGCCACAATGGCCATTAAAGAAAATAATACCTTTTTCATAGTTCAAAATTTGGGGTTTGATTAATTAATAATTTAAACATATAACTTATTTTTAAAAAACCAACCATTTAAAAACAAATTATGATATGAATATTATGCTTACTATTTAGTAACACCTTACCCTTATTATGCAACAAATAGTATCCTCTATTCACTTACAGCAATGCATCATACACATTAGTCCTATTTTAGCACAGTTACAAAAAAAACTATACCATAAAAAACTATCCTTATATTGCATACATACATAATCTCACCCTAAAACCACATCAGTATGCAGGTAATACCACAACGTTTACAGTTTCATGGCGATGGTGCTAAGTTTTTTGGCATATTAATCGTCAATTTCATTCTTACTATTATTACGCTGGGCCTATACTACCCCTGGGCACGGGCTAAAACATTACAATACCTGTACGGCGAGGCTGAGTTTGCAGGAAGCCGCTTTCAGTTTCATGGCACCGGCCAGGAAATGTTTAAAGGCTTTATTAAAGCTATATTAATTATAGGTGTATTAGTAATTATCTATACAGCAGCAGGTGCATCTGGTAATGTAGCAATAGCTTTATTAGGCTCGTTGGTATATTTTTTAGGTATAGCAGCCATTATACCTGTAGCCATACACGGTGGCTTGCGCTACCGTATGAGCCGCACATCGTGGAGGGGCATACACTTCGGTTACCGCGGCAACCTTACCGAACTGGTTAAAATTGTATTTAAAGGCGTGTTACTAACTATACTTACTTTAGGTATTTATAGTAGCTGGCTTAGTATTAATATACGCAATTACTGTATCGGCCATATACGCCTTGGCAATGTACGGTTCAGGTATAATGGTAATGGGGGCGACTTTTTCTGGCTTAACTTTAAAGGTATGTTTCTAACTTTCATCACCTTCGGTATTTACTCATTCTGGTATATCAAAAACCTGAACAACTACTACATAGATAACATTAAGCTTATTCAGGACGACAACGAGTTTTCATTTAATTCTACCCTGGATGCCGGCGATGTTTTTGCAACCGGAATTATCAATTATTTCCTGATTGTGTTTACGCTGGGTTTAGGTACCCCGTGGGCCTTGCTGCGCCAAATGCGTATGGTTATTAATAACGTTGAACTGGATGGCGCATTTAACCCCGAAACTGTATTACAAACAGAAGAAGCCTACACCAATGCTACCGGCGATGACATGCTGGATATGCTGGATATTGGCCTCGACTTTTAATTTAGCGGCTTAAACCAATGCCACATGACTTTTAACGGCAAGTATTTCGATGGCAAGTCTTCTACAGGCTACCAGGCTACTATTACGCTCAATACATTTGATATTACCATACAGTATACCGATGCCCCCGGCCATGTAAAAGAAACCCGCTGGAACACCGACCTGATACACAAAAATGACTTTGCCGAACACGACCGTGTACACCTGAAGTATGGCGACTTTCCGCACCAGTACCTGGAGGTAGAAGACAAAAATATAGAGGCGGCCCTGAAAGAGAAATACCCCAATGCGGCTTTCCATAAAACGGTGTACAACAAAATGTTTAGCACCGGAGTAGCAGGGCTGGCCGTTATGGCACTGGCTACACTGGGCTTTATTGCACTTTGCTACTTTGTTATCATACCCTCGGCGGCCGAAGCGCTGGCTACGCAGCTACCCGTTAGTTATGAAAAACAACTGGGTGAAGCGGTGTATAATAACATGACCCAGTACGAACAAACCAACGATAGCTGCTCGGTACTGATGAACCGTTTTTTTAAAGAACTGAACTACAAAACCGAATACCCCATAGAGATTACTGTTGTACGTAGCAACATAGTAAATGCCTACGCACTACCCGGCGGACATATTGTAGTGTACGAAGGTATTATCAACAAAATGGAAAACAGCGAAGAACTGGTGGCGTTGCTATCGCACGAGTTTTCGCACGTGCAGTTTAAACACAGCACCAAAAACATTTGCCGTAGCCTTAGCAGCTACCTGCTTATATCGCTCATAGTGGGCGATGCCGGTGGCATTACTGCCGTGGTATTGCAAAATGCCGACCAGCTTAAACAACTGGGCTACTCGCGCAGCCTGGAAGAAGAGGCCGACCGCGAGGGCATGAAACTGATGCAGCAAAACAATATAGACCTGGAAGGTATGCGTGGCCTGTTTAAAGCACTTAAAGCCGAGGAACAAGGTGCCGAGGTACCCGCGTTTTTAAGCACCCACCCGCTTACCAGCGAACGTATTAAAGCTGTAACTACCGAGATTGAAAACAACAAAAACAAACCGGTGCCGCACCCTACACTGGATGCCCTTTGGCAACAAATTAAAGACGTTAACGAAAACGAATAACAAAAAAAATAGCGGGCTGTGGCCCGCTATTTTTTTGCATGTATTATTACCACTACTGGGCAATAAGTTTTTTGTATTTAAACTTCTTAGGCTGGTCATCGGTAATGCCCAGGCGTTGTTTCTTGTTCTCTTCATAATCGCTAAAGCTACCCTCAAACCAATATACCTGGCCCTCACCTTCAAAGGCAAGTATGTGGGTACATATACGGTCAAGAAACCAACGGTCGTGCGAGATAATTACCGCACAGCCGGCGTAGTTCTCCAGTGCTTCTTCCAGCGCGCGGATAGTATTAATATCCAAATCGTTGGTAGGCTCATCCAGCAACAGTACGTTGGCCTCTTCGCGCAGTGTAAGTGCTAAGTGTAAGCGGTTACGCTCACCACCCGAAAGTACCTTAATCTTCTTCTGCTGGTCGGCACCGTTAAAGTTAAAGCGGCTTACATAACCGCGGCTGTTCATCTTCAGTTTGCCCAGCTCTATCCACTCGCCGCCTTTGCTTATTACTTCAAACACAGTCTTCTCAGGGTCTATGTTGGTGTGCGTTTGGTCTACATAGGCAATCTTTACGGTTTCGCCTACTTCAAACGTACCGCTGGTAGGTTGCTCCTCGCCCATTATCATACGGAACAAAGTTGTTTTACCCGCACCGTTAGGGCCTATAATACCTACTATACCACCCTGTGGTAAGCTGAAGTTAAGGTGCTCGTACAACAGGCGGTCGCCAAAGGCTTTTGCCACATCGTTAGCCACAATAACTTTGGCACCCAAACGCGGGCCCGGTGGTATATAAATCTCCAGTTTCTCTTCCTGTGTTTTCTCTTCTTCGGCAAGCATTTTTTCGTAGTTGGCTATACGCGCTTTACTCTTGGCCTGGCGCGCCTTCTGGCCCATACGTACCCAGGCTAACTCGCGCTCCATTACCTTCTGGCGCTTGCTCTCGGCACGCTCCTCCTGCTCCATACGTTTCTGCTTCTGCTCTAACCAGCTGCTGTAGTTACCCTTCCACGGAATACCCTTACCGGCATCCAGCTCCAGTATCCAGCCGGCTACGTTATCTAAGAAATAACGGTCGTGCGTAATACAGATGATAGTGCCTTTATACTGTGCCAGGTGATGCTCTAACCACAGCACCGATTCGGCATCTAAGTGGTTGGTAGGCTCATCCAGCAATAGCACATCCGGTTCCTGTAACAGCAGGCGGCACAGGGCCACCCGGCGTTTTTCACCACCCGATAGCTGCTTGATAGGCGCCTCCGGGTCCGGACACTGTAGCGCATCCATAGCACGGTTAAGCACCTGGTCTATCTCCCATGCGTTAGCGGCATCTATCTTATCCTGTAGCACACCCTGGCGCTCCAGTAATTTCTCCATACGGTCGCCATCCAGGTTAGGGTCGTTAAACTCTTCGCTTATAGCGTTAAACTCGTTCAGCAGGTCAAATATCTCTTTCTTGCCTTCACGTATTATCTCTATTACCGTTTTGCTCTCATCCAGCTTAGGCTCCTGCTCCAGGTAACCCACACTGTAATCTTTGCTCTTCTCTATTTTGCCCTGGTAGTTCTCATCCAGCCCGGCTACTATTTTTAGCAGGGTAGATTTACCCGAACCGTTGGCACCTATAATACCAATTTTGGCACCATAGAAAAAGCTGAGGTATATATCCTTCAATATTACCTTTTGCGGCGGTATGGTTTTACCCACCCCCTGCATACTGAATATAATCTGATTATCTGCCATAGTCTTTATTAAATGAGCCGCGAATATAAGCAAATTGATGAGAGGCTGTTGGCTGCTCAGCTACTCGCCTACGCCCCGCCGCGGTGGGGCGGCATTATTAAGAAAGTGAGGCAACCAAAGGTTGACGGGGCGGTAAATGTATTTTGTGTTTGGCTGTTAAGCCTGAATAAAGGCACGAGTGGACACTCACGCCGGTGGGAAGGCTGTTAATTCCCCGCCTATTTTAGGCGGGGTGACTGCTCAAGGCAGTCGGGGCGGTAAATGTATTTTGTATTTGGCTGTTAAGCTCAGATATAAAGGCACGAGTGGACACTCA
>CAYREY010000081.1:0-21760 GCA_964423405.1 uncultured Chitinophaga sp. | reverse complement strand
TAGTTGCCACGAAGAATACAATAGCAATATAAAAGCCACTTACCACAAACACATACAATATAATATACATTTGAATAGATTGTGTATTTTTGGCTTTTATGCTTAAAGTTTGAATGATGGCAACAACGGTAAAAAGCAACCGGATAGCTTTAATGAAAAAAAACAAACGGTTAATACTAAGCCCGATTCAAACGTTAACTCATTATGGCTTTGTCTTTTTCCCCTTGTTTGTTGCTTGTTTACCGTTGTGGAGTTTTATTCTAGACTACCTGAAGTATGGTTATACCGGTGGAAGAGCCGAGGATGATTTAACCACCATATCGTTACCTTTTTTATTGATTGCTGTTTTCTTAGCTTTTATGCAATATATGCGGCTGCGGTTTAAGGAAGTGTATTTAACCTTTACCGAGGAGCAATTTCAGGAAGCAATAGAGCGAACAAAAAAAGATTTAAAGTGGCGCGTAAAGAAAAACAATAAGACCTTTTTCAGAGCACATAGAGCTGGTAACTGGTCGGCAAGCCGGGGCGAAATGATTACCATAATTAAAGATAACGACAGCCTTTTAGTAAACAGTATTTGCGACCCCGATAGCAGAATGCATATTTCTGCCTATGGCCAGAACAGAAAGAATATTCAGGTATTCTTAAAAAACTTGACTGACATTTTAAACAATAAACCAGCTGAAGTTAAAGTAGAAGAAACAGAAAACGAGTGGGGTTTAAAAAGAATAGCCATCCGGCTTATTGCTTACCCGTTTTGTATCTTTCTGATTGTGTTTGGTGGTTATACAGTATTACAAACCGAATCTGCCAGCTCGGTATTTTATGAATTGTGCGCAGCGGCAATAGCTTGTGTTTATCTATATTCAGATATTAAAATACTAATGGATAGAAATAGAGAATAAAAAAGGGGGGAATAATGCAAACAGCCACACACCCCGTCCGGTGCAGAGCCACCGGACACCCCTCTCGAAGAGGGGAAAATACAAACCCGCCTTTGGCGAGGCTGGCAGCCAAATACAGATTAACCATTAAGTACATTAAGGTTTTGTGGGGCTGTTTTGTCCTCCGCTGGCGGAGGTGGCAACCGCAGGTTGACGGAGGTGGAGGCAAACTTACGTGTAATAATTCACCTTTATCTTTAACAGCTCTCCACCCCCGGTTTCGCTTTGCTCAACCACCCCCGCCTGCGGGGGACAGTCTGCCTTACGGCAGTTGGGGAACAGCCACCCCCTGGCCCCCTAAAGGGGGAATAATACAAACCCGCCTGTGGCGAGGCTGGCAGCAGGCTATTAGTTATTACTTATACATTATTTTAAATAATAATATTTAAGTATCGGGGGTGGGTTAACATCGAAATTTTACAAGCCCTTGAATAACAGGCAGGTAAGCAGGGGGTGGGTTAACACTTTATAGAGGATATAAAATACAACAGCCGCTTACATGGCTGCAAGCGGCTGTTTTTGTTTTTGCCTTTAAAGTCCCCTTTAGGGGATTTAGGGGTTTATGGAAATATACCCATGGCGTAGTAGCTGTTTTTAATTTTGTTGATAGATACCGCAAAGGCAGCCGTGCGGAGGTCTATCTCTGTTTTACGGCGCTTTTTAAACTCGCGGATGTCGCGGTAGGCTTCTATCATGGTATCTTCCAGACCGCTGTTTACCAGGTCAATTTCATCGGCACCGTGTATCAGGTCTTCTATACGTTTTTTAGGTACTTTCTGTCCGGTAAGGTCTTCTACCAAACGGATGAAGTTAGTCTGGTGTTTTTCTTCCCAGCGTTTTTGCATACGGCCAAAGCGCACATGCGAAAGGTTCTTTAACCACTCGAAGTAAGATACCGTAACACCACCGGCGTTGATGTAAATATCCGGTATAATCATTACGCCTTTCTTTAGTAGTATCTGCTCGGCAGCCGGTGTTACCGGGCCGTTGGCAGCCTCGGCAATAATGCGGGCTTTAATACGCGCGGCGTTCTTATCGGTAATCTGTTTTTCCAGTGCAGCAGGTATCAGTATATCGCAGTCCAGCTCCAGCGCCGAGGCCGAGTCGGCTATTACTTTACCCTTAGGGTAACCTTTCACCGATTTCTTCTCCTGGCGGTATTTATACAGGGCTTCTACATCTATACCGTTCTCATCGTACACGGCGCCATCGGCTTCGGCAATGGCTATTACTTTGGCACCATACTCCTGTATAATGCGGGCGGTATGGTAGCCCACGTTGCCCAGTCCCTGTACTATTACGCGCTTGCCATCCAGGCCGGCGGTAAGGCCTATGTCTTTCATATCATCGGCATACGAGCATACTTCGTTTAGTGCATATACCACACCGCGGCCGGTGGCCTCGGTACGGCCATGTATACCGTTTTGCGAAATAGGCTTACCGGTTACACAACCGTAGCCATCTATCTCGCCGGGGCGCAGGGTAAGGTAGGTATCCAGTATCCAGGCCATTTCGCGTTCGCCGGTACCGTAGTCGGGTGCCGGTACATCCTGGCCGGGTCCTATAAAGTTTTTCTTAACCAGCTCGGTAGTATAGCGGCGGGTAATGTTTTCCAGTATATCGGGTGGCGTTTGGCGGGGAGCGATCTTAATACCGCCTTTGGCGCCACCGAAAGGTACATCTACCAGGGCACACTTGTAGGTCATAAGCGCGGCCAGGGCCATCACCTCATCCTGATCTACATGCAGCGAGTAGCGGATACCGCCTTTGGTTGGCATACGGTGGTGCGAGTGCTGCACACGGTAGGCTTCTATTACGCGCACCTCGTTACCGTACTTAACCGGAAAGTTCATTTTGTAAATACTGTTGCAGGCTTTTATCTGGTCTAACAACCCCTGCGCCGCTCCTGTAAACGGAGCAGCCCTATCGAAATAATACGATACACTTTCTGAGAAACTCAGATCTTTAATTCCGGACTTGCCGTTCTTATCTCCCATAAAAAAATTTTAGTTAACAATAAGTTCCTGTTACGAACCGTATAACAAACCTAAGCGAAAAAACTATCCGAACAAATGAGCTATAAACAGGGGCCGGTAAGTTGACCGGTTTGGTGTAATAAGGCGTTAAAAACATAAAAAGCGCGAACCATTAGCCAATGTTACCACTACCGGACAGAATGCCATACCCGTGTTGGCTTAAAGTTTTTTGTTGTATACAACACCTGCAACCTGTTAAAAACAACCAAACTTATTTTTACATTTCTGTGACAATCCTTTTCAGGCATTTTTCCGTCTGTTTATATAACCGATGTGCATATTTTTACGTTGTAGCAGTAGCCGGTATTTCTATATTGGCTATCCAAACACCCGATATTTACGTATATACCTAAACATTGGCATAGTTTTGATTGAGAGTGTACTATAAACCGAGGAACGAGAGAACATGGCCTACAAAAACTACAAATTTAAAACCCTACGGGTGTTTGCCAGCGATGAATGGCTGGCTAACCGCAGCCGTGAGTACCGTTCGGTATTCGACCGCAGCGAAACCACTTATATAAGTGCCGAGATTGCTTTTTACAATAAACTGTTTGATGAGCAGGACTGGGAAACCACCATTACGCTGAAAGCCTATGCACATGCCGATGGCAAAAAGCGCGAACTGAGCAGCCAGGACGAGCGCCGAAAAATACGCCTGGATGAAAACGTGGTGTATGTAAACAAAGGCTGGGGCATGGCTGCGCCGGGTTCGTTCTGGACGGCCGGTGAGTATAGCTGGGAGGCTTACATAGATGGCGAGCTGATAGGCACCAAACGTTTTTATGTAGAAGACGTGGGCAAGGTAACGCCCGATGCCAATCCGTTTTTTGATATTGAGAGCATCCGCTTTTTTACCGGCGACTATAACGCGGTAAACAACGAGAACAAACTATACCTTAAAAAGATTAGCCGCAACGAAACGCAGTACCTGTATGCCGAGTTTAAATTCCGCAACCAGTTGCCTACCGAGTGGAACTGCGAGCTGTTTTTTAACTGGTACAACGCCAGCGGCCTGCTAAAGGCGCGCATTGAGCGTTTCCGTAAAGTAGAGGCCGGCAAGCTGGGCGAAACCTTTACGTTTAACGAAGGCTGGGGCAACGATATACCCGGCACCTGGAAAGACAGCCACTACCGCCTGGAGATAGTGTTTATGGATACCGTAATTGCCGTGCTGCACCTGGATACCGGTGAGGAAGACGAAGAAGGCGAAGTAGAAATATCTACCGTAAGCGGTAACATAGCGGCGGTAACCACGGCCCCCTCTATAGCACCCGACGAATCGCTGGAGAGCAACGTTAAAAAGCTGGACGAGCTGATTGGTTTGGATGAACTGAAGAAAGAGGTTAAGAACCACATAGACTACCTGAACTTTTTAAAACTGCGCCAGGAGAAAGGCTTTAAGGACAGCGAGCGCATTAACCTGCACTCGGTGTTTACCGGTAACCCAGGCACCGGTAAAACCACGGTGGTAAAACTACTGGGGCAGATATACAAAAGCATGGGGCTGCTGAGCAAGGGCCATGTAAAAGAGGTAGACCGCTCGCAACTGATAGGCGAATACATTGGCCAGACTGCACCAAAAGTGAAGAAGGCTATTGAAGAAGCCAAAGGCGGTATATTATTTATAGATGAAGCGTACTCGCTGGCGCGCGAAGCTGACGACAGCAAAGACTTTGGTAAAGAAGCCATAGAGGTGCTGATAAAAGAAATGAGCGACGGCAGTAAAGACCTGGCCGTAATGGTGGCCGGCTACCCGCACGAGATGGATGTGTTCTTACGCTCTAACCCGGGTATGAAATCGCGGTTTGCCAACTACTTCCATTTTGAAGATTACCTGCCCGATGAGCTGCACTCGATAGCGGTGAACTATACGCTATCTAAAAACGTGCACCTTACAGAAGCAGCACAGCATTACCTGGCCGAGCAGTTGATGGAGGGTTTCCGTAACCGCGATAAAACCTTTGGTAACGCACGCTATGCCATTGCAATTATTGATGAAGCCAAAATGAACCTGGGCCTGCGCCTGATGAAACGCGCCGACCTGCGCGAGCTGGATGCACAAACACTATCTACCATAGAGGTAGAGGATATAGAGCAGGTGTTTAAGCAGCGCGGCAAACGCAAGTTTAACATTAACATAAACGAGCGCCTGCTGCAAAGCGCTATGGATGAGCTGAACGCCCTGGTGGGTATAAGCAACATAAAGAACGAGGTAAACGAGTTGGTGAAACTGGTGCGCTTTTACCACGATATAGGTAAAGATGTGCTGAACAAGTTTTCGCTGCATACCGTGTTTACCGGTAACCCCGGCACCGGTAAAACCACCGTGGCGCGTATTATGGGTAAAATATTCAAGGCACTTGGGCTGATAGAACGCGGCCATATGGTAGAGCTGGACCGTCAGGGCCTGGTGGCTGGTTTTGTGGGGCAAACAGCCCTTAAAACCGACGAGCGTATTAAGGAAGCCAAAGGCGGTGTGCTGTTTATAGATGAAGCTTACGCACTGGGTGAGGGTGGCGACTTTGGCCGCGAGGCCATAGAGACCCTGCTAAAACGTATGGAAGACAGCCGCGGCGAGTTTGCCGTAATAGTAGCGGGCTACACCGAGCCTATGACGCGTTTCTTAGAGTCGAACCCCGGCTTGCGTTCGCGCTTTGACCGTACGTTTAACTTTGTTGACTATAACGAGAACGAATTGTTCCGCATAGCTCTATCGCTGCTAAAAGCCGAGAACATACGCCTGGATAACGAGGCTTATGATTACCTGCAGAAATACATTAACAGCATTTACCTGTACCGCGATAAATACTTTGGCAACGCCCGCGAAATACGCAAGCTGATAGCCGAAGCCATACAGAACCAGAACCTGCGCCTGGCCAGCATGAAAAAAGAAGACCGCACCAAAGAGATGTTGGAGACCATGACGCTGGACGACCTGAAGGAATTTAAAATTAACGAAGGCCGCCGCGGTAGCTTAGGGTTTAAGTACTAGTCGGCAGTAATCAGTTGGCAATTGGCAGTTGGCAATAACAGCCAGTTAATAGAACCAATACAAAAGGCTTTCGGAGAATTCTGAAAGCCTTTTTTTGTTGGGGGCGGCTTTGCCGCCATTGCGAGGAGTGCCGCTTTGGGCACGACGAAGCAATCTCAGGCTGTTTTATGCAATACAAAGATTGCTTCGTCGCAGAGCCTCCTCGCAATGACGAAAGGCGGTAGGGGCAGCTTAGGGTTTAAATATTAGTCGGCATTCAGCAGTTCGCAGTCGGCAATAACTGCCAGTTAATAGAACCAATACAAAAGGCTTTCGGAGAATTCTGAAAGCCTTTTTTTATTTTGTGCTTTGGCTGTTCAATCCAACATCAAACTTCTAAAATCTGAAATGGAACTACCTGCTTTAAAGCGCTTTAACGTACGTGTATATGGTTTGCTTATAAACCCACTAAACCAGTTGCTGGTAAGCGACGAGGCGTTTAAAAGCGGGCAAAAGGCCACTAAGTTTCCCGGTGGGGGGCTTGAGCTGGGCGAGGGCCTGGCCGATGGGCTTATCCGCGAGTTTAAAGAAGAAGCGAATGTTGACGTACGCATAAAGGAACACTTTTACACCACCGATTTTTTTGTGCGCTCGTTTTTCGAGTTATCGTCCGATAGCCAGATTATAAGCATATACTACATAGTAGAAACAGACCAATGGCAACAGATAAAAACCAGCCACCGGCGTTTTGATTTTGACTACATACCCGGCGTAGAGGCAGAAGCCTTCCGCTGGGTAAACCTAAGCGACCTGCCTACCGAAACCGATATTACCCTGCCTATAGATAAGGTAGTGGTAGCCATGCTGCTACAGCGCTATAAGTAGCGTAGCCCGTGCAATTTATACCAATACAAAGCGCACTATGTAAGTGGCTGATTTTGATTGTACAGTACGGCACACGCGGTTAACAGAATACCACAAAAATTTAATTGTAAACAACAATATCCAAAGCCAAACACTAACGGCAGGGGGGCGTAATACTGTGTAACAACAAAAACAGGAAAAATGACAAACCTTAACTCTGCCTACGAACAGTACCATTTATCGCACAGCAACTTTATAGAGGCTTACCGCATGGTAAACGACTATGTAACCGAGCTGTATAAACTGCCCAAGCGTTTTCTGGAAGAAACCGAAGGTACTATGAACTACCTGTCGTCGCGCCAGTTTGCGCCCAAGGCCCCATCGGCTACCGACCAATCTATGCGCGTGGTGGTAAGCTTTATGGACCAGCTGGACGAGTTTACGGTTAACACCATCGACCTGTTTAACCAGCACATGAAACATATAGATGCTACCGAGGTTTATATGAAAAAAGCTATTGAGCTTAACAATGCCAGCCCGGCTGTAATTAACACTGCCGACCCGGCTGTATATAACGCCCTGATACCCGAGGTAGAGCGCCTGATGGGTGGCCTGAAAGCCATAAAAGAACGTGCCGACGATACGCTTGACTGGCTGGAAGAGCTGGAAATAGACTGGGAAAGCATACAGGACGACATTAAAAACGCCGCCTAAGCCCCCACCCCGCAAATCGTTCATTGAAAAAGGTTACAGTTTTTAGCATTTGACAAATTATAGTTTGTCCAAAACAATAGCGGTGCTATTGCCAAACGTAAGGCCAGCGTATATCTTGAATTCATAAGCAACTATTATGATTCAACCAGAAAAACCTTACCAGCAGTACTGCAACCTTCACCAGGCCTTTATTAACGAGTACAAAACCGTTAGCGTGCGTATTGCAGAACTTTATAAATCGCCAAAGCGTTTTATAGAAGACAACGCATCGGATATGGACCGTTTTATGGCCGAATCGATGATACCCGGTTCGCCAAGCGATGTAAACGCCGGTTTGCTGGGTGTGCGTGAGTTTATATCGCGTATAGAGGATTTTAAACTGCAGGTAATGGGCTTGTTTTTTGAGCACCGTATGCTGATAGAAAAATGCACCGAGTATATGCAGAAAGTGCAGTTGTTTAAAGCCGAAGCTGATACCAACTACACGGAAGAGCAACTGGTGGCATTGATACCCGAACTGAACGCCCTGCGTTTTAAACTGAAATGTATAGAAGAGAAAGCCGGTGGTATGATGAGCCGCCTGGAGAGTGTAGAAAGCAAATGGAATGCAATAAGCGGCAAAACCGCTACCATGTCATAAAACATGAACAGGCTGCAAGTGCAGCTATGCAACAGCAGCCTGTTCATGTGTCTTAGGTTTAACTCCCCGCCCTTTTGGTGCGGGGAGTTTTTTTATTTGTGGGTACGTAAGTGGCTCTGCGACGAAGCAACATCTATATTTTTTAAAATATCGGATTGTTTCGTCGTACTTTAATGGGTAATACCAGTATTGACAAACGAATATGGGTTAGCCGTTGTTGGGGCAATAATAAACTACACCTTCATCAACTCAAAATAATCTACAGCGCCCAGTAGTAAATCCAGGTCGGCATCGGCAGGTGCAAAGCCTATGATAAAGCCACCACCACCGGCACCACATATTTTAAGGTAGTAGCCATTGTGTTGCAGGCCTTTTTGCCAAAGCTCTTTAAATTTGTTGGGTATAAACTCGGGCAGTAAATCGTATTGCAGTTTCGATATTATTTTAACCGAATCCAGCAGGCGCTGGTGCTGGCCTTTCATAAAACCCTCTATGGCTATGTTGGTAGCCGGTACCAGGCTTTTCTGCACGGTGGTGATAAATTTAGGGTCTTTACATTTTTCTAAAAACAGGCTAACATACGGCGAAGTGCTACGTGGTATGTGCGTATTTATTAAAAATACTTTCAGTGTGGGTTTAGCGGCTACCGGTAAATCAAAGGCTTCGGTTACTTCGCCGTTATCTACCAACACGGCTTTGTTCAGGTAGCATACTATGGCATCCAGCCCCGAGCTTTTGCCGTGGTAGTAGCTTTCCAGCAGGGCCAGTTCCTGTTTTACACGGGTAACCGGTGTATCCTTCTTTCTGAATTTGTTGTACTGAAAATATACAGCCGCCACCAGTGCGCCACTGCTGCCCAGGCCATAGCCCTGTGGTATGTTCGATTCGAAGTACAGCCCTTTCTCAATATCGCCCAGCATACTGTTGGTATCGTACTGCGAGGCAATCTGGTCGTGGTACACAATATAGTTGGCCAGCAACTCCAGCGATTTGTTAGAGGCCGCTATATCGGCCTGGCGGGTACTGCCAAAGGCAAACATACCGTTGTACTGCGCCACGGGCGCAGCCAGCCCCTTAGCCCCTTTGTTGATGATATGCTCACCAAACAAAAGGATTTTAGAGTTGAATAGTTTATGCGAAACCTTGCCTGCCACAATACCGTTTTTTTGCCACAAATGGCACCAATAATTTATTTACACTACTAACAATTTACATAACCCGTACCGGGCCGGGGCCTACGTTATCGTGTATCATTTTACCCTGCTCGCACAGCAATGCCAGTTCGGCGTAAATAAACTTATCTACCTTTTTGGCAATGTTTTTAGGGTATAGCAGGTGTATGTTAGGGCCGGCATCCAGCGTAAAGTAAACCGGTAGTTTGGTTTCTTCGCGGTAGCGGCGTATGCGTTCTATCATAGCCAGGGTAGAGGGGGCCATTAAAATAAACGATGGGGTAGAGCACATCATCAGGGCGTGCAGGGTCATGGCTTCTTCCTCTACTATGGTGCCAAATTTCTCCAGGTCGCCGCTTTTAAGCGCGCCCAGTATGCTTTTAAGGTTGCGGTTGGCCTGCTCATAACGCGTTTGTGCAAACGGGTTGGTTTTCATTAGCGAGTGGCCCACGCGGCTCGATACTTTTTTCTCAGAGCTGCTGGCAATAAGTATGGTATTTTGATAATTGCGGAAGATGGGGTGCAGGTCTTTAGCATAAGGTACAGCATACTCATCGCTGCTACCTTTTACGTTTTTGCTTTTGCCCCACTCGGCTATAAGCGGGTAAACAGAGCGTGCCGCGCTACCCGAACCCAGGCGCGCATACACCGATGCTTTCTGCAAAAATTTCTCGTTGTTTATTTTATCGCCCTCCAGTTGTTGCTGTAAGTCGCACAGACAAAGCGACAGGGCGCTCATAGCCGATGCCGACGAAGCAATGCCCGATGAATGCGGAAACGAATTAGTAGAATGTATTAATAAACTATACTGGCTTAGTAGTGGAAAATCTTTGCGGATGCTTTCGAAAAACTTAAACATTTTAAGCTGAAAGGCCATGTTGGCTTTACCATCAAAGTAAAAGCGCATTTCAATGTCTTTCGATTTTTTGTCTTCTTTCTCCAGCAGGGTTACAGAGGTTTCGCTGTAGCAGTGTTCCAGCGTAAAGCTAATGCTGGGATTGGCTGGTATTTGTACACCGCTTTTTTTACCCCAATACTTTACCAGTGCTATATTACTCGGGCTGCGCCACGTGGTCTTTTTTATCTCTTTCATTGTACAAGATTAATCAAATTCATTTATCTGCAATCATACACAAAGGTGGTGTAAGTTTTCTGGTTGTTATGCACGTTTAACGAAGTCATGCGGGTAACCAGTCCCTGTGCATTAAACTCATAGGTAAACTCTATGGTCAATACGGGCTTGTTGCTTACTTCCAGTACCGAGCGTTTAACCAGGTTACGGCTATAGTCGGCGGGTGCTTGCTGGCCAGGAAACAACTGCTGGTAAGGAACATCGGTATAATACTCGTACAACTGGCGCTGCCGCGTACGGTTGCGCATATCGCCATATTCTTCGCATGTTTTGTTACCGCCGGTCCAGGTATATTTTACACGGCTGTTTTTACCGGGCTGGTTGCCAAAGGTTATAGTTTCAAACAGGGTACCATCGGCAGCATACATATAGCTACTCACAACCGTATCGGCAAAAGGGGCCAACTGCCCGGTACTATCGTTTATGTAAAACGTAATACTAACCAGCGCAGTTATGTGGCCGTTACCATCGGGCAGGTAGGTATTAATGGTTTGTGTTTGTCTGGTCTCAGTTTGCTGAATGATGGTATCGTTGCGGTAATGCCAGGTGTATACCTGTCCGGTTTCGGTTACCATGGTATCTATGCGGTTATACGCATCGTACTGGTACGTAATGGTGCTTTTTCTTTCGCTGCCCAGGCGCTCATCTTCGGCATTGTGGCGCACCGCGGTTTGCTGCACCAGGTTACAATGCTGTGCCACTACCGGTTGTAGGTACAACAGCAGCAACACCGGTAGTATGTACATGGTTTTCTGCATACAATTAGCCCCACACCATTTCGTTCCAGCTTAATACGGTAGTTATGTTTTGCCCGGCCAGGTAGGTGGTAAGCTCTTCGCGGCTGCGGTTGTTGGTAAGCATTACAAAATCGCCGCCCCAGGCACCCAACGATTTTACACTACCCCAATAGCCGGCAAACAGTTCGTCTTTCACTTTCATTTGCTTAAGCAAACTGCCCACCAGTAGCTCGTGCTCGTTTATCAGTTCTTCAAACGTGGCTAGGTCGGTACACTTTAATACAGCGTGTGTAATACGGGTAAGTTCGTTTACACCATGTGTTTTATCCTGTATCTGCTCGCGGTAGTATTTAATAGCCTGCGGCGATGATTGCTTTTTGCCCAGGTGTGCAAAGTATATGTTGTTGCTAAACACCGGTTGCCAGTGCACCGGTAAGGTGTTGGGCGCGCGGTGGCCGTTGTGGTTGGTTAGCTGGTACAGTATAGCCGAATTTACACCGGCATTGGCAACATCGTAACCCGAGCCGCGCAGCGATTTTTGCAACAGCGTATAGCCATCTACACCGGCCCAGGTAGCCACGCAGTATATCAATGTGCTGCTGCTGCCCAGCCCCCAGTTGCGCGGAAACTCCAGCCGTGTTTCTACAGCTATATCGTGGCTATCGCTCAAAAAGGCAGGGTTCAGTTCGCGGGCTGCGCGCAGTACGGTACTAAGGTCTTTGGCTACCTCTTCGGTGGCATTCAGGCACTCGAAACTCTGTTTATCAAACGTAAACTGCAGCCAGGGTTTACCCTGGTTATCCAGTGCTATCCAGTACAGTATATTATCGGCGCTGTGCAACTGGCGGTAGCGCAGGTGCTGCCCAAACTTAGTAGGCACCGATAGTGCTACGGCACCATCCAGCACAAAGTACTCGCCGGTTATAAGCAACTTGCCGTGGCCGTAAAAAGCCGTACCGGTATCGTGTTGTGTAATACGTAAACTCATAATGCAGTAGTACAATAATAAGTATTAGGCTGTAAATACAATTTAACCATTAAGAACATTAAGAGCATCGAGAAAGGCATTAACTGAGAACACAAACTACTGTTACGGTAATATTTTCATTATTACTAAATGTTCTTAATGCCCTTAATGGTTAGTATAAACGTATTTTATCCCTTGCGCAGGCTTTCAATAAAATCGCGTACAGCGGCTACGCTTACGGTTTTATCGGCAAAATGTAGCTTGGCTTTGGCGGCCTCCTCATCGGTAGCTTTGTGGCCGGCCAGTATGTTGGTAAGGTGCATTTTCATGTGGCCTGCCTGTATACCACTGGTGGTAAGCGAGCGCAGGGCCGCAAAGTTTTGTGCCAGGCCTACCACAGCTATTATCTCCATTAGTTTTTTGGCATTGGGGTTACCCAGTAGCTCCAGCGAGCGCTTGGCCAGCGGGTGCAGCGAGGTTAATCCGCCCACGGTGCCAATAGCAATGGGCACGGTTAACCAAAAACGGAATATACCATCCTCTACCTTGCACTCGCTAAGGCTGCGGTACACACCATCGCGGCAGGCGTATGTATGCATACAGGCTTCTACTGCTCTAAAATCGTTACCGGTAGCCAGCACCACAGCATCTATGCCATTCATTATACCTTTGTTGTGCGTGGTAGCACGGTAAGGGTCAATACGCGCAATGTTTACTGCCCGCTCAAAACGCGTGGCAAACTCTTCGGCACTAATCTGCCCGTTATCAAACGTACCCAGCTCGCTTACGCGGCAACTTACCTCGGCCTTTACCAGGCACTCCGGCGTGTAGTTGCTAAGTATGCACATTACTATATCCAGTTCTTTATCGGTACCGGTAAACTCATCGCTGGCAGCTACTTTTTGTTGCAGCATATTGCCAAACTCTTCCAGACAGCTGTTGATGAAGTTGGCCCCCATACTGTCTACCGTTTCAAACTTCACACGCAGCTGGTAGTAGTCTTTCTCCAGGTTGGTGTAATCAAACAACTCCATATCCAGCACACCGCCGCCACGCTCTTCCATTTTGGCGGTAATGTGTTTTACACCTTGTTTCAGTTCATCTTTTATGGTATCGAAAAATGAAAACAACTTGCGCTTGGGCCCGCCGTAGGTAAAGTGTACCTGCCCTACTTTAACGGTAGATAATACTTCGGCTTTAAAGCCGCCACGGGTAATCCAGTATTTGGCAGCGTTAGAGGCTGCCGCCACCACCGAGCTTTCTTCTATCACCATCGGCACAGCGTACACCACATCGTTAATACGAAAGTTAGGTGCTATACCAAACGGCACCGGAAAGTTGGTCAGGGTATTTTCGCTAAAGCCATCCAGCAGCTTTTGTGCTTCTACGTTATCGTGCCAGTACTCGGCAAACTCTTTCACTACTTCTACCGGGTTGGCATAAAGAAAGTTCTTGGCAACCCACGCAATCTTATCGCGCTTGCTTAGTTTACTAAACCCCGAAATCTCTTTTTCATTTTCTGCCATCGGCTTAAAAATAACTTAGTGGGTGCAAATCAAATCTTTTTCTAAAAATTTTACGGGCCAATTGTACACCTGCAAAAATACATCTTAAAACACGTAGCCGGTATTATTGTTTAAACAGGTAAACAGCTTGTGACGTTAACCTGCCTGTTTTACCTGCGGATAAGGCAACGTTCTAACTAAATATTAATAATCGCAGATACAGCCTACAGGTTTACTAAAATTTAATTCGTAAGGCAGGGCAAAATCATTTGCAGAGCTATGAATTTTATATTTTCTTGCGCGCCCAATGAAACAAACCGACTCCGCTACGCCCGCAAAGTTTTTTGCACCCGATTGGCCACAGCCTGGCCCTATCGATCTGAAGATTCACGACCTGCCTCACGCATCATCCAGTACCGAATGGTGGTATATGCACACGCATATAAAAGCTAAAGGTGGCCGCGAGTTTTCATTATTTGCTTCGTTCTTCCGTCATGCTATCAGCTTTGATAAGAAGACCAAAAAACCAAACTATGCTCACTCGGTTATCTGGGGTATATCAGATTTGCAGGAGAAAAAATACCATACTGTTTCATTGGTAGATAAACGCGCACCCGAGTTGGGACTGGAGCGTTTGAAAAAAGGCGAACTGGTAAAAGACCCTTTTATCCGCAAGGCTGCTATAGAGATGCTGAACAAAGGCGTAATGCCTTACCCCGATGAGTTGCTGAAAAAGCACCCGGTTATTTCCAACACAGTGCTTAGTCTTGATTTTGACGGCAACACCTGGAAAAAATTAAAGAACGGTACTTACCAGCTAAAGCTGCAACACAAAGAGCTTGGCCTGGCTGTTGACCTTAACTTTAAGCCACTTAAAAAACCGGTACGCCACGGCGACGATGGTGTAGTGCGCGGTGTAAGTGCCGAGGATATGTTCTACTACTTTATTCCACGCAATAAAGTAACCGGTAGCCTTACCATTAAAAAAGATAAATACACCGTGCAAAACGCCAGCGGTTGGTACGACCACGAGTTTGGTTGCCACGCTAAAAAAGATGAAGGCCAGAAAGACGATATGAAGAAAGATGTATCGTGGAACTGGATAGCCGTGCAGCTGGATAACGGCAGCGAGCTTACCGCCTACGATCTGGTGGACCTGAAGACCGGTGAAGACTGCGGCTCGTTTATTATACTGGTAGAGAAAGACGGCACCCGTAAATACAGCACCAACTTTACATTGAAACCCGAAGGCGAACTGTGGACCAGTACCCGTACCTTTAACGAGTACCCGGGCACCTGGCGCTTAGAGGCACCCGACTTTGGTGTATCGCTGGTGGCGCAGGCTGCCTTCCCTAACCAGGAGTTTGCAACCGTTATCAGTAAGCCCGCTTTCTGGGAAGGCCGTATGAACGTAACCGGTAAAGTAAAAGGCAAAAAAGTAACCGGCCCCGGTTATATAGAGCGCCACGGTTATGTGAACAGCAACAACATGAAAGAGTTTTTGAAAGCTGTTTCTAAAGCCACACTTACATCGGTACGTAAAATACTACCACTGCAGTTTGGGCAGGAAAAGTTTGAAGAACTGGTTTCGAAAAAAGGCAACAAGCACCTTACCGAAGGTTTGGATAAAGAAGCCTACATCAATAAATTTATTTTGCCTATACGCGAGATAACCGACCGCAGCGGTAAAAGCTGGCGCAGTTATGCTACCATAGCCTGTTGCGATGCAGTAGGTGGTAACTCGCAGGTAGCTATCGATTGGTTAGCACTACCAGAGTTGATGCACGTAGGTTCGTTGATGGTAGATGATGTGCAGGATAAATCAACTATCCGTCGCGGTGGCCCATCGGCGCACGTAGTACACGGCGAGGCTACTGCTATTAACAGCGGTACTGCGGCTTACTTTATTGGCCAGTACTGTATTTACAATGTAGATAAGGACTTTGAAGGCAAGGTAAAAATATACAACGCTTACTTTGAGGCTATGCGTGCATCGCACAGCGGACAGGCTATGGATATTTACGGCCTTGACTATATGATGCCCGATGCGTTGAAAGATGATAACGTGGCCAAGCTGTTGCAGAAACGTGTAATAGCTACACACCGCCTTAAATCTGCCGCACCGGCTGCCTACCTGGCACGTATAGGTGTAATACTGGGCGAAGGTACCGATAAGCAGATAGACGCCATGGGCGACTACTTCGAAGCACTGGGTATTGCTTTCCAGATAATAGACGACACCCTTAACCTGAAAGGTTTTAAAGACCACCTGAAGACCAAAGGCGAGGATATTACCGCCGGTAAAATTACCTACCCTATTGCCAAGGCTATGGCGCTGTTAGATAAAAAAGACCGCGCCCGCCTGTGGGAAATAGTAAGCGCCAAAACCGAAGACATTACCTTAATAGCCGAAGCCGTTGCCCTGCTTGATAAAGTAAAAGCCATTGAGCTTTGCGAGCGCGAAGCCAAAAGCATACTGGAGAAAGGCTGGAAAAAGATAGACCCACTACTACGCGACAGCATGGTTAAACTTAACCTGCGCGCCTTCAGCTGGTTTGTACTGGAGCGTACGTATTAAAACATACTACTACACAAAAAAGCCCCTGTTGGGGCTTTTTTTATGCCTTTACAAAACCATGTTAACCCCCTCTATGTGTAAGCACCTTGCTATCAACCGGTTGCAAAATTTCGTGTTAACACCCCTGCCTGCAAAAATGGTAACACCCTGCTGTGGCCAGCCTTGTGGCAATATCAATAGTATTAAATAATTTAATTATACATATTACATTAACTAATACTTAATATAAGTTGCCCGTCATTGCCCTGGTGCCGTCATTACGAGAAGGTCTAGCCTTTGTGAAACCAATGAGCAATCTTTGTATTAATGCAAACAATCTCAGGCATCACTTACCGCAACGCCGCACCTGCAAAAAAAATCCCTCCCCCACATATACTACCCCGCATTCGCAACGTTTTATTACTATAGTACAGTGAAAGCACGTATACTAAAATGGGGTAAGTACAGCGCAGTGGCGGCCATAAGCGGCGGGCTGCTGTTTCTGTTGCTTAACGTGCTGTTTCCGCTGCCCGATAACATAGAGTACTCTACCATAGTGCTGGATAACAAAGGCGAGGTAATACACGCCTTTATTACCCGCACCCAAAAGTGGCGCATGAAAACCGAACTGAAAGAGATTTCGCCGGTGCTGCGCAAAACACTGCTGTATAAAGAAGATAAATACTTTTACTACCACCCCGGCATTAACCCGCTGGCCTTAGCCCGCGCCGCGGTAATGAATGTACTGCGGCTTAAGCGTACCTCTGGTGCCAGTACAATTACCATGCAGGTGGCCCGTATGCTGCAACCCAAACAGCGCACGTACCTGAACAAGCTAACCGAAATGTTCCGCGCGCTGCAACTGGAGTACAAATACAGTAAAGATGAAATACTGCAACTGTACTTTAACCTGGTGCCCTATGGCAGTAATATAGAGGGGGTAAAAAGCGCCAGCATTCTGTATTTTAAAAAGAACCCCGACCACCTGTCGCTGGCAGAGGTTACGGCTTTATCTATTATACCCAACCGCCCCTCATCGCTGCGCATGGGCTACCGCAACGATTTAATAGTACGCGAACGCAACAAATGGCTGAACCGCTTTGCGGCCGATGGTTTATTTACCGCCAAAGAAATAGCCGATGCGCTGGACGAGCCCCTGGAGGCCCGACGTACCGAGGCCCCCAAACTGGCGCCACACCTGGCCTACAAACTAAAAAACAAGCTGCATACCGATGTAATACACACCTGCCTGCACATGCAAAACCAGCTAAAGCTGGAAAAGATGGTGAAAGACTATGTAAGCGGCCTGTACACACTTAACATTTACAATGCTGCCGTGGTGGTAATGGACAATAAAACACATGAGATTATTTCTTATGTGGGCTCGGCCGATTTTGCCAACAGCACCGATGGCGGACAGGTAAACGGGGCTGCCGCCGTGCGCCAGCCCGGCAGTGCGCTAAAACCACTGGCATATGGCTTGTGTTTTGATAACGGCCTGCTGACCCCCAAAACGGTAATAACCGATGTGCCGCTGAATATTAACGGCTACCAGCCCGAAAACTACGACTCGAAATTTAACGGCTATGTAACAGTAGAGTTTGCACTGGAAAACAGCCTGAACATACCGGCCGTAAAAGCGCTGAACGACCTGGGCACCGATAAAATGGTTGCGCGCTTAATGCAGTGCAACTTTAAGCAGGTAAAAAAAGATGAAAAGAAACTGGGCCTGTCGCTGATACTGGGTGGCTGCGGTGTAACGCTGGAGGAGATGACCGGCCTGTATGCTGCATTTGCCAACAATGGCCTGTACAGCAAACCGGTGTTTACCACCACCGGTACCACCCGGGCAGCTACCGATACGGTGCGTATACTAAGCCCATCGGCCAACTTTATGGTTACCGAAATACTATCGAAACTGGCGCGGCCCGACCTGCCCACCAACTGGGAACAAAGCAGCCACACCCCGCGCATAGCCTGGAAAACCGGCACCAGCTACGGCAAGCGCGATGCCTGGAGCATAGGCTACAACAAAAACTATACGGTAGGCGTATGGGTAGGTAACTTTTCGGGTGCGGGCGTGCCGGAGCTTAGCGGGGCCAACATAGCTACTCCCCTGCTGTTCCGCATTTTTAATACTATAGATTATAACAGCACTAACGATTGGTATAACATGCCCGCAGCGTGCGGCATACGCCAGGTGTGTTCCGAAACCGGTAAGCTGCCGGCAGCACACTGCACCAACACTATCAACGATTATTTTATTCCGCTGATAAGCAACAGCACCCTGTGCGATAACATGCGCGAGGTACCGGTAAGCGCCGATGGCAAACTATCGTACTGTAAAAACTGCCAGCCCGAAAACGGCTACCGCAAAGTACTGTATAAACTGGTGCCGCCCGAAATGCAGGCCTATTACGAAGAGAACCACCTGGCCTACGAGCGTATACCGCCGCACAACCCCACCTGCGATAAAGTATTTACCGAAGGTGCCCCCACCATCCGCTCGCCACGCAACGGCAGCGAGTATTACATAAGCAAAACCAACCCCGAGCCGCTACAACTTAGCTGCGATGTAACCAGCGATGTAAAAACCGTATACTGGTACATTAACAACCGGTTTTACCAGAAAGCCGATGCCCGTACCAAACTGTTTTTTGAACCCGCTGAAGGCCCGGTAAAAATTTCGTGTACCGATGATAAGGGCCGCAACAGCGATATATATGTTAGCGTAAAAAAAGTAGACCTGTAAGCAGCAGCACCTTACAACCTGCCGCCTGATGCTGTTGGTACTTGATATTTAAACTGTATTATTGCACCGCCAAATTGCATACTGCTACCCGCAGGTATTAACCAATGCTTATGCTCGAACAGTTTCAACAGATAATTGACAACCCCGCCGCCAGTATGCTGGTAATTGGCAACCTGATAATTATTGAAAGCCTGCTATCGGTAGATAATGCTGCTGTGCTGGCCACTATGGTAATGGACCTGCCGCACGAAGAGCGCAACAAAGCGCTGAAATATGGTATTATAGGCGCGTATGTGTTCCGTGGGCTTAGCCTGCTGTTTGCTTCTTTTCTTATCAAAATATGGTGGCTTAAACCCCTGGGCGGCTTATACCTGCTATACCTGGTGTACGACTGGTGGAAAGGCAAGCAAACCAAAACACACGATGATGATATTTTATCAAAAGACAGCCACTGGTTTTATAAAGCAACCATAGGCGCTATCGGCAATTTCTGGTCAACGGTAATATTGGTAGAGCTAATGGATTTGGCTTTCTCTATCGATAACGTATTTGCTGCCGTGGCTTTTTCCGATAACATATTGCTGATATGCCTGGGTGTGTTTATAGGCATACTGGCTATGCGTTTTGTAGCGCAAAGTTTTGTTAACCTGATGGAGAAATACCCTTTTTTGGAAACCAGCGCCTTTGTAGTAATTGCTGTGCTGGGCCTTAAACTTATCTCATCGCTGGTTGAGCATTTTGCACCGCAATCGGCACTGGGTGTATTTTTAGGCAGCCATACGGCCGATTGGCTTATATCGGGCACCACCGTATTTATATTTTTTGCACCCGTGGTTACCAGCCTGCTGTTTAACGTACCACCGCGCAACAAACAACCCTGATAAGGTAAAACCACGTACAGCACACCGCCCTGTGCAAAATTAGCCTGTTATCAATGTACACATTGCTGTAATGTTGCGGTGCAATACTTACGTGTTGCGCCCACCACTATGCTGCAGCAAACACGCAAAATTCAAATTTTTATTATCTGCCTTTCGTTTCTGGCGGGCTTTGTAGATGCGCTGGGGTACATGAGCATGGGTGGTATGTTTGTATCGTTTATGAGTGGTAATACCACCCGCCTGGGTGTCGAGCTATCGCACCCGTTTACGGCAGCTACCCTGCTGCCCGGTGTTATTATACTTTGTTTTGTGGCGGGCGTGTTTACCGGTTCATCGGTAGGGCGGCGCTACCACCAGGTGCGGCAACCGGTGCTGCTGGGTATTATGACCCTTATACTGGTAACCGTGGCCAGCCTGGCTACACACATGGCACCGGTATGGCTGCTGTTGCTGCTTACCTTTACCATGGGTATGGAAAATACACTTTTTCAAAGCTCGGAAATAAGCATAGGCCTTACCTACATGACCGGTACGCTGGTGCGCATGGCACAGCATTTTTCCGAGGCGGTGTTTAGCCGCTGGAACTGGGACTGGGCCCGCTACGCACTGCTGTGGATGGGGCTTATGGCCGGTGCCTTATCGGGTACCTGGTGCTACCGGTGGTTACACTTTTCTGCCGTGTGGGTGCCGGCTGCCATTGCCATGGGCCTGTGGGTTACCTCGGTAGCCTACCTGCGCAAAACCACCTGAGTGCTGTATTAATATTAGTTAATTGCTACAGCCTGCCGCTTTTACAGCAAGCGCCAACACCCTGTTAACAACGTAATTGTAGTACACTTGTACTACGTTATTTTTACCATACCAAACCGTAACCCTAAATACAGTAAAACATGAAAGCTATAACCAAACTATTTACCCTGTTGGCTTTGTGGCTGGTGGCAAATACCACACAGGCACAAACCGGCTTTAATATGGCACCGCTGCCCTATGCCTACAATGCGCTGGAACCGTACATAGATGCGCAAACTATGGAGATACACTACACGCGCCACTACGCCGCGTATGTAAACAACCTGAAAAAAGCACTGGCCAACACCGATACCACCGGTATGGTGGTAGAAGACCTGCTGAAAAACATTTCTACCTACCCCGAGGCGGTGCGCAACAACGCCGGCGGGCATTATAACCATACGTTGTTCTGGACGGTGCTTACACCTAACAAAAACACCCAGCCATCGGCACGGTTAATGAAAGCTATAACCGGGCAGTATGGCTCGCTGGATAGCCTTAAAACGCTGATAAGTGCCGAGGCCGCTAAACGCTTTGGTTCGGGCTGGGCCTGGCTGAGTGTAAATGCCGATAAAAAACTGTTTGTATCATCTACTCCTAACCAGGATAACCCGCTGATGAACATTGCCGATAAAAAAGGCACACCGGTGCTGGGTATAGATGTGTGGGAACACGCCTACTACCTGAAGTACCAGAACAAACGCGGCGACTACCTATCGGCTATATGGAACGTAATAAACTGGGATGAAGTAAGCCGCCGCTACGATGCCGCCGTACCTAAAGGTAAGTTTGAAGACTGGCCACAGATTACAGCCTTTCACCAGGTAATGAGCCAGACCTTTCACCCATCGGAAGAAGGTAACCTGCAACCAATAAAAACACGCAGCAAAGAGCTGCTTGAAAAAGCCAGCGCACTTAAAAGCACCGCCCTGCCGGCGCAGTTTAACACACCCGAAATAAACAAAGCCATAGCCGACCTGATAAGCGGCAGCAAAAAGCTGGACAAAATGGTACAAAGCAAAACCGACGACCGTAAAATAACCCAGCAGCTTACCGATCTGCACGAGGTGTTTCATAAAATTATTGGCCTCTGCTC
>CAYREY010000080.1:18299-22077 GCA_964423405.1 uncultured Chitinophaga sp. | reverse complement strand
AGGCTGGTCTGCTCAGGCGGAGCCATTGAGCAGACAATTTTTTGGTTACTTTTTTCTAAAAAAAGTGACAAAAGAAAGCCGTTAAATTATTGTGCCCTTTGTGTTCTTAGTGGTTTACCCTACTGCATTTCTTAATGCACTCAATACCCTTAATGGTTAGCAAGCATTAATATTTTTTACCCCTGAAAATACGGTACAGCATAGCCAGGCCCAACACATTGGCCAGTACAAAACCCAGCCCACCCGGTATAGATACATGATAATAAACCGGAGGAAACTTAACCGCTATCAGTATGGCCGATGCCATCAATATACAGCCTATTATAAACCCACCGGCTATACGGTTACTGGCCAGGTCTATCTTATGGGTTATCTCATCCAGCCCCTCGTGCTCTATGGCTACCTTTAGTTCACCACGTTTTATTTTGGCAATTATATCGCGCAGGTCGTTGGGCAGGTTCTCCATCAGCGATAGTGTATCGCGGGCAGCGCTACCCAGCTTCTTCAATATGTTCAGCGGACTAAACTCGTCGGCCAGTGTTTTGTTGATGTGCGGGGTCAGCTCTTCAATTATATTCAGGTCGGGGTCCAGCCTGCGGCCCACACCTTCTATGGTTACCAAACATTTAGATAACAGAAAATAATCGGGCGGCATTTTAATAGTGTACTTGTTTACCAGTTCCAACAACCGGTTAAACAGTTCGGTCATGTTCACTTTATCTGCCGGTAGCGAGTGGTAATCGTTTATCAGGTCTTCTACCTCGTAATCAAATGCCTTTACACCTTCAAACTGCTGGCTAACGGCAATGTTCTTAAGCCCCCATATCAGGCGCTTGCTATCTTTAGCAGTAACACCGTACACTATATCTGCAAAAAACTCAACGTCGGCTTTCAGTACGGTGCCCATCATACCAAAATCTATAAAACACACCTTGTTGCCCGGCATGGCAAACAGGTTGCCGGGGTGTGGGTCGGCATGAAAAAAGCCGAACTCAAATATCTGCCTGAACAACGCAAACATACCGTTGCTGGCCAGTTCGTGCCCGCTAATACCTATGCGGTCAAGCCCTGCTTTATCGTAAGGGTGTACCCCATCTACAAACTCCATGGTAAGCAGTTTGCGGGTAGTATACTGCGGATAATATTTGGGAACAAACACTTTAGGGTCGTCTTTAAAATTACCGGCAAAGCGCTGCAGGTTATAGCCCTCGTGTGTCAGGTCCACCTCTTTATGTATCGCCGTATCAAACGCACGTACTATACCCACGGGGTCCAGGTTGGCAAAGTAGCCCCGCTCTTCCATCTGGCGGGCAAAGTATTTCATTATAAGTATGTCCAGCTCTATCTTTTCCAGTATATCGGGGCGGCGCACTTTCAATACCACCTGGGTGCCGTCGTGCAATTTAGCGCGGTGTACCTGTGCAATAGAGGCGCTGGCAAAGGGCTCATCACCAAAGTTCGAAAACACTTCCCCTATCGGCCTCTTTATCTCGGCCTCTATTATTTCGCGCGCCTGCTGCGAGGGGAAAGGCGGCACTTTGGTTTGCAACTTCTCAAACTCGGCTACCAGTTCCAGCGGTATCACATCGGGGCGGTTGCTAAGTATCTGCGCCAGTTTAATGTAGGTAGTGCCCAGCTCTTCGGCGGCCATGCGCATACGCTCCCACTTGGTGTATTTGTGTATGTCGCTCACCATACTGGCGGGCAAAAAGGCCTCTATAAACCGCGCGCGGAACGAAAAACCCGCATCGGATAATATATCCTGAAAGCCATACTTAATAAGTATGCCTATTATCTGCCGGTAGCGGCGCAGCAACCTGAAATTTAAGCCAAAGGCCATAAGGGGTATTATTAAACCGCAATATCCGGTATCTGCCCCTCAAATCAAGGGCCGCACTATCAGCGTTGGAATTGATTTTCGTCATACCCCCGCCGCACAGCTACCGTAACTTTGCCGTATTGTTCATCACTAATAAAAACTAAAGTTATGAAAACCTCCCTATCTGCACTACATCATCAGGCTATCGACTGGCAGCGCGAGCTGGCCTTTTACACCGAAGAAATAGGAATCCTATCCGGCAGGTTGAAAAAAATACAGGAATTGCCCTTTGATGAGGTTATTACCAAACAGTTTAAAGATTTCGAAAACCAGTTTGCATCGCTTACCGGGCAGATAGAGGGATTGAAAAAAGATGTAGCCGTACGCGAAGGGGTAATAGAAAACATGACCGAAGAAACCATGGGTGGCGACGATACCGTTAACACCACCGAAGATGTAATACTGAAACAAATGAAAGATCTGGCCCACGAAATAGCCGATACGCGCTTTTTCTTTAACCTGTTTTTATCCAAACTATAAAAATCAGCGTTTATCTGCAACGGCCTCAGTAGTACTGAGGCCGTTTTTTTATGTCTTATCTGCACCATTAACACTGTTGGTAAAAACCGGTTGCCAGTAGGCCGCTGCCATGTATTTTAGCCCGCACTAAATACGTTTACATGACACGCGACACAACCATATTTAACCTTATAAACAGCGAACTACACCGCCAGCGCGAAGGTATTGAGCTGATAGCATCGGAAAACTTTACTTCGGCACAGGTAATGGAGGCCATGGGTAGCTGCCTTACCAATAAATACGCCGAGGGACTGCCCGGCAAGCGCTACTACGGTGGCTGCCAGGTGGTAGATGAAATAGAAACACTGGCTATAGAGCGCCTTAAACAACTGTTTGGTGCTGCCTGGGCCAACGTACAGCCACACAGTGGTGCACAAGCCAACGCAGCCGTAATGCTGGCCTGCCTTAAACCCGGCGATAAAATACTGGGCTTTAACCTGTCGCACGGCGGGCACTTAACGCACGGTTCGCCGGTTAACTTTAGCGGCAAGCTGTATGTGCCATCTTTTTATGGTGTAGAAAAAGAAACCGGCCGTATAGATATGGACAAGGTGCGCGAAACAGCACTGGCCGAAAAACCAAAACTTATCATCTGCGGTGCATCGGCTTACAGCCGCGAGTGGGAGTACGAAAAATTCCGCGCTATAGCCGATGAAGTTGGTGCGTTATTGATGGCCGATATGGCACACCCTGCGGGGCTGATAGCTGCCGGTTTATTAAAAAACCCATTGCAGTACTGCCACATAGTAACCAGCACCACCCACAAAACCCTGCGCGGGCCACGTGGTGGTATTATACTACTGGGTAAAGATTTTGAAAACCCGTTTGGCGAAAAAACACTTAAGGGCGAAACCAAGATGATGAGCGCTGTGCTGGATGCAGCTGTTTTTCCGGGCACACAAGGCGGACCGCTGGAGCATGTAATAGCAGCTAAAGCTATTGCCTTTGGCGAAGCGCTTACGCCGGAGTTTAAAGCCTACCAGCAACAGGTAATTAAAAATGCACAGGCACTGGCCGCTGCTATGGTAGCCAAGGGCTATGGCATTATATCGGGCGGTACCGATAACCACCTGATGCTGATAGACCTGCGCAGCAAAAATGTATCGGGCAAGCAAGCCGAAAACGCATTGGTAAAAGCCGATATTACCTGCAACAAAAACATGGTACCGTTTGATGATAAAAGCCCGTTTGTTACCAGCGGTATCCGCTTAGGCACACCGGCAGCTACCAGCCGAGGCATGAAAGAAAACGACATGCAGCAGGTAGCAGAATGGATTGAGCGCATAGTAACCGATATAGAAAACGAAACCACCATTGCCAAAGTAAAAGGCGAGGTAAACGAATACATGAAACAGTTTCCGTTGTATTAATACACCGGTT
>CAYREY010000080.1:11566-18199 GCA_964423405.1 uncultured Chitinophaga sp. | reverse complement strand
AAAGGCGAGGTAAACGAATACATGAAACAGTTTCCGTTGTATTAATACACCGGTTGCTTTATACAAACACAAATGCCGCTTAGTAAGCGGCATTTGTGTTTAAGGCTGTTTGTACTGCGCTGGCGGTATAGCATCAAGTTAAAAACATAAATAGGTACTGGTGTTGAACCTGAAAGGTTCATAGGTTTATAGTACTAACCTACAGGTATATTTACCGACCCCGAAGGGGTCGAACTTATGGCCTGACATGTATGACCACCTACGGGGTCAAACATCGGCTTTTTGCTATTGGTCTATAAACCTATTATCCCTTCGGGATAAAAATCAAAATACACTCTTTACTTAACGCATATACCGCTAACGGAGGTGTATGGTTGTTTATAACCAAAGTATACCGCTAAAATTTATTCTATCTTCAACCCAACCAAACCGGTAGTTGTGCGGCATGTATTTTTACTGATGGCTATGTTATTATTCTTTTCGGCAGTTGCCGAAACAGAAGACCATCCGCTATCGCAGCAGGCACAACAATACTTTAATAGCGGACAGTTTGAACAGGCTACTACCACCTACACACAGGTTATAGAACAACTACCCGATGCTAAAGAGGGTTACTTTAACCGTGGGCTGTGTTATTACAAACTAAACCAATACACCAACGCCATACCCGATTTTGAAAAATGCCTGCAGCTGGATTCTACCCTTAGCGATGCGCTGCTGATGTTATCGCTATGCTATGAACATACCGGCCAGCTTAAACAAGCCATTGCAGGATATGAAAAGCTTAAGGATAGCAACACAAATTCCAGTCTGTTAAATAGTCGTATCAAAAGCTACAGGCTGTCCGTACTAGTAAGTAAAAACTGGTACTACATGGTAGCTATGATGCTCGTAGTAATTCTCTTAATGGCAGTGGTGGCAAAATCTTATTCGTATAGAAGAGGATAGAGTCCACACGTATGACCTCGCCGACTGTTTGTCCTCCGCCGGCGGAGGTGTCACGCGGCTTTGCGCGTGACGGAGGTGGATGTATTTTCGCTTACCCAAGTACACCGCGCGATATAACTATGCGCTGTACCTCGCTGGTTCCTTCGTATATCTGTGTAATTTTTGCATCGCGCATCAGGCGCTCTACGTGGTATTCTTTTACATAACCATAGCCACCGTGTATCTGCACGGCTTCTACGGTGTGTTTCATAGCCACCTCGCTGGCAAATACTTTAGCCATAGCCGAAGCCTGGTCGTAGTTTTTACCGGCATCTTTCAGGCGGGCAGCTTTGTACACTAACAGGCGGGCAGCTTCTATTTCAGTTGCCATATCGGCCAGTTTAAATGCCACCGCCTGGTGGTTGATGATTTCTTTTTTAAATGCTTTGCGTTGCTTGCTGTATTCTACCGCTAACTCGTAAGCACCGGCAGCTATACCCAACGCCTGTGCAGCTATGCCTATACGGCCACCGCTTAGGGTTTTCATGGCAAACTTAAAACCAAATCCATCTTCGCCTATGCGGTTCTCTTTCGGTACTTTCACATCGCTGAAAAGCAGGGTGTGTGTATCGCTGGCGCGTATGCCCAGTTTATCTTCCTTTTTAGCTACTGTAAAGCCCGGCATGCCTTTCTCTACTATCAGTACGTTAATGCCTTTGTGGCCTTTGCTGGCATCGGTTTGGGCTATTACCAGGTAGGTAGATGCACAACCACCGTTGGTGATCCAGTTTTTTGTACCGTTCAGCAGGTAGTGGTCGCCCATATCAATAGCGGTAGTGCTTTGGCTGGTGGCATCGCTGCCGGCCTCTGGCTCGCTAAGGCAAAAAGCGCCTATCTTCTCTCCTTTCGCCAGTGGCGTCAGGTATTTTTTCTTTTGTTCTTCGGTGCCGTATTCTTCCAGCCCCCAGCATACCAGCGAGTTATTTACACTCATCAGTACCGAGCACGAAGCATCTATTTTCGAAATCTCTTCCATAGCCAGCACATAGCTAAGCGTATCCATACCGCCACCGCCATACTCCGGCGAAACCATCATACCCAAAAAGCCCAGTTCGGCCATTTTTTGTACCTGCTCTTTAGGCCAGGTCATGTGTGTATCGCGCTCAATAACCCCCGGTTTGCAATCGTTTTGTGCAAAGTCGCGGGCGGCCTGTTTAATCATCTGGTGTTCTTCGGTAAGAGAGAAGTTCATGGTAGTAATTTGAGAGTGCGAAGATATCAGAAAAGGAGTGCGGTGCAAGGGGTTTGAGTCGGCAGTCCGCAATTGGCAGTCGGCAATAAATACAAAAGAGTGAGAAGTCCGAAGCCGGAAGTCTGCAAGTAATGAAGTTAAATGGATGGAATAGCAAAACCCAAAAGCCGCAATGCTAGCGGCTCTACTGTTTCGAACGCTCGATAATAGCAGTGGTGCTGTAGCCGTTCAGGTAAGGTATGGTTTGTACTTTGCCGCCGTAGCTTTCTACAAAGCCGGCACCTATTATCTCGTCTTTTTTCCAGTCGCCGCCTTTTACCAGCACATCGGGTTTAATGGCGTGTATCAGGTTTTCGGGTGTAAGCTCGTAGAAGAAAACCACCGCATCTACCAGTTGGGTACTGGCCAGTAGTATGGCGCGCGATTGCTGATCGTTAACCGGGCGCGCAGGGCCTTTCAGCTCTTTTACCGACGAATCGGCATTTAAGCCTATAATGGTGCGCTCGCCCAATTGATTGCAGCCTGCCAGCAGCTGTATATGGCCCTGGTGCAGTATATCGAAACACCCGTTGGTAAACACAATTTTATCGCCCAGCCTTCTCCAGAACTCAATGCGTTTGAGAAGCCCGTCGAGGGTAAATATTTTCGACTCGATTTTATCGGCAAAAACCAAGGTGTAAAGTTTAAAGGGTTATTGTTCTAACGCTGGCTCCCTGTTTAATATTGCAAGCAATATTAACGAAAGTAAACCACCTACCAGTACCGAGGCCGTTTGGGCGGTCCACTGCACCAGCCCCCACGATATAGCCGCACTGCCAACCACACCATACAGGGTAAGTACTATCTGCATAAAAATAGGGTACAGGCCAAGTCCACCCGGTGTAAGCGAAAACGCCACGCCGCTAAAAAACAGGCACACACCGGCAGCGCCAAAACCCAGCATAGATGTTTCGGGAAACATTTGAAAACCGGCATAGCCCATTAATACATAAAACACCCATATACCTACGGTGTGAAACACAAACATGAACGGGCTTTTTACATCTTTAATAGAGATGATACCTTTCAGCAAACCTTTGGTGCGCTCTATAAAATCGTTTTTAATATTCTCGAAACCCTTAGCACGTATCTGCATACCAATAAACACTACCAGCGCCAGCATAGCTGCCAGCATTACGCCGTATTTTACAAACGGGTTTAACTGGTTTTTAGCTATAATATCGCCAAATTGTGTAGAGGCGTTAGCGGCTATCTGATGATACAGCTGTAAAAATTTTTCGCGTTCGGCTACCAACAGGTATAGCGATACCAAACCCAGACAAAGCACATCTACCAGGCGCTCCAGCACCATGGTACCAATGGCTTTATCTACCGGTATTTTTTCGTAGCGCGCTAGTACGCCGCAACGGCTTACCTCGCCCAGGCGCGGAAAAAACAGATTGAGGAAATACATAATCATTACGCTAAGAAACGTATTGACAGCACCGGGGTTATAACCCATAGATTGCAGTAGCAGCCTCCAGCGTTCGGCACGGAAATAGTTGCTTATTAAACCCAGCAACGGGGGCACAGCCACCCATAAGTAGTTGGCACGTTTTATATCCAGCACTACCTGTTGCTTATCGCTTTCGCTCATTTGCCCTACAAACCAGTAGATAAGGCCCACGCCTATGCCCAGCGATAATGCGAGCTTTATAACATTGCCAAGGTGCTTTTTCATGCGCGGGGGTAGTGGTAAAAATTAGTGGGTTAACTGGTTGGCAGCATCTACGTGTACGGTTACCGGCTTGTGGTTTTTGTACTCTTCCATACTAACCATAGCGTACGATATTACAATTATAATATCGCCTACTGCTACCTTACGGGCCGCAGGGCCGTTAAGGCAGATAGTACCCGAGCCACGCTCGCCTTTTATTACATAGGTCTCCAGGCGTTCGCCGTTGTTTACGTTTACAATCTGTACACGCTCGTGCTCAACCAGGCCGGCGGCTTCCATCAGGTTTTCATCAATGGTAATGCTGCCTATATAGTTAAGGTCGGCCTGCGTTACGGTAACGCGGTGCAGTTTGCTTTTATATACTGTTATCATCATAGCGGGGCGAATGTAATTGGATATTTTGAAAGGTGAAACCCGCGGTTAAAAGCCCTAAAATGTAAGGCTGATAGTACCCACCTGCGTTTGGTTATAATTAGTGCCATAGCGCAACAGGCCGGGGTTATCTATCACGGGGCTAAAACTTAGCGATGGCCCCTGCTCGGCAGCCATGCGGCGGTACTTAAAACCCTTACCCAGCAGTATAGGGCCAATAATGGTGCAGGGTATGCCGGCTATGGTAAGTAACGTGCCGGCAATTATCCGTTCGGGCCGGGTACGGTTAGGGTTGGTAAATGAGTTGCGCATTTCGGTAGCAGAGAGCGTAATACCGGTTATTAAAAAGGCACCGCCTACGGTTGTAACTACCGCACCGGCCACTATGCGTTTAGAGCCCATTTCGTTCAGCCGCACATAATCGTACGAGGGCCGCAAGCGGCCCCTGTCGCGGTGTTCACGCGCCCGTTGTTCGCGGTGGTCGCGTGGGTCGCGGCGCTCAGTTTCGCGGGGCTGTGGTACCGGCAGGTCTGTTTCGGCAGGCGCCTCGGCACTCGAAAATACTTCGTGCGTACCATTGGCATACTTTATCATAAACACGTTGGCGCGCTGCGCCACATACACCGGCCCGGTCAGGTTATCGGCTTTGTGGTATTTTATTTCATACACGCCTACCTCTTCTACTTTGGCAAGTATTTCATCGCCATTGCGCATTACCAGTGTATCTTGTGCCAGGGCACCGGTACACCACCACAACAATACTGCTACTACCGTTATAAATCTCGCCATATTAAAACGTAAAGCTTAAGGTGCCTATTGGTTGTTGGTTAAATGCGCGGCCGTAGCGCTCCAGGTTATAATCGCGTATGGGCGAAAAGCCCATGCTAACCGGTTGCTGTTGCGCACTGCGGGCCATACGGCGCATTTTTACGCCTTTGCTTATCAGTATAGGGCCGGTTACCAGCGCGGCTGTTCCAATGGCAGTTAATATCATACCGCCTACCAAACGCGGGGCAGCACTCATATCCGAATAACCATTGTAATCGGCATTTAAATCAATAAGGCCGGTGGCAGTCATACCAATACCGGTAAACAAGATCGGAGCGCTCAGGCCGGTTAGTACACTACCCAGCACTATCCGTTTGTTGCCGGCTTTGCGCAGCCGGTTATAATCGCCGTTATAAGGTAATGGCTTACCGGCACAGCCCGGTGCGGCCGGTGGTGTGGCAGCAGTAGCAGGTACCGGGGTAGCCGGTGCTGCGGTTGCAAACACATCCTTAGTGCCGTTTTCGTACTTTATCATCAGCACATCGCTTTTCAATACGCTGTATAGGGGACCGGTATGGTTATCAGCACGCTTATATTTTACTTCGGTAAGGCCTACCTCTTCTACTTTGGCTTTTACTTCTTCGCCGGTGCGTAATACAATATTATCCTGCGCCAGGCCAATGCTTACAATGGCCACTATTGCCCAGATTAGTAGTGCTATTTTTTTCATGGTAAAGGGGTTTTACTTTAAACAAAAACACCAAACGCCACACCGGTAAAAATATTGCCTACCAGCGTATCAAGGCACTGGCCCACATAAAGCCCGAGCCGAAAGCCGCCATGGCTATCAGGTCGCCGTCTTTTATCTTACCATCCTGCCAGGCTTCGCACAGCGCTATTGGAATAGACGCCGCCGTGGTATTACCATATCTATCAATGTTAGATATTACTTTCTCATCGGGCAGGCCCATCTCTTTCTGTACCTGTACGGTAATGCGGGCATTGGCCTGGTGGGGTATCAGCAGGTCCACATCGCTATCCTTCAGGTTACACTCGGCAAGTGCCTCGCGTATCACCTCCGGAAAATATTTAATAGCGTTTACAAACACCAGTTTGCCGTTCATGTGTGGCAGCAGTTCGCCGGTCTCCATCATGGTAGCGTTATAGCGTTGTTTGCGGCGGCTGCCGGGGTGTTCTAAAAACAACTCCTCGGCGCTGTGGCCATCGCTGTGCAGCTTGGTGGTAAGTATGCCTTTGTTAGGCTCGTTGGTAGCCTCCAGCACTACGGCACCGGCACCATCGCCAAATATTACAGCCATGTTGCGGCCGCGGTCGCTTTGTTCAAATACGTTGCTTTGTACCTCGCTACCTATTACCAGCGCGTTTTTGTACATGCCGCTTTTAATAAACTGGTCGGCCACGCTAAGGGCATATATAAAACCCGAGCACTGTGCCTTTACATCAAAAGCCGGTATCTGGCGGAAGGGAAGGCTGCGCTGCACCAACACACCCGAGCCGGGAAAATTATAATCTGAGCTAAGGGTAGCCATTACTATCAGGTCTATATCCTCTGGCTTTTTGCCGGCACGCTCCAGCG
>CAYREY010000080.1:3123-11466 GCA_964423405.1 uncultured Chitinophaga sp. | reverse complement strand
GTAGCCATTACTATCAGGTCTATATCCTCTGGCTTTTTGCCGGCACGCTCCAGCGCCTGCTGGGCTGCTTTGGTACCCATGCTGCTAACGGTATCTACGCCTTCTTTAAAAAAACGGCGCTCTTTAATACCGGTGCGTTCAATAATCCACTCGTCCGAGGTGTCCATCAGTTTCGAAAGATCGTCGTTCGTAACCACGTCTTCCGGCACATACATACCTACACCTATAATTTTACTATGGGGCATATTTTCTGTTTTGGATGAAGCTAACGGATAGCCCTGCCATATATTGGCAAGCCTACCCAACCTGGCTTACTTTACCTGAGCAACGTATTTGGCAGGGTCCTTAGCAAATTCGGCTTTGCACTCCTTCGAGCAAAAACCATATAGTTTACCCTCGTAGCTGGCAGTATCGGCTATGCTGCCTTCGGCTACATCCATGCCGCAGATAAAATCTTTAGGCGTGGCCAGGTCGCTTACTTTTACGTTTACATTCTCAGGCTCAGCCGCGGTAATTTCCGGTTGTTGTTCGGTTGCTTTGGTTTCGGCTTTCTGGTTGCAGGCAGCCAGTACCAGTATAGCTGCTATTGGCAGCGTAAAAAACATTTTTCTCATTGGTTACGGTTTATCTTCAAAAGCTAAAGTAATCGGAAATGGTGAAATGGGAAACCAATTGTTAAAAGGTGGAATTTCGGATGGCTGGCACCTATTTAAAACAGCAACAGCGAAGAGTGATCTTCGCCGTTGTTGTTTTAATGACATGTATGGATTGTATTACTCCACCGTTACACTCTTAGCCAGGTTACGTGGCTGGTCTACGTTGCAGCCGCGCATTACGGCTATGTGGTAGCTTAGTAGCTGTAATGGTATGGTAGATAGCAGCGGCTCCAGAAACTCTTTGGTTTCGGGTATCTCAATTACATAGTCGGCCATTTTGCGCACCTTGTCGTCGCCCTCGGTTACTATGGCTATTATTTTACCCTTGCGGGCTTTAACCTCTTGTATGTTGCTTATTACCTTGTCGTAAATGTTGTTTTTGGTAGCTATTACCACTACCGGCATGGCCTCGTCTATCAGGGCTATAGGGCCGTGTTTCATTTCGGCAGCCGGGTAGCCTTCGGCGTGTATGTAGCTTATCTCTTTTAGTTTAAGTGCCCCCTCCAACGCCACCGGAAACTGGTAGCCGCGGCCCAGGTACAGGAAGTTGTGAGCATCTTTAAACACCGCCGCCAGTTCTTTTATCTGCTCTTCGCAGGCCAGGGTGTGTTGTACTTTATCGGGTATAGTTTCCAGTTCGGCAAAAGCATCGCGCAGTTGCTGTTTGGTAACACGGCCGCGTATTTCGGCAAAGCCAAATGCCCATAGTGTAAGCACCGCTACCTGCGATGTAAATGCTTTGGTACTGGCCACGCCTATCTCGGGGCCGGCATGGGTATAAGCACCGGCGTGCGAGGTGCGCGGTATAGATGAACCTACCACGTTGCACAAACCAAAAATGGTAGCGCCTTTCTCTTTAGCCAGTTCTATAGCTGCCAGTGTATCGGCAGTTTCGCCCGATTGTGAGATAGCAATTACCAGGTCATCTTCGTTTACCACCGGGTTGCGATAGCGGAACTCCGATGCATACTCTACCTCTACCGGTATGCGGGCAATATCTTCAAACAGGTATTCACCTACCAGGCCGGCATGCCAGCTGGTGCCGCAGCCAACTATGATAATGCGTTTCAGGTTCTTTATTTTTGCCTCGTGCTCTTTTAAGCTGCGCATGGCAAACATACCGGTGTGCGGGTCGAAACGGCCACGCAGCGAATCGTAAATAGAGCGGGGCTGCTCATGTATTTCTTTCAGCATGAAATGCTCGTAGCCACCTTTTTCGATGGTCTCCAGATTCATTTCAAGCGTTTGTATGTAGGGTGTATGCTCTACGTTACCCAGTGTTTTTACCGATAGCTTGCCATCTATTATCGAGGCTATTTCGTTATCGTTCAGGTAGGTTACATCGCGGGTGTATTCAATTATAGGGGTAGCATCGCTGGCCATAAAAAACTCACCATCGCCAATGCCCACCACCAGCGGCGAACCTTTACGGGCGCCTATCAGTTTAGCCGGGTCGTTTTTGCTGATAATAACTATAGCGTATGCGCCTACTACTTCGTTCAGCGCCAGGCGTACGGCTTCATCTAAAGTGGTGCCGGTATTCTGTTGTACATCTTCTATCAGGTGTACCAGTACTTCGGTATCGGTATCGCTGGCAAATTTGTGGCCACGGTTGGTCAGCTCTTCTTTCAGCGTAGCATAGTTTTCTATAATACCGTTATGTATAATAGCTATGTCGCCGGTTTGCGAAAGGTGCGGGTGCGAGTTTACATCGTTCGGCTCGCCGTGCGTAGCCCAGCGGGTATGGCCGATGCCTACATTGCCCTTTACATTTTTGCCGGCAGCGGCCTGCTCCAGGTCGCTTACCTTGCCTTTACATTTATGTACGTGCATACCGCCGTTAAGCAATGCCACACCGGCACTATCGTAGCCACGGTACTCCAATCGTTTCAGTCCTTTAATCAGTATAGGATAGGCCTCGCGGGGTCCTATATAAGCAACTATGCCACACATAAGCTGATGTTTTATTTACGTCTGTAATTTTAAATAAACCACCGGAAAGTAAAACCACAGATACATTTTTTATATCCACCGGTTTTGCCATCGCGGCTTGATTACCTTACATTTTTGTATAAGTTACCACCAGTTTTATCTGGTAATTACTATCGGTAGATGAATTGGATAACACCACCCGCTCTGAGTTAGTGTTAGGGGCTATAGGCTCAACATAAAAACCCTGGTTGGGGTACACGCCCTGTATCAGTTTCTGCAAATAACGTTTTACATTAAACCGGTAGCGGTTAATGGTTACGCCGTTAACCGTTTCGGCGGTGCGCACACCACCAAAACCATTCAGCCCGTCATCATCCAGTTTTACTGCCTGCCCGGCATTATCTACCCGGTACAGGTTAAGCAGCAGCGGTGCCAGGTAAGCCGTGTCGCCGGCATTTTGCGATAATATAAGCTCGGCCTTATTAATAGCAATATTTTTAGGCAGCGAGTCAAGGTCTTTAATATACAAACGGCCTTTGGTACCTACACCAGCCTGCAGGTAAACTTTTTCTTCGCCATTAGGGTTAGGCGAGGCAATAGAGGTACTAACCGGTGAACCGGTATATACATTATCGAAATGGTTAACCCGCACACCGGTAAAAGGGAAACGGTAACTAAGCGAATCTACCTCGTTGCTGCCGGTACCATTGCGGTAATAAATTATAAGCTGCGAAATAGCCGACTGCATATCCAGGTACAACAGCCCATTGCCGGTGGTGGCCGAATTGGTAGTGAGGTAAAAACCTTTAAAGTAGCTCAAAAAGGCCGGGTTACTGCTCAGCACAGCTGTAGTATCAGCCTCCAGTATTTTGCGGCCAAAATCATCGTTCAGGCGTATGCGCAGGTGGGCGGGGTACTTGCCGCGGTTGGTTTGTATACTATCGGTTATGTTAGGTACAAAACCGTTCAGCTGGCCTATAGCCGGCACCTGTACCTGAAAAGCATCGTTGGTACGGTAAACAGTAGTGTCGTTAATGGATTGTGCCAGTTCGTACACCGATACATCTATCGGCAGGTTAAAATCACCGTACTTACCCGCGTAGCGCACCATCAGCACTACGGAGTCCAGCTGCGGGTTTTCGCCAAAGTATAGGTTGTTGCTGGTTAGCAAAAACTGCGAATACACCCCGGCATAGGTTTTGCCAAAGTTGGGGTCATCTATACTACCCAACACACCAGTGCTAACGCCGCTGGAGCGCAAAGGCACCTCGTACTGCGAAAAAGCCTTTATCAGCAGGGTATCTTTGGCCAGGTTCAGGTCATCTTCGCTGGTCAGCAGGTTGCTGTCTTCAATCATAGGGTCTTTACAACCCTGTATTAAAAATAAGCACCAGCAGAAAACTACCGGTGCTATTATTCTTATCAGTTTACTTTTCAATTTCTGGTACGGTTAAGGCGCAAATAAAACAATAATCACCTCAAACGCTTAGTTTGCCAAAATATTTTGGTAAAACTTGTTCAGCATGTTCAGCGGGTCTTCTTCGGTGCTGTCCATTTTAAGTACCTGCTTACCTTTGGCTTTTTTAAGGTGGCTGGCTACTTTATCGTCAACCGCGTCGCCTACTACCAGGCCATCGGCAAACTGCACACCGCCAATGTTCAGGCTGGTATTGTCGCCGTCTTTAAAGAAATCGAGGTGTTTTTTCGAAATATCTTCGCTAATGGCGGCTTTAACGGTAAAGTCGTTTTTCAGCTTGTCTTTAAATTCGTTTTTAGCTACCGAGTACACCACTTTGGTATTGGTAAAGATAGGATCATCTTTATAAGTGGTTTTCAGGTACATAGGTATCAGGCTTGTCATCCAGCCAAAGCAGTGGATAATATCCGGTGCCCAGCCAAATTTACGTACGGTTTCCAGTGCACCTTTGCAGAAGAAAATCATACGGTCGCTGTTATCTTCAAAAAACTTATCGTTCTCATCGTGGAAAACCAGCTTACGCTTAAAGAAATCTTCGTTATCCAGAAAATAAACCTGCAGGCGGGCACCCGGCAGCGAAGCTACTTTTATTACTAAAGGATAATCCTCATCGTTTATAATAACATTGATACCCGACAGGCGAACCACCTCGTGCAAACGATGCCTTCTTTCGTTAATAGTTCCGAACTTTGGCATTAAAACGCGTATCTCTAAACCCTGCTCCTGCATAAAGCGTGGCAGTTCGTTGGCAATTTTAGAGGCCTCGGTCAGCGCCAGATATGGGTCCATCTCCTGCGTAACGATAAGAATTCTCTTTTTTTCCATATTATTGATTTGGTTTGAGTAAGAAAGTGAAGAAATTAAGTAAAAATCAAATTGGAGTGCAAAGATAATAATAAAATACCGTAATATCCCAAAGGAAAGCACCCCAAAACTGTTAAGCCCGTCACAATATGCTGATTTTCAAGCAGATAAAAGACCTGCAACGTTATTTACAAGCTCCGGCCGTTAAAACCCGGGGTATAGGCTTTGTACCCACTATGGGCGCCCTGCACCAGGGGCACCTGTCGCTGATAGCCCAAAGCCGCAAGGGCTGCGGCGTTACGGTGTGCAGCATATTTGTAAACCCCACCCAGTTTAACGATAAAAGCGACTTTGATAAGTACCCCAATACCATAGCCCGCGATATTGAAATGCTGACCGACGCGGGCTGCGATGTGCTTTTTCTGCCCACTGTTAAGGAAATGTACCCCGACGGGCTGGAAAACAAGAAACCCCTTAACTTTGGCTATGTGGCCGAAACCCTGGAGGGCGAACACCGCCCCGGCCACTTTGCCGGCATGGCGCAGGTGGTAGAAAAACTGCTGCGCATAGTTAAGCCCCACAAACTATACATGGGGCAAAAAGATTACCAGCAACAACTGATTGTGCGCCACCTGATAAGAAAACGCCGCCTGCATACCGAACTGATAATGGGTGCCACGCTGCGCGAAAAAGACGGACTGGCCATGAGCAGCCGTAACGTGCGGCTGGATGCAGCGGCAAGGGCTTTATCGGTAGAGTTGTCGAAAACATTAAAGGCTGCTAAGCGCGAAATTAGAAATACGAAATACGAAGTAAATACAATAGCCCTACGTGGCGCTGAACACCTTAAAAACATACCGGGCATAGACCTGGAGTATTTTGAAATACGCAATGCCGAAACCCTTAAACCCGCCACCACCCGCAAAGAGAAAAAGGTAGCCCTGGTAGCCGCTAAAATTGGCGGGGTAAGGTTGATAGATAATATGCTGGTGTAAAACACTTACTACATCATCACTACACTTAAATTTTCAACGCTGTTTCTGCGTTTGATTTACAGCAATTTAACTACCTTGTAACACAGCCGGTGGTGCTGTAGCCGCAGCACACTGGGCATTTTTTGCTTTATTTGAAACCTGAAAACCGTGAAATGACTTTTCTTGATTTTGAAAAACCGATTGAGGAACTGACCCGCCAACTGGAGAAACTGAAAGACCCCGGTAACGACGGGCATATGCCTACACCAGAGCAACTGGCAGCACTGGAGGCACAGATACTTGAAAAACGCCGCGAGATTTATGCCAACCTGAGCGTATGGCAGCGCATACAGGTAAGCCGCCACCCCGAGCGGCCCTATACCCTTTACTACATAGAAACCATAACCGATAAATTTATTGAGCTGTTTGGCGACCGGGGCTTTAGAGATGATAAGGCTATAATTGGCGGCTTTGGCGAAATAGCCGGCAAAACCTATATGCTGATAGGCCACCAGAAAGGGGTAAACACCAAAATGCGGCAGTACCGCAACTTTGGCATGCCCAACCCCGAAGGCTACCGCAAGGCCCTGCGACTAATGAAACTGGCCGAAAAATTCAACAAGCCTATTGTAACGTTTATAGATACACCCGGCGCTTACCCCGGCGAAGAAGCCGAACAGCGCGGACAGGGCGAAGCCATAGCCCGCAACCTGATGCAGATGGCGGCCTTAAAGGTACCGGTACTTTGTATTGTTATTGGCGAAGGGGCATCGGGTGGTGCGTTGGGTATAGGTGTGGGCGACAGGCTGCTGATGCTGGAAAACACCTGGTACTCGGTTATATCGCCTGAAAGTTGCTCATCTATACTATGGCGTAGCTGGGAGCATAAAGAGAAAGCCGCAGAGGCCCTTAAGCCTACGGCGCAGGACCTGCTGAGCTTTGGTATTATAGATGGTATTGTAAAAGAACCCACAGGCGGTGCGCATACCAACCCGGCAGAGATTGCCGAAACCGTAAAGCAGACGATTATTAAAAACATTGCAGAACTGGAAGCCCTGAGTGCAGAAGAAAGAATTAACCAGCGTATTGATAAATACTCGAACATAGGGGTGTACGATGTATATAGCGATGTACAATAGCGGCTGTTTGTCCTCCGCTGGCGGAGGTGGCGAGGCTTTGCGAGCCGGAGGTGGAAGTATTTAAAAGGAGCCGGAGAAAAAACGAAACTGACTAATGAAGCTTTGGGAGGATATACGGAATTATTTTTATAGGAAAGCAGTAGAACGAAAACTGGAAGGGCAGAACACCAAACGGGTACTAACCAACCTGGATGATGCCGAAACGGTAGGCATACTGTACGACAGTACTAACCCCGATAACGACATCATCATTACCCGCTTTGCCGAGCAGTTACGCAACGATGGCAAAACAGTAGAAATAATGGGGTTTATAAACGATAGCAAAATAGACCACAAGGCAGATATTGCGGTGTTTAATAAAAAAACACTTGGCTGGACTCAGGTGCCGCAGGATGAGCGGGTAGAAAAATTTGCCGCAAAAGACTTCGACCTTTTGTTTGCTGCGTTTACCAATGTAAGTTTGCCGCTGGAATATGTAGCCCGTATTGCTAAAGCGAAATGGCGTGTAGGCGTTTACGATGACCGTAAAACCGACTACTACGAGATGATGATAAAGATGGGCGACAAAACCGAAGTACAGTACTTTATAGATCAGGCAACACATTTTTTAAATAAAATCCATTATGATACAAAGCAAGCTTAGAGGAACCGGTGTAGCCCTCGTAACACCGTTTACCAAAACCGGGCAGATTGATTTTACGGGCCTTGAAAACGTGATAAACCACAGCATAAAGGGCGGCGTAGAATACGTAGTTAGTTTAGGCACCACCGGCGAAAGTGTAAACCTTGATAAGCAGGAAAAGCTTGACATACTGAATTTTACTATAGAGAAAGTAGCAGGCCGTGTACCGGTAGTGGCAGGCTTTGGTGGCAATAGTACCCACCAGGTAATTAACGATATGGAGCAGTTCCACTTTAACGGTGTAGATGCTATTCTGTCTGTATCGCCATACTACAACAAACCAACACAGGAAGGTATATACCAGCACTACAAAGCAGTAGCTGCTGCGGCACCGCGTCCGGTTATATTGTACAACGTACCGGGCCGTACCAGTAGCAATATGCTGGCTGCTACCACCCTGCGCCTGGCAGAGGTTGACAATATTATTGGTATGAAAGAAGCCTCGGGCGATTTTAACCAATGCATGCAGATAGCTAAAAACAAACCGAAAAACTTTTTGCTGGTATCGGGCGATGATAACATAACCTTAGGCTTACTGGCGTATGGTTTAGATGGTGTGATATCGGTAGTTGGTCAGGCGTTTCCTAAAGTATTTACCAAGATGGTACGCCAGGGCCTTGCAGGCAACTTTGAGCAGGCGCGCCACTTACACTATCAGCTAAACGATATTACCGATATG
>CAYREY010000080.1:0-3023 GCA_964423405.1 uncultured Chitinophaga sp. | reverse complement strand
ATTTGATGGTTCTTTCCTCTCTTTCGGAGAGGAAAGATGCCGAAGGCAGATAGGAGAGGCCGCATTTATCACTTTAAAACCTTAATACATTACTATGGCTTACACAGATGGAATGCTGAAAGACGGAGCACTAAAAGGTCGTACTATTATTGTTACCGGTGGCGGTACCGGCCTGGGCCGATCGATGACAAAGTATTTTTTAACCCTGGGTGCCAATGTGGTTATTACCAGCCGCAAGCTGGATGTGCTACAAAAAACTGCCGATGAACTGATGGCCGAAACAGGCGGACAGGTATTAGCGGTACAATGCGATGTACGTAAGTATAACGAGGTAGAGGCTATGCTGGATGCCACCGTTAAAAAATTTGGTGGCGTAGATTCACTATTGAACAATGCGGCGGGCAACTTCATCTCTCCTACCGAGCGCCTGAGCAACCGTGCCTTCGATACCATAGTAGATATAGTATTGCGTGGCTCGTACAACTGTACACTGGCACTAGGCAAATACTGGATAGCCAACAAACAGCGTAATAAAACTGTATTAAGCATTGTAACTACGTATGCCTGGACCGGTTCGGGTTATGTAGTGCCAAGCGCCTGCGCCAAAGCCGGTGTACTGGCTATGACCCGCTCGCTGGCTGTAGAATGGGGCAAGTATGGCATACGTTGTAATGCTATTGCACCGGGACCGTTCCCTACCAAAGGTGCTTGGGACCGTTTAGTGCCGGGCGAACTGCAGGAGAAAATGGATTTGAAAAACCGTGTACCGGTGCAACGTGCCGGCGAACATCAGGAGCTTTGCAACCTGGCGGCCTATCTGGTATCCGACTACTCGGCTTACGTTAACGGCGATGTGGTAACAATTGACGGTGGCGAATGGCTGCAGGGTGCCGGCGAGTTTAATATGATGAGTGCCGTAACCGAAGAGCAGTGGGATATGGTAGAGCAAATGGTGCGTGGCGCGAAGAGCGAATAGTACGAAGTATGATTGCGGATTTTTGAATGCGGATTGAAATACAAACAGCCGGTTAGCTAAATAATGCTTGCCGGCTGTTTGGCTGTTAAAGTCTCCCCTTTAGGGGAGATTTAGAGGGGTTGCCCTTTCTGCCACTTCCTCACTCGTTAAGCCATACAGTGCTGGTACATCATTGCCTAACAGCGACAGGTATAAATATAGCTGCCCGCGGTGGTGTATCTCGTGTTCGGCCATCAGGCGTAACCATTTCCAAACAGTAATGGGTGTGCCGCCCGGTGTGATGCATTTGCTGTTAATCTGTTCTTCGGTAAGCGCATAAAACACCTGCATACTTTCGGCGTGGGTAGCGTTCATAAACTTTATCACCTCATCGTAGGTAGTGCCATACTCTACCCCGCAACCTTTATACTGCGATGGCTTGCCCTGTGCATTTTCGGCATACATATAGCGCTCTATGCAGGCCAGGTGGCGCAACAAATCTGCCAATGTAAATTTACCTTCGCGGTAGGTCCAGTTAATTTTATCTGCCGGTATTTTTGCTGCAATCAACTTAGTGCGGCCGCGCACTTTATCGTAGTAATCTAAAAAATCGTGAAAGGTTTTTAAATCCATAGCCATCCGTTTTTTGTGAAAGATAACCTTAATTTGCGGCTGTGATTAACACCGATACCATTGTTGCTTTAGCTACTGCACCGGGCGTGGGGGCCATAGGCGTTATCCGCCTTTCGGGCACTAATGCTATTAGCATTACGGGTAAGGTGTTTAAAGGCAAAAAGCTGGAGGCACAGCCATCGCACACCATACACTACGGGCACATAGTAGACGGAGATAAGATTATAGACGAAGTAATGGTGAGCCTTTTCCGCGCGCCAAAAAGTTTTACTACCGAAGATGTGGTAGAGATTAGTTGCCACGGTTCGCCGTTTATAGCCGAGCAGATACTGCGCCTGCTGGTACACAGCGGAGCCCGCTCGGCACGCCCCGGCGAGTTTACACTACGTGCCTTTATGCATGGCCGTATAGACCTTAGCCAGGCCGAAGCCGTTGCCGACCTGATAGCCTCTAACTCGGCAGCCTCGCTGGACCTTGCCATTAAGCAAATGCGTGGCGGCTTCAGCAACGATATAAAAGCACTGCGTGCCGAACTGGTTAACTTTGCATCGCTGATAGAACTGGAGCTTGATTTTGCCGAAGAAGATGTAGAGTTTGCCGACCGCAGCAAACTGATAGAGTTGATAGGCCTGATACAACATAAACTGCGCCCGCTGATAGAGTCGTTCAGGCTGGGCAATGTAATAAAGCATGGGGTTAACACGGTAATAGCCGGTAAACCCAACGCCGGTAAATCGACCTTGCTGAACGCACTGCTAAACGAAGACCGCGCCATAGTATCGGACATACCGGGCACTACGCGCGATACGATTGAAGAGGTGCTGAACATTAAGGGTGTGCAGTTCCGCTTTATAGATACAGCCGGCATACGCAGCACCGAAGATGTAATTGAAAAACTAGGGGTAGAAAAAACACTGGAGAAGCTGAAGCAAAGCTCTATTTACATTTACCTGTTTGATGTAAACACCACCACACCCGAAGAACTATTGCAGGAGGTGAAACAACTGGAGCTTACCAATTTTACCGGCCTGATAGTTGGCAACAAAATAGACAGCGCACACTGGCACGATACCGCACCGTTTTACTGGATACTGAAAAACAGCCCTGCTACGGCCCACCTTAACCTGCACGACCAGTTACATTTTATATCGGCCAAGGCCAATACGCATACCGACCAGCTAAAAGAGAAACTATACAAACTGGCCACCGCTAACCTGCACCCCGATAACACCGTAGTAACCAATACGCGCCACTACGAGGCACTGATAAAAGCAAGCGAAGCCCTGCACGAAGTAACAGCCGGTGTAAACAACCGCCAAACCAGCGAACTGGTAGCATTGGATATTAAGCGCGCCCTGGAACACTTAGGCGAGATCTCCGGTGAAGTAACCAACGACGAAATACTGGGCAATATCTTTAGTAAATTTTGTATTGG
>CAYREY010000079.1:9651-22716 GCA_964423405.1 uncultured Chitinophaga sp. | reverse complement strand
ACATAAACTATGCAATGGAGGGGCAGGCGCGAAAGCGGTAATGTAGAAGATATGCGCGGTGGTGGCTTTGGTGGCCGTGGCATAGCGTTGGGTGGTATAGGCACCGTAATAGTAGTGGTAATAGGTTTATTGCTGGGGCAAAACCCGTTAGACTTACTACAGGCCGTAAATCAGGGTCAGCCGCAGCAAGAGCAAACACAACCGGTAGCCAGCAGCGCCGAAGAAGACGAAGCCGTACAGTTTGTAAAAGTAGTGCTGGCCGATAACGAAGATGTATGGCATAAGCTGTTTGAAGAGCAAGGCATGCAATACCGCGAGCCTAAACTGGTACTGTTCCGCGATGCGGTAGAGTCAGGCTGCGGGCAGGCATCTAGTGCGGTAGGCCCGTTCTATTGCCCTGCCGATGAGAAGATGTACATAGACCTTAGCTTTTACGACGAACTTAAAAACCGATTCAGCGCACCCGGCGATTTTGCTATGGCCTATGTAATAGCGCACGAAAACGGCCACCACATACAAAACCTGTTAGGCATATCCGACAAAGTACACCAGATGCGCGAACGCCTGAGCGAAGAAGAATACAACAAGCTATCGGTACGCTTAGAACTGCAAGCCGATTTTTTTGCAGGTGTATGGGCGCACCACGCGCAGCAAATGAAAAACGTGCTGGAGCAAGGCGATATTGAAGAAGCCCTCAACGCCGCCAACGCCATAGGTGATGATAAACTACAGAAACAGGCACAGGGCTACGTAGTGCCCGATGCCTTCACCCACGGCACCTCGGCACAGCGTATGCGCTGGTTCAAAAAAGGTTTCGATACCGGTGATATAAAACAGGGAGATACGTTTAAGGCAGAGGTGTTGTAATGTATTCGTCATTGCGAGGAGTGCCGCTTTGGGCACAACGAAGGAATCTGCCAATTGCCGTCATTGCGAGGAGGCTTTGCGACGAAGCAATCTCATACGTTAATACATGCAATACAAAAGATTGCTTCGTCGCTCGCAGAGCCTCGCTCCTCGCAATGACGATACTATCTGCGTTTACTTATCCAACAATACCCCTCTAAACGTACAGCCCCACTTCCGGGCACTGTAATTTCTCAAGGAAACAACTCAAACAACCGCACTAAATCGCGGTTGCCGCTGTTGTCGTGGCACGATATACAACCATTGCCCTTTTTTGAAGTAGAAAAAACAGCTTGTCCGTCCGGCTCATATTCACCCCACAAATAACCACTACCGGCTGCTGAGTTATTACTCGCTTTTTCCATTACAGCCAGCAATTGCAGACTACCGGTTTGCGAATCGTATAGCTCTTTTACTATAAGCGACCCATCGGGGAAAGAACCACCCGCAGGCAGTTTACCATTATCTGTTAGTGCAGCATAAGCAATACTATTAAACCGCACCCTGAAATACGCATTGTGTGCGCTGGGCGATGAAGATGGCAACACCGAATCGTTGTTCAAGTAGTAGGTAAAGCCCGTAGTGGTGTTGCTGCGCTCAAACAGGGCTTTATCTGTTTCGGTGGTTTTGCGGCATTGCGTCAACAGCATGCTCAAACAACAAAGTGTGGCAATGGCGGACAACAGTCTTATTCTCATACTATGGTTTTTATGTTAGTCGTAACACCGGCGCACACCTTACAGCAGCTTACTTATCCAGCCACACCTCTCTAAACGCACGGTACTCCATACCGTTGTTAGGGTAGTTTTTAACGTATGGTTGCAGCAGTCGGCGGTTCATGCTGTAGTATATCAGCAGCACCGGTGCATCGTTTACTATCAGCTGGTCAAGCTGCGCATATATTTTGTTACGCTCAGCAGCATCGGTAGTTACCAGCGATTTTTCGTACAGCGCATCGTACCCGGCATTTTTATAGCGGGTAGGGTTGCTGTAGGCCGCCTCTTCCATAGTAGCCGGTACATTTTTGCCGTAAAACAGGTTGAAGAAGTTGTTAGGGTCCGGGTAATCGGCCACCCAGCCAAAACGCCAGAAATTGGTTTTACCGGTTTCTACGTTATTGGTATGCTGCGCCCATACCACCTGCGATAGCTCAATCTCTATATTCAGGTTATCGGTCAGCATGGTTTTAATAGCCTCGGCCACATCCTGGTTACGGCCGCCGCCGCTGTTTATCTCCAGCGTTATTTTAGGAAAGCCCTTGCCATTCGGGTAACCGGCTTTTGCCAGGTAGTCTTTCGCTCTCTTTACATCAAACGTGTAACCTTTCACCTGTGTGTTATCGTAACCCGGCATACCCAGCGGCGCAAAACCATACATAGCCGGCACACCTTCACCTTTGGCAGTGTAGTCGGCTATCTTGGCGCGGTCTATAGCGTAGTTAAACGCCAGGCGCACATTCCAATCCTGAAAAATTTTATCCGGTATCAGAAACCCATAAAACTGGGTGGCATACTCCGGCGTTACCTGCAACTGAAATTTCTTGTACTCCCCTTTCAGGTTCTTTTGTTCATCCAGTATCTGGTCTATCATGCTAAACGGCAAACGGTATTTCATATCCAGGTTACCTTTGGCCAGCTCCAGCATTTCGGTTTTATCTTCTTTAATAAACGAAATCTTAATACCATCCAGGTAAGGCAGTTGGTTGCCAAACTCATCGCGGCCCCAGTATTTTTCGTTGCGCGCCATTACCACGGCTTCATCGGCTTTAAGTGCTTTCAGTACAAACGGGCCGGTACCTACGGTGTGGTATAGTATATCGCCTTTGTATTTCTCTACAGCCTCACGCGGAAACACCGCTGTAAAAGGCAAGCCCAACCGGTTTAAAAAATCGGCGTAAGGTTTTACCAATGTAATTTGCAGGGTGCTGTCATCTATTGCTTTTACGCCCAGGTTTCCTATCTCATCTGCATCGTGTTGTTTCTTTTCGCGTGCGGTGTATAGCTCTTTAAAGCCCTTTATAATATCGCGGTAAAAGCTAAAGCCCTGGTTTTTCGGGTCGGGTGTGCAAAGCAGGTTAAAGCAGTACACAAAATCGTTGGCTGTCATTACACGGCCTTTGCCATCGGCAAAGCAAGGGTCATCGTGAAATACCACACCGGTGCGTAGGTGGAAAGTATATACTGTAGCGGTACTGTCCACATCCCAGCTTTTAGCCAGCATGGGTTCTATGGTCAGGTCTTTCTGGTTAAAGCCTACCAGCCCTTCATATATCTGGTTGGTAATGCGGTGGCCGGTTACCTCGGTTACGCCTTGCGGGTATAGCGTTTTAAGATACTCTACTTCGTTATAGCGAAACACGCCGCCGTATTTAACGCCGCCTTTGGCCTCGCGTTTTTCGGCGGTTGAAGTTTTGGTGTTGTTGTTGCACGAAGCAAACAGCAGCACTGCCAGTAGAGATAGGGTACCTATACGCATCATATAGTAAAAAGTGGTTGGTTAGCTAAAGCGGCGAAATAAAGCGATTAAATGGTAATTAGAAAGTAAGTAGATGAATAGCCCTAAATCTCTGTACAGGTAACAGCATTATTTTCGAATAAGCGTATATTCCAACGTGTCTATTTGCGAAGTGCCCTCGTCTTCATATCCCGAAATAGAGAATAGGAAAATGGTATCTGCGTTAATGTTGAAAGCGTAATCCCGATTGAAATTTACCCCTTTAAGAGAAATACAGTTAAATTTTGTCGGACCAACATAATCAGTTTGAACATCATATGCAGTAAACTTACATCCTTTAATATGTCCATCCACGGTAAAAACAACGTTAGGTATTGTGTCAGAATTGCCGAATATGACATACTCTCCTTTAAATAAGATCTCATTTACTATGTTTTGAATTGGCCAACCCAAATCATCATGAGTATACTTATCGCTTACTTTTGTAAAAGACCTTTTATCAATAAGCATCTTGTTTTTACTAAAATGATATAAAAACAAAAAAGTATCGCTGTGTACTATTTCAAATCCAAGCTCATAATAGTTCGCATCATTTTCATAATCGACAATGTTAGTGGGTAGTCGGTTTCCCTTTGTGTCTTTGTCGAAGTAACATGAAAAGCTAGAACCTTCATGGTTATTAAGGCTCGCCCCTACAACAAAGCTATCGGCTACAAGTTGTGCCGGAAATGCTAGTGTTACTAACCCGGATAACTTGTTTGAAGCGATAAATGGAGACCCGGTATTGTGTAACTCGTCAATGTAATCGGTTAATACCCACGCACCCTTTAATATAGGGCCATAGGTTAATCTCAAGTCATTGGGTTGTTCATTATTACTGCTAATCTGTTTCTGCTTACAAGCAGACAATACAAACACAGATAAAATGACAATCGAAATTCGTAAAGGCATGACTGCTTTAAATTAATTTACGTGCTAAAACAGTATTTTATACTGTGGCAGCACAAATATGCCCTGCTGGTACTCGTTGTTAAGGCTGTTGGTGCGCGGGTTATATACCTTGCGGAAGATGTTTTTAATGTTGGCCACATTCTGCAGGTCTATCGATATCTCCTGTGTTATTTTACGGAAACTAAGGCGATAGCTTACTTTCAAATCCCAACGGAAATAGTCGCTGTATTTTTGAGTAAACGCCTGGTCATCTAAATAAACTGCCGTGTTCTGCGCATCGCTGGCCACCGGGTCTATAGGGGTATAAAACCTGCCGCCGGCACCGGTCAGCTTGGTATCTATAGCAATAGCATGGCGTTTGGTTTTATTCTTTTTACCACCAAACAGGTACTGGTAACCGGCCAACCCGTTTACTACGTAGTGGCCATTAAAGGCCGTGTTGCGCCATACCTTATCGCTACCCTGGTACTCGCTCTGAAACAGCGAACCGGTAACCAGAAAGTAATAGCCTTTGGTAAAAAATTTCTCCAGGGTCAGCTCTAAACCATAGTTACGGCCTATGCCTTTATTAACCAGGTTGGTGTTGTTAGGCGTAGCAAAATCGGCGCCGGCATTCAGCATACTGAATGAACTGGGCGTGCGCTCTACCGGTGCGTTGTTTATATATTGAAAGTACGCTTCGGCCTTCAGGTGAAAGTCTTGGGCAAAGGTTAAATCGTAACCTACTACTACATGGTTGCTTTGTGTAAAATCCATGTTCAGGTTGGTAGGTTTACCGTTAGAGGTAAGCGACACCTCGTAGTTATAATACGTAGGCAGGGGCTGTATCTGATGGTGCAGGCCATAGCCAATGCTTATGCTCTGGTTTTCGCGGAACTGGTATTTAAAACTGGCACGTGGCTCGGGTGCAAAGCTACCGCTAAGGCTAAAGTACTGCGCGTGCATACCCAGGTTAAGCGATAGTTGCTCGGTAAACTTGTGTTTCCACATGGCATATACCTCTACCAGGGCGCTGTAGCCCTTCGCCGATTTAACCGGCAAAAAAACACTGCCATACAGCACACTGTCAATAAGCTTCAGGTCATATACATTGGCAATTGCACCCACAGTTACAGTGTTCTTGGCATCCAGTTTACTGTTGCTCATTATGTGGGCAGTATATTTGTTCTGGCGCAGCTTTACTTTGTTGGTGCGTACTATCTCCTGCCGGTACACCGGCTCTATCGAGTCTATATCGGCAAACTGCGTTTGGTGCGTAGCTGCCAGCATTAGCTTGTAATAGGTTTTAGGGTTAATAAAGTAGGTATGGCTAAAGCCAAACATACCGGTCTGCACCTTGTTGTACAGGTCTATGTTTTCGTTGCCGTATAAGTCTTTCTGTGGTTTGCTCAAATCTACCAGGTGGCCCAGCAGCTCAATTTTACTTAAGCCCCCCAGTCCCCAAAAGCGGAACACCCCCGCTTTTTTGGTAGGCACATCTACTTTAAAAGTAAGGTCCTGATACTCCGGCACCGCCGTACCGGTACCAAAGTTGGCTTTCAGCAATTTAAATAGTGCCAGTGTAGAGTACCGGTAGTTGATAAGAAACGATGCCTGGCTTTTCTTTTTCGCAAACGGTCCTTCGGCACCCACCTCTATACCGTTAAAACCAATCTGCGCCAAAAACTCATACTTATCTTTATTGCCATTGCGCAGGCCCAGGTCAAATACACCCGATAACGCATTACCATATTCTGCCGGAAAAGCCGAGGTAATAAAATCGCCGCGCGAGAGGGTGTTGTTGTTCAACATACCTACCGGGCCACCGGTGCTGCCAAAGCCGGCAAAGTGGTTGGGGCTGGGTATATCTATGCCCTCCAGACGCCACAGCATACCCATGGGCGAGTTACCGCGGATAATAATATCGTTACGCGCATCGTTGGCACCGCTTACACCGGCAAAGTTACTCGCCATACGGGCCGGGTCGTTCCGGTTGCCGCTAAAGCGGCTGGTAAGTTCTACATCAAACGACCGGGCACTGATAACTGCAAATTCATTTTTAGCCTGGCCTTGTTGCTCTTTGTTGGCAGTTACTACTACTTCTTTTATATCGGTTACCTTCTCCTGTAGCTCTATTATCTGGTTAATCTCCTTACCCGATATTACCTGCAGGTTACTTACACTCTGATCGTTATACCCTATGTACGATGCCCTTAGCGACACCCGGCCCAGTGGCACCTCCAGTTTAAAGTAGCCGTTCTCATCGGTTACAGTGCCGTTAACGGTACCGGTATCTATTACTACTACGCGGGCGCCTATCAGGGGGTACTTGCTGTCTTTATCTACTACCTGCCCGCGTATGGTTTTGGTGTCCTGCGCATACAGCGCGCCTACACACAATAAACTAATTATAAAAAGTAAATACCGCATGTATAGTGTTATGTATGGTTTTGTGGTGGCAAACAGAGTGAAATTTAAGCATATAACATAGGTTATAAACCGGCATTTCCTTACTGTGTTGTACCGGTTCAAATGTACCGGTATTACTCAACAAACGCCGGTTGCTTTTGTTTGTAAGATGCATTATTTGCGATTTTCCATTTTTTAACAAACAAATTACAATCTTTTCCACAATCATTCGTTTGACATGATGTATATTTGTTGCGAAAATTCGCTGAAAAACGATTTTCGCGGATAGCGGAAAGGGGGTACAACACGATTAACACACTTTTATCACTCATTATCAGCATTTTATAACAATTTAAATATAAAGGAGGTCGGTATGAAAACCAAAAAAACGTTTATGCTCTTTGCAGGCTTCCTGTTGGCCCTTGTGTGTGGAAATCTTTATGCCCAAAACACATCAACAGCAGGCGAAACCAAATCTACACCATCGCCACAGGTGGTAAGCAACAGCCCTATTACAAACCCCGATGTACTGGTAGTAACGGGGCGTATTGTAGATGCGGAAACCAAAAAACCGATTTCCAACGCCAAAATTAACTTCGAGAAGTTTGGCGAAGAGTTACTACAGGCATCTATCGATGCCAAAGGCAACTACGCTATTGCCTTAAGCAAAAAAGAAATGGGCGAACCTATCCGCGTAATATTTAAAATAGCCGGCTACAAACGCTATACTATTAAGAATATAGACAAAACTCAGTCGTATATCGATGCCGATATATTTCTGCAACCTATGGACAGCGAAGAAAAAAGCGCTGCTAACGTAAAATACACCTTAAGCGATGATCCATTCAACACAATGGTGATACAAATGCAATAAAGTTTTTGGTTTAAATGGGTATAAATCCGCTACAGTTTGCTGTAGCGGATTTTTTTTGCCCATAAAAAAACCGCTGTGTGTTAGTGGTAACATCACAGCGGTTTTGTATTTAAGTTATAGGGCAGGGCTTAGGCCTCCTGTAGTTCTTCCATAGGGTAAAACCACAGTACATCTATATCGCGGATAATTTTTTCGTCGCGCGGTATGTTCTTACCTTCTTCTACCGGTTGCGGATTTTCCAGGTCCATGGTGTAAGGGTCCACCGGCATATCCAGCGGCGTACCCTTGGCATGGTGGCTTACACGGCGGAAAATTTCGGCAGCCGCTTTTTCCAGTATGCCCATGTTGGTGGCAATCTGGTCTATCAGCTTATCGCCATACTGTGTGTTAATGTTCGATTGAAACTCCAGCATATAGCTAAGGTCAACCGGGTCCACAAACTTGCGTTCAAATATCTGGGTATCGTACGGCTGCCAGTCCATAAACAGTTTCTGCATCTGGTTATGCAGCGTACGGAATTTTTGCCCCCACGCAGTAGGTGTAGTAAACAGTTGCTTTAACATGCGCAGGTCGGTAAATGCCTTGTTGGTAAACATCAGGCATGGTACAGCCCAGTAGATGGCCCAGTCCCAAAGTATCTTGGTGCTCATTACCTGTGCGTTGCCCATCAACAGGTACTTGTTCTGGTAAATCGGAATCCAGCTATCTACCAGTGCCAGGTGGGTTTGCTCGTATATCTCGGCACGGAACTGTACATCCTCGCCGCTCAGCTCGCGCAGTATCAAATCGCCCAGCCAGTTGTTGTTCATCGATATAAAATCGCTGCCCGGCGAATAAAACGGATCCAGGAAAGCCCCGGCTTCGCCGGTTACACCCCAGCGTTCACCACCATCGTACAGGCGGCCGGTATGGTGTGCAAAATGCTTCAGTATCTTAAAGTCCATTTTGTTCGGCGTTTCGGGCTCCAGCATTTTATAGCACAGTGGCTCGTTCACTTTTAACCACTCCAGTGCTTTCTCGTAAGTATCAAACGTTTCAAACGGGTGCACCGCAGGGTCGGCCACTATACCTATACTGGTGTTTTTGCTTCCCAACGGAATAACCCATACCCAATATCCTTTATCTAGAAAGTGTACGGTGCTCAGGTAGCGCAGTTTCACATCGGGGTAGTTACGCCACTCTTCGCTTTCGCTCCAGTTGGTTATGTCTATTACGCCTTTCAGCCTCCACCACACGGCATTGGCATGGTGCTCCATTGGTTTGGCAAAATCAAACTTACGTTTCAAAAAGCTGTTGCGGCTGGTAGCATCTACCACCCAGCGGGCGGTGGCTTTCATTTCCTCGCCGTGGTAGGTATAGGTTACGGTGCTTTTATCTTTACCAAAGTCAACGTCTTTGGCTACAGCATCCAGCAAAAACTCGGTGCCCAGGCCGGCAGTTTTCTCGGCCATGTGGTTCTCCAGTGTGCCACGGTCAAGCTGATGGCTTGGCGTGTACAGCCATTTACGAGGGCCTAGCTCTACGCGGCTTTCAATCACATCTTTGGTATGCGATTTAAAAAAGAAACGCAGGCCATACTTAGGCAGCTCATGTTTCTCCAGATAGTCTTTTAACTGTAGTACATGGCGCAGGTAATAGCTGGCCAGCTCTACCGTGCTTTCACCCACTTTATGTGCCGATGTAGGGGCTACGCTTTTACGGCGCTCCAGCACCAGTATCTTAATATCCGGCTTTGCCAGTTTTAACTGTATAGAAAGTGCCAGCCCGGCCAGGCCACCTCCCAGTATCGCCACATCATAATGTTTCTCGTTCATAAGGTCTGTTTATCTGTTTTTTTATTTCAGTATTAATAATCGCTATATCTTTTCTCTCAACCCCGCATAGTAGGCTTTTTTACGGGCTACCAGCCCCATAAAAAACGGCCTGAAAAGCACCATGTTTACAGTAAGCACAATGGGTGCCACTATAAACAGGGCAAACAACAGGTAATATTTGAAAACAACCAACCACGCTTTACGGTTCGCACGTTTAACTATAAAGTTAGCCCATATATTAAACAAACGCGGCGCCCGCTCTTCTATAAACAACAGGTTGGCTTTTACCTCTACAGCCCCCTGGCTAAACAGCTTCTGCTGCATGCCAGTGTAATCGCCAGCCTGCAGGTAATCATACACTGTTCTGCCGTAAATTTCAGCATTTTTAATGTCATCCTGCTGCACACCCGGCGTGGGGAATACACCCAAATACTTTGTTTTCTTACCACCCATCATCCAGTGCAGTATAGTTACTGCGCTTGCCAGGTTATTGGTTCTATCAACCAGCGCTATATTACCTGCTATACGGCTACCCAGTGGCTCCAGTATCTTTTTTAATTTCTCCTGCGAGCTGATCCACATATTGCGCGCCCCTATCAGCGTAACCACCGGCGTGCCCTTAAGCACCTGTTGTACCTGTGGCAATGCCAGTATAGAGTTGGCCGGTATACTAAGCGATAGATACCATGGCTGGTAAGCAAACACCACCAGGTCGTACCGGCTTTCTTTTAACGTAAAAGGCACCAGTGGCGCGGGTTTGGCAAGCACGCTATCGGGCATGGCATCAAAAAAACGTTCGCTGTTCCAGGGGAAAGCAAAATCGTTAACAGGAGCCACACGAACACGCTCTACTTCAATGCCGGGCTGCTGCAAGCCTGCCAGAAAAGAGTTAACTATATCTTCCAGCTGCCCGGTTTGGGAATAGTACAATACCAGAACCTTTTTTGCCATTCTATGTTTATATCTCGTAATTATATTACCGTGCGGCTAAAATATCAAATGTGTGTTGTACTGGTATGAGTTACATCATTAAAAAGGTAAGCAGTAAACCGTTCTGTCCTTTTTAATGTAGCTATGTATTACTTAAAATTGTATGTTCGCACCTCTTTAAAAGTGCTATAGAACCTTTTGAATGTCATTTAAAGAAGTTTACATAAACCGTGCAGCCCGCTTTTTCCCCAATAGCCCCGTTTCTAACGATGAAATGGAGAGCTACCTGGGTTTAATAAACGGCAAACCCAGCAAGGCACGCGCAATTGTACTACGTAACAATGGTATTAAGCGCCGTTTTTATGCCTTAGAAAAAGGTGGCAAGCCTACCCATACCAATGCCCAGATGGCTTCGCTGGCAGTGCGTGAGCTGTTTAAAAACAACCCCGAAGAACTTAAGTCTGTTCAGTTACTGGCCTGCGGTACTTCATCGCCCGACCAGGTTATGCCATCGCATGGTGTAATGGTACACGGCTGGCTGCCCGAAACCGGACCTATAGAGGTACTGACCCCATCGGGCAACTGTTGCTCGGGTTTACAGGCGCTTAAGTATGCCTACCTTTCGGTACGTGCCGGCGAGGTACAAACGGCTGTTACTGCCGGCTCTGAGCGTACCTCTAAACTAATGTGCGCTTCAAGTTTCGAAGAAGAGGCCAAACACCTTACTATAGAAACCAACCCCTACCTGGCTTTCGAAAAAGATTTTCTGCGCTGGATGTTATCAGACGGTGCCGGTGCTTTTCTGGTTACCGATAAAAAGAATGAAGATGGCCTTTCGCTGCGGATTGAGTGGATTGAAAGCGCCAGCTATGCTCACTTAGTAGATACCTGCATGTATCAGGGTTGCGATAAATTACCCGATGGCACCCTGCAAAGCTACATGGAGTTCACACCCGAAGAGATTACCGGCAAATCGGTATTCGCCATGAAACAGGATGTGAAACTGCTGGATAAATATGTGGTAGAGCTGGGCTACGAAACCCTGAAAGGCATTATAGAAAAGAAGCACCTGGATATGGCCGGGCTCGATTGGTTTTTGCCACATATCAGCAGCGAGTTCTTCCGCAAAAAAATTGCTGCCAAGCTCGAAGAAAAAGGCATAGGCATACCGCACGAAAAATGGTTTAGCAACCTTATTGAAGTAGGCAACGTAGGCGCAGGCTCGGTTTACTTAATGATAGATGAACTGCTTAACAGTGGTAAACTACAGAAAGGACAGAAACTGTTGCTGATGGTACCCGAAAGCGCCCGCTTTGCCTACGTATATGCTTACCTTACTGTTTGCTAACTTCGTTAGATTACACAGATAAATACTAGGATTACTCCGATTCGTTTTTCTTTATTTTGCTGTTATGTATTTGTATTTATCCTTTAATCAACTGCATTTAAAATCTGCGTAATTGTATGAAACAAAGTGACATACCGCAAGACCCCAGCCCGCTGGATAAGTTTACCAAAGAGGTTTGCTATGCTGTAGATGATAAAGGCCAGTACACCACCGGCCTTAGCCGCGGCTGGCAGGTAAAAGCCGATGCCCTGGGTATTACCTGGGAAGAAGCACAACAACGTACCGCCAATGCGCGCGAAAAAGTAAAAAGCGGCGAGGCCAGTCCTATTTTATTTTACATGGAACTAAACATGATGGACCTGCCCATTGTTGCTGCATACACCGGTTTCTGGCAGTGGACCATTAAACGCCACCTAAAGCCATCGGTATTTAAAGGCCTTAGCGATAGCAAGCTGCAGAAATACGCCGAGGCGTTTGATATAAGTATTGATGAGTTAAAGAATTTTTCACCACAGATATAGTTATACTTATCTGTGTAATCAATTGTATTTATCAGAGTAATCGAAGCCATGGAGCTTAATTTCCAACATATACAGGCAGCCCACTGCGAAAACGGCGTTACTACTAACCTGCTTAAGCATGCCGGTATGCACCAGATAACCGAGCCACTGGCTTTTGGTATAGGTGCCGGTATATTTTACATACACATACCGTTCTTAAAAATAAGCGGCGGGCCGGCTATATCGTTCCGCACCATGCCGGGGCAAATATTTACCCGTACCTGCCGCGCGCTGGGTGTACCGGTTGAGCGCAAAACATTTAGCAACAAACAAAAGGCACAGCAGTTTTTAGATGATTGCCTGGCCAAAGGCCAGCCTGCCGGTTGCCAGGTGGGGGTATACCACCTTACCTATTTTCCTAAAGAGTTTCGCTTTCACTTTAACGCCCACAACCTGGTAGTATATGGTAAAGAGGGCGACAACTATCTGGTAAGCGACCCGGTAATGGAAACCGTTACCACCATCAGCGCACACGACCTGGAAAGGGTACGTTTTGCGCAGGGCGCACTGGCCCCTAACGGACAGATTTACTACCCTAAAGAGGGCCGCCCGGTTACCGAACAACAAATAAGCAAAGCCATTATTAAAGGTATTAAACACGCATCGTGGTTTATGACCGAAACACCAGTGCCCATATTGGGCGTAGCCGGCATACGCTTTACTGCTGGCCGTATAAAAACATGGCGCGAAGCACTGGGCCCGCGCCGCGGGGGCATTTACCTGGCACAGTTAGTACGCATGGGCGAAGAGATAGGCACCGGTGGTGCCGGTTTCCGGTTTGTGTATGCTGCATTTTTGCAACAGGCACATCCGTTTGTTAAGCGCGATGAATTGCTGGAT
>CAYREY010000079.1:0-9551 GCA_964423405.1 uncultured Chitinophaga sp. | reverse complement strand
TGCTGCATTTTTGCAACAGGCACATCCGTTTGTTAAGCGCGATGAATTGCTGGATATATCTAAACAGTTTACCGCCATTGGCGATATGTGGCGCGCCTCATCGGTACAGGCATCGGGTATATACAAAGGCCGCCTTACTACTCAGCAGGACTTTAATGTAATGGGCGATATGCTGCTGGATATTGCTGATAAAGAAAAACAAGCCTTTAAAGCACTGTATAAAATTAAGTGGTAGCAAAGCACGCACGGCTGATGGGGTGGTAGCAAAAGTAAAGTTCAATCACGCCCCATTTTTAGTATTATTGACCAAAGCTTTTTATATGAAAAAACTACTTGCTGTAGCCTTGCTGTTGGTGGGGTTGGCTGCTCAGGCCCAAACTATCAGCTTTATAAATAACGATTGGGCCAAAGCCCGCGCCGAAGCCAAAGCGAAAAACAAATACCTGGTAGTAGATGCCTATACCGATTGGTGCAGCTGGTGTAAAGTAATGGACCGCGAAACCTTTCCGAATAAAGAGGTGGTGGATTTTGTATCGGCCAACTTTGTTGCCCTTAAGCTGGAGATGGAACACAACTACGGTATTAATGTAGCTATGAAATACCACGTTACCGGTTTCCCAAGCTTTCTGGTGTTTACACCCGAAGGTAAACTGGTGGCAAAACTATCGGGTTACCACCCGCCCAAAGATTTTATTGCCGCATTAACCAAGGCGCTCGACCCGCAACAGTCGCCCCCGCTGGCTGGTATATCTGCCACTGTGGATTTAGCATTCCCCTCGTTCTACAAAAAATCGTTTGGTGCAGGTGGCGGCAAACGGGTATATCCGGCAGATACTACCGTAACCAATTATCTGGCCCGCCAGAAAGACCTGTTTACCGAGGTTAACTACAATGTAATGGTGCAGTTCCCTAAACAGCTAAGCACCAACCAGCTTATGCACCTGCTTAACAACAAAGCAAAATATGAGCAGCTATACGGCAAAGGCGAAATAGATAATGTAGTAAGCGCCACTGCCAGCCAAATGGTAAATGCAGCTATACAATACAAAAGTATTGACGACCTTAACCAGGCGCTGGGGCTGATAGATAAATACCAGACCAGCTATAAAGATGAAACCAAAGAAAGCCTGCGTATGACCTACTACCTGGGCATGAAAGACTGGCAACAATATGCCGTTGTGGTAGATGAACACATTGCCAAAAACAGCTACAGCAGCCCGCGCATTAATGAGTGGGCCTGGCGCTTATACGAACAATGCACCGATGAGGCCACACTAAACAAAGCAGCCGGCTGGATGAAAGAAGTTACCGCCCTTAAAGCCGAATACGCCAGCATGGATACCTACGCCGCCCTGCTGTATAAAACCAAACAATACGCCGAGGCAAAAGCCAATGCGCAGAAAGCAATTGAACTGGGCAAAGCTGCCGGTGAAAAAACAGAAGAGACAGAAAAGTTGTTGAAGCAGATAGAAGCTGCGCAATAAGCACAGCCACTACTATGGGTACCACCGCTATTCAAATACATAACCTTAACTTTCAGTATGCCGAAAACTCCGGCGTGGTGCTAAAGGATTTTAACTTCAGTATTGCCACCGGCGAGCGCTTTGGTTTGTTTGGCCCTAACGGCGCCGGCAAAACCACGCTAATGAACCTGATGACCGGTGTACTGCAACCGGTAAGCGGTAGTATAGAAATACTGGGCCATAACATAGGTGCCGATGAGAAAGCGGTAAAAAAACTATTTGGCTTTGTACCCCAGCACCACTCGCTGTATCCCGAGCTTTCACCCGTAGAGAACCTGGAGTTTTTTGGTGCCTGGGCCGGGCTTAACCGCAGCCAGACCAAACAACGCACCACCGAACTGCTGGATGTACTGGGCCTTAGCCATGTGGCCGATAAACCGGTAGCAAAATTTTCGGGTGGTATGAAAAGCCGTGTTAACCTGGCTATTGGTGTAATTCACCGTCCGCAGATTTTATTTTTAGATGAGCCCACTACCGGTGTAGATGTGCAAAGCCGCCATGCTATTATTCAGTATTTAATAGAGCTGAACCAACAGGGCACTACGCTTATTTATACCTCGCACCACTTAAGCGAAGCCGAATCGCTTTGCACCAAAGTGGCTTTGATAGATGAAGGAAAAATTGTAGCGCATAATAATTTAACCACCCTGCTGAAAGAACACCGGCAGGATGGGTTGGAAGGATTGTTCTTAACCTTAACAGGTCGTTCATATAGAGATTAGTGAAATTATATTGATAACATAAAATGATTAAACCACATTGCCCTATGTGGTTCTCCCCTCTCCTTTTGGAGAGGGGAGATGCCGACAGGCTGAGGGGTGAGGCCAATGTATAAACTATATACCGCCATATTAAAAGAGCTACGCATTATGCTGCGCGATAAGGCTGCCCTGGCGGTAATGTTTGCCATGCCCGTACTGTTGGTGGTGGTTATTACCAGCATACAGGATAGCAGCATGAAAATGATAAACGACAACACCGTACCCATGCTGGTATGCAACCGCGATGGCGGCGAAAGCAGCCAGCAGTTTATAGATGCGATACAAAAAATAGGCATGTTCGATTTGCGGATAGTAGACCCATCGCTTACCGACAAACAACTGACCGATAGCATGCACGCCGGCGATGCCGTACTGGCTATTGCCGTACCCAACGGCTTTACACCGGCACTTAACTACAAAGCACAAAAGCTTACCGGCAAAGCATTAAACGAGTTTGGCATGGCTGTTAAGCAACCGCTGGATACTACCATAGCCTTTAAAGAAACACCGCCCATCAGCATGTTTTACAACCCGGTGTTGCAGGAATCGTTTCGCCTGTCGGTTAACGGCGCCCTTAAAAGTGCCCAGCAGTTTACCGAAAACCGCGCGGTGCTACAGGCGCTTTACAAAGCCATGAGCGACAAGCAACTACCCGACTCGCTGGAGAAAGAGATACTAAACAACCAATCGGTAATTACACAGGTGCCTACTGCCAAAGACGGCAGCCGTAAAACCCCTAACGCCACCCAGCACAACGTACCGGCGTGGACCATTTTTGCCATGTTTTTTATAGTAGTATCGTTAAGTACCAGCGTAGTTAAAGAGAAGATAAGTGGCAGCTTTATCCGCCTCAAAACCCTGCCCACCAGTTTTATACTTAACCTGCTGGCCAAACAGGTAACCTACCTGGGTGTTACTATGGCGCAGGTGGTGGTTATATTCTCGCTGGGCATCTGGCTGTTTCCGCAAATGGGCTTACCCAAACTGGTATTGCCCGATAGCGTGTTCAATCTGGCCCTGGTATCGCTGGTATGTGGTGCCTGTGCCGTTAGCTATGGCATAGTAATAGGTGTATATGCCCGCAGTATCGAACAGGCCATTGGTTTCGGGGCGGTATCGGTAGTAATACTGGCCGCCATTGGGGGTATAGTAGTACCCAGCTTTGCCATGCCCGAAAGCCTTAGCCTGCTCATGAAATCATCGCCGCTGCACTGGTGTATGGAGGCCTACAACACCCTGTTTTTAGAAGGGGGCTATACCGCCAATGTACTCAAATCTTTACTGCCGGTACTGCTGGTTATTGCACTTATGCAGAGCGCTGCTATGCTAAGGCTGAGGAAGATGAGATTGCTGTAACAAGCCACATCGTTTTTCTGAATAAAAGCAGTAGTTTTATACAAACATCTGTTATGGATTTATCGCTTAAAAAACGTGAGATTATTGAGGAGATCGGCAAAACTAATGATGAAAAATTGGTTTGGGCTATTGCACGTTTGTTGCATTTAGACGAGGATATGGAAACTCCGGAATGGCACAAACAAATACTAGAGGAGCGTACAGAAAAATATGAGTCGGGTAAAGGCAAATTGAAAAACTGGGATGAAGTGCAAAAGGGCCTATGAGTTACTCAATAGAGATTACTGAAGAAGCCGAATGGGAAATTAAAGTTGCTAAAGCCTGGTATAATGAACAATCGGAAGGGTTGGGCGATCGATTCTCAGAAACGATAAAGCAGCACATAAACCTGCTAAAAAATCCCATTAAAGATCATAAGCCTGTATACAAAAACAACCGGCGTGTTTTAGTTAAAGGCTTCCCCTATGTAATTTACTACCAACGTGTAGATGAAAGCCTGCTTATTAAAATTATAGCAGTGCTGCACAATAAGCAAGCCCATACCGGTAACAAAAGCAGGATTAGCACTTAGTACATTTTTAAGTATTTAACGCCCTATTTCCACCCCATTTCACCGCTTTTCTTTATAATTTGATATTATTGCGCCATGGATAGAGAACAAGAGAAATTACAGCTGAAGAAACACATCATAAAGTACCTGAACCTGCTTCACGTAACGCCGGAAGAAATTACCGACGATATGCCTATGTTCCGCGAGGGGCTGGGCCTTGATTCTATCGACTCTATTGAAATGGTGGTGATGATGGAGCGCGAGTACGGCCTTAAAATTGAAAACCCTAAGGACGGTCGCGAGATACTACAAAGCATCAACAGCATGATGGACTTTATTGAAAAAGGCCGTGCCGCACAGGCTGCCCAAGCCACCGAAGAGCAAAAATGAGCAAAGTAGTAGTTACCGGATTAGGCATTATAAGCCCTATTGGAGATTCGGTAGCCGCTAACCATACGGCGCTGAAAGAGGGCCGTAGTGGGCTCTCGCAGTTAGAGCTATTTGAAAGCCGCTATGCTACTCTCCTACCTTTTGGCGAAATAAAAACCACCAACGCCGATTTTAAAAAACAACTGAATGTAACCGAACCGGGTGTTACGCGCACTACCCTGCTGGCTATGCACGCCGTATTGCAGGCCGTGGCCGATAGCGGGCTGACCGATGCCGAAGTACACTCGGCCGATACAGCGCTAATTAATGGTAACACCATAGGCGGCATGTGCAACAGCGAAGAACTGTATATGGATGCCAACCACAACGAGGTAGGCACCGAGTTTATATCCAGCTACAACCTGGGCTCGGTAAATATGTACATTCAACAGCGCCTGGGGGTAAGTGGTATAGTTAATACATTCAATACCGCCTGCTCTTCATCGGCCAATGCTATTGCTTATGGCGCCAGGCTTATCCGCAACGGGTTTGCCAAACGCGCTATTGTAGGCGGTACCGATTCGCTGGCCAAGTTTACCATTAACGGTTTCAACTCACTTAACATACTTTCTAACGCCCCCTGCCGTCCGTTCGATGCAGCCCGCAACGGACTTAACCTGGGCGAAGGTGCGGCATTTTTAATACTGGAGCGCGAAGAAGATGTAAAGGGTAAAAAGGTATATGCCGAAGTAAGTGGCTGGGCCAATACCAACGATGCATACCACCCCTCGTCTCTATCCGATAACGGCGATGGGCCTTACCTGGCTATGAAAGAAGCCCTGGCGGTTGCCGGCTTACAGCCCGAAGATATTGGCTTTATTAACGCGCACGGCACCGCTACCGAAAACAACGACGAGAAAGAAGGCATAGCCATGAAACGCCTGTTTACCAACGTTCCGGCATTTGCCAGCACTAAATCTAACACCGGCCATACCTTAGGTGCTGCCGGTGCCATAGAGGCCGTATATTGCATACTCAACCTGGTACATCAGGAAGTGTACCCCGGCCTGCGTTTCGAGAACCCGGTTGAGGCTACCGGTCTGGTACCGGTTACCCAATACAAACAAATGCCGTTACAGCACGTAATGAGCAACTCGTTTGGTTTTGGCGGCAACTGTAGTTCACTTGTTTTTTCAAAAATATAACCTGCATTTATCTAAATACTCATTACTATCTCATGTTTTATATTCACCAGTCATCCTGCATCAGTCACCAGCCAACATTTAACGATGTTGACCTGGAAAACCTGCAGCCATCGGCCAACAACCTGGTGCATGCTATCGAGCCGAAGTATGAGAACGTGCCCCTGGGCCAGTTACGCCGCATGGGCCGTGCCTTACGCATGGGCGTAGGCACCGGTATGAAACTACTGGGCAAACATAAAGTAGATGGTATTCTGGTGGGTACGGCCAACGGTGGTATTGAGGATAGCATACTTTTTCTTAACCAGATTCACGATTACCAGGAGGGGCGACTAACACCTACCAATTTTGTACAGAGCACCTATAACGCCATAGCCGGTATGATGGGTATGATAACCGTAAACCACGGCTATAATGCCACCCACGTACACCGCGGACAGGCATTTGAAAACGTAGCGCTGGATGCCGCGATGTTACTGCGCGAAAACCCCGGCAATACCTACATAATAGGCGGGGTAGATGAAATATCGGAAAAGAACCACCGGTTGGTATCGCTGGCTGGCTGGTACCGCAGCGAGCCTTCTTCTAACCTCGATTTATACAACGGAGAGTTTAACGGCACCCTGCCCGGCGAGGGCGCGGCTATGTTTATTGTAAACAATAACCGTGAAGGCGCAACCGCACACCTTACCGACCTGATGATGGTAAGCACCCGCGATGAAAACGTAGTACGCGAACGCATGGCAGCGTTTTTAAAACGTAACGAAACCGCCGGTGCTATCGATTTATATTTCAGCGGCGAAAACGGCGACCAGCGCCTGCTTAACTATTACACCGCCTGCCAAACGCTGATGCCGGAGCAGACAACTATTGCCCGCTACAAACATGCTTTCGGCGAGTTTCAAACAGTACCGGCACTGGCATTGTGGCTGGCCACCTATATGCTGCAAACACAAAAACTGCCGGCACATTTTATTAAACGCAACGGCACCGCTACTACATACAAGCGCATACTTATTTACAACAACTACCAGGGCGCACAACATGGTTTTATGCTGGTAGATATAGTGGCCTAGTACCGGCGCTGCAATTATTTTTTTTACTTTGACTATATAAAACCTGCAAACAAAATTTGCCGGATACTACTTGTATATGAGCAGTGTTGTAACTCAAAAAATGGATGTAATACAGGATACGTTCCTGCGCATTCAGGATTTATATTTTCAATCGCCCGATTGGGATGCGAACATTATTGATCTGGTACAGGCCAATGCCGAGTTCCGCTCAATAGCGTATGAGTCGGCGGCTATGAGCATAGCCATGCAGGATTTAGAGTTGAATAACCAGCTGGCCAATTGGTTTTTGTTTGTAAATGGCCCCGGCCATGCACATGCTACACAAGTGCATGTGGGCCTGGGTTGGGCACTGGCGCAAAAGCTTAAAAGCCCAATGGACTATCTGCTACTGCTACAGCCCATGCAGCGCTATCGGGTGTTTGATGGCTATGGTTATTACGAGGGTATTTTCCGCCGCCGCCGCAGTATACTTAACCATATGAAAATACAGGTAGATGATGCCGTAGCCTCTGGTGCGTTAGACCAGGGCGTGGGCCGCAGCCTGTGGTATAACAGCCGCGGTGTTTTTGATGATGCCAAAGCAACCCTCGAAACCTTTGCCCCCGAGCGCCAGCCCGACCTGTGGCGCGGATTGGGTATAGCTATTACGTATGTAGGGGGCATTACAGAAGATACCCTGCGCGATATGTTTAGCAAAGCCGGTGCGTACCAAACACAACTGGCTACCGGTGCAGCTATGGCGCTTATAAGCCGGCACTACGCTGGTTACGTAACGCCCGATAGCGAACTGGCCTGCAAAACATGGTGTGGTAAAACCGCCGCCGAAATAATTACACTGAACGAACAACTACGCAGCACCATTAACCCCGAAAGCGATATGGCTTACTGGGAGTGGGTGAGTGGGTTAGAGGCGGCGTTTAAACAGTAAATCAGGTTAAGTCTGTTTTTTGCGAAGAGTGCAGGAACGAATTCGTTTTTTGAAAAAGCACTATGCCGAATTGTATCTGCATGATGCCGTAGGCATCTGATATGGGTAGTAAGTAGCGTAAAATAAACCAGCGCCCCGTAGGGGCGCAACCTTATTGGCTATTGGTTGCATACCTAACGGCATGCCAGGGAAATACACATTAATTTTCTACCCATATTTAATCCCTACGGGATTGTTAGTATTAGGTTGGCATTTTTATAGCCGTAATCAAGTGGCTGATCTATGCCAAAGCAAACTTACTTAAGCGCTAACTACTACTTTAGCGCCTTCTCGGTAGGTTCTTGAATCAATAACTCCATCAATTTCGTATGTTAAAGCTAAAGTTTTAATATTTGAGGGGTCGGGGTCTCCACCTATCTCATTATTTAGGACAAATTCTAGTTTATTGTCTTTTACAAGTTGCTGCAATTCTTTAGTAATATCAAAACTATTACTCGACGTGCCATAAATTGCATTTATGATTTTAAGCGGTCTGTTTTGTATTATTTTTCTTTCATATTTTATAGATATGTTGCCATTCTCTTTACCATATAAAGTGCCCTCTTTTTGTATTTGTAAAACGTTTGGGGAAATTCTAGTGTCATTAATTCCTCGCTTTGTAAATGTGACAGTTCCGTTGTTTGGATTGTATTTGAAGTCATCAATAAAAAAGACCGGCTCAAAACGACCGGTTTTGTTCTTATAACTATATATCCCGTTTTTGACAACAAATGTTTCTCTACCACCTCTTCCATCAGTAAACCCCCATGAGCAAACCCATTCTCCAGGAAACATATCGTCAGCAGTTTTAATTGCAGATTGTACTTGTGTTTCTTTTGTAATCAATTCGGTTTCCACATTATTTTTGCTTTCTATATGCCCAATCTGCGATTCTTTTTCCGCTAGGACTTTTTTTAACTGTTCAAGCTCGCTTTTTGCTTCTTCCAAAGCAATTAGAGTTTTGCCATGGTCGCCTGTATGGGTTGCGTAATATGCTTGTAGTTCATCAAAGCGTCTCTGCAAATCAAAAGTCTCCTGTTTGTATTTTGTCAACTCTTCTTTAGTTGCTATCTTATTTCTATCCACTATGAAAAATACAGCTGGTGTTGCCCATTTGCTGAAAAAAGTTGTAATAGCCAACGTCACATGACTGAAAAATTGAAAGACAATAATACTAGTAAGGCTATATACTATAGGCATGATTAGCAACTTGCAATAGCTCGCTACTTCCAGATAATTTACAATAAGATCGACTTTGTCGTTATAAGTGCAATCTTGGTCAAAATTGAACAACATGAATAATAGTCGCCAATTAGTAACAGACCATATAGCAACAAAGACGCCGCCAAACGGACTATTAATTCGTTCCAATAGATTCTCAGCAGTTTCTTTAATTTGTTCTAACATGCTATATGAAAACAATATGTGTTCCTTCTATCTCGAAGATAGCTATATTTAAAAATAATTCATATTTTTAAAATGCGTTATCGAAACACAATGCTGTTAGCGTATTGGTGGCTTTGCTTGATTAATTACCTGCTCTACTTCTCAAACAACTCGGCGTTTTCAAACCACTGGTTACCCAGCGGGTTGCCTTTGGTATCTATAAAGCCCCACTTACCATCGTACTTAACGCGGGCCAGGCCATTTATAAAACCTTTGCTGTTGCGGTTGGGGTTAAAAAAGCCAAACGCCGATGAGATGTCGTATTTGGTTGGTATTACCAGTTGTCCGCTGGTATTAATAA
>CAYREY010000078.1:8167-22999 GCA_964423405.1 uncultured Chitinophaga sp. | reverse complement strand
GAGCATCTGACTACGGATCAGAAGGTTAGGGGTTCGACTCCCTTCGGGTGCACAACTTCATAAGTGTAGCAACGATTTCAGCCCTGTTTTTGTACTGTAACAAAAGCGGGGCTGATTTCGTTTAAACCTCCTACCTATGAAAAAATCTCTATTCCCCCACGTAGAGGTTATTACGCAATTGGCTCTTGCCCAAACACTATCATACATACAAGAGCGGCGTATAAACCTTGTATTTGCACAAATGCAGGAAGTAACCGGTGTGCAGCATATCAACCACGTATCAACTGAACATATTGCCCTGCTCTACCGGCATTGGAAAAGCCAGGGTAGTACACCAGAGAGCCTCCGGAAACGGGTTGGCTACATCAGGCGTGTATTAAAATTTGCACAGGCAAAGGGCTACATTAAAGTTAACCCTGCATCCTTTTTCAGGGCACCGGCCATGCCATCGGCCGAGCCGGTTACCCTTTGCGATATTGAACAGCATAAGCTACGCACTGTAAAGCTACCACGCGAGTTAAGCAAGGTCCGCGACCTTGCCCTGATGCAGATATGCACCGGTTTTGCCTATGTAGATTTAATGGCATTCAGGAAAGAATGGCTAACAACCATCAACGGCAAGCGGTTTATAATGGCACAACGGGCCAAAACAGCCGGTACATTTATTATACCACTGCTACCCGAAGCGCTGGAGATACTGGAGCGCTACCAGTACCGCCTACCGCATTACTCCAATGCCTATTATAACCGGCTGCTTAAGATGGTAGCCGGACGGGCACAGATACAAACAAACCTTACTACGCACGTTTTCCGCCGCACATTCGGGCAAAATATGCTTGATACAGGCCTACCGATGGAAGCGGTAAGTAAAATGCTTGGGCATAAAACCATAGCAACTACAGAGCGTTACTATGCGCGTGTAAAGCTAAAGCGCATGGTACGGGACGTTTTACACCTGGCTGCTTGATTATTAACGAATGAACTTTATTGCTTTTGCCTCGTACGGATTGTTGCCGTAAAAAGTAACGATAGCCCCCTCCGCCTCAGGGTATTTACGTTTTACGAAATACACAAGCCTATCAAGCATACTCTTAAAATCCACAGATAGGATTGGAACCATATTGGTAACCGAACCGAGCACCTCGTATTTGTGCGCCGGTTCATTTTCAAGAAATATAAAAATTCCATCAATTTCCGGCGCTTTAGCATATGCTACTCGCCTTAGGGTGTCTTGGCAAAAACAATCAAATGCACCCAGTATAAAAAGAAGTGTTATAGAAAAAGTTCTCATTCGAAATCGCGTGTATGCACCTCATAAATACAAAAAATCTACCATTATTCTCTATTTACACCTGGCTGCTTGATTATTTGCATAATTAATTACATTTATTCCATGAAAAACATATTAGCACTAACACTATTACTTGCGGCTATATGCGCAAACGCACAAACCGATTCTATTCAGACAACTACTAACCAACTTGTAACGGGAAGTGTTATAAAAAACTACACCGACAGGTTAGTAATCAGGGATTCTAAAGGCCGTGAGTTTATGGTTTTAAAGGATGATATTAACAAATTCAACATCCGTAGCCGTGTTTTTATAAATGGCATAGCTGGATTTGAATACATCAGTGATATCAATACTTTGAACAAAGGAAATTTGCCTGAGTTTAAGGATCAGCAGCACTACCTTAAAAACGCTGGAGCACTTGGTATAGGTAGTGCAGTTTTTATAGTAGGGGGAGCCGTTATCACGGGTATCGGGCAAGCTATTGTAAACAGAAATAACAGCCCTTTTGATAACCCGACCGGCACGTCAATGGTTACCGTTGGCAGCGTCCTAAGCTCAATAGGCACCGTTTGCCTTATACCTACGTTTGTTTACGTATTTAAGGCCGGAAAGGTAAAGAACTACAGATACCTATAGCTGACTGCAGCAAATACAAAAACGTCTACCCTTTCCGGAAAACGCATACACAACCAACTACCCGACCTGGCCCCGCAGATACATCCGGCTACCTTGGCCGGCCGGAGTAGTTCAAAACATCTGCTATCGGGGGAAAATAAAAACGCCCGATACTACGTACCGGGCGCTGGCTGCAATGGAAACGGGTATTACTTGTTTTCGAGTGCTGCAAGCCTGTTTGCAACCTCTGTATTAATCTGCTGCTGTAGCCTCACAAAGCCTTCCAGATTCTTAATCCGTTTAATTCTCGGGCCGTTGCCGATGGCCTCTATAATGTGGTTAAAAATAGAAATCAGGCCCGGCAAGGTCTGTTCTACAATATCAAACGTAGTTCCGATACCGTTACCCAGGTCTAGGCCGGGCACTTCCTTGTAATTTTCTGCATTAATCTTTCTCATTGCTATTGGTATTGTGCCGGTTTAACTCCCGGCTGGTTAAAAAATCAATTGCTTTGCTGTGTGTCTCTAGCTTTAGGCCCTGTTCAACTACCGTTTGGGCTGTAGCTGCATCGCGCGCATCGTGCTCTTTCCAGCCGGCCCACATTTGGTTTAGCACGAATGTGCAGAATGCCAGCATCAGGCCAAACACACCCTTGCCAATCCAGTTAATTACATCGCTTATCTGCTTAATCTGCTCTTTGCTCATGATTGCCCGTTTTTAAGCATTTCATTCTTATCAGTACTGCTCTGGCTGGTACCGAAAAAATACTGTATTATCTGCGTTATAATGCTGAAAACAAAACCCAGAATGAGTGTAACCGTTTCCTTTTTATCGGCCGATACATGTCCGAATATTACGGTGTATAACAGCGCAAACCCTGCCGCTGTAATAATTACAGCAAGCAGGTTACGCATGAAATTTTTGCCCGTAAACACCATTCTGATTGTTTCCATTACTCGAATGTTAATCGCCTCCATAGTGATCCAAAGTAACTTACAATACGCCCCGTAACGCCGTTGCCACTGCAATCGCTGCAATAGTAGGTAGTACCAGCGGCCGGCGTTGTAGCGTATATGGTAACACTATCGGCGCTGGTAAACTTTGTAACACTCCAGGAGCCTATGCCGTTGGCATCGCTTACCATTACCCGCCCTGCGGCCTGATTACCGTCCACAAACTTAGGGCTACCCACTACATGCAGCTTACTATCCGGCTTATTGGTGCCTATACCAACGTTAACACCATTACCCAACACCATTGCGTTACTGGTGTCCACATAAGCGTTATAGCCGATAGAAATAGCATTGGTAAGGCCTGTAGCTGTACCCCTGGCACTATCGCCCAAAAACACACAGTTATTGGCCGATGTAATCTGGTCCCCGCTCTTATTGCCTAGTGCTACGTTACTACCTCCCGATGTAAGGTTTACAAAAGCATTAAAGCCGATGCCGGTATTTCTGTCACCACTGGTTAAAACTCCCAGCGCAAAATGGCCTACCCCCGTATTTCTGCGCGTGGTAGTTATTGCTTGTAGCGCTGCTGTGCCTATAGATACGTTTTCGCGGCCGCTGGTAAGGTTTTGCAGTGAACTAGCCCCTATAGCAATATTAGCAAGGCCGGATGTATTGCTATACAATGCCCGCATACCCAGCGATGTGTTGGCCGTGCCCGTATCTATCCACCCCGAAAACACTCCGGCCACCTTAAACACTAAATCCTGATTATCCGTTGTACCTAAAAAGTTAGTGCCGGCGCTGGTGCCTGAGTTACCGGTTAAGCGCCAAAACAAACTATTGAGGCCGAGGTCGCCGGCTGTACAGCCACACCCGTAGCCCGATGCACCTGTAGTTGTATCTACCACTACACCGCGCACCCCTCCACCGTATAGCGGCGGCATGGGTATGCCAAAGCTATCTACTGTAATAGCGCGGTTAAAATGCACCCTACCGCTTATTGTATCGCCAAATGTTCCAGTTGCACCGGTTGGGCCTGTAGCGCCGGTTGCGCCGGTATAACCACGCGCTCCGGTAGAGCCGGTTGCACCTTTGGCGCCGGTAGGGCCTGTAGTGCCGTTTATACCTGTGTAACCACGCGCACCTGTGGCACCTGTAAAGCCGGTAACACCCCGTGCGCCGGTTGGGCCGGTTGGGCCTGTACGGCCGGTTGCACCTGTAGCGCCGGCCGAACCGGCTGAACCGGTAGCCCCCGTGGCACCTGTAGCCCCTGTAGGTCCGGATAACAAGCCGTACTTAACCTTTTTAGCAACTGCCTGGCTCGTATCCCATACCGGAAAATAATCGTTAGATGCCGGAGCCGATGTCATAGTTGGCAGGCCGAGTATGTCCACGCCTTTTTGTGCGTGGCACAGCAACCCGATAAATGTCAATAGAATTAAAGCAGCTTTTTTCATTTTATACGTATTAAGGATTTACAAGGTATTCTGGAGCGAGGTAGTAGAACTGAAGCTTTACCACAGTAGTAGCCGGGTCCAGCTCCAGATAAATATCCTGGCTTTTTAGGATAAAGAATATTAGTTGAGCACTGCTTAACAGGCTAAAGCCGTTTTTCATGGCGCTGGTGATGTAAACACGCTCCTCATCGGTAGCATTAACAATACTATCCAGTTCGTCAAACAGAGCAGAACCGCTGATGATAGTACCGCTACCATCGAAACCAACAATCCCTATCAGTTGTGCATTCAGAAGCTGCCCGCCCGGGTCGGCTGTACCGCCAAACACATCCACGTCCAGCACGCTAACCGTCGGACGGCTACCGGGGAAACCCTGCGTAGCTATCATTTCAAGTAGCATTTTAATCTGAGTGAGCTCGCTTAGCCCCTGTGGTACCAAATCTGCCATTAGACGCTTTTTATAAACCGTTGTGCCATCAGGCCAACGATGATTACTATAATCAAAGTGAGTGCGAGTTGTATCAGGCTTTCCATATCAAAGCGCACCACTACATTTCCGTTAATATCAAACTGTGAGGGTATCAGGTTCATGACAGCCAATTGAACAAGTACGAACTAACCTGGTCTAAAAAACCCGCGTTTGGATCGGTTGTACTCCAGTTAATAATATCATCCGAGTTGCCGTAAGTATCAGCAGGGTCGCTGCCTGCACCCGTTAAATCCGGATATATGTTGATGTACTCATTAAGGGTAATTTCCTTTACCCCCTTTTTATTGTATAAAGCCGATTCAGTCTGGTTACCAAACACCCCATCAGCAGTAATACCCAGCCATTGTTGCAGGCGTTTAACCTCTGCGGCTGTCATGCCCTTCCGTAGCAGTTTATTATAATCCAGTACAACGGCAGCTGGAGTAGACGGATTTGTCTGCGGCTCTTTACCTGGCTGGGTAGACGATTTTGTAAGCGCTGCAGAGATTTGATTGCGGAAAACAATCAGCACTACAAGCACTATAAAGAAAACCACAAGGGCTATATACTTTTTATCCATTGCTCACTTTTTTAAGTACATCCAAACCGCTACTGCTATTACTATCAATACCAACACCCACACAATCCAGTTTTCCAGCAGATCGTCTAGGAGAGTTTTTTTTTTAATTGTGCCTTTATGCTATCAGGCAATAAATTGATGCCGGCTTCTATATCGGCATCAGTAACATATTGTGATGCCCCTGCACCGTTCTCCACTGCAATTTTTGCCTTTATAATCTCCCTTAGCAGTGTTACACTTAACAGTATAGGGGCCGATGGTTGGAGCCCTGTTTCATTGGCTACTGTATCTATGTAAACCTGCGTATTGTTCTCAAAAGGCGGGGCGTACTCAGTTATTAATTTATCCAGCGTATTCAGCCCTTTTCTTACATCACCAACTATATCATAAGCCATGGCGCGTATGCCGTATTCAATACTGGTAAACTGCTCAAAGTGGCCGTCTGTGTTTTGGGCTACAGGAACCTTACCCAGCCACTTGCTGGCTGTAATAACAAGATTACCGGGATTGTTATTCCGGATTCCGCGCGGTAATGATGCCTGTCCTAAGTAGCTTTTCATTGCTTAAAATGATGATGAAGATTGTCCGCTAAAAAATATCAGCGGTGCGCCGCTATCAAAAGGGTTTTCCTGGGATTCCTGTACGTTTCCCCCGCCTGGCTTTACTGTTTTTTTTTGGCAGCTACACTCCCGCTCATGCTCCAGCTTCTCTATCCACCTTATCAGCAGGTAAACCACTATCAGGGCTATTACCGATGATACAATCCGTATAAACAAGTCTTTCAGCATGGCTTCCATTACTTTTCCTTTTTAGTTAACCAAAGCACAGCGCCTATTACAATCGCTGCTATTATTATTGAAACAATCAGCGTTACAAGGCTGCTTTTTCTAACCCTTGCCTCTGTTTCGCCTTTCAAGTCCTCCTGATACTGCTCCAGCTTCGCCGATGCTATGGCATCCTCCAGCCCGCTGTACCGGTTCTGCATACTGGATATTATGGCATCTTCAAGGTCACCCTGTTTTGCAAAGCCAACTTTCGCTATTGCATTTTTAGTGTACCCATCTACCAGCGTGGTTATCATGCTGATTATCGCTGATATAAACTCTGTAGGTACCATACTTTTTATTTACCTTAACACCATTACCGCTATTATTATTAGCAGTAATATCACTGCCACTATTGCAATTATTCTTTTGCGGCTTTCAGCAATAAGTCCTTTTGCAATCTCATCAGCCTCGCTATCTAAATCACCAATCTGGTCTTCAATTTCCTGATCAGCCTGTGCGCTTGGGTTATATGTCCATATGTCCGGTTCATTACCTCCACATGCTATAGGGTTTCGCTTGTTGCCTCCCTGGTCTACTATGCTATCGCAGAATTTTTGGCGCTCTCCGTTTACGTTATTGCGTATTCTTGCGTTATAGTACAGCTCCAACAGAGATAACTCCTGATTACTGTTGTTATGGCATTCTGAAATCCATTCACCGCCTGAACGCCATCTGCCAGGTAATGCATTTGGTCGCATACTGCACTTGTTCTGGTTACTGTACAGGTTTGTGCGTTGATTGCCTTTTTCTGTTGTCAGATAGTGTGAGTTGCGCATGTTGCCATCATACCCCAATGTCAGATAACTAATTTTGTCATCCCACACCAGCATACCAGCCGCTTCTAAATCGTTATCAGTCCACCCACTCATTTATAAAAATTTAAAGAGCACAATTGCGGCTATAATCAGCATTACCAGTACAATCCCTACCAACATTGCCAGCTGCACATTATCACCGCTTTTATCCCTCGGCTGAGTGTTAATGGTAACATTGAATGAGCCTCCGTCAGGAGCCTCCATTTGGTTGGCCGTATGTACAGCCGCCCCAAACTGGAGAAATGAACCAGTTACGCTTACCGCACCATTGATAATTGATGATATGCTTCCAACATCCAGCATTACTTTATTTTAAGCTTATCGGCCTTTTGCAGTATCAGGTCCTTGTATTGTTGCCCGATGCTTGATTCGGCTCTTAAGTCGGTTATTAGTGATGTTTTGTACTTCTCCTGGTAGATTTGGCAGGTAAGCGAAAACATGGCATCGCTCATGGTAGCTAAAGTTGTATACGCCTCATCATCGCGGCCTACTACACCCCAGATATTCATTCCAAAAAACCAGCCGCTATTCAGGTCATCATGTATGCGGCCGGCAATGGCGGTAGCTGTATTTCTCTCCTCTGCAGTAAAGTCTACCGGGTTACCGCGATCATCTACTACACGGATGGTATTCTCCTCTTTTTTACCCCACCAGATATACACCACAGCTATAATTATCATTACAATAATCACAGCCAGTATATACTTCCAGTACTTTTCTATAAACTCTTTCATGCGGTATACAGATTTATCTACCCGATTAACTTACTCTTTAATGTACAGCGTCCAGGTGCCGTTAGGGTCGGTAGCTACCGGCTTATTCACGTTCTTGTATATCACGTTTGTGCCGTTTACAAGGAACGATTTAGCATTAAGCGCTATAGCCCGTTTTTTGGCTTCATCAAGCGTAGAGAAAGCTTCTATCGCTATATCGTACTGCGTGCCGCTGATATCGCCGCCTTTGACCTCTTTCCATTTTACAGGCGGGGTACGGAAAGCATAGTACAGCACTGCCAGTACTATTAAAAAAATTACCACAATTACCGCCCATTTAAGGTACTTGTTCTTTTTGTCGTCTGCCATTGGTTAGTAGTTTACTGAGATACTATTGGTTTGTAATGCGGGGCCCATGCTGGTAGTTACCGGTACATAGCTGCTATTGGCTACGGTAACAACCGTGTTGCCCAGATTTGCGCCGTTGCTAAGTACTATTTGCCCTGTTGAGTTTTGCAGGTTATCCAGTACCTCATCGCGGAGCGTCCTTTCAGGTGCAGCGGCCGGCGTTTCGCGTTTATACGTAAACAACAGGTACAGCACTATCAGGAAAAGAATTATTGCAATCAGTTTTTTCATAGTGGACTATTTTGCCATAGATTTAAATGCGAAAAACAACATCCCCAGAATCAGGAAAAACAGGATGATGCTTAACACTATCGTAGTGGTAGAAAAACCGGTACCCTGATTGTTGTTATTGTTGTTACCGCCGTTGCTGCTGGCTGCACCTGGGTTGCCGTTATTGTTCACTACAGGCGCGTTGCCCTGTGTAGCCGTCCAGATGGTGCCGAAAACATTAGCTACCGTATTAAGGCCGGTATTAGCCATGCCGAAAATATCGGTTGCACTAAGCGAGCTACCGCCTCCACCGGAGGTATAGTCAATTGAGCCCAACGCATTGCCCATAGCAGCGCCTATGTCAGTGGGATCCTGATTATAGCGGGCATGTCTGGTAGGTATTCTGCTTTCAAATAATTTGCGCATGGCAACGGGTTTAGGTTTAATAAAAAAAGCCGGTCCGGATGTTTTCCGACCGGCTTTTACATTTTATGCTTTCAGGCTCTTAGTAGTTAGCCTGTCCAGGTATGTTGAACAGTATCTCCAGCTGGCCACCATCCGGCAACTGGCCGCTCAAAGCGAAGTACTGGTTAATCCAGAACGCAGAGGCGATGATGCGGGTTTTAGGGTCGTTGGCGTAGGTATCTTTAGCCAGGCGGATTACGTTTTGGGCGCTCTTGTTGTTGTAATCTTCCAGGTTGCCGTTCCATACCTTTATATTACTAGAGCTAATGTAGGTTTCTGAACCCCAGCTAAACACCGCACCTACCGAGGCAAGACGGGTACCAGCTATCAGTTTAACCAGTGCGGCATATGATGAGCCGCCGGCAAAGGTAGTGGTGATGGTAAGGTCGTCGTTTTCGTTAACCGCGCCGTTTTCTACAGCAAGGCCAATGGCATCAAACAACACAAACTTTTTGGTAGCGCCGCTGCTGTTTTCAATCAAGATGCTAAGGTTCGCACCTTTAGGCATCTCCTTTACCATTTTCAGCACTTCATTGGTTTGTTGTGCTGATGCATTTTGTGCCGAACCGGCGTTAACCCCAAAATCTTTTATAGACGAAGCCAGATTGCGGGCAATCCGTTGGTTAACTGGTTGTATTACTGTACCCATAGTTAGAGTTTATAATTCTTAAAAAAATTGAGTTTATTAATCCGAAACGTTGCCGGTTAAGCCTTTTTATAGTAATAACCGTCCGTACGTTTTTCGTATGTAGCCTGATCGGCGGCCGAAAGCTTATCGTACTCTGCCTGCGACAATGCGCCGGCTGGTTTGGCAGGTTCCATAAATTTGTTCCAGATGAACATTAACACTGCCAGTACTAAAACAAATACTATCAGCGTGTAAAGAAGTTTTTGATCAAGCTCGAAGTTCATACCGTATGGTTTAGTTCGCAATTGGTTACGTGTTTTGAAAATTGTAACGCAAAGCAACGGCGGTTATGTGCTTGAATGCAAATTGAACCGGAACTAACCGGAACGATTGCGAAACAACCCGAACGATTGCGGACTAAACAGGGCGGGTTAGGGGGTTTTTTTGGTGCGGTAAACCATATCAGGCTCCGATGGGGTGCCTAACATGAATACAATAATCTCTACCTGGTCTGGTAGCAGGGTAATGTTACCCGTCCACTCTCCCAACTGGAGCAATTTATCATCATCCAGCCGGCTTAACCGGTCACGTATGCGGCTTACCAGAGTTTCCTCCCTCTGAAAGCCGTACGCCCTTGCAAGGGTTGTTTTGTTGGTAGTAAGGTATTCACGTATCATACACCGGTTTCTATGGTTCTAAAGGGTTGTATAAAGTCTTTCGGTTTCTTAACCTCGGGTGTGGCCTCAATAATTTTCCATGCGTTAAACAACTCGTTATAGTTCGGATACCCCAATGCTTTTATTTCAGCAGGCCGGTCGAATGTCTCACCGGTCTTAAACACCGTAATAGTGCTAATCATCGCCCTGCAAAAAGGCGGCATAAACCGTAGGGCGTGGGTAGTAAACATCAAATCAAGGTCACGCATCCGGTGATCAACCAGAATTTCCTTTACATGATGCTTTACGTTCGGGTCGATGTACTTTGTACAATCATCCAGCACTACACACCCGTTACTGATATAGCCATCGGCAATAAGCTTACATATATCCTCCAGCCCTGCACGGCAACCATTGGGGTTATGGTAACGCACTACCCCTCTCCAGCGTTTCATTAGCGCACCGGGGCTTTGCACCAGCATATAATCCTGAAACGCGGGGGGGTTCGTGTTATTGAGGATAACAACCTTTTGCGAACGCATATCATAGCATTTGGTAATCAGCTTTCTTACCAAGCCGCTTTTACCCTGCCCTTTACCGCCAAATATCCCTAAAGCCTCCCAATCCCTTAATTCCATTGCTAATTTTTGCGTAACGCTCCGTATAGTAATAAAAATGCTAATAATGGTGCAACCGCAAAAACAATTGCAATTAGTAGCAGCAACACTACAGGCATGCCGGTAACAATCATCTTTGCCTCATCTAAAAATGATGGTGCAAGACTATCAACCCTTTCGAACCCCCTCTTTAAGCCTATGCACACATACACAAAAAGTAACGTGTGTATTACCATATACAGTACCATGCTATCCGAATTTATTATGTAAGAAATCTTTGGCTTTGATACCCATTATATCACGGGCCTTTGTGAACTCAACAAACAGGAAGCCGATAATCCAGTCGTACTTTACCATCCATTGCTGCACGGTGGTGCCTTTCATACGGCGGGCAATGATTTTAGATAGAAGCGCGATGTTCTTTTCGGTGTAGGGTAAATTTTCGATTGCTTTTTGAACTTTGGGCCACTTATCGTAGAGGCGTTTCTCATAGTTATTAAAACCCTCTGTAGCCGGCTTGTTCTCTTTTTCATTTGCAGCCGCTTTAGCCACGATGTGGTGTATATCGTTCCTTTCATTGCCTGGGAACGAAAGGCTCTCATAAACGTACGGCAACGCAACTACACGGCCAACATCAATAATACCTACCAGCATTTCCGCGAACTCCTGTGGGTCACCGATGTAATCCTCCAGCTTCCCCTCTACTTCTTTGGCGAACTCATCGTAATCATCCGTATCATCAAATGTAGCCGATGGGTTTTTTTTCTCCTCCGGTGCACCCTCTGGCTGTTTATCGCTTGTTTCGCCCGGCTCCGCTTTATCATCCCCTGCGGTGGTAGATGTTTCTGTCTCCACTGCAGCCGTATTTCTGTTGGCCGGTTTTTTCAACCGCTCAAACAAATCTACCCTATCGCTATCGCCCTCCCCAATAGCCTTTATTTCGTATGGAGTTTGGCGCATAGTATTACTTTAAAACCTGTAGTTGATTCGGGTTAAGCTTTTTGTACCCCTCTATCAATTCAGACAGTTTTTTAATGTCATTAAGAAAGGTGGGGTTTTCTTTCAGCTTTTTGCCGATACTAAGAATATCGCCCCCTCCAAATTTACCCTGCGATATACCGGGAAAAAGCACCTGTATTGTCTCAAACACTTTTATGCTGTGTTTGATAAGCACCTTTTGGTCATGCACGGTTTGTTTGGCATTGGTTTCCGCCGTTTGCGAATCCTCCAGCAATTTAAAGAGTTCATCAATCTGACTTTCCTGATAGATTTTTTCACCTGGCTTTAATGTTACTGTACTCATGTTACCCTTTTAATTTTTTGATTTCCTCTTTAGTTGGCAGCGGTTGTTTCTCCAGCACATCACCCACTCGCCCCATGATGGTGCCAAACAGATTTTTCATTTTAACCTTTCCGGTAAGCACATCCGATAGCACATCGCCGGCAATGTTTCCCAACTCAGGCGCTAGTCGGTCAATTGCTTTATTCAATTGATTACGGTCTGTAAACTCCAGCGATGCAATTTTATCACCTACCTCCTGAATGCTAGGCGGGAGCGTTTCCGTCTTCTGTTCCGTCACCGGCACCTCCGTTTGTTTCCCCTCCGGCTTGTTCTTCAGCTTTATTTTGATTCTGTTGTACTTGTCCTGTTTCATTGCTTTGCGATTTGAATTTTTTGTAAATCTTTTCTGCGAACTCCTGGAACGGAAACTCTTTAGATGGGTCGCGCACCGCGTAATCTATCAACAGGGTTAGGAAATCCTCATCGCTGATAGGTACCCTGTCAATGCTGTTATCTTTAAACAGCTTAGGCATCATCTCCTCCGTTTCTGATTTGAATTTTATGTATTCAGGGTTAGTAAGCAACACATCCGCATTGCCGGCTTTCTTTACCAGTTCGGCAATTCTGTGATTTAGTTCGCTTACTTTATCCGTATGCTTTTTCTCCAGCGCCGTTAACAGGCTTTCCAGTTCTTTCTCGCGGGGACTTTTCTCTGTAGCCGCTGGCTTACTTTTAGGCTTTCCCTCGTTTGCCTGGCTTGCCTGATAGTATTTAGCCAGAAAGTCCAGGGCTTCCCCCTCGCTTTTGATGTTAGCCTTATCTACCAGTTGTTTTAGTAGCTTTTTGCTTTCAGGATTGCCTTTGATATTAAAGGCCTCCGGTTTCCATTCTCCGCGGCTTGCTTTGTATTCCTGTATAGTCATAAAAAAATGCGTTGTGTAGTACAAACGTAAGTAAGGCAGGTAAGCCTTTCATCCCGTTTGACACACAACGCATTGAATTGACACACTTCGCAAGGCCTGAGTAGACAAAATAAACTACGTTGGCCAAGGCAAGGCTACTTTAACCGGATTTCATCCAGATAGCTTCGGGTGATGTTATACCGCCTGAACATAATTTGTTTAATAGCAACCAGGTTGCGTACATCATCCTGATTGTACTGGAGCACACGCTGCCTGTACTTCTTATCGTTCCAATCATCGTAGATTTGGAAGATAGATTTTTTGTACTTGGCCACACCGCGCTCCAGCCGGAACACCTTTTCCAGATGCTCCAGCCTCCAGCTTTTGGCATAGGGCATGCACGTTCTTGTTATCCGTAGCAGGTTTACGCAATGAAACCGGTTGCGGATATCAATCTCAAAGTGCTTTTCACACAGGCTGATATCGGGGCCGTAAAAGTAAATATGCCCTTTCGTGCGGTGCAGCACATCAAGAAACCTTTTGCTGGTAAGCGAATTACTGTAAAGCTGTTTTACATCCCCGTCCTCACGGGCATAACCGATTAAAAATAGTTTCTGGTTCGGGAACCATTCCGCGTCAATATATAGATTTTTCATAGGTGAAAATCTAATACGGAAACATGCAATAAAAGTTACATACGCACCAACGAACGGAACAGCGCCGACTTTAATTCAGTCAGCGAAAGCAATTGTTGCTTTATAACCTGCTCTTTTACTTCAATGGCCTGCATGGCATCAATTACCTGCTTAAGCTGGCTTTCCTTACATTTAACTGCCTGCGAAGCTTTCCAGATAATTTCGCGGTAATCTGCCAGGCGGATGAATGGTATAACCGAACCCAACAGGCGTACATGAAAGCCTTTGGCTTTCCATACGCCCCAGGTTAGGTTATACCAGTAAATAAATTCATCCGGTGTTTGGCAGGTTACCGTAAAGCAATTGGGGCAAGGTTCCCGTAGTGGCTTACCTGCGTTCAACCCCTTGCATAAAACATAAAAGCTGTTAGCCGGTTTAAATCCGTTGTAACACTTGATGGATGGTAGCTGCATAGTAGATGTTTTCAGCTACCACATAAGCAAGGTGGTTGCGGGTGCAATGCCTTTTGCAGGGAGTGGGCGAACGGATGGCAAGGCTTTTACTCTAAAAAATTTCTACAGACAAAGCGCCGGCATTGCTGGCCGGCGTAGTGAGGTGAGGCGAACGCAACAAAGATTGGTGAGCCGAACGCACACGGAGCCGGTAGCAATGGCGGCTACCTATCGAAATTTTTTTGTGTAAAACAGCGCCTGGCCTTGACAGCCGGAGCCCCGACCGTATCTTGCATTGCACCCGCAATCACCGCGCATCTACTATGCAGCTACCATACAACAGAGTTACCGGATAACGCTTTTATGTGTAAGGGGATGGACCGGTAAGCCACCGGCTGTTATGCGTTAGGGATAGAGGCAAGTACCATGTACAGCCGATAGCCCGGGCCGAAGGCAACGCCATGTTTAAAAACCTACAAATGGTATTTTTTAAGCACTTTGTAGGTTCTTATTCTATTTCTATAGACCTCAAGATTGTGTACGAACCTTAGCCTTCTGTGATTAAAACACAAACGATGCGTATCAAAAATATTTATACTAAAAACCTCCCTGCGTGTTAATGGTTTACCACAATATGCACACTTGTCTGCTTTCTTTTTCATTCGCTATACGTTTTTTCGTTTGTTAAAATTGGGGGGGGTAATGGTAGACAGATTTGACACCGCCTCTATAATGGCGTTCCGCTCTTTGGCCGGTAGCTTCTTAAGCTTATTGGCAAGGAAAGTAATCTTTCGTTTTACACGTTGCCGGTCTGTTTTATCGCGGCCGAGGAACGAATAATCGTGCAACTGCTC
>CAYREY010000078.1:0-8157 GCA_964423405.1 uncultured Chitinophaga sp. | reverse complement strand
CATGTAAAGCGCTTCAATAGCCGGCCCCTGATGCGTCCGCACATTCCACTGTATCTTACGCCAACCGTGTTGCAGCAACTCATCGTATTCAGGGCAAGGGTAGTGAGACAGCGCAATCATTACATTACTAGTCTGCGTTATCAGCTTACACCAATCCAGCAACTGTTCGTGCTGTTCATCTGTAAGTTCAAACGTATAGTATTTCCGGCCGGCCGCTTTCCGATGCTTAAGCATGTAGGGCGGATCCAGGTAAAACAATCGGCGGCGTGTATCCGCTTTACTATAGGTAAATTGAGCAACAAAATCAAAGAAGCTTTGCCGCACCAGCTTAGGAGCATTCTTTACACCTTTCCAAAAACCTTGCACCTCCTCCAGCGCCGGGTCTATACCGATATTTACCGATGCCGGCCGCTTATGTGCCATTACTGCACACGTACCCAGAAAGCCCGATATAAACTCATCGTGTGGTGGTAGCTGGTTAATTATCTGCTGGTAACTACCTCCACCGTGTTTATTGCCCGGATAACTTACCGATTTAACCTTGCCCCCAGCTGTGGTAGATGGTTTTGTATTCGCGATCAGCGTCGACGCTTTTGCCGGCGTGGTAGATAACTCCCCGAGTTCTACCCCATTAAAAACCGGTTTGTATATACTTATTGATTTGCTTTTAAAATCTTGCTGTACTACATCCACGCCTGTATCACATAAAAGCATAAATATTCGTTTACCATCCCATCCGCTTAATACAGCTTCTTTCGGCAACTCAAATGCCCCGTACTTTACCTCTCCAAATTCATCGTCTGATGTATAAATTCTCCCTACATATGTTGCCGGTGGATTAAGATCCATTATCCTGCTAGTGCTAGTAGTTTTCCCATTTTTGTTTTTGCAGCCAATAGACCATACTTTATCACCTGGCTGTAGATTAAAAAATCCCTCTTGTATAAACTGAAAATTGTTCCCCATCAAGAATGGCCACCTGTCTTTGTAAAGAAAAATATCGGGCTTTTGATTCCGATCACTACCATCTGCGGCGGTAGACGTTTCTGTATACCCACTTTGCTTTATTGCATTTTCCAATAATTCAATCTGCTTTTTATAGCTATTTATATCGTACTGGTCTTGATGATTCTTTGAAGTAGTGCCTCTTAATCTTTTCGGTTTAACCGGCTTACTAAGTTCAATTGCAAGCTTGTTTTTTACCTCCACCAATACTTTTTGATAGTCAACTACAGGTCTCCAATTTTCATGCAAAATCCACCACCATTCAGGATCATCATCTTCTCTTATACCTATCAATGATTCAACATCACCGGTATGCACGTTCATGTAAAGGCTCTTTTTATCAGTTGGCCAACCCATTTCTTTGGTTGGAACATCACCCCTTTTCTCCCATTCCCGAATTACACTAGACCTTAATACCGAACATCCGTGCTCGTCTGGATGCCCCAGATTAATTAACTCATGCAATTGTTGTGCAGAAGCAAAAGCCAACTCCTCAGATTCTATTTCCTGTATAGGCTTACCTTGTATTTTCTCCTTTTCCATTGCTAGGATTGCTTTTGTAGTATCGGTTTAAAAATGTTTTCTATCACTATCAGTACACTAGGGTTGCTATACACGGGTGCCGATATAGCCTCCAGGCAAACCAATTGAGCGGCCGTTAAATTGAGCGTGGCTTTCTTTTGGGCTTTCTTGCTAAGGCATTGTCGCTCAACTTTATCTAGCTCCTCATCTACCATTAGCTTTACAAATGGCTTACCTATAAATTGAGTATGCTCCCGTAGCCGGCATACTGATAATAAATGGCTCATTGTCAATTGGCTTACCTGCACTTTCATGGCTTACTTTTTATCGTTCTCAAGTGCGATTTGAAACGGTGTTTTCGGGTGTGGCTTACCTGTCTGAATATCAAAGTAATCCTCTCGGAAATCCTCATACGGATGAGTAACACCGTTTTGGATTACCTGCCTGAAAACCACCTGACTAGCTACAGGCTTCCTATTGTCATATATAACTACCGAGTAAGCCGATAGCTTTTCCAGTAGGTATTTCTTGTAAAGTATGGCAATCGGGTGCAGGCCTTTCACCTTTACGCCATTGTTCTCAAACTCCAGGGTAGTAATATCATCCCGGTAGGTTTGCTTTGGCTTTCCCTTTTTGCGGGCAACGTTGTAAGTCCACGTTATTACCATCGAAAAGGGGGCGTACTCCTTGCCTGAACCGGCTTTCTTTTCAATTCTGCTGCTGTTTTTCGCTGTCATTTTCGCGTTTTTGATTTTTTCGTTTCCAGCCTCACAGAACACAGTAACTGTATTCTGATGACTGAATTAAACCGGTAACTGAGTACCTGATATCTGATGGGTTTAATTTTAATTAGCATAGCCTATGCTGTAAATCCAAATTTTGTCCACTACCCACTAGCCGGCAATTGCGCCCGGTCCGCCCTGCTGGCCACCGGAGTTATTTTTATCTACCACTGCCGGCAAACCTATGCGCTGCTTTTCTGCGGCCGCTGTAGAGCCGTTCTGGATGCGTATAGCGGCCTGTAGCTGCTCCAGCCTATCATCCAACCCTTTGAGCGCTAACACGTCTATTTTGTCCGGCATAATCAACTCCAGGGCACACGTTCTCGGGTTCCAGTTACAATAACCCAGGCGGGTTAATCTGGAAACTGTAGTTGTGTAGATGCCATTGGGTATAACCATGCTGCGTTTAGTCGTGTGTACCAGCGATAAGGCCTCCAGTTTGCGCCGGCGATAGGTAAAAGAGCCGTGGCCCTCCAGTCCGAATAGTTGCTTTAATTTGTAATTACTAAGCTGTATATCTCCCCTTAAAACACCGGTTTCCTTTTTCCGGTAATGCATATTGAGCAATTGACGCTCTGCGGCCGCGTAAAGGGCACCGCCCGTTTTAAAACACTCCAGTTGATGGTATGCCACGGTCTCGCTGTGGGTCGAGCCAGCCACCTCCTTAATTTCGGCTTTTAAATACGGGTTGTAGATTACGCGGTTCCTAAAGGCGGCGGCGCATTGGCGTTGTTTTTCGTCAATAGCCTTAGCCTGCAATATGTACTCAACGTGCACATGCTTACTTGGTTTAATGTGATAAAAATGCTTTCTGACAATACCGTGCATATCAGCCAGTTTATCCCAACTGATGCACTCTATACCGCGCGATTGATACCGGACAATCCATTCCAGTTGCTGCAAGCTGCACAGCCGGCGCTTAATGGTTTTAACCGTGCGGCCGCTGGCTGTAGCCAGTTCTGTATATGCTGCAGGCGTGTCTGGCATAGGCCTGTCCACCCAAAGCGCTTTGATAAACGCAAAGGTCTCCAACAGCTTAAAAGCCTGATGCTCTTTAGCCCTGGCTAACGGTAGCCCCTTTAATACTTTGATGGTAAGACTATCGCTCATTGCCATACGAGCACAGGGAGAAGCCAAAAACAAAGCTGAAAAACATACCAAATGCCAGTTTGTAAAAATCCCCTTTACTTACTGTTTCGGGAAGCCCGGCATAAAAAAGCCCTGCTGATAGCAGAAAGAAAAACACTATTACTATTGCTTTCATATAATTGATGGTTTTAGTTGCGTTGTTTTCTCCACTTGTTCAACCTAAAAAATGGAGGCGGCGATATTACCGCTTCCTAATCTTCATGTTAGGCGGTGGCTGCTTTAACCGCCCACATTGCCGCTTCTTCGTAAGCTGTTTGGGCTAAAGAAGCAAGTCGCCCATCCTTTTCTTTCAATTGTTCGCACAGGTTTATCAATTCTGCGCTTTTCTGCTTAATCTGGTCTACCATACCATTATTTGCAGGGTTAAATTCTGTGCGAACCCTTTGTTCGCCTACTGTTTTTGTGACATCTGTCATAGTTTGCCGGTAACCAGAGCCGGTATGGTTTTGAGTCTTTATAAGTATATAGTACCCTTGGTTTGTTTTAAATCAATTCAGGTAATCACCACTCCCTAAGCCACACAGACACTTTACCACCAACGAAAGCGAGATACAAACTGAACATAACCGGCCCGGTGTGGTACTCTATGTTTGGCACATCCGAAATGATATAGTAGGCTGCTATCAGAAAAGCTACGGCTATCCCTAATCTCAATGCTATAGCTTCTATTTTTCCTTCTTTCATACTTTTGCTTCCAGTTCTTCTCTCCGCTCAATTACTTTCAGTTGCAGGCGGGTAAGCGGTTGTTTTCGCCAGGCAACGTCCATCTTGTGTATATAATCAGTGGTGTATTTATCCGGCTCCAGCTTCATCCCTACTGCTACCAGTTCTCTGAACCAGTAATCGAACCCGAATTGTAATTTTACTTGGGGGGTAGTTGCTTTCATCTACTCCAGCTGATTTATAGATTTAGAATATTGTACACTGCCTAGCCGGAGTGCTCTTTTTGTTTTTCTCATACAGAGCTTTGAGGTATTTGGATTTTGCATTTATTGCCTTTTCGTATAGATAAGGCCCTCCATGTTCTTCATATAGCTTTGCAGCTTTACTTGCCTCCTGCTCTAGTTCCTCTATAGTCTTTTTCTTTCTCATACCTCAAACAATTCAATTCCGTACTGCTTAATTTGTTCCTCTACATAGGCGGTTCGCTTACGCTTAACCGGTATTGTTTTTCCAAACTCATCGAGCACACTAAACTCCAGCGTCTCCTTTGTACCTATTACCATTTTGATGGATGATAACGGCACGTTGTCCAGTGCATTCAGCTTTGAGAAGAAAAACAGTGTTTCGCGGGCACTCATAGCAATTGGATTAGGTTATTAAATGTTTATTCTAAAACTGCTCCCTGTGTTTATCAGCATCAGCAAAAAGTTGATTGGCACTTTATCATCCAGCCGGCGCGCCAACTCCTCGCGTATCTCATTAATCAATAGCTGATAGTTGATTACTTTACCCGATGCATCGCTATCGCCGTTAATCTGCTCAACTTCCCAATAGCGTTGCCGTAACTCATACATTTGCCACTGGTCGAATAGTTGGCCGGCGCTTACATTTGTGATGTGCGATTTTGTCATGTGCCTGGCTTAGTCGTTAAACAATTCAACTACATTGCCTTTCTCCAGCAAGTGTGTAGAACCGAGTGTATCGGTCGCTGTGAATACCCGTTTGTTATTACGCACTTCGTCCACCACTTCCACAAACAGATATTTATTAGTCTCCCATATCACATTGCCGCTGTAGGCTTTTCCGTTATCTGTAAATTGTACTTTCATACTACATGCCTTTAAAGGTTACGCCGGTAAACACCGTTAATGCAATACAGCCGATGAACAATACCCAATACCCCAATATTTCATCACAGAAAGCCTTGTAAGGGTATAGGCTGTGGTACTTCCTGTAATGCCATTTCCTTACCGATTGATAGTACACCTCAAAACCTTGCCGGTATATGTTAGCCAGTACCACACCAAATACATTGGCACCGCACAGAAAGATTACAAACAGAAGCTTCCAGATATATTTTTCCATAATGGGTTATTTAAGCCCGGTGCCGGATGGCACCGGGCAAGGCACACAAACAATTACTTCCCTACAGGCTTTACTTTCTTCTTCACAACCTTTTTCTTTGGTGCAGCTTTCGGAGCGGCCACACTTACCGGTGTATCTTCCAGCGGCTCATACGTGCCGTTGGTGCCTGGCTCTTTAGCTACCGACACACGCGCCTTAAACAAATTTTGGGTAGCGCTATTGGTAAACACTTTCAGGTTTGGTACACCGGTATCGCTTACGCTTACTACTATGGCTGGTAGTTGCGTTGCACCCAGGTTGTGACGTTGTTCGTCTTTGGTGGTATTGTAAGTTACAATTTCACCTACTTTAGGCTTTCGCATATGATGATTGTTTAGTGACTTTCTTCTTTTTGCTGAACAGTTTTAGTATATCCACGTCCAGCACTTTGGCTATAATCAACAGCATATCGGCCGGTATCATTTTACCGTGGCTCTCTCTTATATTCTCCCACCTGCTTAAGGTCTCCATGCGTATGTTACACGCCTTGCAGATAACCAGGCGCGCTACATGCCTGCCCTCGCGTGTAAGCCATTTGGCCTCTATAGTTTGTTTTATCCGGTACTTAAGCATTACCCTTTTGTTTCTATAATTGCACCCTGGCATTTGTTATACAGAACTTCCCCCTCTACCATATTGCCCATGTAACTGCCCCTGTACACAAAACCAAAATTACCAACACAAACAAGGAAACACCAGAATGTTCCATCATTAGCCCTATGTAATGAACCTGCATTGTCTGGTGTAGTGGGGCTTTCATATTTTAATGATGGCCCCATATACCCTTTTATAAAAAAAACTTCACCGCTTAATAACCGTTGTTTGGTAAATGGCTCACACTCCTTATACACATACATAGCTTCTCCGCCTATTGTTATGCCTATTATCCGTCTTGCTTCTTTATCATTTATCTCTCCCATGCGATTATTGTTAAATAACTGTTTTCAATTGCGTTCTATGTCAACTGGGATGCTCTGCATTACAGTTCACTATAGATTCGCCTAATGCTTACCATTAGCATGGCAGTACCCACTAAGTTTAGTGCTACTGCCACCGCAGAAGGAGAGCACGCAGAAAACTTATTGGCAGCACTTGTACTGCTGATAGTTTTCGTAGTTGCGTTGCTCTGGATGTTGACAGCATCTTAACCTCCTACGGTTTCTAAAGGCACGGTTAGCGCTCCGCTAACTGTGCCCTTTTGTTTATTTAAAGAACGATTCTCAAAAGGTGGGGCGGCTATCTCGCTGACAACGGGCCGCCCCTTTTGCATACATACAATGAACTCTTTCCCTACTATTCTTACTTAGATTTAGCTTTTAGCTTATCGAACTTCTTTTGCAAATCATCATAGCTGTCAATCAGTTTGAAGTGATCATTTTGCAGTTGATTGTAGCTTCTATTTGATTTGTCAAGCTCCAGCACTAGCGCCTGTAATACTTTTAGCTGCAAATCGCGCCTTTCGTGTTCGTTGGCCTGATTAAACACAGCCTCACCCACCAGTTTAAACAGGTCGTTTTTGTTAAGCTTTTTAATCCTCTCCTCCATTGTAGCCGGTACTGTTTTAGTCATACTCTTTGTTTTTAGTAGTTAAAAAGGTGGGGCGGAACGCCACCCACAAAAACGCCCGCCCCGAATGCAAAAACCTATACTGCTGGCAGGGTTAATTCGCCGTTGGCAATTCTTTCAAGGATGTTTGTAACCAATACATCGGTAGCTCGACACGCTACCACGTTCTGCACGTAAATGGAACCTTTGTGGTTATCGTACACCGGGTAATGGTGCATCAGTATTTGCTTGTAGTTTTTAGGCAGGTTGTTGCGTATTGCCTTTACCCGCTTTTTGTACTCATCGCGCGGATTAACTTTTTTAAACGAAGCTTTTACAGATTCTACTACCTCCATGCTTGTTGTTTTAAATAATATCAATACATTTGTATTAACACGGAGCAATAGTAGAGATTAAAACTCTAATTACTGTGTTTTAATGTTTAATATTATCAACATAAAATCAACAATTGTATGAAATCTATTACAGTTCAGCGCATAGAGCAGCTGATAAAACAGGAGGATGAGACTCCAAACTCATTCGCCAAAAAAGTTGGAATAACAGCAAATTCAGTCTACAATTTGTTGGATGGCGGGCAACCAAGAAAGTCAACAATAACGAAGATATGCCAGGCTTACCCTAAATATACCGAGGATTGGTTACTAGGTTCTGATGCTATACATATCAATGCAAGTGATAAATTTGAGATTGATAGGCTCCGAGAGGAGAATAAATGGCTTAAGGGGGTAATCAATACTCTACAGGCACAGCTAGGCAAGGCCGGAAATTTTAATGACGCTCCTACCAAAGCCGGTGCAGGCGCAAAGGTTGTAACTATGTTTACACCAGTGCAGCCAGTACGGGTAGGGGTTAATGCTTAATTTGCAAACAGGCTGGGCTTTGTGTTGCGTTCCCTTCGGGTGCACAAAAAATCAAGCGTCTCATCAGAGGCGCTTTTTTATTTTAGGTATCTCTACCCTTGTGTAACATAAGTTACCAAACAGGTTAATTCCTCCCCTTACCTTTGCATTATATTTAAACCCCTTTACAATGTCAACTACACAATTACTTATTACAGCAGCCATTG
>CAYREY010000077.1:0-23392 GCA_964423405.1 uncultured Chitinophaga sp. | reverse complement strand
GTAAAAACTTATGCGGAATATGCCGCAAACGGAGAAACGCCAGAGGTATTGTTTTGGGTAGGTTGTGCAGGCAGTTTTGACCAGCGCGCACAAAAAGTAACCCGTTCGTTTGTAAAAATACTGAACCACCTGAACATTAAATTTGCTGTACTGGGCACCGAAGAAAGCTGCACCGGCGACCCCGCCAAACGTGCCGGTAACGAGTTTGTGTACCAGATGCTGGCACTACAAAACATAGAAGTGATGAACGCCTACCAGGTTAAACGTATAGTAACTACCTGCCCGCATTGCTTTAACATACTTAAAAACGAATACCCCAGCCTGGGCGGTAATTACGAAGTAATACACCACGCCACTTACCTGCAAAAGCTGATAGATGAAGGCCGCATTAAAATGACCGATGCCGCTACCTTTAAGGGTAAAAAAATTACCTACCACGATAGCTGCTACCTGGGCCGCGCCAACGAAATATACGAAGCACCCCGCAAAGTGCTGGAGCAACTGGATGCCGAACTGGTAGAAATGAAAAGCTGCCGTACCAAAGGCCTGTGCTGTGGCGCCGGTGGTGCACAGATGTTTAAAGAAGATGAGCCGGGTACCAAGCGTATTAACATAGCCCGTACCGAAGAGGCACTTGAAACCAACGCCAATATAGTGGCTGCTGCCTGCCCGTTTTGTAATACCATGATTACCGATGGTGTAAAAAGCAAAGACAAACAACAGGATGTGAAGGTGTTTGACATTGCCGAGCTGCTGGCAGCAGGGCAAGGGTTAGAGAACATTAACCTGTAACATTTAGTTACAATACATACTTTACAATCAAACAGCCCGTTATTTACGGGCTGTTGCTTTTAGGGGCTGTTGCTATTTAACTATACAGAGCTTATATTTTTTAATAGGATAGCCTGGCTGTTGTTAAAATCGGCAAATGAACGCAAATAGTAGTAGTTTGTAAAAATGCAATACGTTACTTGTTGGCTGAAACACTACACCTAAACCCTACACCCTATGAACCTCTTTCTTAACCCCCGGTTGCTTTTTGCCACCAACACCCTGCCGCAGGTACTATTGTTACTTGTTTTTTATAGCCAATACACGCTACTGCGCTCGCAGTTAGATGAAACAGAAATACACAAGTGGTACCTGTTTGCCCCCCTGCTGGGCACACTTACCTTAGGCTGCCTGGTTTCCGGCATTGTATATACCCTACGGCGCCAAACGCTTCCGGCAACGTATGCAGTGCTAACCCTTTTAGCTTATAGCGCTTATATAATTTCGTATTACTTTAATGTAAACGATCTTTTGCCCTCGCATATTCCTGCCTGGATATTATCGGAAGACTCGTACTTTTATACTGTTACCCTGCTTATGCCCACCCTGGCACAGGGGGTATTTATACTGGTAGCGCGTTTTACCCGTATAGAATACGAGCCCAGCCTGGTAGCCAGCATTATAGGTGCAGTAGTTACACCTGTAGCATTTGTTGTGCTGGGTATGTTACCTTTTAACCTAAGCGACATACTTGGGGATGAACTGACAACGGTATTGGCTGTGTTTTTTTTCACTACCGGTACCATTGCGTTTATATACTTTATTGTGCGGTCGGTTTATATACTGGCGGTGCGTTACCGCACCAACCTTACCCGATACAGCCTGATTTGGAAAATACCGCTAACCCTTGTTTTTCCGTTAATGGGCCTGGCTTTAAACAACGGGCTTTTATTAAAAGAGAGAATTTTCTTATCGCTGTTCGGCGATTTCAGGCACCCTTTGTTTTATATACTGGCAGTTGTAAATGCGGTATTGCTTTGTTTACCTGCTACCCCAAATAAAGCGTACCGGTTAGTGCTGTATTTTTTGCGCTTTGTAACCATGGCGTACACGGCATACTTTTTTGTGGTGTTTCTACCTTATCTGCCACTATCTATAGTAGCCATTATACTGGTAGGCCTGGGCTTTTTAATGCTGGCTCCGCTTACATTGGCTGTAGTGCACCTGGCTGAACTGTATGATGATTATTGCTTTTTAAAACTACACTTCCCTCCTGCCCTACTTACACTAATAGCAATAACCGGGTTTGCTGTATTGCCCGGTGCTATTACGGTAAACAACCTGCATACACGTGCTGTATTACATCAATCGCTGGACTACCTGTACAATACCGACTATAACAACAACTACCAGCCCGATACCGCTGCACTGGCAAGAGTATTAAACGTGATAGAAGATGAAGGCAATGGCTCGCGAGATAATTTTATGAACCGCAAGTTGCCGTACCTTTCTACTTACTTTAAATGGATGGTGCTGGACAATCTTTCGCTACAAGCAGACAAGGCCAATATGCTAAAGGCTGTTTTTTTAGATGATGCGTACGTTAACCCCGCCAGTAGTATGGTAACCGGCAACCCCGATGTAGCCATAACCGACATTAAAAGCAGCAGCCATTACGATACTACACAACAGGCCTGGATAAGCCAGGTAGACCTAAAAATAACCAACCACGACAGTAGACTTGTACAGGCAGAGTACAGCACTACTATTAACCTGCCCACCGGTTGCTGGATAAGTGACTATTACCTGTATGTAACCGATACCGGTAAACAGCATGGCATACTGGCAGAAAAAGCAACTGCCATGTGGGTATATAACCAGATACGTACTATAGAGCGGCGCGACCCGGGTTTACTCTATTACCTTACAGGCAATAAAGTAGCTTTTCATGTGTTTCCATTTGCCATAAATGAGACACGCAAAACAGGTATAGAGTTTATACATAAAGAACCGGTAATACTTACTATTGACGGCCACACGTTTGCCCTTGGCGATACCACCCGGCAAGCCACCCCGCCGGTTGAAAAAACCAGCGATGGACATACTATATACATACCGACTGCACAAAAACAAAAACTACCTAAAGTACAGCGCCAACCATACTACCATTTTGTGGTAGATGTATCGGCGGGGCAGGACAGTATGAGAGATGACTATATACATAGAATAGAAAGCAAGCTGAAGCAGCAAACTGTCAGCATGGCAAATGCCAAAGTGAGTTTTGTAAACTACGGCGTGTATACCTACAGCATTAATGATGGGCTGAAAGAAAACTACAACCAGCAGCAGTTTGATGGTGGCTTTTATCTGGACAGAGCCTTACGAACTATACTAAGTAACGAGTTACAACAGCCTACCGGCCAGTATCCGCTAATAGTGGTTGTAAGCGATAAGTTTGAAGACGCAATAATTGAAAAAGATTTTAGTGACTTTAAAGCAGCCTACCCCGAAAGCGATTTGTATTACCGAATACTAAACAACGGCCAGCTAGAGACCCATTACCTTAACTACAACCCCAAAGAAGCTACCGGTATTATAGATATACCCACCACAACTACCCCGGCGCTTGCTTACCCCGATACTGCGAAACCTATAGTTTACCTGCCAGACAACAACCTGGCAGATATTGTAATACACGGTACGCCGGCCGAGGCAGATGTAAAAAAGATGAACGAACGAAACTGGGCCAATGCACTGGAAGCGTATGGCGATATGCGGGTGCAGGCAATGCAGCCATCTATAGCCGAAAAGCGCTGGCACAACTCGGTAGCGGCCAGCTTTGCTACACGGGTAATGTTGCCGGTTACCTCGTACATTGTAGTAGAAAACGAGATGCAGAAAGAAGCCCTTAAACGTAAACAAGAGCAGATACTGAATGCAAAAAAAGCACTAAGCGACACCAATAACCTGGAGAACAACAACAATGCAAGTACCGGTGCGCCGGTTGACGGTGGCGTACTGGCATTGGTGGCTGCGCTGGCATTGTACACCTACTACACCCAAAGGAGAGAAAAACTTGTGTAGGTTTTATGAAATATTGAAACAGAATCATCTTTAAGTAAACCACTAAAACAATACCTATGAAAAAGACTATTCTGTTTTTAATGCTGCTGGTTGCCAGCCACTATGTAAGTTTTGCCTGCCTTAATGAGGAAGGTGAAGAGGAAATGATGATGCAGCAGATAAAAAAAGACCGGGCCATACCTTACGGCCATGATTTTGCAGCCGACAAGAAACTTAACGAAAGGAAGCTGGAACGGCTGTTGGCCTCGTGGAATAAAACACACAACTACGAAGCGTATAACAACTATGGTGTAACGCTGGTGTACCTGGGCCGGTTTGAAGAGGCACTAAGGGTATTCAGGCAGATAGAGAAGGAACAGCCCGGCAAGTATTCTACTGCGGCTAACATGGGTACTACCTACGAGGTGCTGGGTAAAAACGATTCGGCGCTGTACTGGATAAAACGCGGTGTGGAGCTAAACCCGGCCTCGCACGATAGCTCGGAATGGCTACACGTAAAAATACTGAAAGCCAAGATAAACGGCACCAGCAGTTTTACCAGCAGTTACTTTACCAGTGTAGATTTTGGCACGGGCATTTTACCACAAACCAAACTAAGCCTAGATGAGTTAAATAAGCTGCGCGACGCCCTGTATTATCAGTTAAACGAAAGGGTATCTTTTATTAAGCCCAAAGATGCCATTGTGGCCCAAATGCTGTATGAACTGGGCAACATAACAGCCATTACGCACGATGCCCATACGGCTTATGAAAACTACAACATGGCATTTAAGTATGGCTACACCGGTGGGTTGCCTGCACAACGTATGGCCAGAATGAAACAAGCGGTTGATTCGGGAGATGTGGATTTGTACGCCCCGGCAGATACCGCCAGTGTTATTGTAACTGAACCAGAACAGCCACAAAAAGCAAGGCACTTTACAGGCATTTTTGTGTTGGTTGCTTCGGTAGCTGGTTTGTTAATGTTAGTGCTATACACCCGCCGTAGAAAATAGCCGGTAGCCTTGCCCTATTCTTCATGTTTTGTTTACACACCCTTAACATTACTGCCCGTACTTCGCCCTACCAAAATATGCGTGTATGGATGCCAGCGAAATAAAAATACTGATAGTAGATGACGACCCGGATATTATAAGTTTTGTACGTTATAATCTGGAGAAGGAGAACTACTGGGTGTACAGCGCTACCAATGGTAACGATGCGCTGAAGATGGCGCTTAAAATACAACCGCACCTGGTGGTGCTGGATGTGATGATGCCGGGGATGGATGGTATAGAAACCTGCCGCGCTATGCGCAACCTGCCCCAGTTGCGTAACACACCGGTAGCTATGCTTACCGCCCTTAACGAAAAAGAGAGCGAGGCGCTGTGTTTACAAGCCGGTGCCAACGATTTTATTACCAAGCCTATCCGCCCCAGGTTGTTGCTTACGCGCCTGCAAAACCTGCTTGCCAAAGAAGAACCCGAGGAAGAACGGACCAGTATGAAAGTGGGCACGCTGGAGGTGGACCGCGAACGCTATGTGGTAATATGCGACAAAAAGAAAATTGACCTGCCGCGCAAAGAGTTTGAACTGCTAAGCCTGCTGGTGGCTAAACCCGGCCGGGTTTACCGCCGCGATGAAATAAAAGCACTGGTGTGGAAAAACGACAGCACCAGCGACGACCGCACCATAGATGTGCACGTGTATAAACTGCGCGAGAAAATTGGTGAGCGCTACATAAAAACAGTAAAAGGCATAGGCTATAAACTGGATTATTAGACGATTTTGGAAGTGAGATTTGAGAGTATGGATTGAAAAAATGAATTAAATAATTGATTACCAATAATTTAATTCATTTTCGATCGCTAACTTCTTTAGAAAAATGCACTCACCTAAACAATTGAATGCCAATACATTACAATCGATTAAATGGGTGGGTTAACATCAAAAAAATGTAATGCACTGATAATAAGATTGATAGAGGTGGGGTGGGTTAACATTTTTGCAAGGTATAGTATGGTTAGTAGCAGCAGCAATGTTCAATCAATATCCACATTCCCAAATCGGCACCAGCCGTGTTTGGATTTTTGGAAACTACGATTATCTTTGCGCGCTCAATATAAAAGGATAAAAAACATGCAAGTTACAGCCGAAGTAAAAAAGAAGCTATTCAAAGAATTTGGTGGTTCTGAAAAAAATACCGGTTCTACAGAGGCACAAATAGCCCTGTTTACCGAGCGCATTAACCATGTAAGCCAGCACCTGGGTACCAATAAAAACGACCATAGCAATACACGCGCCCTGGTACGTATGGTAGGTCAGCGCCGCCGCTTGCTTAACTACCTTATGAAAACCGACCTTAACGGTTACCGTAAGCTAATTGAAAAACTGAACATCAGAAAGTAATTATACCCGAAAGGATGGCCGAAAAGGCCATCCTTTCGTATTTTTGTTACGTTTAGAACAGCAGTTCAAAAACACGTTCTTTTAGCAGAAAATATCCGGATTACCTCTTATCCGGTTTACAAATTAAAGAGGCGATGAAAAACGTCCGGGTAGGTTTTGGGATGGACCCTGACGAAAAACTAAACAAGGCAAATTGCCTTCAGCCCGCCAAAAGCAGATTAAGTACGAAATACGAAGGTTGAAATACAAAATAAAACCAATCTGGTTTTACCTTCTACTTACATTTCGCGCTAACAATAACAGCAAAGGTTTAAACGCAAAAACATACTAGCAATTAACGACTGTTTAATGTCGTCTGTTGTCTGTCGTCAAAAAGAATAATAATCAATAAACAATAATCAATTACAAGATGAACATCATCAAGAAGACCATCGACCTCGGAGGAGGAAGAACAGTAGAGATAGAAACCGGCAAGCTGGCCAAGCAGGCCGACGGCTCGGCAATGGTTAAGTACGGCAACACCATGTTGCTGGCTACCGTATGTGCCGATAAAGACGCCAAAGAAGGTGTTGACTTTATGCCGCTAACGGTAGAGTACCGTGAGAACATGGCATCGGTAGGCCGTATACCGGGCAGCTTTTTTAAACGTGAAGGCAAAAGCACCGATGACGAGATATTGGTAAGCCGCCTGATAGACCGCGCGCTGCGCCCGTTGTTTCCCGAAGATTTTCATGCTAACGTAGTAGTACAGGTAACCCTGGTGAGTGGCGACCTGAACGAACTACCTGATGCATTTGCCTGCTTAGCAGCATCGGCTGCACTGGCAGTAAGCGATATACCTTTCAATGGACCTATCAGCGAAGTACGCGTTGCTAAAATTGACGGCCAGTTGGTTATTAACCCAACCAAAACCGACAACGAGCGCGCCGAGATAGACCTGATAGTAGCTGCCAGCGAGCAGAGCATTGTAATGGTAGAAGGTGAGATGAACGAAGTGAGCGAAACAGAAATGGTAGAGGCCATTATGTTTGCACACGACTGGATTAAGAAACAGGTAGCTGTACTGAAAGAACTGGAAACAGAAACAGGTAAAACAGAAAAACGCGCTTACGTGCACGAGAAACACGATGAAGATTTGCGTGCCCGCATGAACGCTTTCTGCTATGATAAATGTACTGTAGTAGCAGCCAGCGAAACCAATGATAAAAAAGCCCGTAGTGCTGCGTTTAAAGCTATTAAAGAAGAATTTTTAGCTACGCTTACCGACGAAGAGAAGAAAGAAAAAGCTTTCCTGATTGGCCTGTACTGGGGTGCTGTTGAGTACAACGCTGTTCGCGATACTATGCTGGCGCAGAACAAACGTCTTGACGGCCGTAAAATGGACGAGATACGTAACATATGGAGCGAAGCAGGTTACCTGCCCGGCCCACACGGCTCGGCCCTGTTTACCCGTGGCGAAACACAATCGCTTACTACCGTTACACTAGGTACTAAGTTAGATGCACAGTTAATTGACGGTGCCATCTTCAACTACGATAAAAAATTCCTGTTGCACTACAACTTCCCACCGTTTTCGGTAGGTGAAGCCCGTGCTCCACGTGGTGTAGGCCGCCGCGAAGTAGGCCACGGTGCATTGGCGCACCGCTCTATCAGCAAGGTAATGCCAACCGAAACGCCTTACACTATCCGTGTAGTATCAGATATTCTTGAGAGTAACGGTTCGTCATCTATGGCAACTGTATGTGCCGGTATACTGGCGCTAATGGATGCCGGAGTGCAAATTAAATCGATGGTATCGGGTATTGCCATGGGCCTTGTAACTAACGAGGCTACCGGTAAATATGTAATACTATCGGATATATTGGGCGATGAAGACCACCTGGGCGATATGGACTTTAAAGTATGTGGTACCGAAAAAGGTATTACCGGTTGCCAGATGGATATTAAAATAAAAGGCTTAAGCCGTCAGTTACTGACAGAAGCATTGGAGCAGGCTAAACGTGGCCGTTTGCACATACTTAACGAGATGAAGAAAACACTTTCGGCACCTCGCGAAGATTACAAACCACATGCACCACGCGTAGAGATGCTGATGATAGACAAAGAATACATTGGCGCCGTGATAGGACCCGGTGGTAAAGTTATTCAGGAAATGCAGCGCGAAACCGGTACTACTATTCAGATAGAAGAAATAGGCAACAAGGGTAAAATAGAAATATTCTCGCCAGACCGTAAGGGTATTGACGAAGCCCTGCGCCGCATAAAAGGTATAGTAGCTGTACCTGAAATAGGTGATGTTTACGAGGCCACTGTTAAGAGCATTATGCCTTACGGTGCGTTTGTAGAGTTTATGCCTGGCAAACAAGGTTTGCTGCACATAAGCGAAGTAAGCCACAAACGTCTGGAGACTATGGAAGGTGTACTGAAAGAGAACGAAGTGATTAAAGTGAAACTACTGGGTATAGATAACAAAACCGGTAAGTTTAAACTTAGCCGCAAAGTGTTGCTTGATGCGCCTGCCAAAGGCCAGCCAGCTGCCGAGTAGTAATTACTTACAACCAATAAAAAAGCCACCTGAACGGGTGGCTTTTTTATTGCCCTGATTTAGATAGATTAGTTACACCCGTTTAAGCAATTGTGGGTTTTCGGTATGTAGTTTTACAATTAGCTCGCCAAACAAGGTGTTGGCCCAGGCAAACCAGCTACGGGTGTAGCGGCGGGCATTATCTTTATAAAAAGCCTCGTGCATAAAACCGGTACCGGCATGGCTTCGCAGCAACATACGCAGGCAGGTAAGTATTTCTTCCTCATCGGTGCTGGTTAGTGCGCGTGTAATAATGCTCATAGGCCATATCATATTTTTACCTACGTGCGGCCCTCCTACCCCATTGGCAACTTTACCGGTAAAATAATACGGGTTGTTATTGCTTAACACAAAGCGGCGGGTGTTGCGGTAAACTTCATCGGCAGCAGTTACCACACCAAAGTACGGCAAAGCCAGCAGGCCGGGCAGGTTGGCATCGTCCATCAGGTTAATGTTGCCCAGGCCGTCAACCTCATAGGCAAACATTTTACCATACACCGGATGGTTGATAATACCATACTGTTCTAACGCGCCCTGCACTTCGGAGGCTATGGCAGCAGCCTCTTTGATAGCCGCATGGCCGGGGTATAATTTAAGCAGCATGTGCTGTAACTGGTGCAGGGCTACAATGGCAAAGCAGTTAGAGGGAATAAGAAACTGATACGTGGTACTATCATCGCTGGGGCGGAATGACGAACAGATGAGGCCTACCGGCTTAACCGGTTTACCATATCCATTGCAGCAAAGTGTATCGGTAGCGCCACCACCGCTGCGCTGAAAATGATAAGACCCGTTACCGGTTTTGCGTTGCTGCTCACGAAAGGTTTGCAGTATCTGTTGTACGGCCTTTAACCAGTCGGCACCAAAAGGTTGCACATCGCCGGTTTGTTGGTAGTAGCCTGCCGCCAGGCGAATGGTATAGCAGAGCGAATCTACCTCCCACTTACGCTCGTGCACAAAGGGTTTCATATCGGTATGGTCGGTATGCCAATGACTGGTGCGGTTATCTTTATAAAACGCGTTGGCATAGGGGTCTATCAGTATACATTTGGTTTGCCGGTTAATAACACCGGCTACTAAACGTTGCAGGGCGGGGTCGTGCTGCATATACGGCAGGTAGGGCCATACCTGTGCGGTACTATCGCGCAGCCACATAGCATCTATGTCGCCGGTTATTACAAAGGTATCGGGGTGTTTCTCATCATCAGTAAAAAACACGGTAGTGTCCAGCGTATTCGGAAAACAGTTTTCGAACAGCCATTGCAGTTCGGGGTTGGCTATATTGCCTTTAATTGTAGCAATGGTATCTTCTATTGCTTTGCTGCTAAAGCGGCGTTTTGCTAAAGGTGGGCGCCGGCTTACTAATTCCGTTGCACCGGTAACAGCAAACACCTGTGTGGCCAGCAAAGCCATGCCGGTAGTGGTTATAAAGGTGCGGCGGTTCATTTTACCAAATATACATTATTGTAAAATGCCGCCGTCATTACAGTTTTACCAGAATTTCCACCAGGGCCTGGCAGCAGATACACCTGGATATAAAAGCCGTGAGTATGAGTATCCCTGTAATTTCAGGTTTCGAAGCGGGCCATACACATCTACACTATCGTTCAGGTAGTGATACATTAAAGCAAAAACAAACTCTTCTCCCACAGCATCTTCAGTTAGCGGCTCATCAAATCCATCAAGCATGTATGTACGCTGGCTATCGGCATTTAAAGTTGCCTTGCTCAACAAGGTTGCTTCAGCTACCAATGACTCTCCTGTATCAAGATGAGTGCCCCCATCTGCGCTACCCGCCCGGGCACGTATTACAACACCATCTTTTATTACCGCGTAAGCCCAGTAGTTAACTACACTATGCAGGGCCAGGGCACATACTTCGGCACCGGGAAAAGCAGCAGCAAATGACTGTAAGGCATACTGATTATTATCTTCAATAAGCTCTGTAGCTAACCCCTCTACACAAAGTAATGTGCAGTTATTAAACGTGCCCAGGTATATTTTTCCATCTCGCGGCATTAGTACTTCACCCATCTGCTTAGCGGCTGCCGGTTTAACGCGGGTAAAGCCCAATTGCTCCAACAGCTGAACCTGTGGCTTATCGGATAGTTGATTAATTATTACTAACGATGCTTTGTAGCCCATGTAAACAAATTATACTAAACGATATTTGATACTGTTTTACGCCTTAGGTAATGTAATACGGAACGTAGTGCCCTTACCAATTTCGGAGTGGCTTACAACTATGCGGCCCTGGTGGTACTCTTCTACTATACGCTTGGTAAGCGATAGGCCCAACCCCCAGCCACGGCGCTTGGTACTATAGCCCGGCTCGAAAATAGTTTCGAATTTATTTTTAGGAATACCCTTACCGGTATCGGTTATATCTACAATAATATTGCGGGCATCTTCGCGGGCTTCTACATCAATCTTACCCTCGCCATCCATAGCATCCAGTGCGTTTTTAAGCAGGTTTTCCAGCACCCAATCAAATAGCTGGCTATTGATATTAAACTCTAAGCCGGCGGGGCAGTGCAGGTTCATGGTTGCACGTTCACTACTGCGGCGGCGCATATAATCTACATTGCGTTGCAGTATATCTTTTACATTATGCGGGGTAAGCTGCGGCACCGACCCTATTTTACTAAAGCGCTCGGCTACCAGGCTCAGGCGGTTTACATCATGCTCCAGTTCGGTCAGTATTTTTTCGTTACCCTTCATGCCATCCAGTTCGCGCAGGTATTCTATCCAGCCTTCCAGCGATGAGATAGGGGTACCTAACTGGTGTGCAGTCTCTTTAGCCATACCTACCCATACCAGGTTTTGCTCGGCACGGCGCGCCGTGCTAAACGCCAGGTAGGCTATAAGCAGAAAGACTGCAAAAATACCCAGCTGCACAAATGGAAATATGCGCAGTTGTTTCAGCGTATCAGAATCATCGTAATAAATATAGCGGCGTGCACCGGCACCCAGGTCAACTACTATAGGCTCGTGCGCAGCCTGCATACCTTTAATAGATTTCATTACAAAATCGGCATTAAACATTTTAGCCGAGTCGAGGTTGCCGAACTGCAGCACGTTCATTTTATCATCGGTCATAATAACCGGCGTAGAGGCCGAGTTAAGCACAACTTCTGATATGAATGTTTCTACCAGATCGTTCAGCGTTTGCTTTAACTTGCTGAAAAGGTTAGAATCTTTATAGTAGATATAGCTTTTGCTTATTTTATAATCGACCACTATGGGCGGGTAGCGCGAAAACTCGGCCCTGATAGACGAGGGCAGTTCTACAAACCGCTTAATGCCTTTAGGTAAATCGATGTTACGGGCGTATTGTACATTGCCGTTTTCATCGCACAGTATAGCGGGTATATCGTTATTGCTGGTTACTATCTCGTTGAAGAACGTAATGAGGTCGTTGTTTTCTACCGATAACAGAAAAGCAGTTGACTGGGCATATACATTCACCTTGCGGCGTTCTTCCAATGCCAGTTTGCTGAATAACTCCTGCGTGTAGCGTACCAGCCTTGCTTTACGGGCAATAGCTTCGGCCCATAGTTTGGCCTTGTATTTTTCCTCTTTTGCTATTTTGTTGGCCAGGTGATTGGTGTACGTAAGCGTAGCCAAACTGATAAGCGTGCCCAGCAGCAGCAGTATAAGCTTAAGGTTAGATTTACGCGAGTAAATATCCATTGGTACCAAAGTTATTCTAATTTATAAAATACGGTTTTAAAAATACTAAACCCGCCTACTGTGCCGGGTACCGCTTTTATATATCTATAACGCAGCCCCGTAATATTAGTATAGTGCGTTTGTAACTTATTGTAGTGCACCGAATTTTACTTAGTAAACTTACCCGTATAAAGCAGCGTATGTACCAAGCTATAATTTACGATATGGATGGCCTGATAATAGACAGTGAGCCTTTTTGGCGGCAGGCCGAAATGAAAGTATTTGCTACTGTGGGGCTGCACCTAACCGAAAAGGATTGTATGGAAACCACCGGTTTCAGGTTTGATGAGGTGGTTGACTACTGGTGGAACCGCCAGCCGTGGCAGGGCAAAACCAAACAGCAGATACACGATGAAGTGCTGGACGAAATGGAGCATGCCATTACACACCACGCCGAGGCCATGCAGGGTTTTCACCAATCGGTAGCCTATTTTAAAAGCCGTAACCTTAAACTGGCGGTAGCCTCCTCATCGGCTATGCGGTTAATTAAGGCCACCGTAAATAAACTGCAGGTAGAGAAGCAATTCGATTTACTGGTATCGGCCGAGCACGAAACACATGGTAAGCCACACCCCGGTGTATTTATACGCACCGCCGAAACGCTACAAGTGCGCCCCGAAAACTGCCTGGTGATAGAAGATTCGTTTAACGGATTGCTGGCCGCCAAAGCCGCTAAAATGAAATGCGCGGTGGTACCTTACCCCGAAGATTACGATAACCCCAAACTGGTAATAGCCGATTTTAAACTGCGCTCGCTGGATGAGATAGTGGCAGGGGCGGTAGGTGTGTAAAAGTACATTCCATTTAAACACCGGTTAACACATCTTCTTACCAGTTACCGGTACACACTTCAACAACATGATTGATTTATAAAAACAAAAACGCCCCCGGAAAAACCGGAGGCGCTTAGTAGTTTGCCAAACAAAGTTTAGTTCAGCTTTTTAAGCTGCTCGGTCGCAATTTCGTCGGCCGGGTCCAGTTCAACAGCTTTCATAAAGCTGGCTTTAGCCAGGTCGTTTTCTTTTTTGCTCCAGTGGTAAAAGCCTACATAGTTGTATGCTTCTACCAGGTTGCGTTTATACTTGGCTGGGTCGGCCGATGCCAGTTCTATATATTTCTGGTAGTAAGGCAGGCCCGGGAACGTTTCGGGGTTCAGTATCTGGAATTTGGTATTGGTCCAGGCTCTCCAGTAGTAACCATCGGGCGATGTAGGGTTACGGGCAATAAACTCGGCAAAGGTACTATCGGCGTTCAGTGAGTCGCCTGCACTAAAGTAGGCACGGCCCAGGTAGTACACTTCTACCGAACCCAGCTTACCGCATTTTTCTTTTTTAGCCAGGTACTGTGCTACCGACTCGTTGTACTTTTTAGCCTGGAACAGCATTTTGCCGTACTCGCCTAACAGGTCGCAATTGCCGGGGTCGTTCTCCAGTGCTTTATCAAAGTACTGGCGGGCAGCAGCTGTATCGCCGGTTTGTGCAGCAATACGGGCCGAGTAGATATAGTCTATATCTTTCAGTTTTTTACCTGCGTTAGCCCAAAACTGTTTGCTGGCTTCGGCGGCTTCTTTGTAGCGTTTAAGCTCGTAGTTGCTAAACGCTATAATACGCTGGAAGATATAGTTACCGGGATCGTTGGTTAACCCTTTGGTTGACTCTTCGATAGCTTTATCGTACTCTTTGCTTTGAAAATAAAGCGAGGCCAGTGTAGTACGTGCCTGGTTATCACCAGGGCTTAGGGCTATATATTTTTCGAAGTTAGGTTTTACCTTATCGTATTGTTTGGTAAGGTAGTACGCCTCGGCCAGTTCTTTATATACTACCGGAAAATTCTGGTCTATGCTCAGCGCTTTGTTGAATGATTCAACAGCCTGATCGTACATACGGCCACGTACCGAAAGACGGCCAATTTTAATTTGTGCCAGTGCCAGTTGTTTGTTTACATCGGCAGCCGCTTCGTATTTGTTCATGGCCTTGCCACCGGCACCGGCATCGTTAGCGCTGTTATCTAAATAAGCATCGCCCAGTGCCAGCATGTTAGTGGTGTTTTTATTATCGAGGTTGTAAGCCAATTCGAAATTGCTGATAGCAGCAGCCAGGTCGATAATAGCAGGACGGAAATATGCATCACCTATTTCGTAATAGATGTTGGCGTTTTTCATTTTGCTGGTTTGCAGGGCACGGTCAAAGTTCTGTTTGGCACCGGCCATATCTTTTTTAAGTAACGATAAGCGGCCATTGGCTACATAACCCAGGGCGCTGCGCACATCGGGGTTATAGGCCATCTGGTAAAATATTTTAGCCGAGTCGGCATCATCGCTTTTTAAATAAACATTGCCCAGGTAGTACGCTACATCGTATTTATTGGCGGCGGGGTCGCTCCAAAGTTTGTGCAATATCTGTTTGGCTTTAAAATAACTTTCGTTATCAATTTCGCGTTGAGCATCCTGCAGGGTTTGCGCCGAAAGGATAGCTACACTTAAAACCAAAAGGGCTACTGAAACTACTTTTCTCATTTTTTCTTAGTTTATTTTCTGTATGTACTTATGTGATGTGAATTAAATGCCAACGTTTATTTACTGCCAATAACTTCACCTTCATTAACAATTATATCGCGCTCGGGCATCTTTACAGGTATTAAACCTGCTTTTAAAAATATTCTGGCCCCTTTTTCGCGGCTTAAAAACCCCATAAACAGCAACTCCAGGTTATCGGTATACGTGTAGCGGGTTACTGCGTTTACGGTACGTATCAGCGGATAATCGCCCACAGCTATATCCGATTGATTGGCACTAACCCGTATATCCTTACCCTCGCTGTCTTTGGCGCGCAAACTTAAAATTTTTATGCTTTTCAGGGTGTTTTTCACTCTGTCATCATCGCTATCGGCAATCATGTTATAAGGTATAAACCCTATTACGTTTTTGTTAGCGGCCACATAGGTTATTACCTCCTGTGCCGATTTTAAGGCAAACACATTGGCAGATACTTTCTCTTTATAACCCAGTTTGTTTACCACAAACGCTACGGTACTCGATTCGCGGCTATCGAACACCAGCTTAGGTGCCGTAGGGTTATTGGCGGCCGGGTTAAAATACTGTTTCAGCAGTTCCATATCCAGTTTGCTGTCGTCAAAATCGCGGGCAGCTACCAGGGCCACAGCATCGTAAGCTACCGGTAGCTCACGTACGTATATGGTATCCAGGTTTTTAAAGTCGTTAATTTCAGCCTGCTCCAGTTTGCGCGATAGTATCATTACCGTAGCCTTTTTCGCCCTGAAAGCGGCAAACATTTCTTTCTCGTTGGTGTAGGTAAGTGTGGTTTGTACGCTATCGTACATGTAATCAAAAATCAGCTTTTGCTGGCGCATGATGGGCTCCAGTACGGTATCGGCCACCACGCTTAAATTACCCGTGTATGTACTGTACTTAGTGGGTGTGGCGGCAGGGCCCCCCTCTGCCGCTGGTTTATTATTACACGAAAACAGCAGCAGCGTTAGCAGCATACTGCTTAACAGAAAATACCCATTGCGCTTACTCATTACTTACAGATTTATATTCGGCATAGCAGCTCCACAGCCTGAAAGCCCCGTAAAACAACAACAGGCCACCAAAGCCATAGCGCGAACCGGTTTCGAGCCCCAGATCGAATGAGGGCAGAAACAGGGTAGCAATACCCAGGCCTGTAAATACCAGCCCTACGCCCCCTTTCCATATCATAGACGGGCTACGGTAAAACACTTTAAAAAAATTATTCAGTCCGTTCATTTTGCTTTCAAATCAAGTTATATAAACACCATGCCGGTTTTATCAAATTCCATAAAAACAGGCGCCCAACAATACCAAACAACATACCCTGCATAAACTACAAAATCATAACCATTCTGTTCGAACGATTATGATTTTGTATAAAGCTATATGCGTTACTACTAATTTACTGTAGCTTAAACATAAACGGCAGGTTGTAATATACCCTTACCGGTTTACCCTGCTGACGGCCTGGTTTAAACTTAGGCATTGATTTAACAACGCGTACCGCTTCTTTATCAAGGCCGGGGCTAACGCCACGTACCACGTTAACGTCCGATACACTACCATCTTCAAGTACCACAAAGCGAAGCATTACACGACCTTGTATATCGTTATCGCGCTCCATTTGCGGGTATTGGGTGTTTTTGGCCAGGTATTTCAACAGTTCGCCTTCGCCGCCCGGAAACTCCGGCATCTGCTCCACAAACTGGAATACTTTAGGCTCTTCTACCACCGGTGCTTCGGTAACTACCGGCTCGGTAATTTTAGCATCGGGGTCACCCTCCTGTGTTTTGGTAGAAATTTCTGCCTTATCGTCTTTTGGTATTTCGATAGGTTCTTCCTCCTCACGCACTTCCTCCTGCTTTTTCACAACCATCTCCACAAAACGCACGGTAGGGCGGGTTGGTGGTGGCGGTGGTGGCGGCGGCGGCGGTGGCGGCGCTTTCTGATCTAACGGCGGTGGCTCGGCCAGTGTAACCGATGTTTCTACTACCTCAGCTTTTTTCTCAGGTATAAGAAAACCCCAGTCAATCATACTGGCACCTATAAAGGCCGAAAATACCAATATGGCTATTAACAGCCCTATTTGTACGTTTCGTTTACTAAGAAGTCTGAGCTGGTATGCACCGTAATCTTTGTTACGGTTATCGAAGACGATATCGTCCATCGACCAGTTCAGATAATTTTTTGTTGTTTCCATGCTTACTAACCTCTTTTATATATGATGCATGAATAAAATAATTTCACAAAACTACTGCGATACGGTTTCGCGGGCAAACTCTTTTACCACGCCACCATTTTGAACGGCCTCAATTTCGATAGGGTCCGGATCCTGAATGGCGTACACTTTGCAACCGGTAATATCCATTTCATCCAGAATATCTACCATGTTTTTGTAGCGCGCGCCTTTCAGCATTTTTATAAGAACAATAGCATCGCGGGGGCCCATTACAACTTCGCCCTCGTCTTTTACTTTATTCTTATTGGCATCTACCCATTTTTTACCGGGGGGGCACTCTTTAGGTACTACAGCAAGTTTGCGTAGTATTTCTTTACGGATACCGCCATCGCCGGCAAAGGTTGTTTTTTGTAAACCAGCCACTTTCAAACCATCGTAATACCAAACCTGGTCGAGTGTATCGAGCAGTATGTTCATTACCTGGCATTCGCCCACATCCTGTTTATCTTCCTCAATATTCGTTTTCTTAGGCATGTTTAGCTCCATAGCCTTGGGTTTATTCAAGGTAGTAGTAAGCATGAAAAACGATATAAGCAAGAATGCAAGGTCCACCATGGGGGTAAGATCCACCCGTGTCGACATTTTCTTGGAGCGGACTCCGCCTTTATGTTTCCCTCCGCCTCCGGCGGGGGCTTCCATTTGTGCCATTGTTGCTCTTTTTAAGTTTTAATTAAATTATTTAGGCTCTCCTCCTTCGGCACCTGCAGCAGGGGCGGTTTCTTCGCCACCGGCAGCCAGTGAGGTGATAAGTACAAAACGGTGAATATCTTTCTCGGTCAATCTTCTGATAACCTGTTTTACATATTCCACGTCCGAATCTTTATCGCCTTTGATAGCAATTTTAATATCGCCACCGGTTGCATAGCGGGCAGCCATAACCCAATCGCCAAGTTGATTATCTGTAGAGTCGTAAGGAATACCTTTCATCTGCTCTTCCTGATAGTTTTTAAACTGAAGGCCATCCATACTGGTTACCTGTTTGGTAAGGTTAATATCTGAACCCCAGGTATCGGCCAGCGAGAAAAACTCTTTCTGGTTTTGGGTAAGGTCTTTTACGCCCGGGTAGTGATCGCCGTTAAACTCAATCAGCTTTTCGAGCATAGCATAACGGGTAGATTTTTCTTTAACCGAAATAAAAGCCTTGCCTTCTTTATTAACCGTAATGGTTATAGCATTATCTACCGGCCGGGTAGTACGTGCCGTAGGTACATCTACAGCTACTATACTTTGCGGTTTAAACTTTGCCGTAAGAATGAAAAACGTAAGCAGCAGGAACGATACGTCGCACATGGCGGTCATATCTACTATTGTGCTCTTCCGTGGTATTTTTACTTTAGGCATAACAACTTTTTAATGATTACGCTGATTTTAGAACCCGATTAATGGATAATACAGGGTACGCCATCAGCGTAATCATCTGCATTATCTGCGTAATCTATTGTTTACAATTATTTACGGGTGCTTTCGAAAGTTTGGGCAATAGAGAAGCCTATTTCGTCGATACCATAAGTAAGCGTATCTATCATACCTGTAAAGAAGTTGTACATGATGATAGAGATAGCCGAGGTACCGATACCGATAGCGGTATTGATAAGGGCCTCTGAGATACCGGCAGCAAGAGCGCCCGGATCGGGGTTACCGGTGGTAGCAAGAGCCGCGAAGGCTTTAATCATACCGATTACCGTACCCAACAGCGCTACCAGGGTAGCTACCGATGCGATGGTTGCAAGTATTGGCAGGTTCTGCTCCAGACTTGGAAGCTCCAGTGAAGTAGACTCTTCTATTTTGGTAGCAATCTGTTTGGTTTTTTGCTCAACAGTAAGGTCGGTAACCTTATCCATTTCCTGGTATTTTTTCAGACCTTCTACCACCACGTTAGCAACAGAACCTTTCTGACGGTTACACTCAGCAATAGCACCGTTGATGTCGTTGTTGTGCAACATGGTTTTTACTTTTTGCAGGAAAGCCTCTAATGAACCATTACCCTGCGCTTTGCGGATAGTAAGGAAACGCTCTACAGAGAAAGTAAATACGGTAAGGAACATAGTCATAAGCAAAGGAACGATGAATCCCCCTTTATATACGATACCAAAGTAATCGCCGGGCACTGGTTCTTTTTTCAGGTCGTCGATAAAGTGCTGACGGGCACCAAACACAACGTGGAACAGAACTTCAGATACAACTAACGATGTTAAAATAACTACTAAAGCCCATGGAAAGTCGCTTTTCTTTTGAGCTTGTGGTTTTGCCTGACTACTCATTTTGATTTTTGTTTTAAGTGATTAAAATGTGTACTTAGAGTGTTTTTTTAAGAGCGGTAAAAATATCTCTTATTTTGTCTTTTCAAAATTTTGCCCCAAAAAACCGGAGGGCCCTTTCCGGCTATTTTTCAGAGTATATTTCGCTTTTGAACGGGTTTATTATTAAGCTATTATGTGAAAACATTCTGGTAACAGAAATATGACAAAACTGTGACAATTTGCTGTGCAGATACAGACGCCTGTTTTGATACAAACCTGCGGTTTGCACGGTAAAAACAATGATATTGAGAAGTATTGCACATAATTGGTTGCCAGTAGCTACCGGATAATTTACACACAGATGCAAGAATGAAATATTTCCATAACCATTTTAACAACAAAAGGGCCGCTAAGTGCGGCCCTTTTGTTGTTGCTGGCAGATACAATTACTACCTTAATATGGTGATAGAACCTACCTTCTGCTCACGTTTATCGCTCAGGTAAGTTACAAACACATTGTACACATATACGCCCGGAGGCTGCAATTCGCCCTTGTAAGTACCATCCCAACCATCAAACTGGTTGTTGCTTTGGTATATCAATTCGCCCCAGCGGTTAAATATCTTAAGGTCGATGGTTTTAATACCTACCCCGTACACCTGGAACAGATCGTTGTTACCATCGCCGTTTGGCGAGAAGGAGTTAGGAACAAAGAACGGCTCGGCACCTTCTACATTTACAGTAAGTGAGGCCCTTGTGGTGCAGGTACCATTGTAGGTAATGATAAGCTCGTACTGAGTCTGACGGGCATAAGTAGTTACTACCGGGTCGGGGCAATCGGTACAGCTTAGGCCGTTGGTTGGCGACCAGCTATAGCCAACAATAGTGCTGTACGGGTATGGCCCGAAGGTTGAACCTAATTGTACGCTCTGGCCCAATGCTAGTGTAGTATCGCCGGGCAGGGCCTCGGCAAAGGCATCGGCAGGCTCGGGCACTACTACCGTAAAGGTGGTATCGCAGCCAAAGAAGTTAACAGCCAGTACGGTGTGCGGCCCGGCCGTGAGGCCGTAAAAATCGCCGGAGTATTGCAACGGGCTGCCATCTACACTAAACTGATAAGGACTGTTTTGTATAGTAAAGCCTTGTACAAAAATAGCGCCATCGGCATAGGTTGGGCCATAACAGGATGTAGAGTCGGTAGAGGTACCGTATACATCAGAAATAGGTGCGGGTACAAAAGCGGTATCTACCAGCGTACAGCCATTACCATCGCTCATTATTACTGCATAATAGCCCGAAGCCAGCCCTTCTATTTTAGTACCGGTGGTAGGGAAATAGAAATTGGCACCATCGGGTGTAGCAGAGTAGTTATAAGGTGGCGTACCACCGGCAGGTGAAAGTACTTCTATACTTCCGTTCATATCGCCGGGGCATTTAACCTGTTCGGCATGCAGGTTAAAGCTAAGAGGGAAAGGCTCGTTAACATTGGCACCAGCCGATGCTGTACAACCATTACCATCAGTAACTGTAACACGATACAAACCGGCCTGCAGACCAAAAATTATCTGTCCGGCATCGCCATTGCTCCATACAAAACCATATGGCTGTGTGCCGCCGGTAGGATTAGCATCTACACTGCCGTTAGGCGCGCCAAAGCAGGTAGCATCGGTAGCTATAGGTGCCAGCACAATAGCAGCAGGCTCGGTAACCACTACAGTTGTACTAAAGGTACAGTTGTTGCCATCGGTTACTACTACGGTGTAGGTATTGGCAGTAAGCCCGGCTTGTGGGTTAGTACCTGCCGCACCGTTCCACGTGTAAGAATATGCACCGGTACCACCAGTAGGGGTAATAGTAACGGTACCATCGTTGCCACCATTGCACGATACGTTATTAATGGTAGGTGCACCAAATGTAACAGCAGTAGGCTGGCTGATGGTGTTGGTTTGTGAAAGGGTACAACCATTGGCATCGGTTACAGTTACTGTGTACTGGCCCGCTGTTAGGTTAGCAGCCGTAGCGGTAGCTGATGATGCCGGAGGTGACCACGCATAACTATAAGGGTTGGTAGTAGTACCACCACTTACACTTACGGTTATAGAACCGGTAGCTGCGCTGTTGCACAACACATCTACAATAACCGCATTGCCAAAATTCAACGCACTGGCAGGCTGATTAACGGTGTACGATGCTGATGAAGTACAACCGTTATCATCGGTAATAGTAACATCGTAATTGCCGGCTACAATACCAGAATAAGTAGGCGAGTTAGGGCCAGCAGGGCTCCATGTATAAGTAAACGGACCGGTACCACCGGTAAAGTTAAGACTAACAGCACCGGTGCTTTCGCCAAAACAGGCTACACTGGTAATAGTAGGTTGATTAATAGTTAGTGCAGCAGGTTCATTTACTACAAAAGAAGCTATGGCAGTACAACTGTTACCATCGGTAACGGTAACATTATAGTTGCCGGCTGCAATACCGGTAAGGTCCTCTGTGTTTTGCCCGGTAAACCACTGGTAAGTGGCTGTAGGCACGGCATTGGTTACTGTTACATCAATGGCACCATCGGTACCGCCAAAGCAGCTTACATCGGTTACGGTACCGGTTATCTGCAATTGCGGCGGGTTAGCCGGTGTAACGGTGGTAGATGCTGTACAGGCACTATCATCGGTTGCAACCACCGTATAGGTTTGTGCAGAAAGGTTAGTGGCAGTAGCCGTGGTTTGGCCCGATGGGGTCCACAAATATGAAACCGAACCAGCCCCACCGGCAGCGTTAACTGTAGCCGAACCATCGCTATAGCCAAAGCAAGAAGGATTGTTTATTACACTTGGTGCGAAAGCCAAACCGGTAGCAGGCTGAGTAACATTGTAAGTAGCCGAAGCGGTACAGAAATAAGCATCGCGAACGGTAACGGTATAAGTACCTGCTGCCAGGTTGCTTGCAATAGCTGTGGTAGAGGTAACACCCGGGGCCCAGGTATAGGTATATGGTGTAGTGCCGCCGTTGTTGGTTACGGTTATGCGGCCAGTGCTTTCGTTAAAGCAACGTACATCCTGTATGGTAGCGCTTACAAAATTAAGTTGTGCCGGCTCGGTTATTACTACCGATGCCGTAACACTGCACTGGTTAGCATCGCGCACGGTTACAGAGTAGGTACCTGCGGTAAGACCGGTAGCAGTCTGGCTGGTTTGACTATTGCTCCACGCATACGTATAAGCACCGGTACCGCCCGATGGGTTAGCCCTGATACTGCCCTTGCCACCGGCAAAGCATGAATCGTTTATAGCAGTAGTAGAAAGAGTTAGCTGGGTAGGCTGGGTAATAGTAGCTGTAGCGGAACCAGAACAACCATTGGCATCAGTAACAGTTACCTGATAGTTGCCGGGGGCCAGGTTGCTGGCCGGGTTGGTGTTGCCTGTAGCTGCATTGGCACTCCATTGATACGAGTAAGGCGATGTGCCCTGCGGCGAACCAGCCAGTATAAAACCGTTGTTGGCACCAAAGCAGGTAGCATTGGTAGGTGTGGCCGTAGCTGTGATAGAACCTATAGTAACGGTTATGGTATCGCGCTTTACGCAGGCACCGCCGTTCATGGTAACAATGTAAGTAGTGTTTACCGCCGGGGTTACCGTTACGGTTTGCCCGGTGCCGGCTGCAGCACCGGCAAGGGTGGTCCACACAAAACTGGCAGGGCCGGGTACTACGGTACCGGTTACGGTAGCAGTAAGGTTAACCGGTGCATTGGGGCACGAGTTAAGGTCGGGGCCTGCGCTAAGGGTAGAGTTATCTACCTGTACAGTAACCGCACCCAAACCCGG
>CAYREY010000076.1:6628-23860 GCA_964423405.1 uncultured Chitinophaga sp. | reverse complement strand
GCAATAGGCATCTCTACTTCTTTACCGGCGGTCATTATCAGGTCGGCAAACTCATCTACCACCAGCACTATGTAGGGTAAAAACTTATGTCCGTTCTGCGGGTTAAGCTGACGGTTCAAAAATTTGTGGTTGTATTCCTTCAGGTTACGGCAGCTAGCTTTTTTAAGCAGGTTGTAACGGTCGTCCATCTCTACACACAAGGCGTTAAGCGTGGTAACCACCTTTTTGGTATCGGTAATAATAGCATCTTCTTCGCCCGGTAGTTTGGCCAGGAAATGGCGCTCCAGTGTTTCGTACAGACTAAGCTCTACCTTCTTAGGGTCTACCAATATAAACTTAAGCTGCGATGGGTGCTTTTTATACAACAGCGATACCAGTATACTGTTTATACCTACCGATTTACCCTGGCCGGTAGCACCCGCCATTAGCAAGTGCGGCATTTTGGCAAGGTCGGCTACATATATTTCGTTGCTGATAGATTTGCCCAAACAGATAGGCAGGTCGGCCGTAGTATTCTGAAACTTATCCGACATCAGTAGCGAGCGCATGCTCACTACTTCTTTGTTGGCGTTAGGCACCTCTATACCAATGGTACCTTTGCCCGGTATGGGTGCTATAATACGGATACCCAGCGCCGCAAGGCTAAGGGCTATATCATCTTCCAGGTTTTTAATTTTACTGATACGTACACCCGGTGCCGGTACTATTTCGTACAGCGTAACGGTTGGCCCTATGGTGGCTTTTATTTTCGATATCTCTATCTGGTAGTTATTCAGGGTAGAGATAATCTGATTTTTATTGCGCTCCAGTTCTTCCGCATCTATCTTCACCTTATCGCTGCCGTGTTCTTCCAGCAACTCAAGCGGTGGAAACTGATAGTTACTCAAATCAAGTGTAGGGTCGTAAGTGGTGGCCAGGTTGCCGCGGTTTTCGGTAACAGCCGCCGCTTCTTCTACCGGTTGTTCTACTTCCAGTTCCAGCGGGCCTTCTTCTTTTTTGCCGCGGGTTTTCTTAGGCTCGGGTGTGGTTTCAAGTGTTATCACCTGCATATCCATATCATCCTCCTCCAGCACCGGTTCATCCATCGGGAAAGGTGCTTCTTCAATGGCATCTATCTCGGCGTTCAGCGGTTCGTTTATAATCTGGTCAGATAGGTCTGCCAGATTATCTTTTGCAAAAATGTTTTCACCGGCATCTTTAAACTCAGGCACTTTTACAGCGGCTTTAACCGGTGCCAGTGGCTTTTCAATTTCTGCCTCTACTTCATCTTTACCGCTAAACATATTTAGTATAAAACCAAAGTTGATGTTGTACACCACTATGGCAAATACCAGTGCCGTACTGAACAATATAGCCGCCACACCGGTAGCTTTTACCATGGTGGTAAGGTAGCCGGTAGTACCGGTTAGGTAGTTGCCAAAGGCACCGCCCCAACTAAGCATACTACCCGGTAGTATCAGCGAGTTGGCAAACGCCAGTGCCGATGAGAACCAGATAATACCCGCAAACGAGTACGCCGATATTTTAAGCGCATTGAAAACTTTCTTTTGCACCAGCAGGTTAAAGCCAATGGCAAATGCCGTTACACTAAACAGGTACGATGACAAGCCAAACAGGTTATTGATAAACGCATTGGCCAGCCATGCCCCCAACGGGCCTAACGCATTTTTAGCACCCGCACCACGGCCAATCTCTGTAAGGCCGGTGTTCAGTACTTCGCTCTGGTCGTCGGCTACGGTAAACAGGTAACTGGTAAACGCCACGGCAGTAATAAACGAAAACAGCATCAGCCCCAGGCCCGCTATTTTAGATATACGGCCATCGTTGCGCCAGTTGGTTTCCGGCTCTTTTTCTTTATCGGCAGCCGGCTTTTTAGCCTTCTTTTCGCGTGGCTTGGGCGCAACGGCATCGGGTGTATTGTTTACATCCATCACCTCATCGGCGCCTTTCTTCTTTTTGGGCGTAGGTACAGTTTCTTCCATACTATTATTATCTGGCTCCAAATTCGGCATAAGCGCGGGGTATTAGCTTATACTATAACGCTTAATTGTTCACAGCAGGTATATGGGTGTAGTAGAAAGTGGAAGCAGGGTGGTAAACAAAAAGGGCTCCAGTTTCCTGAAGCCCTTTTGTACCGGAGGTGGGACTCGAACCCACACGCCCGAGGACACACGATTTTGAGTCGAGCGCGTCTACCAATTCCGCCACTCCGGCATAAATGAACGGACGGCAAAAGTAAATTTTAAATTATGTTTTGCAAGTACCTGCCACTAATTGTAGTTATAAGTACCTAAAGCGCATGTTGTTGTACGCGCCTGTAAGCGCAGGCAGGGGGGCGGCCGGCGGGTGTAAATTTGCCGCTAACATCTTTTAACCACCGTAGTTAACTGGTGCGGTTTACCTAAACCCTTTTTTAATTCATTATACTTGCAACAGGTAAAACACAGTATGTATGCGTAATGTAATTGCAATAATTTTGGTAGTGCTTATTTCATCGTGCAATGCCCAGTCGGCAGGTTACAGAAACCTGAGCCCCGAAGATTTTGAAAAAGGCCTTAACCAAACCACCGCCCAACTGGTAGATGTACGCACTACCGACGAGTTTGTAAGCAAGCACATACAGGGCGCCAAACACATCGATATTAACTCGGCCGATTTTGCTGCGCAGTTACAAAAGCTGGATAAAGACAAACCCCTGTACCTGTATTGCCTGGCCGGTGGCCGCAGCCGCAAAGCCGCCGAAATAGCCGTAAGCAATGGCTTTAAAGAGGTGTACAATCTTGAGTTTGGTATCAACTCGTGGATAAGCGAAGATAAACACGTGGTAAGCGGTAGCGGCGCTGCCGTGCAAACCGGCACCGTTGGTATTAGTATGGATGATTACCTGGCCCGCCTTAAAAGCAGCACCAAACTGGTACTGGTAGATTTTTCTGCCGTATGGTGCGGCCCCTGCAAAACACTAAAACCTATACTACATAAAGTAGAGAAAAAGAACAGCGATAAGTTTGAAGTGTACGAAATAGATGTAGATAAAAACACTACCCTGGCCAACACCATGAACGTTCGCGCCATTCCGCTACTTATAATGTACAAACAGGGTAAAGAAGTATGGCGCAGCATGGGCCTGGTAGAGGAGGAGTTGGTGCAGCAAAAAATCAACGAATTCAGCAAGTAGTCCCACCGCATGTCTCAGCACTTTAATATTATCGTAAGCGGCCGCGTACAGGGCGTTTTCTTTCGCGATAGCACCAAAAAGATGGCCGGCATAATGGGCCTGCATGGTTTTGTTAAGAACCAGCCCGATGGAACTGTTTATATAGAAGCCGAGGGCGATAACGATATGCTGGTGCGCCTTATACAATGGTGCCACCACGGCCCCGAACTGGCTAACGTTATCAATGTAAGTGTAACCGATGGTGCGGTAGTAGGCTATCAGGGTTTTGAAATACGCCGCTAACAGCGTACAGCACAATAGCTTAGCAATTACATCTTATTTTATTAAAACAAGCTACTGTTTATAGTATAGGTAGTACTGTAATTTTGCAGTATAAATTACCAACTATGGAAATCAATCTGCCGATTATTGTTGTTGCCGTACTGGCTGCTGCCGCACTTATCGCTTTTCTGGTGTACCAAAACCTAAAGGACGAACGAAAGTTTGAACACGATGCCGATGCCCCGGTACACAAGCCGCATAAGGGTAATGATGAGGAGCGGGTGTAAGGCCACAACTGTTCTAAACCTATAGTTAAAACTCTTACATTTTCGGCTGCTCTTATCGCCCCTTATGAAAACGCCGTTAAGAAATTTCCTCGAAGCCAGGCAAGAAATGAAAAACTGTTTGAGGCCAAGGGGCATTAGCTAATAATGGGCAGACTGGTATGCCGAGTTTTTTTCATGCGCGGGGGGAGGGAATTTTAGGCAGTTTTCATACAGGGCTTGAGTTTTGCTCCACTTTTGGTCAAGCAAAAGTGGAAAAGCTACTATGTAGCGATTAACCCTACCTTAACAGCATATTTTTGCTTATAGCAAAGCAAGGTTTCGAATACTTATGGTGTAAGGCTACCTCAACCTTGTTTTGTTAAAAGTTGGACGCTGGGGTTACCTTTTCGGGTCGCCGGTATTATATGCTAAATGCAATATCAAAAATTGCAATTCGTTCATATAAAAACGCGAACCCTATGATCCGTAGATTAACCCTTGTATTGGTAACAGTACTATGCACCCTGTGCTACTACAGCGGCCACGCTGCTGTAACCACCACTTACCATCCGGTTTATTTCGCCACCGATTCGTTTAACCTTACCAACGAAAGTGTAGCCCACCTGGCAGCGCTGGCGGGCAGTTTACCTACTACCGGCGAGGTAGAGCTGTACATAAGCGGCCACACCGATGCCGAAGGTAACAGCAGCTACAACCTCAACCTTTCGCAACAGCGGGTAAAAGCCGTGCAGCAGGCACTTATACAAGCGGGCGTAAGCCCCGGTGCCATACATACCGCTTACTATGGCGAGGCCCGCCCGGTAGCCGGCAATACCACCAGCCAAACCAAGGCTCAAAACCGCCGCGTAGAAATAGCTGTAAAACATACCGTGGTAAATACTATAAGCGATATTATAGGCACCGATAGCACTTTAATGCCGCAGCACTTTACCGTTAATACCGCTACGCCGCAGGCTATTAAAGGTCGCAAGGGTATAGAAATAGCCATACCTGCCAATGCCTTTACCGATGCGCAGGGCAAGTCTGTAACCGGCAATGTTACGGTTACGCTGACCGAGTTTACCGATGTAGCTTCGGCTTTTATGCACGGTGTTACCAGTATGAGCACCGATGGCCTGCTGGAGAGCGGCGGTATGTACCGGCTGGAGGCCAGCGCCAATGGCCAGCCCCTGCAATTGCAAGCCGGCAAAACTATGGATGTGAAAATACCGGCGCAGCAACCGGTAAATGATATGAGTGTGTATGTATCGCAAACAGATGCCAACGGCCAATTGGTTTGGGTAAAAACCGATCAGGCATTTAACACCGGCGGACAGCCACAAGATACCCGCAACATTCCGCTTAACCGCAGCCGCTATACCGATTGGATAAACCTGTACAAACAGGCAACGATAGATTATCGCCTGCCGGTAGTTAAGCAGTTTACGGCAAAGCCACCGGTTAAACCGGTAAGGCCCGTATTGCGGTTAGATAGGATCAGGGATTTGAAAACATCGGGTGTGCGCCACCAGACCGCTAATAAGAAACAACAATTGATTTTGCTGGACCGGATGAACGCCGATATAGAAAAAGCCAATGCCCGCCGCAAGGCAAAATACGAGGCACAACTGGCAGTTTACCTGGCCGACTCAGCCACTTACCCCGCCCGGCAGGAGGCTTATAGAAATGCATACGTAGAGTATGCCGAGTATATAATTGCCACCGAGAAAGAACTGGATAGCATAGGCCTGTTATACAGCAAAACTATTATCGAAAAGCGGATAGTACCTTGCTTAAATGCGTTGTTAGATCAGTCGGAGAAGGGTACACTGTACAACAGCAACCTGCTTTATAAGGTTAAGCAGATGTGTGCCTCCGGCGAGTTGTATCTCCGCGATCACGATTTTGAGAGAAAACTACAGGATACATACATCGTACTTACCAATACACTGTTCGGTAAAGCATGCCGTTCGTACCACCGGTTTTATTTCGATCCGTATTCGGCCTTTGCAGAGGTAGCAAAGCAACCGGAGTTTAAAGCCATGCTTACTGCCCTGGTAGATGATAACCCTTATTTAACCCCTGCTGAGCGTAAACTGCAATATGCGCATATAAAAAGCAGTGTTTACTATGCCGGCAATACTAACCCGGTAGTGCGCTCGTACTACGCTGCCAGTATTGGCCAACTGGGCTATGTAAACTGCGACAGGCTGCGCGATAACGACGATGTAGTGCCGCTGCTGGTAACCAATATTCAGAAAGGGGCTGAGTCGGTAGCGTTTGTAAAAAACCTGAACGCATCGCAGGGTATTTACACCGGCCTTAACAGGTTTAAACGTGGCGAGGAGCTACGTATGCTAAGTGTGTACTTTAAAGATGGCCGCCCGCAGGTAGCCTATAGCGATTTGAAGGCAAACAAAGGCACAGAGGTAAGCATGGTGTACAAAGAGATGAAAGTAGAGGAGTTTAAAGCACTGGTGCTGTCATTTATTTAACCGGCGGCGTTGTGGTGCTGCCTGGCGGCCCGGCCTTTTGGCCGGGCTTTTTCATTTCTGGCCACCGGTGCAATATTTTATTTGCAAAATAGTTGACAGGAACCAATGCTTAGTGTAATTTAGTTGTTGGAAAGAACATCCCCTCTGTTTTTTAACCCATAATGAAACTGTGATAGTATGAATCCTGCTTACATTCTCCTCGCAATCCCGTTCTTTTTTCTGGCCATGGGTGTTGAGTGGCTTTACTCGTACATCCGCAAAAAAGACTGGTACCGGTTAAACGATTCGGTAAACAACCTGGTAATAGGCCTTGGCCAGCAGTTGTGGAGCCTGGTGTCTAAAGCTTTCCTGTTTGGGGTGTATGTGTACATGTACCAGAACTTCGCCTTTTTTCATATACCGGCTACGTGGTGGAGTTTTCTGCTGTGCCTGGTAGTGTTCGATTTCTTTTTTTACTGGGCACACCGCTGGGGGCACGAGATGAATGTTTTCTGGGCCGCCCACTCGGTACACCACCAAAGCGAGGAGTACAACCTCAGCGTAGCGTTGCGCCAGTCGTGGTTTCATAACATACTGGCTTTCGTTATTTTCCTGCCTATTCCGCTTATGGGTTTCGACCCTAAAATATTTGGCCTGGCCGCTGTGCTGCACACACTGTACCAGTTTCCTATTCATACCAAAGCCATTGGCAAAATGCACCCCTGGATAGAGTACTGGCTTAATACACCATCGCACCACCGCGTGCACCACGCCGTTAACCCTAAGTATATAGATAAGAACCACGCCGGCGTGTTTATGATATGGGACCGCCTGTTTGGTACCTTTCAGGCCGAAGAAGAAGGCGAACAGATTTACTACGGTATTACTACCCAGCTAAAAAGCTGGAACCCCGTATGGGCCAATACCCAGTACTTTGTAGATATGTACCAGAAAGCCCGCAACATGAAACTGGCCGATAAACTGCGGATGGTGTTTGCTGCACCCGGTTGGCTGCCCGATTACATGGGCGGTAAGCAACCCATACCCGACCCCGCTAAAAGCAACATAGTAAAGTACAATGCCGATACCAACATCTACTTTAAAATATACGCCATACTACAGTTTTTTGTACTGTTGGGTGGCGCGGTAATGTACATGATGAATTATACCCACATCAGCCTGTTTTATAAAATAGTGTTTTTTGTGCTGATGGTACTTACCATGCTTATTGTGGGTGCCATTTTCGAAAACCGCCGCTGGGTAGTGTATGCCGAGTATGCCAGGCTGGCACTGGTAATGGTTTGCCTCAATACATTCTACTACTTCTGGTATATCAACTGGTTTAACTTTACCATTGTAGTATCATCGGTTGGCTTTGTGGCGTTTGTGGCTTACTTCACCTGGTCGTATTTCAGCAACCGCAGTAAGCCGGCTTTGCAGCATATAAACAACTAAACCGGTAAGGCTTAGGTAACTGTAACATTTACAGGGCATTAACAGTCGCATTTATCCACATAAGGCAATAAAATATTTACTGCTAGTAAATGCGAAAAAAATGCATATTCGCGTTCTCCATATAACTGCAGGGTTGTGCGGAGAAAAGCGTTCTAATTGTTATACCCTTTAAAAATCAAAAAATTCTGTATGAAAAAATTATTTGCTGCCATTCTGATGCTTGGCATTGCATACTCGGGCTTTAGTGCAGAAAGCCAGGGCGTTCTCGATTTCCGTAATATCTTCTGGGGTACTCCGGTAGATTCGGTATGGAGAGATGGCAAAAAAATAGAGTTTACCAAAGACCGTAACTCACTTATCAAGAACGCTTACTATATCCAGGGCGATGATATGTTTCTGGGTGCTGTAAAACTAGACCGTGTACTTTACATATTTAACGACGAGAACCGTTTCTACAAAGTATTCATTCAGGGTAACCTGGAGCAGGCTGAGCAGATGCGCTTTATCCTTACCTACAAATTCGGAGATTTCCGTAACGAAAGCTGGGTAGATGATAGCCACATTATGCAGTGGCTGGTAAAAGACGTAACCTTTACCCTGAAAGAAATAAACAAATCGCGTTTCGAACTTACTATTGAAAGTAGCTGGCAGGCCAGCGAAGACTACAAGAAGAACACCAGCGTGGACGACTTCTAGTCTGGCAGTAAAACCAGTTTACTCCAAAAAATCCCCTTGCCCCGGCATGGGGATTTTTTGTTGGTACTATTAACGCTTAATTAACGAATGTTGCAGGCCTTAAAACGTTAGGTACAACGTATATGAAAAGGTAAATTTTATTTTTGCGCCCTTATTAATACTATTAAATGGAGAATAACGAAGAAAGGTTCGAAGGCTACTCGTATAGACAGCAGCAGGCTGCTAAAAATCCTTACGCACCGCTCATATATGCCCTGGTATTGTCGTTTGGTGTAATGCTGGGCTTTGTGGTTAACAGTCTTACCGGCGATAAGCAACCTATGCTCAACAGCCGCTACAGCAAAATTGATGATATACTTAATTATATCGACCAGAAATATGTAGATACCGTAAACCGCACGCAGCTGATGGATAAAACCATTGAAAAAATGCTGAGCAACCTCGATCCGCATTCGGTTTATATCCCTGCACAGGATGTAAGCGAAATGAACGAGGGGCTGGAGGGCAATTTTGAGGGCATAGGTATCGAGTTCTTTATTGTGCAGGATACTATTACGGTGGTTACTGCTATTTCGGGCGGCCCATCGGAGCTGGCTGGTATGAAAGCCGGCGACCGCATTATTAAAATAAATGATACGGTTGTGGCGGGCATTAAAATAAAAGATACCGATGTAAAGCACCGCCTGCGTGGCCCTAAAGGCTCTAAAGTAAAAGTAACGGCCCTGCGTAGTGGTTCGCCCAAATTGCTCGATTTTGAAATATCGCGCGATAAAATTCCATTGTACAGCGTAGATGCCTCGTACATGCTTACCGGCGATATTGGTTATATCCGCATCAGCCAGTTTAGCAGTACTACCCATCAGGAGTTTAACGAGCGTTTAAATAAAATGCAGCAACAGGGTATGAAAAAACTGGTGATAGACCTGCGCGGCAACCCCGGCGGTTACCTGCAGGCGGCCACCAGCATTGCCGATGAGCTGATAGCCGGCGATAAACTGATAGTGTACACCGATGGCAAAACCTATGGCCGTCAGGATTATAAAGCCAGCAAGCAGGGCCTGTTTGAAGAGGGCGAGGTTTGTGTACTGATAGACCAGGGCTCAGCCTCGGCCAGCGAAATCCTTTCGGGAGCTATACAGGATATGGACCGTGGCACCATTGTAGGCCGTACCTCGTTTGGCAAAGGCCTGGTGCAGGAGCAATACGACCTGCCCGATAACTCAGCTATCCGCCTTACGGTGGCCCGCTACTATACCCCATCGGGCCGTAGCATACAGCGCCCTTATACCAATGGCACCGAAGATTACTACAACGAGATTTACGACCGCTATGCGCGCGGCGAGTTTGTGCACGAGGATAGCATTACCAGTAAAGACTCTACCGTTTATAAAACCAGCAAAGGCCGCAGGGTGTATGGTGGTGGTGGTATCCGCCCCGATATATTTGTGCCTATAGATACCAATGCCGATACCGAGCACTTTTATGCTGTACGCGGCTATATACCCGAGTTTGTGTACAAGTACTCTTCGCGCAACAGTGGCGCCCTTGAAAAGTACGGCACGGTGGCTGCTTTTACCGAGGGTTTTAAAATTACACCGGCTATGGTAGATGAGTTTTATACCTACGCCGAAGGGGCAGGCCTTAAGCGCAACCCTGCCAAAGAGCAGCGCGTGGCCGAAAAGGTGAAACTAAGCCTGAAAGCTTTTTTTGCTAAACAGATATGGCGGATGGATGGCTACTACCAGATTGCCAATACCGACGATAAAGTGGTAAGCAAAGCTGTAGAGGTGCTTAAGTAATTTAAAGTGTACAGGTTGTACCTGCGGCGGCAGGCTGTTTGTTACAAACAGCCTGCCGCTGTTATTTTATACAGGTTGTGGCCAACAGCCCGCGGTATGACTTTTTGCATACATGACAAAAGTCATTGTAAAAACAAATTGCACTCATCGCCTTTGGTTGTCACATAAACCAACATTGCACCGTAAATACAAACGATGCAAAACAGAGCAACTACCGACGAGACCCTTGTAAACTACGACGTAAATGAACTACTGGCCGCTAACCGCCAGTTGGGTTTGTTACTTAATAGTATAGATGAAGTACTATGGGCTGTAGATATGAAACTTAACAAGGTACTTCAAATGTCGGCTGCCTGCGAAAAGGTATATGGCTATAAGCCAACCGAGTTTATGGCCGATACAGATTTATGGCATAAAGTAATTTATGCGCCCGACCTTAAACTGATAGAGCGAAACATGGAGCGGCTTAGCGCAGGCGAAATGGTGGTAAACCAGTACCGTATAGTGCATAAAGATACATCGCTACGCTATGTAGAAGCTAAAATTACACCCATACAGGATGAGAACGGTAACCTTTGGCAGCTACATGGCCTGGTGCGCGATATAACCCGAGAAAAAAGTGCCTACAAAGCGCTGATGGAGAGCGAGCAGACTTTCAGGCTGTTTTTCGAAAATGCCTATGAAGCAATAGTGGTGGTAGATGCTGCCACCGGTGTTATTACCGATTACAACCGCAATGCACTGGCACTATTTAACCTTAGCGGTGCCGAAATACTAAACCGTACTATAGCACAACTTAGCCCTGCCTTACAGCCCGATGGTACCGGTAGCGAACAGAAGGCTACCTCTTTACTGGCAGGTGTAAACAGTGCGCAGCATAGTGTTACCGAATGGTTTTTTACCGGTAAGGGTACCGGCACCATACCCTGCGAGTTAAGGATAACCGGCATGGTGGTTAATACCCGGCCGGTGGTGCGTATTAGTATAGTAGATATTACCGAACGCAAAAGCATTGAGCAGAAACTGAATGTACAGCAAAAGTTTTATAGCTCGCTGATGGAGAATATTAACGACGGTATTGTGTTGCTGTCGCCTACCGGGCAAATTATGTATCAAAGCCCCTCATCCGATAAAATAGCCGGTTATACGTTCGATGAAGTAAAAGATAAAACAATGTTCGAGTTAGTGCATCCCGAGGATCTTGCTGATTTGAGCAGTTTCTTTCTACAAGTGGTAAATACGCCTGGTGTGCCATTTACCCGCCAGTTCAGGTTTAGCCGCAAGCAGGGCGGTTATATATGGATAGAAGGTACCATGACCAATATGCTGCACGATGAAACCATACGTGGTTTTGTTACCAATTACCGTAATATAGAAGAACGTAAAGCCGCCGAACTTAAACTGGCAGCCTTTAATGAAGAACTGGAACTAAAAGTAAAAGAGCGCACCGCCGAACTTACCGAAGCCAACCGCGAACTGGAAGCATTTAACTATACAGTATCGCACGATTTACAAGCGCCCCTGCGCGCCACTTGTGGCTTTGCCAAAATACTGTTGAATGATTATAAAGGTAAGCTGGATAAAGACGGCGAGCATATACTGAACATTATAAACGATAGCAGTGTACGCATGAGCCAATTGATACGCGACCTGCTGGAGTTTGCAAAACTTGGCAAAGCCGAAATGATTAAAAAGGCAGTTGATATGGATACATTGGCCAGGGTTGTAATAGATGAAGTACGTTTTAATACCGGCAACAATAAGTTTAAAGTAAATGTAGATAAGCTACATGCGGCCTATGGCGATAGCAATTTGCTGAAACAGGTTTGGATAAACCTGATAGGTAATGCCGTAAAGTATAGCAGTAAATGTTCCGAACCGGTTATAGAAATTGGCAGTAAACAACTAAACGGCGAAACAGTGTATTATGTGAAAGATAACGGTGCCGGTTTCGATATGAAATTTGCCGGTAAGTTGTTTACTGTTTTTAAACGCATGCACAACAGCGAAGAGTTTGAAGGTACCGGTGTGGGCCTTGCTACCGTACACCGCATTGTTACCCGCCACGGTGGCCGTATATGGGCCGAAGCAGCACCGGGCTTAGGCGCTATCTTTTATTTTACTACAGAATAAAAGATTATTTTATCCTCTTTTTTTATTGGTTTTAATAAATGATTACTTATTTTTATTTGTATGTAATATACATACAGGTTGTAAGTTGTTGTTTTTGAGATGTTGATGTTTTAACACTATGTGTTTAGCCGGTTATTTATCAACCGGTTGGTACATAAATTGTTGTAAACTTAAAGAGGTTGTTATATTTGGCATACCGGTAGATGTATTTGTTTGTTTACCCCTAATGAACTGAGTAGCCATGTCCGATTTGACCCGGGAACAGAACGCCGAAAAGGCGTTGGCCGAAACGCTTAAAGAGGTTTCGTATTATAAGTACGCGCTCGATCAGTCGGCAATAGTAGCTATTACCGATCAGAAAGGTGTGATTACATATATAAACGATAACTTCTGCAAAATATCCAAATACTCGCGTGAGGAACTATTGGGGCAGGACCATCGCATTATTAACTCCGGTTATCATCCTAAAGAGTTTATACGCAACCTGTGGGTTACCATTGCCAACGGCGGTATATGGAAAGGCGAATTGAAGAACCGCGCCAAAGATGGCACGGTGTACTGGGTAGATACTACCATTGTACCGTTTCTGAACGATAAAGGCAAACCCTACCAGTACGTAGCTATACGCGCCGACATTACGCAACGCAAGCAGGCCGAAGATGAAATACGCCGCATGAACGAGGAACTGGAGAAAAAAATTCAGGACCGTACCCTTATGCTGCGTGAAACACTCATACAACTGGAGGCCAGTAAAAACGAACTGACCGAAGCGCTGGAGAAAGAGAAAGAACTGAGCGAACTTAAAACACGTTTTGTTTCTACCGTATCGCACGAGTTTCGTACACCGCTGGCTACTGTATTATCGTCGGCATCGCTACTGGCCAAGTACACCAAAACCGAAGAGCAGGACAAACGCGACCGGCATGTGCTCCGTATTAAAGATGCGGTAAAGCACCTTAATACTATGCTCGAAGATTTACTATCGCTTAATAAACTGGAAGAAGGCCTTATAGCTACCCGTCAGGATACCGTTAACTGCCGCCAGTTTATGAACGATTTTGTGGCCGATATGAAAGAGCTGTTGCAACCCGGCCAGCATATTATTTACAACCACACCGGTGCCACCGAGGCATTTACCGATAAGAATCTATGTAAAAATATTCTGCTCAACCTCGTATCGAACGCTATTAAGTTTTCGCCCGAAGGTGCAGCTATTGAGATAAACATCAACAACAAAGGCAGCGAACTGGTGCTGTCGGTAAAAGATCACGGTATTGGTATCAGCCACGAAGATCAGCAGCACCTTTTCGAACGTTTTTTCCGTGCCCGCAATGCACAAAACATTCAGGGTACCGGCCTGGGCCTGCATATTGTTACCAAATACCTCGAACTATTAAACGGTAAAATTGAATTGCAAAGTGCCGAAAACGAAGGTACTACGTTTACGGTTACTATTCCACTCCCTAAACCATAACCCTATGAGCAAGAAAATTGTACTAATTGAAGATAATAAGGCTGTGCGCGAAAACACCGAGGAGATACTGCAACTGGCAGGCTACGAGGTGGTATCGGCACCTAACGGCAAAAAAGGTGTAGAGCTGGTGCTTGAACAAACACCCGATATTGTAATATGCGATATTATGATGCCCGAACTGGATGGCTACGGCGTATTGCACCTGCTCAACAAAAATCCTAAAACATCGTCTATCCCGTTTATATTTCTTACTGCCAAAGCCGACCGCACCGACCAGCGCAAAGGCATGGAAATGGGGGCCGATGACTACATTACCAAACCCTTTGATGATATAGAGTTGCTGAACGCTATAGAGACCCGCTTAAAAAAAAATGAACTGCTTAAAACTGAGTTTGGTGCAGGGGCGCAGGGTGTAAACGATTTTTTTAAACAGGTAAAAGGCACTACCGGTGTAGATATTACCAAAGGCGATTACGAAACGCAGCACATACGCCGCAAGCACCAGGTTTACACACAGGGCCACCGGCCGGCGTATCTGTGGTATGTAATTAAGGGTAAAATAAAATCGTACCGCATGAACGATGACGGTAAAGAACTGATTACTGCCATTTGTAAAGAGGGCGAGTTTGCCGGTTATACTGCCTTGCTGGAAGAAACGCTTTATACCGATAATGCCGAAGCGATGGAGGACAGCGAACTGATGCTGATACCAAAAGCCGATTTTTATGCGCTGCTAAACAGCGATGCGCAGCTATCGCGCCGCTTTATACGCCTGCTAACCCAAAACCTGGTAGAGCGCGAAGAGCAGTTGCTTAACCTGGCCTACAATTCGCTTCGCAAGCGCGTAGCCAACGGGCTGTTGCATGTGTACGACCGTTTTAAAAAGGTGCCCGCCGATAAACCCAAACTGGAAATACCCCGCGAAGACCTGGCACAAGTAGTAGGTACTGCTACCGAAAGCCTGATACGCACTCTCAGCGATTTTAAATCAGAAAAGCTGATTGAAATAAGCGAAGGGCGCATTGTGGTGGTAGATGAAGCCAAACTACGCAACCTGGCCAATTAAGCGCGGGTTGGTAGTTATACTGCAATAAAACTTACCGGTGCAGCTTAAAAATAGGATAGGAGTTAATACTCCTTTTTCTTTTTATTGTAACAGCTATGCTATAATATAGCAGGCTAATTTTATATTGACAGAATGGGCTTTTTCGATAAATTTTTTGGCAGTAAAAACAAACCCACGCAGCCGCTTACCTACGATCAGTTCTGGTTGTGGTTTCAGGCTAATAGCCAGCGTTTTTATAGCATAGTAAGCACACAGGGCGAGGTAGAGAAAGAATTTTTTGATAAGCTGACACCCAAACTGGATGCTATACGCCCAGGTTACTATGTAGTAGCAGGTATGTACAACGATACCACCGCCGAACTGATAATCACCAGCGAGGGGGTTATTAAAAATATGGTGTTTGTAGAGGAGTTGATTGCCGCCGCACCGGCCATACCCGGCTGGAAGTTTACAGCGCATAAACCTGCTACCGGTATCGAAGAGTTTACCATTAAAATGGGCGACTATGTATTTAGTCAGGATTTAATCCGTTTTTACCCGGTAGAACATGACGAGTATCCCGATGAGATTGATATTGCTATTGTGTACCCGCATTATAACGAGGCCGATAAGCAGGTAATAGTAAATGGCCTGTTTATATTTTTAGATAACTACCTGGGCGAAGTAGATGCGATAACCCGTATAGATAATATACAGATAATGGGCCCTGCCGATGCCAAAGGCGAGCTGATTGCTATTAGTAAACTTAAAGCCTACATAGACTGGCGCGAGAAAGAGTTTTTAGAAAAGTACGAAGGCACCCGCCACAACACCGATACCGACGACCATGCAGCTATTAACGGACAAACCCACGAGGGGCACCCCGTTATTGCTATAGTTGACACCGCCCTGCTTAAGTGGGATGGCAAAGCCTCGCACCCCTGGATACTGAAACTGATACTGCAATATACAAAGCGTGTAAACGGCATGCCCGATGCTGCCACCATGGAAAACTTCGAGGCGTTTGATAACGACTTGCTGGAGCAACTGCGCGATAGCGATGGTTACCTGTATGTAGCCCGCCAAACCAGCAATGGAGAACGGTTGGTGTACTATGCCTGTAAAGATTTCAGGCTGCCCGCTAAAGTTGCCGATGCTATGGTAACGCGCTACACCGGCCGCATTAAAGGCATTGCTTACGATATTTATAAGGATAAATACTGGCAATCGCTGGAGCATTACAACCACGTGCAGTAACCCGAACCTTTTACTATTACCGGTTGTTGTATGCTGTGTATAAACATATAAAGCAGCAGAATGAAAAACTTTGTGGTAATAGGTGGTACTGCCGGTATTGGCCTGGCAGTTACACAGCAGTTAAGCAGTGCCGGCCATAGTGTGCAGGTAGTATCGCGTACTAACCGTAACCTTACCGGCTTGGCTGGCGTAACCCATTCGGTATGGGATGCCGCCGGAACCGAACCACTACCCACCAGCCACCACGAAGTGGTACATGGCCTCATCTACTGTCCCGGCAGTATCAACCTTAAACCTTTTCATCGCCTTACTGCTACCGATTTTGCTGCCGATTATAAAATAAATGTAGAGGGGGCCGTTAAAGCCATTCAGCATTTTCTGCCTATGCTTAAAGCCGCACCACAGGCATCGGTATTGTTATTTAGTACAGTTGCTGTACAAACCGGTATGCCGTTTCATGCTTCTGTTGCGGCGGCCAAAGGCGCTGTAGAGGGCCTTACCCGCTCGCTGGCCGCCGAACTGGCACCTAAAGTATGTGTTAACTGTATTGCCCCATCGCTGGTGCAAACAGAACTAAGCGCCCGCCTTACTGCTACCGACGAAAAGATACAGGCTTCGGCACAACGCCACCCGCTGGCACGTATTGGCCAGCCCGGAGATATTGCCGCTATGGCTACTCAGTTGCTGGCTAACCCCGGTTGGCTTACAGGGCAGGTACTACACATAGATGGTGGCATGAGTGCCTTACGGGTATAGCAAACTTTGGGTTATCTCGTTCTGTTTATATATTAGGCGTACCAATTAACCAAATACCACCTTATGCAATACCACATCCGCACAGCCATGCTTTTTGCCGCATTGCTGTTTATTTCATCCTGCGCAAAAGATAAAGACGATAACAACGGCAACAACGGCGATGCCTGCAAGCAACTTCACCCGGTAATATTTTTACATGGTTTTCTGGCCAGTGGCGATACCTGGGCCAACCAGGTAATGCGGTTTACCAGCAACGGCTATTGCGATAACCTGCTGTACGCTTACGACTGGAACACACTGGGCGGCGGTAACGATGTAAACGCGCTGAATACATTTATAGATACCGTACTGGCCCGCACCGGTGCCACACAGGTAGATCTGGTAGGCCACTCGGCCGGTGGTGGTTATGGCTATAGCTTTTGCGAGGATAGTATCCGCGCC
>CAYREY010000076.1:3256-6528 GCA_964423405.1 uncultured Chitinophaga sp. | reverse complement strand
AACGCAACGGTGCGTATATTCAGTGTAAATGCTGCTACCGGCGAAAGGCTTACAGCCAGCCCCGACTTAACATTAAGCACCAACGCAGAAGGTTACTGGGGGCCGGTAAATTTAAGCGCAGCCAAATTGTACGAGTTTGAAGTAAACAGCAACATTGGCGGCGACCGTGTAATACACTACTACCGTGAGAAATTTACCCATAAAAATCCGCTGGTGTACCTGCGTACTTTGCCGCCAGCCAGTTCGTTAGCCGGCCAGTTACTGGCAGGCTTGCCCAGCAACGATAACCAGAGTGTGTTAGCGGTATTTACTGCTAACCAGGCTACGGTTGCCGGTCGGGATACATTGAGTGTAAACAACGTAGGCCTCTCTACACAGGATATTACACCGGCATCGGCTACTGTTATTGCTATGTTTTTGTATGATGATAACAACAACCAAACCACTGACCTTACCAAGCCTTTCCTGTTTTCTTTCCTGTCGCAGTTTTTAACCGCGCGCGATCAGTATTTTACTACTACACCAGCCGGCAGCATACCGTTGTATTTTAACGGCCGTACTCTGGCAGTACCTAACCTTAAATCGGCCAGCGATGGGGTAATAGTAGCCGTATTCGATTAATGTACAGCATACATCCAACAACAACAAAGGCGCGGTTTAACACCTGCGCCTTTTTGTTGAATGCCCTATAGCTTGTTGGGTTTTTGCATTACCTTTCGCACCAGTACACATCCCTATGCTGCCACCGGTACAGTTTATTGCCAATTACATTGATATTACCGAGCAGGAAATGGCCGATATGCTGCGCATTATTCACACAGCATCTTTTGCTAAAGGCGAACTGATATCCAAACAGGGCGATCTGCCGCATAAACTGGGCTTTGTGCTCAAAGGCTGTGTACGGTCATATTATACTGATGCCAACGGTGAGGAACATACCACAGGTTTTGTGTTCGAAAACCGCCCGCTTACTTCTATCAGTTTTTTTTCGGTGCCGGCACCTATTGCAATCAGCGCTGTGGCACTGGAGCCCACTGAACTTATATTTGTATCGCGCGAAGATTTTTTTGCATTTATGGATAAATATCCGCGCTACGAAGCCGCTCTGCGCAAAATTTTCAGCGAGTATATAGTGCTACAGGATGAGCAATCGCGCCTGATGCGCATACCCAACGCCCGCCAGCGTTACCAGGCCTTATTGCAGGCACAACCGCAGATAATACAGCGGGTGCCCCTTAAACATATAGCCAGTTACCTGGGTATGGCGTTAGAAACACTCAGCCGGGTAAGGGCTTCGGGTAAATAATACTACGCTTCGCGTGTTATTTGATTTATATCAAACCGGTAGCCATTCTATTGTAGTATTATTATAATACGCAGCAACGGTGCTGTTATAAAATAAGATAGATGGAAACTACTACCAGCAAGCCTATCGAAAGGATGACTTTCATGAACCTGCTTAAATCGCGGGTTGACCCATTTGGTGCCATTACACGCGCCCCCCAGCGCAATGCCGAAATAATGGAGTTTAAAATACCGGGCCGCAGCGCTTACCTGATACACCAGCCCGAAATGGTGCAGCACATATTGCAGCAAAACTATGCCAACTATAAAAAAGATGAAGGCTATAACATACTGGCGCTGCTATTGGGCAACGGGCTTATAACCAACAACGATAACGACAACTGGAAAAAGCACCGCAAGCTATTGCAGCCCCCCTTTCACCGCGAAAGCCTGGCCAAAATGTGCAGCATAGTGGTAGATAGTACAGAGAAACTACTACAGCAATGGAAAGCCAAAGAGGGGTCGGTTATCAACTTTACCAACGAAATGGCCAACCTGACTATTGATATTGTTTCGCGCACCCTGTTCTCATCCGATGTAAATAAAGAGCAGATACAAATGGTGTGGCGCAACCTGAACTACCTTAACCTGATGGCCAGCAACATGGCACGTAACCCATGGCATATTCCGTGGCACTACCCCATGCCACGTTATGTAAAAGCACGTAAGTACATTGCCGAGCTAAACAATTTGATATACGGCATTATACACAAGCGCCGACAGGAGGGTAGCCCCAACAGCGATTTGTTGCAGATACTGATAGATGCGCGTTATGACGACGGTAGTGCTATGACCGATGAACAGATACGCGATGAGGTAATGACGGTGTTTGTAGCCGGTCACGAAACAACGGTTAATGCACTATCGTGGACCTGGTACCTGCTTAAAAAGCATACAGTCAGCGAACAACAACTACACGAGGAGTCGAAAAAGTTTGCCACCACTAACCCTGCCTTTGCCGATGTACCAACGCTGCGTTACGGTTGGTGTGTAATGAACGAAGCCATGCGGGTGTACCCACCGGTAACGGTTATTGGCCGTAAGCTTACTACTAATGATGAAGTTTGCGGCTATCAGCTACAGGCCGGCCACTCGGCCGTAATAAATATTGCAGGGCTGCATTACCACCCGGCCTATTGGGATAACCCCACCGCCTTTACCCCAGAGCGCTTTATGAATTTTGATATTAAAGGCAGTAACCGTTTTGTGTTTATGCCTTTTGGTGCCGGTCCACGTATATGCATTGGCAACAACTTTGCCATGATGGAGATGCAACTGATAAACGCCATGCTATCGGCACGGGTAGATATGCAACTTGTTTCTACCTACATAAAGCCCATACCACTTATTACGCTTAAGCCCGGCGATGGTGTAATGGTTAAACTGCAAAACGTACAAGCGTAGCAGGCAACCCTTTTTATGCGCTATGCGTTTTACAGCAAACCATTATGCATGAAAAAAACAGTACTCTGCCTTATTGTGGCCATGGCAACATGGGCCAACACCAATGCCTGTAGTTGTATGTCAACCGGCTCTTCTCTCTGCGAATCTTTTCAGAACGATACGTTTGTTAAGCTGGTATGCTTGTGCCGTAAAATAGATACCATGGCTTACGGCTTTAAAGTAGAGCGCCTGCGAAACTACTATGGCACCGAAACCCGCGATACATTATGGGTATGGGGCGATAACGGCGCGCTGTGCCGCCTGTACGATGGCTGGCAGATAGGCGATAGCCTGTTGCTTTCCCTGCAGGTATGCGATACTATGGGCAACCAGATACACGCGCCGGAGTTTCCGCGTAACCTGGAGCGCCCAGATGATTATCAGGTATCGGGTTGCGGGGTGTACAGCGCCAGTGTAATTAACGGTAGTATTATTGGTTACATAAACGAGCCGCTGGCCGAAAACATACAGCTAAACAACTTTGC
>CAYREY010000076.1:0-3156 GCA_964423405.1 uncultured Chitinophaga sp. | reverse complement strand
CGCAGGTTTGTGGTAATGCCGTAGCCGTTTGGGTTTCTTAACCAAAGTCAATGAAACCCCGTTGCCGTACGCCTACGTTTGCAGCGTAACAAAACAACACAACAACATGAAAGCAGTAATTTGCAACAGCTACGGCACCCCGGATGTACTAACCATAGGCGAGGTAACCAAACCTACACCTGCCGAAAGCGAAGTATTGATACGCATTGAAGCCACAGCGGTAAACTCGGCCGACTGGCGCTTACGTAAAGGCGACCCTTTTGCCGCACGCTTATTTTTTGGCTTAACAAAGCCGCGCTATAAAATACCCGGCGGTGTATTTGCCGGCCAGGTGGTAGAGGTAGGTAAAAAAGTTACCCGATTTAAAGTGGGCGATAAGGTGTTTGGTTCGGCAGCGCTTAAATATGGCTTTGCTACTTACGCACAGTATAAAACCCTGCCCGAAAACGGCGTATTGGCTGTTATGCCCGACAATACAGATTATACCGGCGCTGCCGTAATACCCTTTGGCGGCACAACTGCATTACATTATATAAAACAGGCTAACCTTACCAGGGGCAGTAAAGTGCTGGTAATTGGCGCATCGGGTGCGGTAGGTAGCGCTGCTGTACAAATAGCCTGCTATTACGGAGCAACTGTAACCGGCATTTGCAGCGGTGCAAATACTGCTTTGGTTAAACAACTGGGCGCTACGCAGGTAATAGATTATACCACTACACCCTTTGCCCGGATAACCGACAGCTACGATGTTATAATAGACACCATGGGCCAAACACCGGTAAGCCTTTGTCTGCAAAAACTGAATGAAGGTGGCAAACTTTTATTGATAGCAGCAGGGGCTACACAAATGCTACAGGGGCTTTGGGCAAATATGTTTGGCAGCAAAAAAGTAGTTATAGGTGTAACAAAAGAAACAGCCGACGATATGGAGTTTCTGCAACAGCTAACCAACAAAGGCTACCTGCGCCCGGTTATAGATCGTACTTATCCACTCGAACAAATTGCCGAAGCACATGCCTATGTAGAAAAGGGTCATAAAAAAGGCAATGTGGCTATAACCATCAGCCACCCGTAAAGCATACTACTTTTTGTTACTAAGGCGCTTGCGTATACGGCTAAGCGATTCGGGCTGTACACCTACATAACTGGCAATCTGGTATTGTGGTACTAACTGAAGTAAATCGGGTTTGGCCTGCAGCAGTCGCTCGTAGCGCTGCTCGGGCGTGCCGGTTACGTAGGCCGATAACCGTTCCTGTTCATCGGCAAACACCTTTTCCATTACCATGCGCGATATACTCTCTAACCGCGGAAAGCTACTGTACAGGCTGGTTTCTTTTTCGCGGTTGCCCACTACCAGCGTACAATCGGTACTGCACGCCAGGTAGTGTTTAGAGGGGCTGCTCTCCCTGAAACTTTGTATAGAGGTAACCCACTGTTCGGGCAGGTAGAAATGAGTGGTTTTTTCTCCCTCATCGGTAATGTAATATTGCCGCACGCAGCCGTCCAGTACAAAGTATGCCGCCAGCGATACATCTCCTTCTTTCAGCAACACGCTACCCTTTTTATACTCCCGTATATCAATGGTGTCGGCTATAGCCTGCTCCTCTTCTTTTGTAAGGGGTTGTATGCGGTTAAAGTACCGCAATAGTTTCTGGTGCATGTGTGGGGTATGTTTGGCTAAAATAAACTAAAAGTATGGTGGCGTGCTGGTTGCTTCATCATTTTCTGTTGTTCTAAAGGGCAATAATGATTTTTTTTACTGCTGGTTGCAGCTTGTTTTTGGGCTGGAAGCTGCTTTTGTTTTTTTGTACAGCTGCTATGTTTGGTAAAATGGCGGCGTCAAGGCTAATCTGTTGTTCTTTAATAGTTTAACAAGCCAGGGGTTGTGTTCCTTATCTGGTTACGTATTTTAATTTAGTAAATGTGTAAGGCAGAAAGTATAGGTATATATTTATTTTATTTTTATTGTGTTGAAAATATTTTTCGATTTATTTTTTCTTTTCTGCCAACATTCTTTTATATATTCGGATTGACTAAGACTTAAGACACACTGTATCTGCACAGGTACAGATATCACTCGCGCTTGTAGATTGTTTTATCGGAAACTGGTTACTGCTGCCATCTGCATTTATACAGGTAAGGCGGCAGGTAAGGTATTTATTTCTTAACCCAAAATAGGTGCAATGAAAAAACTATACACATTTCTGGCGTTGGCTGGCTGCGCCTGTATGTCGCACGCCCAATCGCTATCGCCTACCGTAATTGCCAGCACTGGTGGTTACTCGCAAAACGCTAACGGCAGCCTGTCGTACACGGTTGGCGAAATGACCATGGTGCAAACATTCTCAGCCAATGGCAACATACTTACACAGGGCTTTCAACAACCCAATGATTTTGTGAGTGGATTAATCGACCTATCGCAAACAGAATTTGGAGCTGTAGTAGTTTACCCCAACCCGGCAGTAGATAATCTTTGGTACGGGTTTCAGTTTCCCGAATCGGGGCGCCTGGAAGTAACACTGTTTAATACGGTTGGCCAGAAAGTGGCCGACCTGTACAGCGGTAATTACAGCCAGGGTAAACAGGTAGAAGAGCTAAATGTATCTACTTATGCAGCAGGTATGTATATGATTTCGGTAAACTTTGTATCGGCTACCGATGGTAAGTTACATACCACTACCCGCAAATTTCAGGTAATTAATTAAGCACGCATTCTTTCAAATTTTTTCTAATCCTAAACTAAGCACAGATGAAAAAAAGATTACTAACGGCATTCATGCTATTTGCCATGTATGCAGGCTGGGCACAGGCACCACAGGTGCTTAACTACCAGGCTGTAGTACGCGGTGCTAATGGCAACCCTGTAGCCAATAACACACCGGTGCAGGTACGTTTCACCGTTCACGATGGTACCGCTACCGGCACATCGGTATTTACCGAAACTGTTTCGGCCACCACTAACCAGTTTGGTCTGGTATCTACCGGCATTGGTAGTGTAGCAAACCTATCATCGGTTAACTGGGGCAACGGAGCAAAATTTTTACAGGTAGAGTTGAGTATTAACGGTGGTTCATTTACCGATATGGGTACATCGCAGCTTAACAGCGTACCTTATGCATTGTTTGCAGCTAACTCACAGCCCGGCCCGCAAGGCCC
>CAYREY010000075.1:5045-25181 GCA_964423405.1 uncultured Chitinophaga sp. | reverse complement strand
TTAACATTGGCTTCACTTTTATTTCGCATCTTCACACAGGTTATATTACCAGTACCCAACTCACTAGTTTTAGTATGAAATATATTTACCTGCTGCTGGCTGCATGGCTTTACAGCCACACCCTGATGGCGCAATTGGTTACCCATGGCCCGGTTACCGGTGGCGTAACTCCCACCACTGCCCGTATGTATGTACGTACCACCCAGGCTGCCGAAGTACGTATAGAACTGGATACCGATGCCGGTTTCGGCAATCCGCTTCAGTTTACCGATTCTACCAAAGCCGTGCGCGATAGCTCTAACATTATAAACCTGAGCGGGCTTACTGCCAACACCCTGTACCACTACCGGTTGTATGTAAACGGTGTGCTGGATACGCTGCGCGGTTCGTTTAAAACCTACCCACCGGCTGGCCAGCGCGGGCATTATAAATGGGGTGTGCTAAGCTGCCAGGAGTATGGCACCTACAACACCTTTAATGCCCTGTACAACCGCGCGCCGCAGTTGGTGCTGCATACCGGCGACTGGACCTACCCCGATTACCAACTACCCGGCGACCACCGTACCGACTGGGCTATCCATCAGCTTTCGTATTTAAAAAGATATACCGAACCCAAAATGATACCCTCGCTGCGCTCGGCGGTGTACGACTATGTACCCGATAACCACGATGGCGCCGAACAACGCGATAACATGCACAATGTAGGTGTGTACGTTGATAGCAATGGCGTTGTTTACAACACTATAACTTATGAACCTACCCCACCACTGGGGTTGCAAAATGTATTTAAAGGCTACTACGAATATTTTCCGGGCTACCCGGCTGCGGTAGATTCTACCAAAGGCATGTACCACAGTTTCAGATTTGGCAATGCCGAAGTGTTTTTTGTAGATGTGCGCCATTGCGGCAACGGGCAGGATTCTACCTTTACCTACAACGCCCAGCAAAATCAATGGGTGTTTGACCCTAAGCCGGGGCAAACACTTTTGGGCCCCGAACAGTTACAATGGCTTAAAACCAGTTTACAAAACTCTAACGCCGAGTGGAAATTTATAGTAAGCGGGGTAATGTTTAACCGCAATTTCCGTAAGGTAATACAGGTAGCTATGGTGTTGCAGAACCTGGTATTTGGTATTGGCGGCCAATCGGGTACCGGTTTCAGGCTGGCACATGCTATTGCCAGCAACTGGTGTGCCTACCCCGCCGAGCAGGATGGCCTGCTGGATTTTATACACAGCAACGCTATAAAAGATGTAATTGTACTAAGCGGGCACGTACATACCAATGTAATGGATAACGGCAGCAATGCCGGCCTGCCCGAACTAAACACCGGCCCTGCTGCCAGCACCGGTGCAGAGCTAACGTACTACGTGGACTCGGTAATGCAACTTATAGGTCAGGGCACAGCTATCGACTCGCTGTGGAACGGCGGCGGCCAGGGCGTAAACAACAAAAACTTTAAAAGCGGCTTTGGCATGGTAGAGATATTTGATGCCGACTCGATAGTAATGCAGATAGTAGATGAAGACGATACCACCGTTAGCAGCATGACCATACTGCACAGCAGTATAGCACCAACAGGGGTTAACGATGTAAAAGAAGAAGCCTGCGTGCTGGATAAGCTGTACCCCAACCCGGCTACCGATATGGTTACCGTAAACCTGTGCCCCGGCTACCAGCGCAAACCTACCGACCGCAGTTACCTGATAGACCTGAACGGCAGGATACTGAGTATCACTGTACCCTCAGCCACCTTTACCGTAAAGGGGCTGCCGGCCGGCAAATACCTGTATGTGTACGACTACGGCCCGGGCGTTAAAACCATGCCGCTGGATATAATGCACTAAGCATTATTAATACATACCTGCATTTTTATATAGCGGTTTAATTTTATACCAGCTAAGCAAAGTCAATTTACGAACTGACCAAAATCAGCGGGATGAGGGGGCGGGTGGGTTCTCTTTTGCGTAAGCAAAATAAAATCCACCACATGAACAGGGCAACATACAACCAATTGCTTACAATAGCCATTGCCGGCTGCATATTGTTTGTTGCCGGTTTTGTGGCGGTTACCTACAACAGCCTGAAAAAAACCACACGCATAAGCAGCGAAAACCAAACCACGCTGGTGGTACTTAAAAACCTGGAAATTGCCCAAAACAATATTGTAGCCTTTGATAATGCCTGCCGCCATTACCTGCTAACCGGCGATACGCTTTACTATAACCTGGCTACCAGCCATGCCGAAAAATACTTTACATATATTACCACTATAGATGTTGCAACTATAACCAACCCCACCGAAAAAAAAGACCTGCTGCTGTACAAAAAAATGGCTGCCGCTAAAATAAACGAGGGGCTGGCCGCAATTGCCTATTACAATAAAAACGGCGATGCACTAAACATGGCTACAGAAAAAACACTATCGCATGCTACCGATAGCTTGTGGCCTGTTGTAGAAAGAATAGAAACCGCCGAACGTATTAACCTGGCCACGTACGATGCACAAAAATTACAAAGCGCCAATCGGGCATTCAGGCTGGTGCTGACTTTTGCAGCAATTGCCGTCATCTGTTTTGTGGGCTTTAGCATTGCCATTAAAAAAAATATAGACAAACGGGTATTGGCCGAATACAAACTACGCCACTACAATACCGAACTGGAAACCCGCGTGCAGGAACGGACAAGAGAACTGGCCGAATCGGAGAAAAAATACAGGATGCTGTTTTACAACAACCCGATGCCGATGTTTATGCTTTCTATACCGGAGCTTAACATTACCGATGTAAACGATGCCGCCATTAGCCACTACGGCTACACCCGCGATGAGTTTTTGCAAATGAATACCCGCGACCTGCGGCCGGCCAGCGAAGTAGAGCGCTTTAACAACCTGGTGGCCCCGCTTACACTAAGTGGCACCAATCACATGGGCCAATGGAAACATGTAAAGAAAAACGGCGAGGTACGCACCGTAGAAATTGTAGCACATGATATACACAACAAACAAAGCCCCCAACGGCTGGTGCTGGCAGTAGATGTAACCGAACGCGAACAGGCCATGCACGATTTGAAAAAGTATAACAAAGAGCTGGCCGACTACAAATTTGCACTCGATGAATCGGCTATTGTAGCTATTACCAATGCAGATGGTATTATTACATACGCCAACGATAATTTTTGCCGCACCGCCAAGTACAGCCGCGAAGAACTGATAGGCAATACCCACCGCATTATCAATTCGGGCTACCACAGCAAGGCGTTTATTAAAAACATGTGGCAAACCATAAAAGCCGGTAAACTGTGGCGCAATGAAATACGCAACAAGGCAAAAGATGGCTCGCTATACTGGTCGTACACTACTATAGTACCGTTTTTAGATAACGATGGTAAACCCTACCAATACCTGAGCATACGCCACGATATAACCGAACGTAAAAAAGCCGAAAAAGAGTTGATACGCAGCGAAAGCAGCCTGCGGGAAGCGCAATCGGTAGCTCACATTGGCAGCTGGGATTTTGATATGGTAAACAACATTCACACCTGGTCGGATGAATTATTTACCATACTGGGTTACAAAAAAGGTGAAGTAGATGCCGGGCTCGATTTGTTCCTGTCGCGCATGCACCCCGAAGATGCAGAACAAACCAGCCAAACCATCATTACCAACCTGGCAAACGGCATTAACAGCTCGGTAAGTTTCAGGTTTATACGTAAAGATGGCGAAATGCGCTACGGCTACTCCGAAGCAAAATTTGAATTTGACAGCCACCTGAAACCGGTACGGGCTTACGGTATTTTGCAGGATGTAACCGACCTTAAAAAAGCCGAAGAAGAAATAAAACAACTAAATGAAAGCCTGGAGTTGCGCATTGCAGAACGCACCGCCGAACTTACCGAGGCAAACAAAGCCCTGGAGGCTTTTTCATATTCAGTATCGCACGACTTACGTGCACCGGTGCGTTCGGTACTGGGTTTTTGCAGGCTTATAACCGACCAGCACGGCAACCAACTGGATGAAGATGTAAAAGAACTACTGGCGCACATACAAAGCAGCGGTACCCGCATGAACGCTATTATTGATGATATGCTGATGTTGGCAAAATACGAGCGCCTTAAAATTAAACCCGCCAGGGTAGATATGAATACACTGGTACGCAATATATGGGATGATATACTTTTTGCATCGGCGCACCATGCCAAACTACAACTGGATACACTACCGGTAGTAAAAGGCGATGAAAGTATGCTGCAACAGGTGTGGGTTAACCTTTTATCAAACGCCATAAAATACTCGGGTAAAAAAGAACAACCGGTAATTAAAATAGGCGGCATAGTAAACGGCAGCCAGGCTACCTTTTTTGTACGCGATAACGGGGCCGGTTTCGATATGCAGCATTACAACAAACTGTTCAACGCATTCCACCGGTTGCATGGCTACAGCGAGTTTGAGGGCACCGGAGTAGGTTTGGTGCTGGTTAAAAAAATAATTGAAAAACACGGGGGGCGTGTATGGGCCGAAGGAGCAGTAAACGAAGGCGCTACATTTTACTTTACCCTACCTACCAGCCAACCGGTAGCATTGGGTATAAGTTAGCGCAGGCAGCTTTACGCTATAACCCCTCATCGGTGTTTATAATAACGGTGTACCCTTTGTGTTGCAACTCCTCTACCTGCCCGGGTTCGGGCATACGCTCGTACATAATAGCAGGGCTGTAAAACATGCCCTCTACATAATGCTTTACATTAAAGTAAACAGTAGTAGCGGTAGCTGTGTGGCCTATCTGTTTAAGCTTACCGGCCCAGGCCAGTTGCTCATGCTGCTGTTGCATGGGCTTAATACGCTCTATACTAAAGCGCACCGCCAGTATAATAATGGCGGCAAACGTAGCCTGCTGCAACCACCGGCGTTGCTTGGCAGCTACCGGTTGCAGCAGGTACACCGCAAACTCTGCCAGCATAATAAACAGCGCCGGAAAAGTAAACAGCAGGTAAGCCTGCATTTTTGTTTTAGCTACGGTAAAAAACACAAACGGCACCAGCATCCACACCAGTAGTGCCAGGCGCACATCTGCTTTATCGCGCCGGTACAGCATATAACCAAACCAACCAAACGCCGGCCAGAAAAGCTCGTTTACGTTTATATGCAGCTTGGTAAAAAAGTAAAACACCCCACCGGTCTGGTTATCCAGCGCCTCGGTTATGTGGCGGTAGTTGTGCAGCATTTCGTTGCTGTACTCCAGCGGGTAGTGCTGGTACATATACCACTGCCAGGGTAAAAATACACCAGCCGCTACCAGTGTTATTATTACCATACCGGTAGCCAGCGCGGCCAGGCTTTTATGCCGGTAGTTAAGTACCAGCCAAACCGGCAGTACAATAAATGCGGGCAGCCATTTACACAACACAGCCAGCCCTACGCACACACCGGTTAATACTACCGGCCATATACTGCTGCGCGTGCGGCCTATTACAGCCAGCAGTACCGCCAGCTGCACAAAAAACATAAAGAAAATATCGATGTGGTCGGTAGCCGAGCGGCCGGTGGTAACATCCAGCACCAGCCCGTTGATAGCTGCAAAAAATGCCGCCAGCAGCCCTACCCTTTCGTTAAATAATTGCCGGCCGGTAAGCCAGGTTATATATACACCAACCGATGAAATAACAACCGATGGCAGGCGGATAGCCATTTCGGTAGCGCCCAATAGCTTAACCGAGGCCGCCATGCACCATAGCGGCAACGGCTGTTTGTGCAGCCATATATAATTGCTGCTCCATTGTGTAAAATCGTAAGGCAGCAATGCTACCGGGTAAAGTTTGGGCTGTAGCCAACCCTGTGTTAGGTTTTTGGCCACCAGGGCATGGTAGCGTTCATCCCACTCGTGCAGGTACATATCGCCGGCCATAAACAGGCGCAGCGCCATACCACCCAATGCCAGCAGCACGGCAGCTATGTGGTACTGCCCTTTAAGGTATTGCCGCCAGGCTATGCCAAAGCAAAAAGCCGCAGCAAGCATGTGTAAAAGGGCGGTAATAAAATGAGGGTCCATAAAGTGTTAAAAGTCAAATTTATAATAATTGGCGCTACGTGTAAAAAAATGAGATTAGTTCTGCTATCTTGCACAGTCAGAACCAAGGAATTTATGATACAAAAGTATTTTGGATTTTTAGTTGCCTTTATAGCTGCCAGCGTTTTTATCTCATCGTGTAAAAAAGATGCAGCTACCAGTTGGGATACCGAAATGCTGGTGCCTATTGCAACCAGTAACCTTACGCTGCAAAACCTGGTAAAAGATTCTGCTGTAAAAACCAATCCCGATCAATCGCTTACACTGGCCTACAACCAAAGCCTGTACTCGTTTAACCTGGCCGACCAGGTGATAGATATTCCCGATACGTCACTGACCCAGGAGTTTACCCTCGATTCGTTAGCGTTGCCAAATGTAATTATTGCCTATAACCTTACCATGGGTATGCTGGCGCAAAGCCTGGCTAATAACAGCAACCCGTTTTTGCAGGCTGCCGGCAACGATATTATTAACAACGATGGCCAGTCGATGGTAATACCGGCCATACCCGGCTATAGCTCCGATATTTTTACGTTCGATGGTTCGGCTTTTTTTCAGCAGGCTACCCTGTCGCGCGGGCAGGTACGTATTTATGTAAATAACTACTTTCCGGTGCCTATTACCAATGTAATACTGGAGGTGCGCAACAACAGCAATAACGCACTGATAGCCGCCGATACTATTCCCTACATAGGCTCGCAGGATTCGGTGTACCGTGTACTGGATATATCGGGCAAAACCATCGAATCGAGCATGAAATTAAACCTGGTTAATTTCAGCACACCGGGCAGCGCACCCAATGCAGTACCCATTCATCTTTCAGATTACATTAAGCTGTATATAGAAGTAGCAAACATGCGCGCTTCAGATGCTATTGCACGTTTCCCATCGCAGGATATTTTGCGCACCACACAGGAGATTACCCAGCAGATAGGCGACCGCAAGTTAACCTATGTAGATGCCCGGCAAGGACGACTGCATGTGGTAATGACCAGTTCGATAGAACAGCCGTTACAGATTACCTATATACTGGAAGGGGCTTTTGACAAAGCCGGCCGGCCGCTTACTGCAATTACAAATATACCGGCAGCCTCAGCAGGGCAACCACAATCTATAGACCGGGTGTACGATGTAGCCGGCTACTCTATTAACCTTACCGGTAAAGACGGCAACAAGTTTAATACCTATACCCAAACCATAATTGCACATACCGATAGTACCGGCGAACTGGCCCACATTACACTGGCCGATAAACTGAAGATTAGTTATGTGATAGAAGACATAAGCCCCAATTATATAAAAGGCTACCTGGGCCGCGATACTATATCGCAGGCCGATACAGCAGGCTTTGCTTTTCTGGATATGTTTAAGAGCGGCACCATAGACCTGCAGGATGTGAATATGAAATTCAGCATACTGAACGGATTGGGCGTAGATGGCGAAGTGCGTATTAACAGCCTGAAAGCTACCAGCCCGGTTAACGGTACGCGCACACTTACCGGTAACATACTGGGCCAGCCGCTGGTAATAAACCGCGCTACCGATTTTCCTTTAACACCGGCACTAAACGAGTTTACCATTAATAACAGCAACAGTAATATTAAAGACCTGCTGGGCATACTGCCTACCCAACTGCAATACGATGTAGCTGTAAAGACAAACCTGAACGGCAACAACGGCCAGTACCGCGATTTTGCTTACCTGGAAAGTGCGCTTAAAATAAACCTGAACGCCGAAATTCCGCTTTCGTTTATTGCCAGCCACCTGATGCTGCGCGATACGTTTGACTTTAACCTGAGCAACACTAACCTGAATGTAGCCGGTATAAGCGATGGGGTACTTAACCTGATAGCCAACAACAAATACCCGATAGAAGCGGTACTTACCATGATAATGTACGATGAAGCCTGGGCACCGGTAGATACATTTTTAATTGATACCCGTGTACAGCCCGGCGACCTGGATAACAACTGCCGTGTAAACGCATTTAAAAAGACCAAAATACCATTGTATATAGACGAAGCCCGCATGGAAAATGTAAAACGTGCGCGCCAGGCGGTAATAACAGCCGATTTTTCTACCAGCAGCAACAATACTATATGCAATGGCCAGCACCTGAAAGTATACAGCGATTATGCGCTGGACCTTACTTTTACGGCCCGTTTCAACTACAAAATCAACACCCGTTTTTGATTACCGATTCTGTGATTAAGTTTACCGCGTAATGAGAAAGATATTATCGGCATTTTTTGTTTTGTTTTCGGCAACATTGTGGGCGCAGGACAGCATACAAACTATACAGATAGATACAATTGTAACTATACCGTATAACAGGTCGGCCCTGTATAACTACACCAGCCTTAGCATAAACAACCTGTACAGCGAAAACCTGGCACCGGGTACCCGCAACCGTATTACGGTAGATTTTGATTACGCCGCCAACAGCAATGGCGCACCTATGAGTATGGTATATGCCCTGCTGTTCCGCCAGCCTATTTCGCCAGCCCTTAAAGGCCGTGGAAGCAACAATGTAAACGATATGTTGCGCCTGGAAGATTTTATGAAAACCGGCCTTACCTACCGCCACCATATTAAACGCTGGGATGGCGAGGTATTTTTTAGTTACCACCACCGGCAAATGCGCAATGTAAACGCCACTAAAGGTTTGTACGATTTGGTATTTTACGGCAACGCCCGCTTTGCCGGCGATACGGTAGATATAAGCAACCTGCGCGTGCAAAACTATATATACAACCAGTACACCGGTGGCATACGCAAGCAGATAGATTACGGTAAAATGCAAATGGAATTTGGTATAGGCCTGTCGTTTCTGCAAATTATTAACCAGCAGGATATAAGCACCCGCGACTCGTGGATTTACACCGCCGAGGACGGCGATACTATTTCTATTAAATACGACCTTACGTTTAATAATGCCCGCGAAGGGGCCAACACGTTTTTTCAGCGCAACGGCCTGGGCGCCAGCGGCGATATACACCTGGCTTTTATGAATAAAGACAAGTGGAAACTAAGCGTAGATTTTTCGGATATAGGCTACATGTATTTTCGTAAAACACCTGTTAACTACAGTGCCGCCAAAAGCATTGAGTTTAGAGGCATAGTGCTGCCCAACCTGCTTAATTTTTCGCCACAAACGTTCGATACGCTTAACCTGGATAGTGCCGTACGCTCGTATCTGCCTACCAAAACCAATAACCAGTACAACCTGTTTATACCGTTTACTGCCTCTATTGCTTTCAGCAAGCCTTTGCTTAACAACCGGCTGGTGCTAACGGTTGGCTACCAGTACCGCTTTTTGCCCGGCTACTATGGCTATGGCTATGTAAAAGCCAACTACTTTATGAAAAAGAATATGGTAGTATCGGTAACCGGTGGTGGCGGCGGCTATAGCTGGTTTAACCTGGGGGTAGAGTTTAGCAAACGCTGGAAATACTTTGACCTTACCATAGGCAGCAGTAACCTGCTGGGCACACTTATACCTACGCACTATACCGGTACAGGTTTATACCTGCGCCTGGGTAGTTGTTTCTAACCCTATAAATAACAGGCGATAATTAATGAGCGCCACACCTGCCAATGTATTGATAATAGGTGCCGGCCCTGCCGGTGCAAGCGCAGCGTTGTTTTTGGCGCAAAAAGGTATAGCCTGCACTATAGTTGATAAAGAGAGTTTTCCGCGCGATAAAATATGCGGCGATGCGCTTAGCGGCAAAACCGTAGAGGTGCTGAACAAGCTGGATAAAACACTGGTGCCCGAAATAGCGGGCGATAATAGGTTTCTGGGGTCGTATGGGGTAACGTTTGTAGCACCCAACGGGCAGGCGTTGCGCGTACCTTTTCAAACAAAAAAAGAAAAGAAAACCGCACCGGGCTTTATTGCCAAACGTATAGATTTTGATAACTGGCTGGTAGAAAAAGTAAAAGCCAACCCGCTGATTACACTGCACGAAAATACCGAAGTACGCCACTACCGCCGCCAAGGCAACACCCTAATTGCTGAGGCCAATAACGGGCACATATACACCACACCGCTGGTAATAGCCTGCGATGGTGCTTACAGTACATTTAGCAAAGATATAGCCAGCCTTAAAACCGAACCGGCGCACAACTGCTTTGGCTTACGCGCCTATTACAAAAACGTGCAGGGGCTGGATGCAGAAAATTTTATAGAGCTCCATTTTCTGAAAGAATTTCTGCCCGGTTATTTCTGGATTTTTCCGCTACCTAATGGTTATGCCAATGTAGGGGTGGGTATGCGTGCCGATAAAATGCACGATAAAAAAGTAAACCTTAAAAAGAGTTTTGAAAGCATACTGCAAAACAACCCGGTAATGCGCGGGCGCTTTGCCGGTGCCGAAAAAGCCGGCGAAGTAAAACTGTTTGGCCTGCCTATGGGCAGCAAAAAACGCATACTAAGCGGCAACAACTATATGCTGTGCGGCGATGCCGGTATGCTGATAGACCCATTTACCGGCGAGGGTATAGGCAATGCCATGTTTAGCGGCTACTATGCCGCAGCACAGGCCGAGCGCTGCATACAGCAAAACAACTACACCGGTGCATATATGCAGGGGTACGATAAAGAGCTATACCACCGGTTGTGGAGCGAGTTGCTGCTCTCCTACCGTATGCAGCAACTGGTTAACTTTCCGTGGTTATTTAACCTGGTGGTGCGTAAAGCCAACAGCAACAAACTGCTGAGCGAAACCATATCGTGTATGTTTGAAGACCTGGATATGCGGGCCCGCTTAAAAGACCCGCGCTTTTATATGCAGTTGTTGTTTAGCAAATAAGCCGGTTGTTGCAAAAAATAGGTGTCGTCCCTACGGGACTTGATTACTCTTTTGTGCCATTAGCCCGGGTTGAAACCCGTTAAAAATTTGGTCGTCATTGCGAGGAGGCTCTGCGACGAAGCAATCCATTGAGTGCTATATGCAAAGATTGCTTCGTCGTGCCCAAAGCGGCACTTCTCGCAATGACGAGCCTTAAGCTCGCAATAAGGAGGTAGATACTACAACTATTGCACCTGCGATACCGACCAGGCGGTAAACGAGCCGTTTACACATTTACCTCTTATCCAGAAATAATAAGTACCCGAAAAACCACCCGGATTAAAAACTGTGCCGTTAGGCGAACTGGTAGTAAGAATATTGCCGGTGTTGGTGTTGCCACTTTGCGAAAAAGCAATTTCGTAACTGGTGCTGCCGTGCCCGTCGGATGTATAGTTTATCTCCTGCGAGTTTATTTTGTAAGCATACAGGTTGGTAGGTTGCGTGCAGGGTACGTTAATGTTCTGGTCGGTAGCTGCATAAACACTTTGCGGGCCAGCCCAGCTACTAAACTCGTTGCCGCCACAATTTGCCCGCACATAAAAATCGTAAGTAATACCACTGCGCATAATAGCATCCTGCGTACTGGTGCTGTTGGTACGTAAACGCGTGCCGGTACCAATGGCAAAACCGGTAGGACCGTATTCTACATCAAAAAAATTGGCAAAATTCTGGTACCAGTTAAACCGGTAAGTGCTGCTGCCGGTATAAAAATTCAAACCACCGGGCTGCTGGCACGATGTATAGCTGCCATCTACCACAATAGTTTGCGGTGCCGACCATGCCGAGGCACCACCGTTATCGCATTTATTACGCAGGTAAACCTGGTAAGTACCATAATCGGTAACAGCAAAGCTGGTAGTATCGGTACTAAAGGTTTTGGTAGTACCGCTGCCTTGTGTAAAACCGGCCGGGCCGTATTCTATTTCAAAACTGCCGCTGGTTAAGCCATTAATACTTATCAGTACTTTTTTATCGGCTACCGATACTATAGGTTCTGAGTTTAAGTTACAATTGGCATCATTCTCTTTTTTACAACCTGCCAGCAGGGCCATGCAAAGTATGGCCACATAATATATCTTCTTCATTTGGTGTTTTTGTTGCGGGTAAAAATAACTATCGGGATGGGATATAAAAATGGCAACAGAATACATGTTAAATATATTTTATACAATAGCAAATACAGCTATCCGGCTTACACATTAAACTTATAAATACTATATACATACAGGAGGGTGGGTTAACACCAAAAATTTGCAAATTGCTTATTATGAGCAACTTAAATAAGGAGTGGGTTAACATTTTACGGCCATTGGAGGTAAAACTAAAGGCTAACCGGTATCATAAGCTGTTTAAATCAAAACCTGTACATTAGCCGCGTTAAACAACCAAATATGAAAAAGATAGTACTGAGTATAGGTATGCTGGCGCTAATGGCCGTAGCTGCTAATGCACAACACAATGGCCAGGCCTGCGACCCTGCCAAAGAAAAACCTACTGCCAAAAACACCAAAGCTGTAAAAGGTAACTATGGTGTACCGGTAAGTAAAGATGGAGCTATAGATGTAAAAACATTACCGGCTAAAATGGCTAACGAGAAAGAACAGTTTGTAAAAATAGAAGGTACTGTGGTGGCTGCCTGCCAGGTTAAAGGCTGCTGGATGACCGCCGACCTGGGCGATGGTAAAACCATGCGCATACGCTTTAAAGATTATGGCTTTTTTGTACCGAAGGATAGTGACGGCAAAAAGTTTTATGCACAGGGCATAGCCAGTTGGTACGAAACCAGTGTGGCCGAGTTGCAGCACTATGCCGAAGATGCCGGCAAAAGCAAAGAAGAAATAGCTAAGATAACCGAGCCAAAACGCGAGCTGGTATTTTTAGCCGAAGGCGTATTGCTTGAAAACAAGTAGTACGTAACCAACAAGGCAACAGCAACGCCAGCGGATTATTCCGGTGGCGTTGCTGTTTTAATAAGAGTACCAACTGCCATAACCCAACAGCTTTTACAATAAGGCTTTCTTAAAAAAAATTAAAGCCAGTATACGTTATTATGCGGCTACGTACATTAGCAGCAACAGCTAAAAGTTTATTACATTTTACCAGTAACACGTAAGTAACGAAAGTATGTACCTGTTAGCAGCTAAAAGTATTACTGAGGCATTTCTGCAAATGGCATTTGCTGCCACCCTTAAGTACCGCTGGTTTTTATTAAGCCGTTTACGGCCGCCAACCAGCTTATAAGCACCTGCCGGAAATACATTTTTTATACAGCGCTAAAGCTGTGTACACCTTTTTGTTTACATAAACCAACTAACGTATGAAATATATATCCATTTATAAACACATATATCCTGTACTTATTTTTATACTAATTACAACACTGGCAAATGGCCAGGGCAGTAAAATAGATTCGGCACTATTTGAATTTACCGGTACTGCCAAAACATGGACCGTACCTACAGGTGTTACAAGCCTACAGGTAGATGCCATGGGAGCTGAAGGCGGCGGCAGGCAAGCCGGCAAAGGTGGCCGGGTACAGTGCCAGCTACCCGTAAAACCCGGCGATAAACTTACTATAACAGTGGGTGGACAGGCCACAAACGATGCCGGAGGATATAATGGTGGTGGTGCTGGCTGTGGCAAAGGCTTTGGTGGTGGTGGCGCTACCGATATACGCCTTAACGGCAACGACCTGGATGCACGCATTATAGTAGCCGGTGGTGGTGGCGGTATTGGCTATGGTGGTTACGGTGGTGCAGGCGGCGGACTAACCGGTGGCAACGGTGCCTACGATACCACTGCTTACCACTTTGCCAAAGGCGGCACACAAACCGAAGGTGGTGCGGGTGCACGCGCTTATTACAGCGAGGCCGGGCAAAAAGGTACCGGTGGCAAAGGACTGGATAGCCGGGGTAACTGCACCAACAATGCTATGGGCGGTGGTGGCGGTGGCTACTATGGTGGTGGTGGCAGTGGTGCCGGCGGCGGCGGTGGTGGCAGTAGCTACACCGGTAGCCAGTGTACTAAAGTAATACACACGCAAGGTGTACGCGAAGGTAATGGCCGCCTGGTATTGTACTGGGATGCTGCAGGTAAGTAACAATTGCAGAACTACAAACCCAAAAGCCCTTACAACTTGCAAGGGCTTTTGGGTTTATAGCACTAAAAAGCAAAGTATCAGATTTACATGATAATCCCCAAAAACATTAATTCATTTAAAAAATTAATTAATACAGTCAGATATTCATTAAGCATATATTTCATTACTTCACGGCTCCGGGCAGCAGTACAGCATCTATTACATACACTATACCGTTAGATGCCGGTACTACGGCCAGCACATTGGCACCGTTCACCTGTATCTTACCATCTTTAACGGCTACGGTTACTTTATCGCCATTCACCATGCCTATTGTCATGCCATCTTTAAAATACTCCTGCTTAAGCGAGCTGGTGGTTACGTGGTACTCCAGTATGTTACGCAGGTCGTTTTTCTTTTCGGGTTTAAGTAAGCCTTCTACCGTACCAGCAGGCAGTTTGCCAAATGCTTCGTTGGTAGGTGCAAACACAGTAAACGGGCCCGCGTTAGAAAGCACATCTACATACTCGGCTGTTTTAAGTGCGGTTACCAGTGTAGTGTGGTCGGCCGAGCCTACAGCTACCTTCACCACATCTTTCTGCGATTCGTTGTCCTGCACAGCACTTTGTCCTGCACTTTCTTCTGTGGTTGCAACAGTTTCGGTAGTAGTTTCCTGCTTACTGTTACAGCCGGCTATTGCTATAACCATGCCGGCAAGCAATAACATTACGTTCGTTTTTTTCATACTTTTTTATTTATGGGTTATTAATCAACCCCAAACCTATGCCGGTTACAAAACCACCTGCATGATGAAACTCAGTATTCATTAGCGCGTTAATCATGTATAAAAAATCAATTAAAGGATATTATTGTCTTTTATTTTGACCAATACCATTCGTATGAATAAAACCACATTTAAAGAGGCAAAACCGGCGTATTTTATAGCAATAGTGCTATGGGCAGCTACACTGATATATAGTGCAGGCTGTAACCACAGCAGCCCCCAAAATACGGCCAACAACCAGCAGGAAACCAGCACACAAGAACTGATAAACGGCAAGTGGCAGCTGGACCGCGCCAGTGCAGAAGAGCTAAAAGGCATGGCTATGACGATTGATAACTTTGCGCTGCTTAACAAAAAACGATTTGAAAATAGTGGTGCCTATCAGGAGTTTGGGCTGCTGCTGCAAAACCACCTACAACGTATTGATACCTATTGTGAATTGAATGCCGATTGCCGCAATACGCTTTACAACAGGCTGAATGAAATTAAAGCAGAGCTACCGGCACTAAGTACCGGTAATCTGCAAGATGGCAAAGCTGCCTTAGGCCGTGTAAAAGCAACCTGGGCCTTGGTAGACTCTTCCTTCATCTATCAATAGAGAACTAATACAATCAACTCATTATTCAATATAAATAACCATATATGACAAACGAAGAATTAAGCCAGCAAAAGGTTGGCGAAATGGTAGCCAGCGATTACCGCTATGCTGATGTTTTTAAAAAATACGGAATTGATTTTTGCTGCGGTGGTGGTAAAAGTATAGCACGGGTATGCACCGAAAAAAATGTACCTGTAAATGAATTACTTGAACAACTACGGGTGCGTACAGCAGGCGGTGTAGTTAACAACAACGAAGATTTTATACACTGGCCGCTTGATAAACTGGTATCGTACATAGAGTTTACGCACCACACCTACGTAAACGAAAACCTGGGCCTGATAGTACAATACGCCGCCAAGGTAGAAAATGCACACGGGCAGCATAATCCTGAGGTAATAGAAATTGCGCGGCTATGGAATGAACTTTGCGCAGAGTTAAGTGTTCATATGAAAAAGGAAGAATTAATGCTTTTTCCGTACATAAAACGGCTTTGGGCGCATAGCAAACATTCAGAAATTGCTAATATTACCCCGTCTTTCGGAACAGTGAACAATCCTGTACGGGTAATGATAAGTGAGCACGAAACTGCGGGAAACCTGATGGAACGAATTGCCGGGCTTAGCAATAATTTCACTCCCCCGCAGCACGCCTGCAATACCTACAAAGTGTTGTATGCCAAGCTAAAGGAGTTTGAAACCGATTTGCATAAGCATGTGCACCTGGAGAACAATATTCTGTTTCCGAAGGCGATAGATTTGGAGGAAGCCATTGTATAGTATTAAATTTTCAACCCATGATGTTCTCTAAAAGTTGCGAGTACGCAATCAAAGCTTCGCTGTATATATGTAGCAATACAAAAAACGGCGAAAGGCTTGGTATTAAACAAATTGCAGAAGAGATAGAAAGCCCCGAACCTTTTACTGCCAAAATATTGCAGGAACTGGTACGCAAGGGCATTATATCATCGGCCAAAGGCCCGGGCGGCGGCTTTTATATAGATGCCGCTGCGCCGCCCATAGCCATGATGGACATAGTAGAAGCCATAGACGGTAAACGTGCCTTTGAACGCTGCGGTTTAGGCCTTAAAGAGTGCTCGGAAGATCACCCCTGCCCTATCCACAAAGAGTTCAAATCTTACTCGGCCAGGCTAAAAAATTTGCTCACCACCAAGTCGCTGCAGGATATGGCCCGGTCGGTAAAAGAAGGCCGCAGTTTTATCAGTAACTATTGATTATCAGTAATAAGCCCCACCAACGTGGGGCTTATTAGTTTTTTAATAAAAGATAAAAAGGTCTTAATATTGATTTTAATCATACGCCCCTTTGACTGCCCTCATAACCTGCGGTGTACCCGGCAAATACATTTGTACCGTATTAGCAACTACCACATTATTTAATTACCAGTTTAAAATTTATCAAAATGAAAAAGAAAATTAATCTGCCGGTTAAAAGCTTATTACCGGCCAGTTTGGTTGTACTGCTTGCATTGTTTTTATACAGCTGTGGCAACAACAAAGCTCAGGACACTCAAACAAGCGAACCGCCTAAAAGTATGATAGAAGACCCTAAGCCGGATGACGGACAGGGGATAGGAAAATTTAAGAACATAGAACTGGCTGCTATTGACGAGAAAAAGGCAGCAAACGGCAAAACTGTATTTGAAGCCAAGTGCTCGGCTTGCCACAATACTACCGATGTTAAAAAAGTAGGCCCGGGCCTTGCCGGTGTTACCCAGCGCCGCCAGGCTGCCTGGATATTGAATATGATTACCAACCCACAAGAAATGACCCAGAAAGACCCTACCGGCAAAAAGCTACTGGAAGAACACCTTACACAAATGACTTTTCAGGATGTAAGCGACGAACAGGCAAAAGAAATGCTGGAGTTTTTCCGCCAGCAGGATGCCGGTGGTGCCGCGCAGGCAAAAAAATAAGTTAACCCAATTAATAACTCACAAATACAAATTATGAAAAGCATATCAATTAAAAACATGCTGCTGTTGGCAGGTGTAGCCGCAATAGGTTTAAGTGGCTGCAAGCCTCCTAAAGTAGATAGTGCCATGGCCGGTAACGCCGCCGAAAAGGTGTATGTAGCACCGGGCAAAAAAGATGATCTTTACTTATTTACCTCGGGTGGTTTTAGCGGACAAATAGGCGTGTATGGTTTACCATCGGGCAGGCTGCTACGCGAAATACCGGTGTTTTCGCAAAAAGCCGAAAGCGGTTATGGCTATAGCGAAGAAACCAAACCAATGCTGAATACATCGCACGGTTATGTGCCATGGGATGATAGCCACCACCCGCAGTTATCTAAAACAGATGGTAACGCCGATGGCCGCTGGATATTTATAAACGCCAACAATACACCGCGTATTGCGCGTACCAGCTTATCTACTTTCCGTACTGAAGAGATTATTGAGCTGCCTAACTGTGGCGGTAACCATGCTTCGCCTTTCCTTACTCAAAATACAGAGTATGTAGTAGGTGCTTCGCGCTTTTCGATACCGTACGATAAAGATGGCGACGCTACCATTGCCGATTATAAAGACAAGTTTAAGGGCACTATATCATTTATAAAGGTGGACCCTAAAACCGGTAACATGAATATTAACTTTCAGCTACTGGTACCCGGTGTAGATTATGACCTTTCGCGTGCCGGCAAAGCTGTATCGCATGGCTGGTGCTTTTTTAGCTGCTACAACACAGAGAAAGCACACACCCTGCTGGAGGTAAATGCCAGCCAGCGCGATAAAGATTTTATACTGGCCGTAAACTGGAAAAAAGCTGAGGAATACCTGGCACAAGGCAAAGGGCAAAAATGGCCTGCCAATTACGCGCACAATGTATATAACGATAAAACACATACAGCCACCTCGGTAATAGAAAAAGAAGTTACCGTAATGGATGTGAAAGATCTACCTGGTGTTTGTTACTATATACCATGCCCTAAATCGCCACACGGCTGCGATGTAGACCCTTCCGGCGAATACATCTGCGCATCGGGCAAACTGGCGGCGGTAATACCGGTGTACTCGTTTAGCAAAATACAAAAGGCTATAGAAAGCAAAGCTTTTGAAGGCGACTTTGATGGCGTACCGGTTATTAAATACGAAGCTGCACTGGATGGCGAAGTAGAAAAACCAGGCCTGGGCCCATTACATACCGAGTTTGATGACAAAGGCAATGCCTATACATCGTTCTTCGTATCGAGCGAGATAGTTAAATGGGAAGTAAAAACCAAAAAGATACTTGACCGTGTACCTACCTACTACTCTATAGGCCACTTGTGTGTACCTATGGGCGACTGTATTAAACCGTACGGTAAATATGTAATTGCATTAAACAAAATTACTAAAGACCGCTACCTGGAAACCGGCCCCGAACTGGCACAAAGCTGCCAGGTATATGATATAAGCGGCGACAAAATGCAACTGCTGCTCGATTTTCCTACCATTGGCGAACCGCACTATGCACAGGCCTGCCCTGCTAATATTATTACTAAAAACGAAGTTAAGTTTTACAAGCTGGATGAAAACCAGAACAAGTACGTAACCAAAAACGAAAAAGAAGCCAAAGTTGTTCGCGATGGTAACGATGTACACGTATACGCTACAGCTATACGCTCGCACTTTACACCCGATAATATTGAAGGGGTAAAAGTAGGCGACAATGTATACTTCCACATTACCAACCTGGAACAGGATTGGGATGTACCTCACGGCTTTGCCGTAAAAGGCGCTAACAATGCCGAGCTGCTGGTAATGCCCGGCGAAACACAAACATTAAAATGGGTACCCGACCGTGTTGGTGTATTCCCAATGTACTGCACCGATTTCTGTTCGGCACTGCATCAGGAAATGCAGGGCTATGTAAGAGTAGGTGCCAGCGCATCGCCGCTTAAGTTTTCTACTGGTGAATAAAGATGGTGGATAGGTTGACAGAGGGAGGTTGGGAAAACCTCCCTCTTACCTATACCAACCAAAGTATGCAGTAGTGGTTTGTGAATTAGTAAACTATATGTTATGAAAACCAGTATTAAAACAATTACCCGGGTAGTAGTATTTTTATGTGCCGTAGCCATTATACCATCTATGTTTGTATCGGTTTGGCAAATACAGTTAGAGGCACCACAATACCCCGAAGGGCTTAAAATGGAAATTTGGTGCGACCACTTAGGTGGCGATATAGATAAGATAAACGGCCTTAACCACTATATAGGTATGGCCCAGATTAAGGAAGAGAATTTTAAAGAGTTTGTAGTAATGAAATGGCTGATATGGGCCATGGTTGCCTTAGGTGTAGCTGCAGCCATTAGCGGCAAACGGTTTATGCTTTGGGTACTTAGTGGCTATTTAATATTATGTGGCATATGGGGCATTTACGATTTTTGGAGATGGGAATATGAGTACGGCCACAACCTGGATCCGCACGCTGCCATAAAAATACCCGGCATGGCATACCAGCCGCCATTGTTTGGCTGGAAACAGTTATTGAATTTTCTGGCCGGTTCTTTTCCCGATGTGGGCGGCTGGCTGATAATAGGCCCGGCAATTATCATAGTAAGTTTTACACTATACGAACAATTCAGAAAAAAATGAAAACTAACCTACTCCCCCTTGTAGCAGCAGTTCTTCTTTCGGCATGCACCACCCAACCCGAGCCTATTAACTATGGCAAAGATCAATGTGCGGCCTGCCGTATGACCATTATGGATAAAAAATTTGGTGCCGAGCTGGTAAGCAGCAAAGGCAAAATT
>CAYREY010000075.1:1445-4945 GCA_964423405.1 uncultured Chitinophaga sp. | reverse complement strand
CAGGGTTTAGCACTACCATAAACATGTGCCCCAACTGTGCGGTTAATACCTTAACCGGCGCACTAAACACCGCACACCCCGGCGATACCATACTGATAGCACAAGGCACCTACGCCAGTGTAAACACACAAGTAAATAAACCGGTAACCATTATTGGTATTAACCAGCCCGTGCTGGATGGGCAAACGAAAGATGAGGTGCTGGTAATTACAGCCAGCGGGGTACAGTTGCACGGCCTTACCATATGTAACAGCAACCGCGGCAGTATGAAAGATTATGCCGGCATACGGGTTTACAAATGCAACGGCATTACCATAGATAACTGCCGGCTTACCAATACTTTTTTTGGCATATACCTTAGCGATAGCAAACACATTACCGTTAAAAACACCCACAGCAAAGGTGCCAACTATGGCAAAAGCGATACCGGCAACGGCATACACTTATGGAAATGCGACAGCGTACTGATAAGCAACAACCACCTGGAGGGCCACCGCGATGGTATATACCTGGAGTTTGCCAAAAACAGCATTATACGGTACAACCATACCGAAAAAAATTTCAGGTACGGGTTACACTTTATGTTTTCGGATAACGACACCTACGAGCACAACCGGTTTAATAATAACGGTACCGGTGTAGCCGTAATGTACAGCAAAGGGGTGCACATGTACTACAACAGCTTTTACGATAACTGGGGCGATGCCAGCTATGGCCTGCTGCTGAAAGATATGAATGGCGGTATTATACAGGGCAATACATTTGCCAACAACACCATTGGCATTACTATGGAGGGCAGCAACCGTATGCGGTTCGAAAAAAATAATTTTTACAGCAACGGCTATGGGCTTAAAGTAATGGCCAACTGTATAGAAGATACGTTCCGGTACAACAACTTTTCGGGCAATACATTTGATGCTGCCACCAACGGGCAACTACAGCAAAACATTTTTGCATTAAACTACTGGGATAAATACGAAGGCTACGACCTTGACCGCAACGGCATTGGCGATATACCTTTTAACCCGGTAAGCCTGTACAGTGTAATGGTAGAAAAAATGCCTTTTGCCGTAATGCTGATGCACAGTTTTACAGTAGACCTTATTAACCGTGCCGAAAAAAATATGCCGGGCATTGTACCCGATACATTTGTAGATACTATGCCACTTACCAAAAAAATAAGCCAATGATTGCCATACAAAACCTGCAAAAGCAATTTGGAAAACTACAGGTACTTAAAGGTATTAACATACACCTTACCGGTGGGCAGGTAGTATGTATTATGGGGCCTAACGGCTCGGGCAAAACCACCCTTATAAAATGCATACTGGGTATGGTAGTGGCCGATAAAGGCGAAATACTGGTTAGCGGTAAAACAATAGCCGGCGATTACACCTACCGCAACCACATAGGCTATATGCCGCAAATAGGCCGCTACCCCGAAAACATGAAAATAGGCCAGCTGATAAGCATGATGAAAGACCTGCGCAAAAACGTACCCACCACCGATGAAGAACTGATAGAAGGCTTTGCACTTAAAAGCATGTACAACAAAGCCATGCATACACTATCCGGCGGTACTACGCAAAAGGTTAGTGCATCGCTGGCATTTTTGTTTAACCCGCAGGTTTTAATTTTAGATGAACCCACCGCCGGGCTCGATCCACTGGCCGCCGAAATACTAAAAGCCAAAATAGTAAAGGCCAAAGCACAGGGCAAGCTGGTACTTATAACATCGCATATAATGAGCGAGGTAGAAGAGCTGGCCGATAGCCTGATGTACCTGCACGAAGGGCAGATACACTTTTACAAAACAATTGAGCAGCTTAAAAACGAAACCGGCGAAGAGAAACTTGGCAAAGCAGTGGCCGGCATTATCAAAACTACCTTAACAGGCAAAAGCTACAACTAATTACACTATGCTTAAAATATGTAAATACGTAATATACGATATACTGCGCAGCAAAGTGCTGATAGCCTATATGCTGTTTTTAATGGCCATATCGTTCAGCCTGTTTGCCCTTAGCGGCGATAGCGCCAAAAGCACCGTAAGTGTAATGAGTGTGGTATTAATTATTGTGCCGCTAATAAGCGTTGTATTTTCTACCACTTACTTTTATAACTCGTACCAGTTTATAGAGTTGCTGGTGGCACAACCGGTAAGCCGTGTAACGCTGCTATCGGGGGTGTATACCGGTGTGGCGGCATCGCTGGTAACTGTGTTTGCACTGGGCGTAGGCATACCGGTATGCATATACATACCGGATAGTACAGGTGCCATGCTGGTAGTATCGGGCCTGGCGCTTACGCTTACGTTTGTATCGCTGGCATTTTGGGCATCGGTTATTACGCGCGATAAAGCACGGGGCATTGGCCTGTCGTTACTACTATGGTTTTACTTTGCCGTGCTGTACGATGCCATTGTGCTGATAATACTTTTTGCCTTTAACGAGTACCCGTTGGATAAAGCCGTAATAGCCCTGGCATCGCTAAACCCTATCGACCTTAGCCGCATACTGGTATTAATGAAACTGGATATAGCCGCCCTGATGGGTTTTACAGGAGCGGTGTACAAACAATTTTTAGGTACAATGTTCGGGTTGGTATATGCAGGTGCTTTGCTGCTGCTATGGATAACTATTCCACTGGGCTTTGCTTTCAGAATCTTCGGACGTAAAGACCTGTAAGCAAATTACCGCTTTTACATGTTGTGCATACAACAAAATGCCCTTACAAGTTGTAAGGGCATTTTGCTTTGTACCGCGGGCGGGAGCACACGCCTTGAGGTGCACAGGATTTTAATTACAATTCAAAAGAAATGAGTTTACGACCAATCAATGATTGATATTGTGATTAAGATAACTATCCTAAAGTGTAAACTAAAACCAGTACTGCCAACCAGAAGTGTAAGATTTTTCTAGGCGAGACTGATTTTTGTATCTTACTATAATAAGCGTCTTGAAAATTATAAAAATGATGAATGTCATCTGCACAACTGTAACCCATCATTATGTTATTGGTCTTAACCAGTTTAATTCGCTGGCATGAAAATAATTTACAGCCTAACAGTATTATGTTTGTTTTCTGTAGTTTGTGCGGCTCAAGTTCCCCAAACAATAAATTACCAAGCTATTGTTCGTGATGCTTCAGGTCAGCCGCTGCAAGCTGGCACTAATGTTACCATTCGTTTTACTATTCATGATTTGAGTACCACAGGCACTGTTGTGTTTACAGAAACCAGCACCGCCACCACCAACCAGTTCGGCTTAATCAATCAGCAAATAGGAAGCACCAATCCGCTTAACTCTGTAAACTGGGCTAGCGGTGCCAAATATCTACAGGTAGAAGTAGATGTCACAGGCGGAGTAAACTTTATTGATATGGGAACTTCTCAGTTACTAAGCGTGCCTTACGCACTTTATGCCGGTAACTCTGCCCCTGGCATTACAGGAGCAACAGGCTCTACCGGCTCACAAGGTATTCAGGGTAACACCGGGGCA
>CAYREY010000075.1:0-1345 GCA_964423405.1 uncultured Chitinophaga sp. | reverse complement strand
TACAGGAGCAACAGGCTCTACCGGCTCACAAGGTATTCAGGGTAACACCGGGGCAACGGGTGCAACAGGCACTACAGGCCCGCAAGGTATTCAAGGAGCCCAAGGTGTAACCGGACCGCAAGGGTTACAAGGACCAACAGGCACCAATGGAACTAATGGTATTGATGGTGCTACAGGCCCACAAGGACCCCAAGGTGTAACAGGGGCTACGGGTCCTCAAGGTTTGCTTACTAATGGTTCTTCAACCGGCAGCACACCATATTGGAACGGCACTCTATGGTTGATAAATACTAATATTTATAATAATGGTGGAGAAATTGGCATTGGTACAACATCACCACATGCTTCTGCAAAAGTGGAAATTTCCAGTACGACACAAGGTTTTTTACCTCCAAGGATGACACAATCTCAGAGAAATGCTATAACACCAGCAGAAGGACTAATTATCTATAATACCACAACTAAAAAGCCCAATTATTTTGATGGTACAGAATGGAAAAATTTTGATGGTAGTTCAGCGATCGCAATAGGAGATACATACCAAGGAGGTGTTGTCGCCTATATCTTTATTCAAGGTGATCCGGGTTTTGTTGCAGGTGAAACTCATGGTCTGATAGCGGCGCCAACCGATCAAGGTACGGTTGTGTGGGGCTGTTATAATGTAGACATTCCCGGAGCCAATAACAATGCTTTAGGGGCTGGTAATCAAAATACAATTGATATCATGGCGGGCTGTGCGACTGCGGGAATAGCAGCAAGAATATGCGGAGACCTGGTGTTGAACGGTTATAGTGATTGGTTTTTACCTTCATATAATGAGTTAAATAAACTGTATGTTAATCGACAAGCTATTGGCGGATTTAATGTAAACTGGCCTTATTGGAGTTCATCAGAATATAATAGCCAAACTGCATGGGCGCAAGATTTCTCAAATGGGGGGATTGGTCCTTATTCTAAAACTTTAAATCCATTAAATGTACGTGCTATTCGGGCTTTTTAATGGGTAAGCGTAACGATTACTACCCTCGTAAATTATACAAGAAACTTACGGAGTGATGGTGTATCAGGAAAATGTGATTCGTGTGGCACATAATTTATGCAGGAATGCCCTTGGAATGAGCGGATGTTATACGCAGAGGTATGAGCGGCAAGTTTCGTTCCCTGCGGTGTTTCAGCACGTTAAAGAAAAGTTCTTCTACAATCATAAAGATAAAGGATATCCTGGTACGGAAGCCGGGGAGATATGGCAGCAGATCGAAAACTTTGCCGACTACTTGTACACTTTGAATAGTAGATAAAAAAATAAAGGGTTTCAATTGCTTGAAACCCTCTCTGGGCTTGTACC
>CAYREY010000074.1:0-25250 GCA_964423405.1 uncultured Chitinophaga sp. | reverse complement strand
AAACACACCCTAACCCCAAAGTAGCTAAAAGCGATGCCGACCAGCAGTTGAACTTTGATGAGTTCCGCGCGCTGTACGCCAGCCTTAAAACGGTAGCAGGTGCAGTAGGTTATAAAGTGGTGTAAGTTAATTTACAGATTTACTGATTGACGGATTTACAGATTGAAAGGCCGCCCCGGCTGTTTGTCCTCCGCTGGCGGAGATCCTGTCTCGATCATAGCATCGGGATGGCGAGGAACTAGCCGGAGGTGGACTGTATTTCATTTTTATATAACTATAGGTTTAACTACTTCCCTGTATTTCTCACTACGCAAAGCCTCCGTTCGAAATGACAATACCACTAATAGCTATGTGGCTACTATGCATTAAAAAATCTGTTGCTTAATTAAATAATAGTACTACAAACACGCGTCCCGCAGCATCTTCATATACGCGCTGCCTTTTTTGCGGGCAAAACTTATGTTCTTTTCGGGTATGCCTTCGGCGTTGGGGTAGCGTGCTATGGCCCGTTCTACGCTTTCCTCGCGTAGCAGGTGTAGCATAGGGTACGGCGATTTATTGGTAAAGTTGGCAGCATCTGTTTCGCGGGCCCCTTCAAAGCAATACTGCGGGTGAAAACTGGCTACCTGATAAATGCCTTCGTAACCTTCCGTTTCCAGTTGCACTTCTGCCAGCGCTACCAGGTCAAGGTAATGCATAAAGTCGTCGAAGCCTTTTGGTAGTATTAATATGGTTGTTTCAATCTCGTTTTTTTCATCCAGCAAGCGGCACTCGGCAATAAACTCCTGCAATGCCTCCTCGGTATTTTCTGCCGTACTTACCTGGTAGCGGATAGTGCCTTGCTTAACCTCTTTAGCGGCAAAGGGGCAAAAGTTGCAGGCTATTACCACATCCAGTATCCATTTTTGCGTGTTGCGTATAAGTGTTGCGTTATCGGCCATGTAGGTTAGTGTAATAGTTGGGCAATATAGGCAATGTTTATTGTGTGATAAATACGTGTATAAAGCGCAGTGCCAATTGGTGCTGGCACTCATTTTTTGCTGTATAATTGCACATGGATAAATACGAACAGCGCGGTGTTAGCGCCGGTAAAGAAGAAGTGCACGCAGCCGTAAAAGATTTATACCACGGCCTGTACCCTAAGGCTTTTTGCAAAATATACCCCGACTATATGGCCGGCGACGATGCTTACTGCAACGTAATGAGCAGCGATGGCAGCGGTACCAAATCGATACTGGCCTACCTGTACTGGAAAGAAACCGGCGACATTAGCGTATGGAAAGGCATAGCACAGGATGCTATGGTAATGAACCTGGACGACCTGCTGTGCGTAGGTGCCACCGATAACTTTTTGTATACCTCTATTATTAACCGCAACAAAAACCTGATAACCGGCGAGGCTATTGCCGAAATTATTAAGGGCGGTAAAGAGTTTATGGACCGTCTGCGCAGCCATGGCGTAAACGTACACCTGATGGGTGGCGAAACTGCCGACCTGGGCGATTGCGTACGCACTACCACGGTAGATGCTACTATGGCTGTGCGCCTTAAAAAGAGCGACCTGATACTGACCGAAAACATAAAACCCGGCCACGTAATAGTGGGCCTTGCCAGCTATGGTAAAGCTACCTACGAGGAAGAATACAACAGCGGCATCAGCAGCAACGGCCTTACATCGGCGCGGCACGATTTGCTGGCTAAAGTATATGCCGAAAAATACCCCGAAACGTTCGATGCATCTATTAATGCCTCGTTGGTGTACTCGGGTACCAAACTGCTGACCGATAAACTGGAAGGCACCGAACTGAATATTGGCAAAGCCCTGCTTTCGCCTACGCGTACCTACACACCGGTGCTTAAAAAAGTACTGGCTGAGTTACCCGGGCAAATTAAGGGCCTGATAAACTGCACCGGTGGCGCACATACCAAAGTGCTGCACTACCTGCCTGCCGGTTTGCGCATAGTAAAAAATAACCTGTTGCCCGTTCCCCCGTTGTTTAAACTGATACAGGAACAATCGGGCACCAACTGGCAGGAGATGTTTAAAGTGCTAAACTGCGGTACGCGTTTAGAAGTGTATGTGGAGGAGCAACACGCCGCACAGGTAATTGCCATAGCCAACAGCTTTGCTATTGATGCGCAGGTAATAGGCCATGTAGAGGCCGCCGATACCAACGAAGTACACCTTACCAGCCCATACGGAACATTTACTTACCGGTAGTTTTAGGCACATACTGGTTGGCGCGTTTGTTTTGCGCAGCCAGTGTTACAGTTTCTTCAATGCGTTTTTGTCGGGTAGCCGGCTGTTTGGCGTTAAGTATCCATTGCAGTATGCCTTGCTTGGCCGAGGGCGGAAACGCCATAAAATGTTTCAGGGCTGTTTTGTTTTTGTTCAGCAGCTTTTGCAGGTCGGGTGGTAGTATATTTTTCTCCGGTTCATCCAGCGCATCCCAATTACCGTTTTGTTTGGCCAGGTCTATTAGCTTTTGTCCGGCCGGTGCTATTAAGCCTGCCGCGCTCAGTTGCGCTACCCGTTTGCGGTTAAGCCCGCTCCACTTGCTGGTAGGTTTGCGTTGCGCAAAAAACAGGTAATAGCTTTCGGCATCGCGCTTGTTGGGTTTGCTGTCTATCCACCCAAAGCATAATGCTTCTTCTACCGCTTCGCCGTAATACACACTGGGGGTACTGCTCTCCTTCCGGTATATAATCAGCCACACACTCTTTTCGGTAGCGTGGTTTTTCTCCAGCCACCGGCGCCATGCGTGGCGGTCTGTAGCGCTTACTGCTTGTATGCCGTTGTGTGTTTCCATAGCTGTTTATCCCTTCGCCATCTCCTCAAACGCCGGCACTTCCTCCAGCAGTTGTATGCCGCTTTTTAAACTACAGCAATAGTTGGTAGCGCCATTGGTAACCCAAAGGTAGCTTACCCGCAGGGTAAGGTTGTAGCGGGCTATCTGTTCAAATACTTTATCGTTCAGCGGTTCTTCGGGGGCTTTGCACTCTATTATCATTTTAGGCAGGCCATCGTTGGCAAACACCACTACATCAAAGCGCTTTTGCAAACCGTTCAGTTCTATACCGCGCTCTACGGCTATTAAACTGCGCGGGTATTTTTTATCGTACAACAGGTAATGCAGTATATGCTGGCGCACCCACTCCTCGCTGGTAAGGGCTACAAATTTGCGCCGTACCTCGTCAAAAATAACGGTGCCGCCTTCGCGCTCCTCTGTACGGAAATTATAGGTACCAAATACTACTGTTGTCATGCCTTTTAACTGCCTTATTATGCTATGTTGATAACCCGATATTAATAAAGCCTGCTTTGTTAATTTAGCCCGAAAGTAATCATACGCATGAAGACGAAAGAAGAAATTGTGAATAACTGGTTGCCGCGTTACACCGGCCGCGAACTGAAAGACTTTGATAAGTACATACTGCTTACCAACTTTGATAACTACGTGCAGATGTTTGCCGAGTGGCACAACGTACCCATAGTAGGCACCGACCGTCCGATGATGAACGCCTCGGCCGATGGTATCACTATCATCAGCTTTGGTATGGGTAGCCCCAATGCCGCTACTATGATGGACCTGCTTTCGGCCATAGAGCCCAAGGCGGTGCTGTTTTTGGGTAAATGCGGCGGCCTTAAACGTAAAAACGAAGTAGGCGATTTTATACTACCCATTGCAGCAGTGCGTGGCGAAGGTACATCGGATGATTACTTTCCGAAAGAGGTGCCCGCCCTGCCGGCCTTTGCGTTGCAAAAAGCTATATCTACCACCATACGCGATTACCAGCAGGACTACTGGACCGGTACCGTATATACCACCAACCGCCGCGTGTGGGAGTGGGATGAGGACTTTAAAGAGTACCTGCGCCAAATACGCGTAATGGCTATTGATATGGAAACAGCTACCATCTTCATCACCGCTTTTAAAAACAGCATACCGGCCGGTGCCTTGTTGCTGGTGAGCGACCAGCCCATGGTTCCGCAAGGCGTTAAAACCGAGCTTAGCGATATTAAGGTAACCAAAGAGTATGTTACCCAACACGTAAAAATTGGTATCGACTCGCTGAAGCAATTGATAAACGATGGCTTAACGGTAAAGCACTTAAGGTTCTGATTTTTTTTGTCATTCCGAACGAAGGCTTTGCGTAGTGAGGAATCTTGTATTTGAATTTTTGTAATTAATGATATTGAACAATGGCTGCTGAAACTTTTGATACGATACTGGCCGCTGTAAAAAGCCGTAAGTTTTCGCCGGTGTACTTTTTTTGCGGCGAAGAAGCTTACTTTATTGATGCACTTACCGATGCCATAGAGGCCCATGGGTTGAACGACATGGAGAAAGCCTTTAACCAAACCCTGGTGTATGGTAAAGACCTTACCGCGCGCCAGATAATGGAAACCTGTGGCCGCCTGCCTATGATGGCCGAGCGACAGGTGGTGATTATAAAAGAGGCACAGGCGCTGAGCATGAAAGCCGATGAGGAGGAACAGTACCTGCGCTACCTTAAAAACCCGGTAAAGAGTACGGTGCTGGTGTTTGCCTGGAAACACGGCACACCCGACGGGCGAAAATCGTTTGGTAAAGAAATGAAGAAAGTAGCGGTGTACTTTGAAAGTAAGCCGCTGTACGAAAACCAGGTAGCGCCATGGGTGCGTAGCTGGCTTAGCGCCCGTAAATACAAAATAGAAGACCAGGCCGCCGACCTGCTGGTAGAATATACCGGTACCGAACTAAGCAAGGTGGCTAACGAGCTGGAAAAGTTAATCATCAACAAACCGGCGGGCTCTACTATTACACTGGATGATATTGAAACCGGTGTGGGTATAAGCAAAGAGTTTAACCCCTTTGAGCTGAACAACGCATTGGGCATGAAAGACCGCACCAAAGTATATAAGATAGTAAACTATTTTGTGGCCAACCCCAAAAACGGCCCGCTTGTAATGCTGGTGGCTACCTTGCAGGGGTACTTTAATAAACTATACCTGGCGCACCAGTATAAAAACATGCTGGATAAAGATTTTGCTGCTGCTGTAAAGGTGAGCCCGTTTTTTGTAAAAGACTATAAAGCCGCCGCCCGCAACTACAGCGAGCAGCAACTGGAGCGCGTGTTTCATGTGCTGGAAGAATACGACCTGCGTGTGAAAGGTGTAGGCAACCACGGCACCCGCGAAGGCGAACTGCTGAAAGAAATGGTATTTAAAATAATGAACTAAGCCATGCGCCTGCTACACAGCCTTACTGGTACGCTATGTGTGTTGCTGGTAGCAATAGTGGCATTGTTAACCGCCTGCGACGATAAACCCAAACCGCTGCCCATACGGCTGGATATAGTACCCGAAGACACTACTACCCACTTTAAATACGGCCCGGCAGTAGCTGAACTGTACGGCACGCTGTACGAAGCCACCTTTGTAAAGCAAACCGGTGTAACCGCAGAAGAAGCCGAAGCAGATACCACACCGGTAGAAAGAGAAGTGGTGCTGTTGCTTAAACGCCCTATAACCGTAACCGGTGGCAACAACGATGGATTTGATACAGACCAGACTAATATTACACAGGTGCAACTGGCACCGGTACCCGGCAACGCCCGCGCTTACCTTAACCGCCGTGTGAAAGTAACCGGCAAACTGTGGGGCGCACAAACCGCCCACCACCATACACCGGTATTGGTTGAAGCTACAAGTATTGAAACTAACGGGTATTGAATTATTGCTTACGCTGGCTTCTGATTTTATCAGCGGTTTTTTAGCGGAACAAAATTGCTGACAAATGCTTCGCTTACATCGGCCACAGGTAGCTCTGTTTTGTAATAGTGTGGCATATCTTTCATATCGAAGGGTAGCAGGCTAATCTGGCGGTGCGCCCTGTCCCACAAATTTTTTATAGCCCAGGTTTGTATAGGGTCGGTAGCTATAGCTACTTTACAAAAACCCTTGTGGTCGGCCAGTTTGGTACCCAACGAAATGTTTTCATGCGTATGGCGGGCGTGGGGCTCTATAGTTATGCAGCTATCGGGTATACCCAGTTTAACCGCAAAGTTTTTCATAACCATCGACTCTACATAAGGCGTATGCACAGCCCCACCCGAAAAAATAATGTGGCGGGCTAAACCTTTGCGGTGCAAATCTACCGCCCATAGCAGGCGTGCTTTAAACATAGGGTTTACTTTGCCGTGGTCGTACGGCAGGCCGGGAACAATCACCGCATCGTACGGTGCGGCAGTAGCATGTTTATGGTAGGTGCGCTTTATACTATGATGAAAAATTTCGCACGATGAAAGTGAGATAACAACAAGTAAGGCTATACAAAGCAGGCGCAGCATGTGTGGTATATTTACTTTTGTAACAACGCCAAACTACATATTGTTCATATACAGAAACCAAACAAATGCTGTATATACATTAAATTTTATACTATTTAACAACCGGCCATGCAGGTATGGCAGCAGAAAAAAACCTTAATAGCTCTCATACCAATCAAACCACTGATGTATAATATCATTCTTGTTTTGCCGCAGGTAATCGAGGTAAAAACTGGCCGCCGGCGAAAAGTTTTTACCCTTTAGCCATACCAATTGCCATGTACTGGTTACAGGCAGGCCCTTTACCGGCACTATCTGCAATTGCTTGTTGGTTAACTCATTCTTAATACCAATAAGCGGCATTATAGAGCAGCCCAGCCCTGCTATAATAGCCTGCTTTACAGTTTCGTTGGTAGCCAGTTCAAGTGTTTTGCGTACCGACAGGTGTTTACGGGCAATAAATTTTTCCATTACATAGCGGGTGGCCGAACCTTCTTCGCGGTATATTAGTGGCAGGTCTTTAAATATCTCGCTGCCATAAGGTTTGCTACTGTATTTTTTATCGTAGTTGGCTACCAGGTATAGTTTATTCTGCATCAGCTTAATGCCTTCTGTTTTCAGGTTATCGGGCAATACCGATACCAGTGCAAAATCCACTTCGTTTTTCTCCAGGCTTTCTACTACCCGTGTTTTGTTGGTTACATCCATAGCCAGCTCTACCGCCGGGTGCATTTTTACAAAGCCCGACATAAAGTAAGGCATAACATACTTACCGGTAGAAACCACCGATATACGGATACGCCCGGTAAGCTGCCCCTTGTACGCCTGTGTTTTGTAATTAATAGCATAGGCTTCGTTCAATATCTTTTCGGCGGCACCGGCTATTTCGTGGCCAAAGGCGGTAATAAACACTTTGCGCCCTACTACTTCTGTCAATGGAAATTCAAACTGGTCCTGCAGTTTTTTTAGCTGAATAGATACAGCAGGCTGCGTAAGGTGCAGCTCCTCTGCCGAGCGGGTAATGCTTTGTGTTTGTACAATCTTTAAAAAGATCTGTAGCTGGCGTAAAGTATAGTTCATAACTTTTGCTTATGATTTACATTACTAAGATAAATAAATAATTATAAAACTGCTATACATATTTGCACCACTAAAACCAAACAAACATGACAAGAATAACGGTAGCAAAAGGGGATGGCATAGGCCCCGAAATTATGGATGCCACGCTGGATATTATTAAAGCAGCCGGTGCGCAAATTGAAATTGACGAGATAGAAGTAGGCGAAAAAGTGTACCTGGCCGGTAACGCCGCCGGTATAGCCCGCGAATCGTGGGATGTGATACGCCGCAACAAAGTATTTTTAAAAGCCCCCATTACCACCCCGCAGGGTGGCGGCTACAAAAGCCTGAATGTAACTACCCGTAAGTTTTTGGGCCTGTACTCAAACGTGCGCCCCTGCATAAGCCTGCACCCCTTTGTAAAAACCAAGCACCCCGAAATGGATATTGTAATTATCCGCGAAAACGAAGAGGACCTGTACGCCGGTATAGAACACCAGCAAACCGATGAAGTAGTACAGTGCCTTAAACTGATAAGCCGCCCGGGTTGCGAAAAAATTGTGCGCTACGCTTTTGAATACGCCAAACAATACGGTCGCAAAAAAGTAACGTGCTTTACCAAGGATAACATTATGAAACAAACAGATGGTTTATTTCATAAAGTGTTTGACGAGATAGCAGCCGAATACCCCGAGATAGAAAACGAACACTGGATAATAGATATAGGCTCGGCTAAAATGGCCGATACACCCGAGGCCTTTGATGTACTGGTAATGCCTAACCTGTATGGCGATGTACTATCGGATGTAGCAGCGCAGATAGCCGGTTCGGTAGGGCTGGCAGGCTCGGCCAACATAGGCGAAAAGTGTGCGATGTTTGAAGCCATACACGGCTCGGCACCACGCCGCGCAGGGCAAAACATGGCCAACCCATCGGGACTTCTGCAGGGCGCTGTAATGATGCTGAACCACATAGGCCAGAACGATGTGGCAGAGAAAGTACAGAACGCCTGGCTTAAAACCATAGAGGATGGCATACACACGTACGACATTTACAAAGAAGGTGTAAGCAAACAAAAAGTAGGTACGCGCGAGTTTGCCGCCGCGGTAATAGCCAACCTGGGCCAGAAACCCACCACACTTAAAGAAGTATCGTACGCTAAAGGACAGGCACTTAACCTGCCAACCTACAAACGCCGCGCACCGGCAGCCAAAAAACTGGTAGGGGTAGATGTGTTTGTACACAACCCCGGCATACTGCCCGATGACCTGGCCAACACCCTGCAACAACTACAGCAGGTAGGGCCGGTAGAGCTAACCATGATAACCAACCGCGGTATTAAAGTATGGCCCGAGGGGTTTGAAGAAACCTTCTGCACCGACCACTGGCGCTGCCGCTTTAAACCGGCACAAGGCCATGATATGACCAAACCTATGATAGCTCAACTGCTGCAACGCGCCCACGACCTGAACATAGACACGATTAAAACCGAAAACCTGTACGACTTTGACGGTAAACCCGCCTACGCACTGGGACAAGGACAATAAACACATTAAATAAAAAATACTATGGCAGATAAAATTGAGCTTACCATTATTGATGAAAAACTGGATGCGGAAAATGCCAGAAAAATGCTGGTAGATATTTTACGCACCGAGGCACAATATTATAGCATGGAAGGGTTTAGCAAATTTGTAAGATGCGGCATACCTGCTACCTGCCACGATGATAAGATTAACCGGCTTAACAGCATGATTGAACAGATTAAACAACTGGCCGATAATGCCGGTGCCGGTAATCAGAAACTTACCGTAAAAGGAACCATTGAACTGATTGTAGAATAACCATAAACAACAGCCACTATGATAGCGGGTACAATTTTTAAAGGGCGTAAACTGGTAATAGGCACCATGCATGGCAAAGAGCGTGTGATAGCACCGGTGCTCGAAAAAAAGCTGGGAGTAAGGTGTGTAATAGTACCGGGGCTTAACACCGACCAGTTGGGTACCTTTACCGGCGAAACAGAGCGCCCCTGGGACCCCTTAACTACCGCCCGTAAAAAGTGCCAGCTGGCCATGGAAATTGCCGACTGCGATTTAGGCATAGCCAGCGAAGGTAGTTTTGGCCCGCACCCGCACATACCGTTTATACCGGTAGATGATGAGTGGCTGTTTTTTATAGACAAAAAGCATAAGCTGGAGCTGCACAGCCGCGAGGTTACTACAGCTACCAACTTTGGCGGCAGGCAGGTACATAACCACAGCGAACTGACCGACTTTGCACAACGGGCGGGCTTTCCATCGCACGGGCTTATACTGCGCACCGGCGAAGGGGCTACCACCGGTATAGTAAAAGGTATAACCGATACAGATGCCCTGCTTGCCGCCTTTGATACAATACAACAACTACATGGCTGTGCCTTTGTAGAAACAGACATGCGCGCTATGTACAACCCCACCCGCATGCTACAGATAGAAAAGGCTGCGGTTAGCCTGGCCCGTAAACTGGCCTGCAACTGCCCGGCCTGCAACACCCCCGGTTTTGGTATTATGGATGCCAAAACCGGGTTACCGTGCCAGTGCTGCGGCACACCTACACAGGCCGTGCTAAGCTATGTGCACCGCTGTGTAAAATGCGGCTACGAGCAAAACGAAATGTACCCTGCTAAAAAAGAATATGCCGACCCCGCCGGTTGCGATATATGTAACCCCTAGCTGATTGAACCGGGCAGCTATCTGTTTACCATTACCGGAAAGCAGGGTACGGTTACCAAACCATTTATTAAGCAATAACCCTATTCTATAAAAAACTAAACGCCCCGTTGCACTGCTGCAACAGGCTTTTGTATTATTGCATAAGCATTCGCATCCCCCACCCACCCATCGCATTTTTTTGAATAACCCAATTTGCTTACCCCAACACTGGCTGCGGTGGCAGGGGCTGGGTGGGTGGCTGTAAAAACGCTATCCATCAGGCTGTTACATAGGTGCACAGCCACTAATTAATGTTACAACTGCAATTAAAATACCCGCTTTTGAGTTCCCCAATTCGCTATTTAAATAGGTTTCTCAAACCCTGCCTGCCGCTGTTGTTTTGCACAAACAAAACGGCAAACCATGAAAAAAACCCTACCCTTACTTGTTCTATTATGCGCATTGGTAACCGGCTACACACAAACCTACCAATGGGCCAAACAACTGGGCGGTACCAGCGGCGATGTGGGCCGCGCAGTATGTACCGACCCCTCTGGTAATGTACTAAGCGCAGGTTTCTTTGCAGGTACTATAGACCTTAACCCCGGCGCAGCTACCAACAGTATTACAGCCGCCGGCACGGGCAACAGCGGCTACATCAGCAAGTTGGATACCAACGGCAACTATATATGGGGCATAGCCCTGCAGGCATCCGGTACCGGTGTGTGCGAAATCTACGGTATATCCACCGATGCCGCAGGTAACATACTGGTTACCGGAACTTTTGCAGGCAGTGTTGATTTCGACCCCGGTGCAGGTACTACTGCCCTATCTACCACACCCACCGGTATTTTTGCGGCCAAGTACACTACCGCCGGTGCGCTTACCTGGGCTAAAACCATTACCGGTGTTACAGCCAGCTATGGCCTTTCTATTACTACCGATGCTTCGGGCAATGTTATTACTGCCGGCCGTTTCAGCGGCAACAGTATCGATTTTGACCCCGGTGCAGGCACCGCCCTTATTACCAGTGGCGGCGGCGGGCAAAATGTATTTGTATGGAAACTGAACAGCGCCGGCGATTACCAGTGGGCCTTTCAGCTAAGCGTGCAGTTTACCGATCAGGCACAGGTAGTACGTACCGATGCCGCCGGCAATATTTACATAGGCGGCAACATGAGCGATAACTGCGATTACGACCCGGGCGCAGGCAGTACTATTATTAACGGCCGTGGCAACCTGGATGGCTTTGTGGCCAAATATACCAGCGCCGGTGCGTTTGTATGGGCGCGCACCTTTGCCGGTACCGATGTAGATGCACTATACGGACTGGCCATAGACGCTGCGCAAAACGTATTTGTAACCGGTAGCTTTAAAGGCACCGCCGACCTGAACCCCGACACCGCCACCAACAACGTTACCAGTGCCGGTGCCGAAGATATTTACATAGCCAAGCTGAACAGCAACGGCAGCTTTGCCTGGGTTAAAACCATAGGCGGCACCGGTGTAGATATACCTACCTGCCTTAGCCTGGGTACCGGTGGCGTAGTATATGTTTCGGGTTATTTTGAAAGCACCGTAGATTTTGACCCATCGGCAGCTACCAGTTCTAAAACATCGTTTGGTGGTAAAGATGGGTTTGTACTATCGCTTAGCGGTACCGGTAGCTTTAACTGGGTAAAACAGGTGGGCGGCCCTACCGACGACCAAACCTACAGCGTAACAGGCAACACCGGCAACCAGAATGTTTATTTTACCGGTGCCTTTACCGGCACGGCCAACTTTAACGCACCGGCTACAGCCAACCTTACCAGCGCAGGTGCCGCCGATGCTTATGTAGAACGTATGACTTACACCTGTACCGGTGCTACCACCCCTACCATAAGCAGCAATGTAAACAGTGTGTGCAGCGGCAGCCCGGTTACTCTTACTATAGCCACCGGCACACTTAACAGCGCTGCCGGCTGGCAATGGTATAAAGATGGCTGCGGTACAACCAGCGTGGGCACCGGTACTTCTATTACCGTAAGCCCTACCGCCGGTACCACTTACTCGGTACGTGGCGAGGGGGGCTGTGTTACCCCGGGTATATGCGGTGCCAAAACCATAAGCGTAACACCTACCGTTACACCCGAGGTTACTCTTACTGCTACCGATACCAATGTGTGTGCAGGTACCAGCATTACCTTTACCGCCACACCGGTTAACGGTGGGGCATCGCCTACCTATACCTGGCGCCGCAATGGCGTACTTATAAGCGGCGTAACCGGCAACACCTATACAACAGCGGCATCTAACAACAACGATGTGTATTGGCTGGAAATGATTTCAAACGCTACCTGCCCCTCGCCAACCTACGATGTGTCGAACTATGTTACTATTCACCTTAGCACACCATCTACACCTACTATCACTATAAGTACACCGCAAACAAGCGTTTGCTCGGGTGCATCGGTTACGTTTACTGCCAATGCCAACAACGGTGGCAACGCACCACAATACCAGTGGAAGAAAAACGGCACCAACATCAGCGGTGCTACGCAAGCTACCTATACTACTACCACACTGGCCAATGGCGACCAGATTAGCTGCCAGCTAACCAGCAACGCACCTTGTGTATCGCCCACTACAGTTACATCGGCTAACCTTACTATTACGGTTAACCCTACGGTAACACCTACTATCAGCATTAGTACAGCTAACACCAGCATCTGCTCGGGTACTTCGGTTACGTTTACATCTTCTATTACCAACGGTGGCAGCAGCCCCGCTTACCAGTGGAAGAAAAACGGCAGCAACATAGCCGGTGCTACATCATCTACCTACACAAGTACCACACTGGCCAATAACGATGTTATTACCTGCCAGCTTACCAGCAACGTAGCCTGTGCTACCAGCCCTACTGCTACCAGCAACAGTGTAACTATAAGTGTAACACCCACCCTGGCAGCATCGGTTAGTATAACCGCTACACAAAGCAGTATATGTAGCGGCGCCAGTGTAACGTTTACAGCCACACCGGTAAACGCCGGCACTACCCCCGGCCTGCAATGGAAAGTAAACAACCAGAACGTAGGCACACCTAACGCTACTACCTTTACCAGCACCTCGCTTACCAACAATGCAGTGGTATGGGTAGTGCTTACACCCACCGCGCAGTGCTATACCTTACAAAACCCCAACAGCAATACCATAACTATGAGTGTATCGCCGCAGGTTACCCCATCGGTAAGCATAAGCGCTACACAAACTACTATATGCAGCGGCAACAGTGTAACCTTTACAGCTACGCCTACCAATGGCGGTACCACACCGGCCTACCAGTGGAAACTAAACGGCAGCAACGTAGGCACCAACAGCCCCACTTATACCAATGCCGCATTGGCCAATAACGACCAGGTTACCTGCCAGCTTACCAGCAACGCCACCTGTGCTACCAGCACCACCGCTACATCCAATGCACTTACAATTAGCGTAAGCGGCACCGTTACCCCATCGGTTAGCATCAGTGCACCATCTACCAGTGTATGTACCGGTGGCACTGTAACGTTTACCGCCGCACCGGTTAACGGTGGCAGCAGCCCGGCCTACCAGTGGAAGAAAAACGGCACCAACATCAGCGGGGCAACCTTATCTACCTACATTGCCAGCGCACCGGCAAATGGCGATGTGTTTAGCTGCGTACTTACCAGCAGCGTAAGTTGTGCATCGCCCACTACGGCTACCAGCAATAGCTTAACGGTAACACTGGTACCGGTAGTAGCACCTACTGTAAACATTACCAATATTTCGGGCCCGGTATGCAACGGTATAAGCATTAGCTTTATAACCAACATAACCAATGGTGGCAACAACCCCGCTTACCAATGGAAACGCAACGGCAGTAATATTGCCGGCGCTGTTACTGCTACCTTTAGCGATAATACACCAGCCAACGGCGATGTAATTACCTGTGCCCTTACCAGCAATGCACAATGTGCTACACCGGCTACGGTAGCATCTAATAGTTTAACAGAGGTTATAAACCCACCGGTTACCCCTACTGTAAGTATAAGTGCTACACAAACCACTATATGCAGCGGCAACAGTGTAACCTTTACAGCTACGCCTACCAATGGCGGTACCACACCGGCCTACCAGTGGAAACTAAACGGCAACAACGTTGGTACCAATAGTGCTACCTACACCAATGCCGCACTGGCTAATAACGACCAGGTTACCTGCCAGCTTACCAGCAACGCTACCTGTACTACTACAGCCACCGCTACATCTAACACGCTTACTATTACAGTAAGTGGCACCGTAGTGCCGGCTGTAACTATAGCAGCTACTGCTACCGGTATATGTGCAGGCCAATCGGTTACGTTTACTGCCACACCGGTTAACGGGGGCAGCACACCCACTTACCAGTGGAAGAAAAACGGCACCAACATCAGCGGGGCTACAACCGCTACGTATACCACCACCGGTGCAGTCAATAACGATGTATTTACCTGTGTGCTTACCAGCAGCGTAAGCTGCGCAGCGCCTACTACGGCTACCAGCAACAGCGTTACTATAACCGTAAACCCTGCCGTAAGTGCATCGGTTAGTATTAATGCCCCATCGCTTACTATATGCCAGGGCGATAACTTTACCGCTACCGCAGTACCGGTTAACGGCGGAAACAGCCCCACCTACCAGTGGAAACAAAACGCAACGGTTATACCCGGTGCTACCGGTGTATCGCTTTCTACCAACCTGTTAAGCGATGATGATGTAATAACAGTAGAGATGGTATCATCCGATGCCTGCGCCACACCTTCGCCGGCCGTATCAGCAGGGGTAATGGTAAACATTACCGCACCGGTTACCCCATCGGTTAGTGTAAGTGCCTCGCAAACTACGGTATGCAGCGGCACTACTGTAACATTTACAGCTACACCGGTTAACGGTGGTAGCACCCCGGCTTATGTGTGGACCCTGAATGGCACACCGGTAAACGGCGCCACCGCCAATACTTATGCCACCGCCACACTGGGCAGCGGCGATCAGGTGGCCTGTGTACTTACCAGCAACGAGGCTTGTGTTACAGCAGCCATAGCTACTTCTAACACAGTAACTATTACCACTACTACCACCGGTACGGCATCGGTTACTGTAAACGTGGCATCGGCTACGGTTTGCAATGGCCAGGAAGTAACCTTTACCACCACCAGCGTAGAGGGCGGCAGCGCACCTACCTACCGCTGGTTTAAAAACACGGTGGTAATACCCGGCGAAACACAAAGCACCTACACCACCAGCACACTGGCCAACAACGATACTATACACGCCGAGATGACCAGCAACAGCACCTGCGTAACCCAACCGGTAGTAACCAGCACACCGGTTCAAATGACCGTTAACGCCCTGCCCGATGTAACCATAACCACCAGCGGCAACACATTAAGCGTACCTGCCGGCAACACCTACCAGTGGGTAGATTGTGGCAGCCTGAGCGAAATAAGCGGTGCCACCAGCGCCAGCTATACCGCTACGGCTACCGGCAACTATGCAGTGGCGGTAAGCAGCAATGGCTGCGCCGATACATCGGATTGTGTAAGCCTTACCATTATAGGTATTGGCCAAACCACCCTACCGGCATTTAAAGTGTACCCCGTACCTGCTGCCGATATATTAACTATTGTTTCGGATGATATTACAACCGCTACAACTGTGTATGCTGTAGATAAACTGGGCAACCGTATAGCACTGCCTTATACCCTGCAGGGCAACCATATACTGGTAGAGGTTAAACAACTGGCTGCGGGTATATATACCATGCAACTGGGCAATGGCAAACAGCTACGTACCGCACGCTTTATAAAAGCCGATTAAGATAACACCGTACCACTAAGGGCGCCCCTTGCCTGTTGCAGGCAGGCAGGGGCGTAGGTACGGTGCTTAGGGTTGGGTAACATCTTACATAAAAACTAAAGTGTACTGGTTATGAGAGAGATAGCCGGTACACTTTTTAAAAACCGGGTAGTTGACTTACCCAAAACAGCCCAAAACGGGAATTGACCGCGGTTGAAGGAGAGATAATATTGAAGGCACACTAAATCTGATTGCAATGACAAAACAACTTTTACACTATGGCATTACAAAGCACTGGATGCTTTGTCTGCTGCTGCTGGCCGCCCTTCTTCCGGCTACGGCGCAGGTAGTAATTTACACCGAGAATTTTGAAACCGATGGCGAGGGCAGCCGCTACAACAGCAATACGTATTACGATTGCACCTACTCCGATTTCTTTTTCCGCACCAATACCAACCCGGTACAAATTCCCGGCTGCGGCACGGCCTCTTTTGCCGATGCACTTACCCTGCAACCGGCACAGGGCAGCTATTTCTGGGCCAGCGAAGATATACGCACCAGTTCGCCCAACCCCAACTCGCGCCCCGCAGGCCAGCTTACCACGCAAAACATCAACATCAGTGGTTATACCTCGCTCAGCGTATCGTTGTACCTGGCTACATCGGGCAACAACAATATACGTTGGGAATGGAGCGATAGCCTGAACATACAAGCCAGTATAGATGGTGGCCCGTACGTAACCGTGGGCCGCTTTGTGGGCGATGCGCAGTTTGGCGGCCGCCTGCGTATAGATGCTGACCTGGATGGCACCGGCGAAGGCACCGCTGTTGACCAGACTACCTTTACCCGCTACCCGTTTACCATTGCCGGTACCGGTTCTACTTTAAATATACGGTTAGATTTTGACCAGGCCGGCGGCAGCGAAGAACTGGCTATAGACCTGGTAGAAGTATCGGGTATATTTAGTTGCGCACCACCGCAGATAAGCGGCAACCCTACCGATGCAGCCTGCTGCAATTACACCAACGCCAACTTTACGGTGGCTGCCAACAATGCCACCGGTTACCAGTGGCAGGTAAGTACCGATGGGGGCAACATCTTTGGCAACATAAGCAACGGCGGTTACTACAGCGGTGCCACCGGCACCGTGCTTACAGTTACAGCTCCGCTGGTAAGTATGAGCGGCTACAAATACCGCTGCATAGCCACCGGTAGCTGCAACCCGGCTGCCACCAGCACGGCCGCTAACTTAACCGTTACACAAGGCCCTGTGTTTACGCAACACCCGCAAAACACCAGTACCTGCGATGGTGGCAACGCTACGTTTAGCAGCGCTATCGCATCATCGGGTTTTCCATCGTATAGCTGGTATGTAAGTACCGATGGTGGCAACAACTATACACAGGTAAGCAACAGCGGCATTTACACCGGTGCCAATACCAACACGCTGACCATAACCGGTGCCACTACCGGTATGAGCGGCTACTTGTACCGCGTAAAACTGGGTAACAGTGCATGTGCCAATGCCTCGCCGCCCAGCAACAGCGCTGTGCTTACCGTAAGCGCCAACACTACCTACTACCGCGATGCCGATAACGATACCTACGGCGATGCGCTTAACAGCACTACCAGTTGCACCGGTACACCCGTGGGCTATGTAACCAACAACCTGGATTGTAACGATGGCAACGCCGGTATAAAACCCGGTGGTACCGAAATATGCGGCAACGGCACCGATGAAGATTGCAGCGGTACCGACCTGGCCTGCGCCGGTGTAAACACCTGGCTGGGCAACAGCACCCAATGGGGCGCTGCTACCAACTGGAACGCCGGTGTGGTACCTACAGCCACTACCGATGCCCGCATACCATCGGCACCGGTGGGCGGTATGTTTCCGCAGGCGGCATTGCCGGCCCATGTGCGCGATATAGAAATACAGAACGGTGCTACTGCAGCGTTTAACATAGCGCTGAATGTATATGGCAACTTTACCGGTGGCAGTAGTAGCAACTGCACTATTGCCGGCAACGGCGCAGTAAACATGGCGGGCAGTGGGCTGCAAACCATTAGTGGTAACGTACGCTTTAAAAAGCTTACCATAAATAATACTGGATTGGGGATAAACGTTACCGGCAACGCACAGGTAAGCGAGGTGCTTACCATGCAAGCCGGTAACCTTACCAATACCGGTTCGGTTACATTATTATCAGATGCGGCGGGCACAGCCTACCTCGATAACTTTACATCGGGTACGGCAGGTGCATACAGCGGCGCACTAAGCGTACAGCGCTACATAGATAACACCTCTGCCGGCTACCGCGATATTAGCCTGCCGGTAGATGCCGCCGTAAGCCAACTGGCCGATGACTTTACAGTAACCGGTCAGCATGGGGTAAACTGCTGGTACAGCTACAGCCCCTACCCTACCTTACAACAATATAAAGAAGATGCCAACGCCGATACCGATAGTTACTATGGCGGTTTCTGGAGCGTTACCTCGCCATCGGCAGTACTGGAGGCGGGCCGTGGTTATGCCGCGCGTATATACAGCGCACCGCTTACGCTGGATGCTACCGGTACCCCACACACCGGTGCGGTTAGCATACCGGTTACCCATACTGCATCATCGGTTAGCGGTGCCGATGGGTGGAACCTGCTGGGCAACCCTTATGCCGCCAGCATAAAATGGAGCAGCCTGAAAGCCCTTAACCCCGGCGTAACCGGTGGTGCCTGCTACCGGTTTGCTGCCACCGGCGAGTACAGTGGTAACTGGTCGGCGCACAATGGTGTAACCGGTGTACCGGCCAACACCAGCGATGAGATAGCGAGCTTTCAGGGTTTCTTTGTACAGGCACCGGCCAATGGCACTATGGTGTTCGATAACAGCATTTGCACCGCAGGTACTACCACGGCTTATTACAAAACCGGCGAACTGGAGAATGAAGTACGTCTGCAACTAAGCAACGGTATAGCTACCGATGAGGTGGTAACCTACACCGATGCAGATGCTACAAACGGTATAGATAACGGGCACGATGCCGCCAAACTACCCGCCGGTGGCGATGTACAACTGAGCTTTGATAACAGCAACCAACCATTAGCCATAAACGTAATGAATGAGATAACAGCCGCTACCGTGCTGCCGCTTAACATACAGGTAGCCAACACAGGCAGCTATACCCTTACCCCGCTTACTTTAAACCTTAACGGCTTGAACGCCTACCTGAAAGATGTGACTACCAACGCTACCTGGCCATTGCCCGATGCACCGGTGTTGCAACTTACCGGCGGAGAGGCTTACAACAGCCGCTATACCGTAGTGTTTGAACCAACAGCTACCACCAGTATAGAAGAAGCCACCACTGCACCGGTAGTGGTTTATGCGCAGGGTAACCACATAGTAGTAAAACGCAGCGGCACCACACCGGTTACTATTACTGTAGCTAACACGCTGGGCCAGCAGATAGGAATTACATCCAGCGGGCTGGAGATTGTAGAACTGCCCGTGCAGCAGGCATATACCGGCTATGTATTTGTAAAAGTGCAGCAGGGTACTAGTGTAACAGTTAAAAAAATATTGATTAAATAACCTTAACGATATGCCGTTGCGGACAAAGACGGGGGCACCGGATGCCGACCGGTTTACAATTCATTCTGTGCTTAGGAATTGTATGTTGCCTGCCTCTTTGCCGCAGCGGTTACTTAAAAAACCATATACATGAGAAAGAAAACCATATATATACTGGCCTTTGTTATAGTCCTGGGTATAACTAACCAACTGCCTGCACAACCGCCCGGTGGCGGTGGCGGACAGGGGCAGGGCGGTCCACCACCGGGGGGCACCGGCGCACCGGTAGATGGTGGGGTACTGGGGCTACTGGCAGGCACTGCCGCTTACGCCTGGTACCGCCAGCGCAAAGCACCGGCCATTAAAATAAGCGATGTACAGGAGCCGGCATCTTTGCCCACTGTAACCAACGAATGAGACTAGCTTTTTTTACTACTTGTTGGGTTATAACGCTCTGCGCAGGCAGGGCGTTTTTTTTTGCATATAGCAAAACATATATTGGCACTACTTAACCGGTAATAACCTTTTGCTGCAAATATTTGTTTACCTGTTGCATATACAACTTATAAGCAGCAACACCGGCTGCATCCAGCACTGTTTTTTTTACTGCCAGTTGTGTTTTAATGGTAATGGTATTATCCGGGTTACTCTGTACCGTGCGTGTAAATGCTATCAGCTCATTATCCAGTGTTATAGCTACAGGCAAACTGCTGGCCTGGCTGTTTTTCAGCTGGTATGTAAGCTCCTCCTGCTGAGAATAACAATGGCCCAGCAATATATCTGCTTTGGTTGTACTATCGGCAGGTATAATACTATACCATTGTTTCATTAATGTAGACGGAAGAAATGTCTTGCCACCATTTTTAAACTCGTTCAGCCTTGCTCCGTTGCTGTTCACAATAAACTGAACATAGTCCATAGAGTCAGTTATATCAGCATAGTTATATGTTTCGCATACTTTTAAGCCAAGCGTATTAAGCACATAATCGGCCCGCTCCTTATCATTGCCCATCATAAAATAGTGGCTGGCGTCATATCTGTACTCGCCGGTAAGACTAATTTTGCTTGTTGTGCGGTAACCGGTATCGGCAATTACATAAGAATTAACTGAAACAACATTCTGATTGGGTTTTGCAACAGGTGTTTTAACAAGCACGCCACCGGTATCTGTCAGCAACAGGGCATAGCGGTTTTCGGTAAAACTACCTAACTGGCCGCAAGGCATGGTATTGCTGGTACACTCCAGCCACAATGGCCCGTTGGCAGTATACGCACAAAGTATGGCGTGGTTAAAATCGTTGGTTGGAAAAGCAGTATCTATTGCATGGCTACGCTTACCTGCGTTAATCAATGCGGGATATGATTTTACACCTACAGCAGCCAGCATGGCACACATATAATTACTTAACCCTTTACAATCGCCGTAGCGGGCGGCGTGCACACTATTGGCCGAAAAAGGCACATACCCGCCCAGGCCTATCTGCACACTTACATACCTGAAATTATGCTGCAGAAAATTATATAAACGCGCTATCTTCTCCTGCTCAGTGTCGGTTGGCTTTACCAGTTGTTTAATTTCTGCCCGGGCTTCGGGGCTAAGGTCGCGGGTATGTTGCCACATATCTGCCATCGATTTGCCAAATGCCTGCCAGCCATCCCACGAACCGTTTTTACCGGCAAGTTCAAAATACAAGGGCGTTACATCAACATAAGGCAAAAAGTAATCGTGCGTGTACGAGTTGGCCGGCAATTGAAGGGGTTTAAGACCGGATACCGACCATACAAAAGACATTTCGCTACCCTCTAAAACACTATCGGGTTGCAATGCAATGTTGTAACTTTTGTAATACAGTGGTATAGATAATGGTACTGAAACTTTGAATACAGATTTTTCTACAGCCTGGCCCTCATCCTGAATTCTCCATTCGGGGTAATCCAGTACTCCTTCTAACAGTACCGTGTACTCGTAATTAATAGTGTAAGGGTACATACCCCCGCCAAGCTGGATGCGTTTAATCCGTGCATCTCTGTAAAGCGAAAACCCATCAGATGCGCTATAGTCCTCAAGATCTTCTATTGCCCGCCGGCTCAGTAGCTTACCGTTTTTATCATAAACAACTGCCTTAAAAGAAGTTACTGTTCTGAATTTATCGTAATATATAACCACATTCTGTTCACCGGCACCTCTCTCGTTCAGTATTGTTACCTGTTTGTGGTATGTATAGCTTACCTTGCCTGCATTGTAAACATGCAACTCAACATCTGCATTACGCACCACACTACTGGCGTTTAACAACATCGAATCGGCAATACTATTCACCTGCAATTCGTCGCGGCCGGCCAGTACAACAGTACTGAGCAATAAGCCACCTAAAAGCAACCATATGTTTCTCATTCTTTTCTTCTTAATACAACCGGTTGTTGAAGCATTTTATACATCCGCTGATGAAACTCGTAAAAATCGGGGTATTGCCTGCGTTGATAAATGGAATGATTATAATTTAACCGATACCGCAACAACAACTGATTGCCCACTATTTCAGCGTCATAAATCAAAACAATACCCGTATCGGCCGTTGCCAGCGATACAAGTTCCGGCAACGAATCGACGACATAGCCAGCGGGAATTTCCAATTGAAATACACCACTAATTTTTTGGGTATATCCAAAATCTACTGCCGACATACGGTTTGGGTTTATAAAATCATTTTCACTCTTTTCAAACAACCACAATGTGCTGATATAAATACTTCCATCATTATCCGTAACCGGTTGTGTAGTAAAATTTATATTTTGGGTGTATCGGCCTGCCCCTTCGTCAATAGTATCGGTATAGTTTTCTATAGCAATGTTTGGCCGTCTTCTTTTCATCATTTCATTTATGTCGGTTTGCCGGCCTGCAGCTTTAAGCGTTCTGAAGCGGGCCATAGTATAATTACCCACAGAATAAGTTTCGGTGCCCCTCAATTGATTATTTTCGTCAATAGTTGCTTTGATGTAGGTAGATTCAATATTGAGCCCCTGATTAAGAATACGGTGCCAGTAATAATTGTGGGTTCCTCTTATTATGTACCCATAGTTATTAAGTATTTCGTAGGGTGGCTGTCCAAATGGCAGAAACCTGTTGGTGGCATCCATCACATACACCTGGTTGTTATACTCTACCACAGCCACCAGTTTCTTATACTGATCGAGAATGGGATAACTGGTGTGCAGATACCCGTATGAGCGTATGCCGGTAAGCATAGGATAAGCACTAACCCCAACTTTACGCAGGGCATTAATCAGTAGCAGGTTTATCTCGGCTGTGTTACCTGCCTTTTGTTTCCATATTTCTGCATTCAACTTGTTGGAGTGTATGGTGGTTACACCGTCAAAAGCCATACTGTTACGCACATATTCAAAAACGGCCTTTGCTTTACTTAGTGTATCGGTAAGGTTTGCAATAAGCGGCTTAAGTAATTTAACCGGAATGCCTCCCGAGAGTATGTTGCCACCCCAATAGGGGTCGTTTAGCAGTTTATCATTGTAATCCTGCCAGTTATTCACTACAGTATAGTTATTGTTAAACGGTGATTTAAACTGCTTTAACTGAAACTTTACATGGTCCAGGTAGTTAACCCGGCTGTTCATATAAACTTCATCGGTTACGGCAGGCAAATTGCGGGCAATATAACTAACCTCAGTACCCCGTAACTTCGTTTCGTTAGTGGGTATATAGCCGTAGCTATTGCCCACCACCGATATACCGGAGGTAAATGGCTTTTCTTCTGTATAAAAACTATCGTGGCTTACCTGCGTGTACACGTAATAGTCTATAGCATCTAAAAAACCTACCCTCAATCTACTTTCCAGGCAGGGAATATCTGACTGGAAAAACCAATCGGGTAATTTATAACTAAGGTACTGTTTGCGCTTATAGGTCATTTCAAATACAGAACCAACCTTTACACCGGGTACTGTAAATGTAACTTCAGTTTCATACTCATTCAGCTTCTTAAAATGCACATCAGCAGGATCCAGCGTGGTTACCTGTAGTTCGCCGCTGGCCGACAAACTATAAGATGTGGCTTTTACGCTGGTAATACTTTCCTGGGCACTGTGTATGTAACGTGCCCGGTAATTGGCCTGCTCTACTCCACGCTCGGTAAATATTTTTACCCGTTGATAGTAGGCTGTGGTAATGGCAAATTTGTTGCCTGCAAAAAAATTGCCCTCATCATTGTAATATACGTTACCCAAATCAAGCAGCATTAACGCATCGGCCGCCTTATCAAAGCTACATTCTTTAATTTGTAAATCTGCTGGAGTAACTTTACCCCAATAATCATTAAACAGACCGTTTGGCTGGCTATAAGCAATAGTTATCAGCACCAAACAAGCCAGCAGTGTGGATAGTTTGTGTTTCATGGTTCAGATGTACAAATATATATATACTATCCAAACGGGCAAGGTGGCAGCATCGCGCCGGCATATACATACTGCGGCACTGCTACAAAATACAGATACAGTAAGAAGAGGTTTGCTTAATCCAGAAAAAGCTCGGAGGTGTGGTTAAACAGCACCAGGCTTATTTTACGGAGTGTAAGAATGGTACTGTTTGTTTTACCATTCTCGATTCTAGACAGATTAGCTTTTTCTATATCGCATAACGCTGCCACCTCATCCTGAGACATCTTTTTTTCTTTACGCCTGTCGCGGATTTTCCTTCCTATTTCGATTAGATATTGTTCGTCTGACATATTATTTTTTAGAGAATGCGTAAATGTGCTTAAGTTACTTGTGAGTATTGTTGCTTAATTGAACAACCGGTGTGCATTTTTTTTCATTCTATAGCTTAAACAACAATAGTTGGCATTTATTAATAATAAAAAAATACAATACAATAGTAACCGGTCAAATTTTCAACCGGACACCACAGTATGTGGCAATAAAAAAAGTATGTAAAATTTCAACTATTCAATATAGCTAAGGGGGGTGGCTATACTGGTGGTGCGGTAATACGGAGGTGGGTATTGACCGCAGTGGTTAAAAGTATCTTCGGTTCCTTTTTTACTTATGTGCCGTATGCTTCACGGCACGTTTTCTTATAGTTTTCTTTTTTGTTGGTTTTGCTTCTTTATTAAAATCGAGCGCCAGTTGCACCCAATAGTTCAGTTGCTTATGTGTACCCAGTACTTCGTCTTCTACAAATACAAAGCCTTTCATCACCCTACCGGTAAAATCCATAGGCAAGCAGCCGGGCTTTTCCAGCACTTCGTTATACACCAGCGGCGAAAGCCGCACCATCAACCTATCGCTCAGCACGCCTACACACATCTTGCCGTTTACCATAAAACAGACCCCACCAAACATTAATTTCTCCTCTACCCGTGTATGGGTATCGGCAATAATTGCGCGTGTGCGCTCGGCCAGTTTCTCGTTATATGGCATGTAATGCCGGGGTTGTTTAAACCCAATATATGTATTTAAGTGTTGCAACAGAAATTATTTGCGCTCTTTTTTTAAGCTGTAGCTATAAGCCAGGTATATAAAGTGCCGTGCAGGTGTGGTAATTTACCCGGTTGCTATACAGTAATATCGGTACACAATTTAGGCATTTTAATTGTTTCCGATAGCCGTGCACCACCTAGCAGATAGCCGCAAACCCCTGTAAACAGGGCATTTGAGCATTATAATTGGTATGTATATTGTAGGATTCCGATAAAATAGCCATAACCGGTAGTATATAGAGGTGCCGTGGCAATGGGTTATACTTGTAAACAGCGCATGGGCAAACT
>CAYREY010000073.1:0-26158 GCA_964423405.1 uncultured Chitinophaga sp. | reverse complement strand
ATAGCTAAAAGCTATGTTCTTATTGGGCGTAGGCACAGCCTACGCCCAGTGGGGATTCCATCCATAAAAATGAACGAGCCGGAATCCGTGGCCATCTTCCGTTTTGTGATTGTATTTATACCTGCCCTTTGCTACAACTGCACACGTCACAGACGTGCGCCAGCGGGGGAAGTAGGGGAGTTGAACAGCCGGTTATTCGCCGGTTTAAAACCCGGCGTTATAGTATTAACCGGGCCTACGGCCCTCGATGTATGTGTGATGTTTGACATTGGCAGATAAGTGAGCAAAGAATTGTCTCTCTGAGTTCCGTAGGAACGACATATAGTGTAGCCCCGGGTTTTAACCCGGGGTAATAGGAAAAAACAGTTGTGTCCCGTAGGGACGGCATATAAAGCAATGCATGAGATTGCTTCGTTGGTTTCGCAGAGCCGAAACCGATTTAGTACTCGTTGCTATTTTATACCTAGTGTAAAAATGCGGGCGGCTGTTCTTCCCCTCTTGAGAGGGGAAGCATAAATTTTGCTTTGAAAATTTATGCAGGGGTGTGTCTCGCTGTAGGCGTATGTTGAGTGTAACAGCTTCCCCCACCTAACCTCCCCCAGAGGGAGGGATAATACCAACAGCCAATAGAAATATTGCTTCGTCGCTCGCAGATCCTCGCTCCTTGCAATGACGGCATAGGGAAGTTAGTTGCGGTAGGAGAGCTGGACAGCCAGTACAACAGATTGCTTCGTTGTGCATACCGATAACTTTCGGGAAGGTACTTTGCTTATTATTATGCAGGTACAGGTTTTTATATATGGTGTTATATCTAATGTGTTAATTTATTATATGTATCTGTAATATGAAAGTAAAAGGGGTGGGTTAACATGATTTTTTTATAGTTGGTTGATAATGAGGCGATTGATTTGGGGTGGGTTAACGTTTTGTGGGGGTGGCCCCGTTGTGCATAGTGCCGGTTGTGCTTACCAATAAGTTTAGTAGCTTTAATGGTATGATTAAGAAGATAGTGCTGGTGCTGTTGGTGCAGGTGTTGGCAGTGGTGGCTGTGCAGGCACAGCTAAAACGTTTTAATACCGACCTGGATAAGTTTTGTAGAAGCACCATAGCCGAGTTTAAAACCATACCCGGCGAGCGGCAGGCCGTGCTGGAAGATATGGCCCGGCAGATGGCAGAGAAGAAGTTTATATTGTTTACCTGCCATACTAACTCGCGGCGTACTATACTGCTACAGGTGTGGGCACAAACTGCTTTTTATTATTACGGGTTGATAGATAAGTTATCGTTCTCGGTAGGCGATACGGTTACGGCTATTTATCCGGGGGTGGCCAACGTGTTGTCGCGTTCGGGTTTTTATTGCGCCACTGGTGGCAACACCGAAACGTTTGGCTATATCATATCGGTAAGTAACGAGTACCCCGAGAACCTGTTGCTATCTAAAAAAACACTGGGCACTATTGATACTACCAAAGGGGTAATTGTAAACATATGCGAAGGTGGCGAGCAGTCGGGCATTGCGGCTGCTGTTGGCCATACCAGCCTACCCTACCAAAGCCCCACCCGCTTTGAAAACACGCTGCAGGAGAAAGCCCGCTACATGCAGCTTAACCGTAAAATAGCGGTAGAGATGTTGTACCTGGCCTACAAGGTACGCGAGCTGATAGTGAACGGTACAGCCGAGTAGCTTAATACGTTGTTATAATTTTTTGTGTAGCCTTTTCGTAAGGCGTTTGTATGGTAACAATATAGGTACCGGTGCTGTGTTCTTTATCCAGCGTTACTGCATAATAGTTTTCGCCGGCAGTAGTGTTGGGTAAGGTAGTTTGCAACAGCAAATGGCCACCGGTGCTGTGTACGCTAATGGTAGTTTGCGCTGCGTGTGTAAGGTTAAAGCCTACCGTAAAGTTATTGCTTGCCGGGTTGGGGTACACCTGCATTTTAAGGCTACCGGTGCTTTGCCGGTTTAGCTGGTGCAGGCCGGTGGTGTTATCTTTTATTACATATACTTTAAACAACCGGTTGCTGGCACTGCTTTCGGTGCCGGTATTGGTAAAAAATACGTTGGGCGCAGTACTGCTGATGCCGCCGTATATATAACCTACCAGGTTGGTATCGGCTGTCAGGCTATCCAGTTTTATCACCTCGTTATTGTACATAGGCACGGTGTGCAGAGGTATAAATTCGGCACCGGCACCCAGGTAGCCGGGCATCTCTACCGGTAGTTTATATTCGGCCATGGTGCCATCGGCGGTGCGGGTTACACGGGCAATGGTTTTTACAAAGGGCACATTATTATCCTGTACCAGTACACCGGTACTATCATAATATTGCGCTATGCCGCCAAAAAATACGCTGTGCATCTGGTTGGCCCCGGCGGCGTACACGGGCAGCACCGCACAGTGGTAGTGGTTGTAGTATTGCTGAAAGTTGTTGTTAACGATATAGCCGGTACTATCTACATTTACGCAGTTAAGAAAAGGCAGATCGGCAGTGGGTTGAAACACACCCGAGAACATGGTAAACCCTTCGCTGCCATCGGGCATTATTTGCTGTACCGCGTTGTAATCGCGCCGGTGCAGGTTTACACTGTCGGTATAGGGCAACAGGTGGGTAACGGTAATGGTAGTACCATCATCGGTTAATGTAAAACGACGGATAGCATTGGTATAGGCCTGCGTATAGGTAGCATGGCCCATGGGGTTGTAGTTACCATCAAACCGGTTACCACCCAGCAGGTAATACACCTGTCCCGATTTTTTAAGGTGGCCACCTGTAACGGCAAACTGTTCATCGTGTATCTGCCTGAAATGTGCGGTAAGTGGTGTGCCATTTATTACGGCATTAATTACAGCCGGTACATCTACCGCTACCAAAGCGGCAAAGGTTTTACGTGCAGCGGTTGCGTTATTGTAGCCATAGCCACCGGTAAGGTATAAGTAGTTGCCCGACTGGTAAAACTGCATATTGGTAGAACTCAGTTGCTCCTGCAGGCCAGTTGAAAGGCTGGTTAACGGTGCCACCCATTTTTGTTGCAGCACCGGGTCTATTACCAGTAGCTGATTATTGTTGCCAGCCACATCAAACGATGCAAAAGGTTGCCGGCGGTGCAGCCCATCCAGCCGCCCGCCTATTATCAGCCATTTGCCGTTGTGCTGCCCCCAGGCATAGGCCTGTAGCCCACCCAGGTTGTTTATTTCGAAAGGCTGGATGTATATACCAAAGGGAGTTTGCTGTGCAAAAGCGGTGGCGTGCAGCCATACGGCTATAAGCAGGGTGGTTATTTGTTTTACCATTGCGGGCGGTTTGTGCTGCAAGGGTAATGTGTTGTTACAAATTAGTTTGTAACAAATGTTACATGAGCCATGGGCATAAAAAAAGCAACCCGCACTTGCGTACGGGTTGCCGGTGGCTATAAAGGGAAAAAAAGATTATTTGTTTACAATGATTTCTGCACCCAGAGCCTGAGCACCTGAACCACCCAAAAAGCCTTTTGCAAATACAGTGTATATTTTACCTGCTTCCAGTGTAATAGTAGGGAGGGTAAGTGCTACGGTGCTGGTGCCGGCTACGCGTACATCCAGGTTGTAGTTACCTGCATCCAGTGGTGTAAAGGCAGTGTACTCTTTGAATGCTTTGTTGCCAAATACTACTGCACCTGAGCTGGCTACTGCTACATCTACTGCCGGTGCATTTGGCGACAAGTGTACAAAACGTACGTGTGCTTTGCCTGCGGCAGGAGCTGTAAGGTCGTCAGTTAATACTACAGCCGAAATTTTTGATACAGAATCTACTGCAAATACGCTGTAGTTGTTATCTGCTGCCAGGTTAAGGTCGGCGTTAATTACAGTGGTAGAAGTACCGGTAACATTTACTTTAATGTTGCGGCTGCCGCTTTCTACTTTCAGGTAACCGGTGTTAGCCGGAAAGCCAAGTGCCGATGAATTTTGTTTGCTACCATCTACCAGTAAGTCAACACCGGGTGCATCGGGCGATGCGTGTGTTACCAATACATTGGCATAGGTTTTAGTTTCTTCTTTTTCGCAAGATGACAGGGTAGTAAGCGCAACAACTGCTACTACGAGGGTGAATACCGATAGTACTTTTTTCATTTTAGTTGGTTTGTGATTAATAATACCATACCAACAAGCCTGCGGCAGTATTGTTCGGCATACCGGTTGCAAAAAAATGTAAATATGCGCTAACGGGTGTTGCTGCGGGTTATTTAAGCCAGTTGTTTACCTGCTCTTCGGCCAGGCCAAAACTAAGGGTCATACCTGCGCCGCTAAGGGCATTTATAATGTACACCCCGCTTTCGGGTTGTAGTATAATTTCTGATGCGCCTTTCAACTTGGCATAGGTGCCGTTCCAGGTTTGTGCAATGGCCGGTGCCGGCAATTGTGTAAAGGTTTGCAGGTAATCCAGTATCAGGCGGTTTATTTCTTCGCGGTCGAAGGGGTCGTGCACCAGGCCGTATTCGTGCGAGTCGCCAATGGTTACCTCGCCCAGTCCGTTTTGCGATATCATTACATGTATGCCCCACTTAATGTGTTCGGGGTATTGCTGGTTGTAGCGTTGCTGCAATGCCGGCAGCGATGCACAATTTGCAAATGCACCATAGTGTGTAAGTGTAAGGCCGGCACTAAGTGCGGGGCCGCTGTTCCAGTTGCCGGGTTGCGGTATAGTGCGTAGCATTTGCAGTTTACATTTGGTAATAGCAGTGGCGGCAAAATGTTCGGGGTACAGGGTTTCGAAATCGGCACCGCTGCATACTACTATTACATCGGCCTGCCATGATAGTTTGCCGCTGTACACTTTGTTGCCTTCTATACGGGCTATGGCTGTATTAAAATAAAATGTAACCCCGTAGCGTTCGTGCAGCCAAGCCGGTAGTTTGGCAATAGCTTCGCGCGGGTCTACTATTACTTCTGTGCTGCTCCACAGCGCCGCTTTCAATCCGGCAGGGTTGGTAGCCGCCGATTTACTTATTGTTTCGGCAGGGGTAAGTATGGCGCAAGGATGTTGGTTTTTATTATCCGCATAAAACTCTTCAATTACAGATAGCTCATCGTTATGGTACACATTAAGCAAAGAGCCGCAGGGGTTGTGCCATATACCGGCACCGGTGCAGGCTTCCAGCCATACCTCGCGCGAGCGCAGCGCCCTTTCGCGCAGTGGGCCCAGTGGTTGCCCTACCGGCCACACCATACCAAAGTTGCGGATAGAAGCACCAACAGCCTGCTGGTTACGTTCAAACACTTTAACGCTGTAACCATGTGTGGCCAGTGCGCGGGCGGTGGCCAGCCCTACTATGCCGGCACCAATTACTATTGCAGTTTTATTGCTCATTGTTTTTAATTACACGGTTAAAGTAAAGCAGCGAAAAAAGCATAAACACTATACCGGCTATGCTTACTATATACACACTTTGTATAAAAAATGCGCTGTACGAAATTTGCCGGCTGAAGTAGTTTTTAAAAAGCAATACACCAATGCTGCCCAGGTAACCAAACGAATCGGCGGTGTACATTAAAAAACCTACGTTGGCGGGCCGGCGCAGGGCTGCTATTTTGCGCTCGAAAAACATAACATTAAAAGGCACATAACCCAGGTACAGGCCCAGTCCGGTAAGTACCATAAAGCCGAACGGTGGTAGTATATGCTGCGTAAAAAGCCAGGTGGCTATGCCTGCCAGTGCCAGCCCGGTAATTACCAGCAGGTGGTTAAGTTGCAGGGCACGGTAGTTGTTACGCACTACAGTTAGCAGGGCCATTAGCACCAGTATAACCAGCGATACCGGTATTTCGGTTTGCGTAAATACCGATGCGTTGTTATAACCCATTTCCATCCATATATCGGCGGCAAAGTTATCGCGCAGGTCGCGCACAATGGTTAGCATTACATAGGCAGCCACCAGTGCCACTATGCCGGGCAGGTAAGCCCGCAGGTAGCTTCGCCTTTCGGTGCCGTTCATAGGTTTGCGTTCGCTGCGCTGGTTAATATCTTCGGCGGTAGGTGGTGGCACCTGCTCCAGCAGGTAAACAAACAACAGCATGGGTACTATAAACACAGCACCGGTAGCCAGCGGCATCCACCACTGGCTAATACCCTGTTCCAGCATCAGCCATTTGCCCACGCTTTTTACAAAGCCCGATGAGAAGATAAAGCTGACAGCCATAACCGAGCCCATAAACTCGGTAGCCCTGCGCCCCTCTAAAAAGCTAAACACAATACCCCATACCAGGCCCAGCGGTATACCGTTTACAAACAGCAGCACTATGTTATATGGTGCAGGTACTATGGCAAACAACAGCAGCGATATGGTGGCAATGGCAATAAGTAACAGAATGTTGCGGCCACGGTGGCGGTTTTTTAGTTCGCCTATAATTTTAATACCCGCAAACTTGCTAAGGGTGTAGCCCAGTAGCTGTGCTATTATCAATGCATCTTTATACTTAATACCGGCAATGGCCAGACTGTCGAACCCGGCAGCGGTAAACGGCTTGCGGAAAGCATACATACAACTATAGGTGCAGAACGCTACCAGTGCAGCATACACCGATACGGTAAATGATGAAGAAGATAAAAGCCGCTGCCTGATTACCGGTACTGCAAAATTCACTGCGTGGTTTATAATGGCAGCAAATAAGCCGGGCAGCGGTTATAGCAACGTTACGAGCCGGTTATGGTTGGGTAACTATATCAACAACTTCAAGTAAACTATCTACCAGGTGTGTGTGTTTTTCGCGCGCCAGTTCGTGGCGGGTGTAAGCACCGGTGGTAATGCCTATAACATAACTGCAACCGGCGGCGTTACCTTCCTGTAAGTCGCTGATGGTGTCGCCCACTTTGGCTACATGGCGGGCCTGTTTAATACCTGTGCGCTTCATAGCCTCAAATATCAGGTCGGGGTGCGGGCGGCCAAACTTAACTTCATCGCTGGTTACCGATACATCAATCAGTTTATGTTCATTCCAGCCCAGGCGTTTAATAATAGCATCGGCAATAGGGCGCGAGAAACCTGTATCTATTGCCACTTTAATACCTTTTTCTTTTAGCCGGCGAAACGTTTCTTCGGCATGTTCTTTGGCTTTAACCGCTTTATCGTTTTCGTAAAACGAAATCATTTCGCTTACAAACGATTGGTGTATACGCGGGGTAAGTTCGTTACGTTTTGCGGTTTGTATGCCAAAATCATTTTTCAGCAGCATATCAATAGCTACCGGTTTGGGCAGGCCCATTACTTTATTGGCATCTTCGCGTAGTATAGCCAGTTCGTGTTTTTTAAAAGCATTAATAAGTGCTGCATGTACATTATCATTATCGTGCACGGTGGTGCCTGCCATATCCAGTACTACCAGTTCTATTGCCATAAGTTTCGCTTTGTGCAAATCAAAAATTCTTTTTCAAGTGGCAAGGTTAACATTACATTAAGAAATAGCTACTGTGCCTGCGCCATATAGCACAGCCCTATATTTGTGCAATAAACCTTTGCCATTATGCTGCCCGGTACTGCTACTGCCATTGCCCATGAGATAATAAACCTGTTGGCTGTAAAAGGCAAAGCCGATTATGCCGGTGAGGCGGTAACGCAACTGGAACATGCCTGCCAGGCCGCACAACTTGCCACGGCCGATGGTCAGCCCGAAGAGGTGATACTGGCCGCACTGCTACACGATATAGGCCACCTGTTGGATGATGAGCCCGGTACCGCACAAATGGATGGCTACGGTGTAATGGACCACGAAGGGGTAGGGGCGCAGTACCTGTTGCAGCGTGGGTTTAGCCCTATGGTGGCTATGCTTATACGCACGCATGTAGATGCCAAGCGCTACCTGTGTGCTGTTAACCAACGCTATTACAATGGCCTGTCGGATGCCAGCCAGGCTACCCTGCAATTTCAGGGTGGGCCTATGAGTGCTGAGGAGGTGCAGGCATTTGAGGCTAACCCTCACTGGCGCTTAATTATAAAAATGCGTAGCTGGGATGAAGAAGCCAAGCGCACCGGTATACCTTTGCCCCCGTTAGAAAACTACCGGCAAATGATAGAACGCCACCTGCTGCGTGCCGGCGATGTATAATATAAACCAACCGGCCAACATACTATCTGTGCAGCCTGCCCTGAATGGCGGGTAACAAACCAAACAGAAACTGTGCCGCCAGCCCTACTGCACCTGCAGGTGTATGCAAGGCTGTAAAGAATAACTGTGCCGGTTGACCGAACACCACTGTGGCAAGGGCCATTTCTAAACATATAAGCAATACAAAGGCGGCCATGCCCCACAGCAGTAAGGTTAATGTGTTGTAGGCCGTTGTATGTTTGGATAACAGCCAACGGCTGTACCACCACGACGCCGCAAGCATTACCGGAACCTCGGTACACACGGCTGCCAGCGGCCCCATTAGCGGCTGCAACACCATTACACGCACGGTACCCAGTACAAAGCCCAACGCAAATACACCCAGTGCATAGTAGGCAGCAAAGCGCAGTAACGTACTGTTTGTTTGTACAGGCATATGGCACAAATATAAAACCTGTACCATAGTAAAAAGGCATGATATTGGTTATGTAACAATTGTACCCAAGCGGCCCGGTGGGTGTTGTAACTTTGCGTTATAAAATAACAATAACATGAAAACAAACATGGGTACAATTGACCGTGTAGCACGCTTGCTGGCAGCGGTTGCCGTAGCAGCACTTTATATGCTTAATATTATTAGCGGCACTGTAGCAATAGTGTTGCTGGTATTGGCTGGTGTATTTGTTTTAACCTCGGTGGTGGGCTTTTGTCCGCTGTATATGCCGTTGGGTATTAATACCTGCGGTAAGAAGGATAATGCCGGCAAATAGCCCCGCAGTTTATTTGTTATAAAAGCTATAAGCAATATTAAACAGTATGATAGATATGATTAAGAACCTGCTGGGTATGGGCCCCGCAGTAGATTACAAACAGTTAATGGCCGAAGGTGCCGTAATAGTAGATGTACGTACCAAAGGCGAGTACCAGGGCGGGCATATTAAAGGCTCGGTAAACATACCGCTTGATACGCTGGGCGGCCAGCTTAAAAAGATAGATAAGAACAAACCGGTAATTACCTGTTGTGCATCGGGTATGCGCAGTGCATCGGCTAAGGGTTTGTTACAATCAAAAGGGTATAGCCGCGTGTACAATGGTGGTGGCTGGGCCGGGTTGCAGTCTAAACTACGTTAGTAGCCGGCAGCTATAGTTGGTGCCGTGCAGTAATGCCGGTGTATGGTATTACATGCCGTAGTATAAAAGTGTGCGGGGGCTGTGTTCCTAATTTATAGGTTTTAATTACCTTGCACACATGAACTATACACTTATAACCGGCGCCAGCAAGGGTATAGGCAAAGCCTTTGCCTATGAATGTGCCAGCCGTGGTATGAACCTGATACTGGTGGCGCGTTCGCAGCATTTGCTGGAGCAGTTGGCTACCGAGCTACGTAACAAAAACGTAACCGTGCACACCCACACGGCCGATTTGCTGGACCATGCCGTGCATACTAAATTGTTTGGTTGGATAAAAGAGAACGGCTATAACGTAAACATGCTGATTAATAATGCCGGCATGGGTTACTTTGGCAAGTTTGATGATAAGCCGCTGGACAAGCATATAGAAGTAATGCACCTGAACATGGATAGCGTGGTGCGTATGGCACATGCTTTTTTAACCCATACAGATAGCAGCCAGCGCCGCTATTTACTTAATACAGCCAGTACCGGTGCCTTTCAGCCTACGCCTAATATGGCGGTGTACTGTGCCAGCAAGTCATTTGTTTCTTCTTTCAGCCAGGCTATACGCCACGAGCTGCGCAACAGCAATACCTTTGTAACAGCCCTGTGCCCGGGCGGCACCGAAAGCGATTTTTTTGCACCTGCCGGCATGGATAAGGTGATAGAAAAGAACGCCACCTTTATGATGAAAGCCGAAGATGTGGCCCGTCAGGGGCTGGATGGGCTGCTACGCAATAAAGCTGTAGTAGTACCGGGCTTTATAAATAAAATAGGGGCAGTGGCAGCCAGTATTATGCCCAACAGCCTGGTAGTACCCAGCGCAGCTAAATTTTTTGATGTGTAAGTACATCTGCACGCCTTGCTACAGCTAACAAATATCAGCTGTAGTATGGGTTATAAAAATTCATTTTTACGTAATTGTATCGGGGTGTATTATCACTAAATATTAACCGCAACCAACCCACATGGCAATAGTAAGTTTTGTACTGCATGGCAAACATAAGGGCAACCAGCAACTGGTAAAACAGGCGCAGTTGCTGTTTGGCAATACCTTTCAGCTGCACTTTAACTATACCCGGTTTGCCGGCCATGCTATAGAGCTGGCCCGCACAGCCGCCACTACCAGCAGCTATGTAATAGCCGTAGGCGGCGATGGTACTATGAACGAAGTTGTAAACGGGGTGCTGCAATCGGGCAACACTACGGTGGTAACCGGCCTGCTGCCCTGCGGCACCGGTAACGATTTTGCCCGCAGCACCGGCCTGCAAAACAACCTTACGCAGTTATACCAGTTAATAGAAAGCAAAAGCATTAAGCGTATAGATGCCGGTTTACTTAAACTAACCGGTACCGATGGTAAACCCACCGAACGCTATTTTATAAACATAGCCGATGTAGGGCTGGGGGGCTATATAGCACAGCGCCTTTCGGGTTATAGCCGCTGGATGGGGGCTTTTCTTACTTTTCAGCGGGCTATCGTTTCGGGGTTTTTACGGTACAAACATCAACCGGTAAAAGCCGTGGCCGATACGTTTACCTACGAGGGCAACATACTTAGCTACATTATTGCCAATGGTAAATTTTTTGGTGCCGGGCTGGGTGTAGCACCCGATGCCGAACTGAGCGATGGCAAGTTTAATATAACCCTGGGTGCCAACATATCGCTGTGGGACTACCTGCTAAACCTGGGTAACGTACGCCGCAGCAAAAAAATAAAACACCCCGAGATGAGTTACCACACAGCCACGCAGGTTACCATTACAGCCGCGCAGCCACTGCCGGTAGATACCGATGGCGAGTTTGCCGGCTACACGCCCCTGCAGGTATCGGTAGTGCCCGGCGCGCTGCTTATGCTTACCGCCTTGTAATAACACCTTGCTGCGCATGGCAATAAGTTGCCTGTAAATTTTAGTTTAGCGCCACAACACCACCGCATGAAAGTATGGATTGCCAAGGCCATTGTACAAAAGGCCATATCGTATTTGCCGTTTAAGCACCGCATCAACTACCTGTTTCAACGGTATGTTACCAAAGGCGTGTTGCTTACCGATGCGCTGATGGATGATAAGCTTACGCATTGCCAAACCCACCTGCAGCAGTTTTTTAAATACCGCGGTGTGCAAACCGGTTACACCACGTTAGAGTTGGGTACCGGCTGGTACCCCATAGTGCCTATTGGTTTTTACCTGGCCGGTGCCGATAAAATTTACAGTATAGATGTAAGTGACCTGCTGGAGACAGACGCTATAAAAATTACCATACAGCGCTACCTGCAATACCACCAAAGCGGTAAGCTGGCTACGTTTTTACCACAGGTAGATACCGCCCGGCTAAAAAAACTGGAAACCCTGCTTACACAAAACCTGCCCCCGCACCAACTGCTGGAGCAACTGAATATATACACCATACTGGGCGATGCACGCAATACGCAATTTGCCGATAACAGTTTCGACCTGATAAACAGCAACAATACCTTTGAGCATATTTACCCCGAAATACTGTTGCCTATACTGGTTGAGTTTAAACGCCTGCTTAAGCCTAACGGGCTTATGAGCCACTTTGTTGATATGAGCGACCACTTTGCGCATTTCGATAAAAGTATATCGGTATATAATTACCTGCGCTTTACAGAGCAGGAGTGGAGCCGTATAGATAACAGCGTGCAGCCGCAAAACCGCCTGCGTATATACACCTACCGGCAGTTACACGGGCAGGCAGGCTTTAACGTACTGGCCGAGTTGAACCGCCCAGGTAGTGTTGCCGAACTGGCTACCGTGCCACTGGCGCAGCCTTTTGCTGCCCACCCGGCCGCCGATGTGGCCATTACACATAGCTTGTTTGTAAGCCAGAAGTAGTGTTGCACATCAATAGTACATTTATACAGGCCATGCCTTAGCGGCAATATTTTGCCATATTCGCAACGTGACCTTAGTAGATAACCGCCATACCACCAACCCATATATAAACCTGGCTATAGAGGAGTACCTGGTACGCCATGCCGATTGCAGCAACCGCAATTTGTTGTTGTTGTACATTAATCATCCATCGGTAGTGCTGGGCAAAAACCAGTGCATATACAAAGAGGTGAACATGGAGTACCTGCGTACTAATGAACTGTTGCTGTGCCGGCGTATATCGGGTGGCGGCACCGTGTATCAGGATGAGGGCAACCTGTGCTTTGGTTTTATACAACAGTTTACCGAGCAGAAGGTAAACAACTACCGCCTGTTTAACCAGCCGGTGGTAGAGGCCCTGCACCGTATAGGCGTGGCCGCCGAAATGGACGAGCGCAACAACATTATTTGCCGGGGCAAAAAAATATCGGGCAATGCGCAGTTTACCAACCGCAAAAACATTATCAGCCACGGCACGCTGCTGGTTAATGCCAACCTGCCTGTGCTGCGTGCCTCGCTGCGCGAAAACGATTTTGCAGTAGAAACCAAAGCCGTCGGTTCTGTACGCAGTTCGGTAGCCAACCTGCCCGATGTAGGCAGTAGTATTACCACAGCACCGGAGCTGCGCAATTACCTGGCAGCGCAACTGGGGGGCAACGGTGTACTATCATTTACCGATGAGGAATGGCAGCTTATTACACAAAGTGCCGAAGAGAAATTTAAATCGTTTGCATGGGTATATGGCCGCACACCACACACCGTTGTAGTAAAGCCGCAGGCCCGCATTACTGTAGAGGAAGGGCTGATTACCGCCATTGAAACCGGCCTGACTGGTTTGCCACCGCTTACAGGTACGCCCTATACCTATACCCACATAAAAAAAGCGCTGGGCTCTACACCCAACGCTGCTGTATTTTTAAAAGAGCTGTTTTAGTTACTTGCCGCCTTTCAGCAGTTGTATTCCTTCTTCTACTGTTTGTGGTTCGGGCTTGCCTTTGTACTTAGGGTTTTTGCTCCACTCGTACACGCGCACGCCATCTATATATTTAGATACAAAGGCATCTTTAATACCCATTTTGCGCACATCGGCTACAAAGGCTTTGGCCACTTCTTCATCGGGAAAATACGAAATGATATAGCGGTTCATGCCATCTACTTCTTCGTAACCAATAAACCGCGGCTGGTCGAAATACTTGTTGATGTTAAAGTCTTTGTACAAACCAATCTGCACTTTATACACCGTGCCTTTTTGCGGGGCATTGTTTATGCGGGTTTGCACACGGGCTACTACTTCCGAGTCGGCATCTTCTACATTATCGCCGCGCATAATGGCAATTTCCTGTTGTGCCTTTTTAAGGTCGCCTTCCAGGGCAGTAATTTTATTTTCCTGCTCGGCCTGTTTGGTGCTGGCATAAGCCACATCATCTTTCAGGCGCTTTATTTCGGCATCGTTACTATCCAGGGTGTTGTGTATGTCTTCCATTTTGGCTTTGTAGCCGGCCAGGTCTTTTTCGTAGGCTTTCAGTTCATCTTTCAGCCTTTTCTTTTCGGCTTTAGATAACTCCTGTGCAGCAGCAAACTGCACCAGCATGGTGGCCATAACAAACAACGCGCAGATTTTTCTCATACAATCTATTTGTGGTTCAATAACAAATGTATGGTAAAGAATGGTTAAGCGGCCGGTGGCTTTCCACAGGGTGTTGATACAGCGCCCGGAATACTGATATGATATAAACTGTGGGATTACCTGCCTGTGCCCCAATGCCGTTAAGTTAAGCACCACCTCGTCTCGCTGTGCTCGACTATCTCCTCCTTAAAATGCCGCCCCGCCACGGCGGGGCGAAGGAGGAGAGCCAAAACCAAATACAGCTTAACTTAACTGCATTAGCCTATATCCATATTAGCATGTAACACACATTTTGCTTTATCAGGTCTGGCTCTACCCCGTTATACAAATCATTTATTATCGTATCTATTTCGCTTTTGGCAAGTACCTTGCTGCTGTGTAACGTAGCATATAACGGCAAATCTCTGCGCTGTACATTTATTAAAAAGTGATACGATTGCCCAGGTTTAAATTCAATTCCACATAAACTAAACAGGTTAATTTGCCACCCACTTAATTCAATACAACTTACAGGGGGCTTAAAGTCTGCTTCGAAAACACAATTAAAACCGGGCATACCCGTTTGTGTATTGCTTGGGGTCTTTAGCACATATAATCCGTTGCTATCTAATTCGGTAGAAGATGCAGCCTTATTTTCTACAGCGATACTCCCACCACAGTAAGCCTCTCCACTTTTTGTTTTCAAAGTAAAGCGCAAGTGTACCATGCTGCTATCGCTGTACGCGGTTATAGAATCTAGTTTGTACCATGCGGAGTCTACTGGTACTCTTATGTCATATTTAAAAGGGTATGTTTTTTTATGCTTTTTAATGCGTTGTGCATTCACACTGGTAGGTAGTAATACCAGTAACAGTACTACAGGTAGTAGGCACATACGTATAAAGCAACCCAACATTGGCTAAACCGGTTTGTTTAATTAGTAAATGTATTGTTTTTATAAAAGATGATGTTTCGAATGTGCCGTTTTGTTATCTATGCAGTATGCACCAGATAGAGAATGAATTTTTGAAAGTACGCGTGCGCGAATACGGCGCCGAGCTTACCTCTGTGTTTAACAAGCAAACCAATACCGAGCACCTGTGGCAGGCCGATGAAGCCTACTGGCCCTGGTATGCACCGGTGTTGTTCCCCACCGTAGGGCGCAGCATTAACGATGAGATTGTGATAGATGGCAAAGCCTACCCGATGGAGAAACACGGTTTTGCGCGTAAAAACAATTTTAAACTGCTGGAGCTGGGCGAAACCAAAATGGTGTTTCAGTTAATGTATAACGATGATACGCTGAAACTATACCCGTATAAATTTGAGTTTTTGATAGGCTACCGGCTTAAGGGTAACGAACTGGTAGTAAGCTACGAGGTGCGTAATAAAGACGATAAACCCATCTATTTTCAACTGGGTGGTCACCCGGCCTTTGCCGTGCCGTTTACCGCCGGCGAAGATTACAGCGACTACTACCTGCAGTTTGAGCAAACCGAAAACAGCGCCCGCCATTACATAGATGCCGATGGCTTTTTTGATGGCCGCACCGAAACCGTGCTGGCCAACAGCAGCCACATTAACCTGCACCCGCAGTTGTTTAAAGACGATGCACTTATTTTCAAGGACCTGAAAAGCCGCACGGTAAGTATATGCAGCCGGCAACATGGCAACACGCTTACGGTAGATTACAACGGCTTTAATTACCTGGGCCTGTGGGCTAAGGTTAACGCCCCTTATGTGTGTATAGAGCCCTGGCTGGGCTGTGCCGGTACTGCCGGCGCACAGGTAGATTTTACCGAGCGCGAGGGCATTATAAGCCTGGAGCCTGATGAGGAGTTTACCCCCTCGTTTACAGTGCGTGTTAGCCAGTAATGGTGTGGCACGGCGCCATAGTTAAAGTACCTTAAAAATACCAACAGGCCGGCACCAAAAAAGTACGCTTATTGTTTGAATTGTGATAGCAGGAGCTTACTTTCGTAGATACGTAAAAATGTGATATAAATATGATGAACTCAACCCTGTTGCAGCCCGAAGTTGAAATGGAACAAACCACCGTTGATGTACGCAAACTGATAATACACAACGATGAATACAACACGTTTGAATGGGTAATAGAAACGCTGATAAGCGTTTGCAAGCATAGTGCCGAACAGGCCGAGCAGTGCTCGTACATTATACACAGCAAAGGTAAGTATGCTGTAAAACACGGCACGTACAACACGCTTAGGCCTATGAAAGAAGCCATAGCCGAGCGTGGCATTAACGTTACCATAGAATAACCCGCCAACCCAACAGCCATGGCACAATATTTCACCGAAGAGCACGAGCTATTCCGCCAGTCGGTACGCGATTTTATAGCGAAAGAAGTAGTGCCCAACATTACCAAATGGGAAGAGGATGAAAAGATACCACGCGCTGTGTTTGAGCGCATGGGCGACCTGGGCTTTCTGGGCATTAACTTTCCCGATAGTGTAGGCGGTACCGATAACGATTTCTGGCACACCGTAGCCTACCTGGAAGAGGTGGCCCGCGATACCTGCGCCGGCTTTGCCGCAGCGGTAAGTGTGCACCAGTATATGGCTACCAACCACATCCTGTCGGCCGGTAGCGATTACCTGAAAGATAAATACCTGAAGCCCTCGGTAAGCGGTAAGTTTGTAGGCAGCATAGCCATTAGCGAGCCGGGTGCCGGCAGCGATGTAGCCAACCTGCGCTGCACCGCTAAGCGCGAGGGCGACTACTACATTATTAACGGCAACAAAACGTTTATCACCAACGGGGTGTACGGCAACTTTGTAACCGTAGCCTGCAAAACCGACCCTGCCGCCGGGCTGGCCGGTGTTAGCCTGATAGTGGTTGACCAGGGCACGCCGGGCTTTACTACCAATAAGCTAAAAAAGATGGGCTGGAAATGCAGCGACACTGGTGAGCTTTTTTTCGATAATGTAAAGGTACCGGTAACCAACCTGGTGGGCGATGAGGGTAAGGGCTTTTTCTATATTATGGAGAGCTTTCAATTGGAGCGACTGGTAGGTGCTATACTGGCCGTAGCCGGTTGCGAGCGCTCGATGGAATATACCTTGAAGTATATGCACGAACGCTCGGCGTTTGGTAAGCCCATAGCCAAGTACCAGGTGCTGCGCCACAAAATGGCCGACCTGGCTACCGAGATAGAAATGACCAAACGCTTTGTGTACTACTGCTGCGATCTGTTTGCCCGCGGTGTGTTTGCCGTTAAAGAATGCAGCATGGCCAAAATGAAAGCTACCGAGTTAAGCAAAACCGTAGCCGACGAGTGCCTGCAAATGTTTGGCGGCTATGGCTACATGGCCGAGTACCCGATAGAGCGCGCTTACCGCGATGCCCGCGTGGGCACCATAGTGGGCGGCACTACCGAGATAATGAAAGAGATTATTGCCAAAATGCTGATAGACGGCGTGAACTACGAGAGCGCCTATAAAAGTATGAAGAGCAGTGGTAACGGCAAAGCCGAAACACCTAAGCCTGCTGCTACCGATACTAACCAACAAACTATTACTTCACCTAATACAAACGGAAAAATGGCATTTACTCCTAAAACAGCGAGAGACATTATCTACTCACTACCACAACGCCTTAAAACAGATAAGATAGATGCAAGCGCCTCTTCGGTATTTCACTTTAAACTGGATGGCCCTACCGGTGGCGAATTTACTGCCGTGCTGAAAGATAAAGCAGTAAGCGTAAGCGATGGCCTTAACGGCGATGCTACCTGTGTGATAACTGCCAAAGCCAGCGACTATGAAGACCTGGAACTGGGCCGCGGCAACCCACAAATGATGTTTATGATGGGCAAAATTAAAGTAACCAACCTGGGCGAGGTAATGAAATTTGTTACCTATTTCCAGCGGTTGGGCTAGTACCCCGTTACCTGTTTTTTACAAAGGCACTTTGCGCAGGCAGGGTGCCTTTTTTTGTTGGTGCAATTTGTATCGCAGCTAATGCCAACCGGTTTCACAGTACATACACCAGGCAATACCCCCCATAAAGTGTTAACCCACCCCAGGGTTAATTGGTTCATTTGCAGGGTATTGCAAAAATTTGATGTTAACCCACCCCGTATGTTTAAATATAAATATTTAGTATAATGTGTAATGGGCGTGTGGCTACTTACTGCATTATCCTAATCTTTATTAACCGGTTACAGGATTAGCAGGATAAACGCACACCGGCGGCTGGCTGTTTTATGCAATACAAAGATTGCTTCGTCGGTTTCGCAAAGCCGAAACTCGAACACAGGGGAGCGGTAAATGTGTAAGTAAACAGTTACCTGCCTTTGTCATTCCGAACGCAGGTTTCCGCAGTGAGGAATCTTGTATTCTCTCTAAAAAATGCCCCTCACTTACCCGATGCAAAACTTTTTTAATACAAGATTCTTCAACCTCGCAGAGCCTTGGTTTCAGAATGACAAAAGTTTTGTGCTTATTGTTGGGGTAGCGCAAGCGTATGTTGAGTGTAACAGCCTCCCCCACCTAACCTCCCCAAGGGGAGGGAAAATGCAAACAGCCATTACAAAGATTGCTTCGTTGGTTTCGCAAAGCCGAAACCGATTTAGTACTCCTTGCTATTTTATACCTAGTGTAAAAAATCGGGCGGCTGTTCTTCCCCTCTTGAGAGGGGAAGCATAAATTTTGCTTTGAAAATTTATGCAGGGGTGTGTCTCGCCGTAGGCGTATGTTGAGTGTAACAGCATCCCCCACCTAACCTCCCCCAGGGGAGGGAAAATGCAAACAGCCAATACAGAGATTGCTTCGTCGCTCGCAGAGCCTCGCTCCTCGCAATGACGATGCATTATAGTGGGCCTTTACGCCAAAACCCTGTTGGTTCGTCATTGCGAGGAGGCTTTGCGACGAAGCAATCTCAGGCTGTTTTATGCATTACAAAAATTGCTCCGTCGGTTTTCGCAAAGCCGAAACATCCCCGCAATGACGATGTGGGCAGGTTGCGGCGAGGGTAGGGGAGATGAACAGCCGGTTATTCGCCGGTTTAAAACCCGGCGTTATAATATTAACCGGGCCTGTGGCCCTCGATGTATTTGTAATGTTTGAAATTGGTAGATTAAGTGAGCAAAGAGTTGTCTGTGTGAGTTCCGTAGGAACGACATATAGTGTAGCCCCGGGTTTTAACCCGGGGCAATAGCATAAGGCCATAAACAAATCGCCCCGCCGTATGGCGGGGCGATTTGGGTATACTGTTGTACTGCGCTTATGGAAACTTAGGAAACTTGCTCCAGTCGGGTTTGCGTTTTTCTATAAAGGCGTTTTTGCCTTCTTTGGCTTCGTCGCTCAGGTAGTATAGCAGGGTGGCGTTGCCGGCCAGCTCCTGTATACCGGCCTGTCCATCCAGCTCGGCATTGAACGATGACTTAAGCATACGGATAGATAGCGGCGATTTCTCCTGCACTTTTTTGCACCACTTTACGGTTTCATCTTCCAGTACATCTAACGGTACTACCTTGTTTACAAGGCCCATGTTCAGCGCGTCCTGCGCATCGTACTGGTCGCACAGGTACCATATTTCGCGGGCTTTCTTTTGGCCTACACAGCGCGCCAAGTAGCTGGCACCAAAGCCACCATCAAAACTACCTACTATAGGGCCGGTTTGTCCAAAGCGGGCGTTTTCGCTGGCAATGCTAAGGTCGCACACTACATGTAGTACGTGGCCGCCACCAATGGCAAAGCCGTTCACCATAGCTATTACACACTTAGGTATGCTGCGTATTTGTTTTTGTAAATCCAGCACGTTCAGGCGTGGTACGGTATCGGTACCAATGTAGCCGCCGTGGCCGCGTACGTTTTGGTCGCCACCGCTGCAAAAGGCCATATCGCCTTCGCCGGTTAGTATTATAATTTCTATCTCCAGGTTATCGCGGCATATATTCATGGCATCTATCATCTCTTTAACCGTAAGGGGGGTAAAGGCGTTGCGATAGCGCGGGCGGTTAATGGTTATTTTGGCTATGCCCTCGAAAAAGTCGAACTTAATTTCTTCGTACTCTTTAATGGTTTTCCAGTCTCTTTTCATTGTTTGTTTTGGCTTAAGTATTCGAAATAATTGCGGAAAGCAGCAGCACTAAGTTCGCCGTTGGTTTTAATCTCCAGTATAGCAGCCTGGCCGCCTTTACGGGTATTTAAAAAGGTATCGAGCGTTTCTTCGAGTTCGCTTTGCGCGTCGCAAAAATAATAACGCAGCCCATACATGGTAGCTAAATGTTTGGCGGTAAGCTGGTGGCGGGTTTCAAAAAATTCTTCGAAACCGTTAACCGTATTAGGCCCCTCTATCAACCTGAAAATATTGCCCCCGTTGTTGTTAATTACTATTATGCGTAGCTTGGGCGATAGGTAGTTGTTCCACAGTGCGTTGCTATCGTACAAAAAGCTTACATCGCCCAGTATGCACACGGTAGGTATGCGGTTGGCGTAAGCCGCACCGGCAGCCGTGCTAAGGCTGCCATCTATACCACTGGTGCCCCGGTTGGCATTAACCGATAGTACATTGCCGGGCTTAAAAAAATTGGCATAGCGTATAGGGGTAGAGTTGCCAAAATGCACATTGGTGTTACCGGTTAGTTTACGGTGCAGTATATCAAACACCTTAAAATCGCAAAACCCCACGGTATTTACATAGCGGTGGGTAACCGCCTGGGCATGTTGGCTAAGTTGCAGCCACAATTGTTTGTAACCGGTATCACCGGTTTCGGTAGTTTCTATAACGGTGTTTAAAAACTGCATTTCGTTAACCGGTTCAATAGGGTCAAACATTTTACCAAACATAGCCCAGCCACGGCCACTGCTGCTACCGGGTGGTATATCCCAGTGTTGCTGCGGCATAGCTTTCAAAAATTTCTTTATACGTTTAGATACTATCTGCCCGCCCATAGTAATCACCAGTTCGGGTATATACTGCTGGCTTTTGCGTTCGTTCATAGCGGCCAGGCAGGCATCTATATTCCAAACACCGTTTTCCATCTCCAGGTTCGAAAGGTTTTCATAAACCACCACCACATCTTCGCGCTGGTTAAGCAGGTTCAGCCTTTCGTTAAACTCATCATCGTAGGTGCGCATACCTACAATTATCATTTTGCGGCGGTAAAAATTAAAGTCGCTTTTAATGCGTTGCAGGTCTTTAAGCGATATAAATTCTTTGGCAGCAGGCACATGTTTTTCGCCAAACAAATCAAGCGGTACTATATCGGCCGATGTTTCGTACAGCGGTTCGCTCATGTGTATGTTTACATGCGTGGGCCCCACGTAGCTAAGGGTAGTATCGGTTATAGCCTGTGTTATACACTTGTTTACCTCATCCAGTTCGCGCTGTGTTTCGGCATCGCCATCTACCGAGTAGTGCGATACCACATGCGCCCCAAAAATATTATCCTGCATAATGGCCTGGTTCTCGCCATTGTTAACGGCACCATCGGGGCGGTCGGCGGTAAGTACAAGCAGGGGTATGTTCTGGTAAAAAGCCTCGCACACGGCCGGTGCCAGGTTAAGCACCGCAGTACCCGAGGTACACACCACAGCCACAGGGCTGCCCAACTGCTGGGCCATGCCCATAGCAAAGTAACCGGCCACGCGTTCATCGGGTATTACCAGGCACTCTACATCGGGCAGGGCCTTAAATGCCACCACCAGCGGTGCCGACCGCGAGCCCGGAGAAAACACTACTTTCCTTATCCCTCTTTTACGACAGATTTCTGCAATCAGCCGTACCCCTTTCTTGTTGGTAGTCATGCAAGTGCAATGCTAAAAAACTATTACTGCAAACGCTACTTAATGCCGGCTATAACATTCAGCAACGTTTGCGATTTTATACCGGTTTCGTTCCACTCTTTAGCCGGTTCCGAATCTGCCGTTATTCCGCAGCCGACATATATAGCAAGTTTGTTTTTAAAAACCTGCATGCATCGTAAATTTACGAATAAGTTGATGCGCCCATCCAGATTAACCGGGCCCAGGTAACCACTGTAAAAACTGCGGGGGTTAGGCTCGGCGCTGGTAATAAACTGTATGGCGGCGCGCTGGGGCAAACCAGCCACGGCGGGGGTAGGGTGCAGGGCTTTTACCAGTTGGGGCCACTTATCTGCCGGCACGTTGTTATAGGTAAACGTGGTAAGCAGGTGCAGCAGGTTGCCGGCAGTAGCGGTTACAGGGCCTTTAACCACCGGCGGCTGTTTGGTAACCCTGGCTACCGACTGGCCTATGTAGCGGCTTACTATGGCCTGCTCTTCTTTCTCTTTATCGCCCCAGCCGGTTTTTAAGTTGGCGGCGGTGTTGGCTTTGGTACCCGCCAGCGAGTAAGTGGTAAACCGGTTGTTGGCACCCGTAAGCAATACTTCGGGCGATGCACCCACCCACATACCATACTGCGGTGTATATACCAGCGATACAAATGCATGTGCATAGGCACTGCACAGGGCGGTAAACAGTTTAACCTCGTTAAATCCTTCGGGGCGCGGCATGGTAAGCACACGGGCCGCTATAACCTTGCGGGCCTTGCCGCTGGCTATAAACTGCTTAATGCTTTTTACCAGCCCCTGGTACTGGCTGCGGCCGGTGCTTTTTAGCGTAGGTACCAGCGTAGCAAATTTTGCCTGCACGGTGGGGGCAAAAGTAAGGCGCGGCAGGCTGGCAGCAGTGCAGTATATATCGGGGCGTATAAGTACGCTGTGGGCGGTGGTGGTTGGGGTAAACGGGGCAAACAAAAAGCCGGGCTGTTGTGCATGGCGGCTAAGGTTTACCTTAAGCAGCTTGCTGTTATGCTGGGCCACTACCTTTACAGCCTTGGTGCCGGGCAGGCGGTAAAAGGCCACGGGCAAACTATGCTGTACACAATACGCTAAAAACTGCTGCAACGAAACACGAGGGGCCTTACTCACTAATTTTTTGTTTGGCGCAAAACTATATTTTTACCCGCAACAGCCTATATGATTACAAAAGAACTATACATCATCCGCCACGGACAAACCGACCACAATGCCAAAGGCATAGTGCAGGGTAAGGGCGTAAACCTATCGCTTAACGAAAAAGGCCAGCGCCAGGCCGAAGCCTTTTACCGGGCCTACGGGCATATACCTTTCGAGATAGTGTACACATCATCGCTTACCCGCGCGCAGGAGAGTGTGGCTAAGTTTACCGGCCGCGGCATACCCCACAAAGCTATGCCCGAGCTGGATGAGATTAGCTGGGGCGATTTTGAAGGCTCGCACAGCACTATGGAAAACGATGCGCGCTTTCAGCAATTGCTGCAGCAATGGCGCAACGGCGATATACATGCCAAGCCATCGGAAACTGCCGAAAGCCCTTACGAGTTGCAACAGCGCCAGTTGCGCTTTTTAGAACACCTGAGCCAGATGCCCGAAAAGAAAGTGCTGATAGCCACCCACGGCCGGTTTATACGCGCCTTTATGTGTACGCTTACGGGCAGGCCGCTTACGGAAATGGAGCAGTTTAACCACGTAAACCTGTGCCTGTATAAAGTAAACCAATATGCCGATGGCCGCTTTGAAATAGAGCTGAATTGCCACCAGGAGCATTTGAAGGAGATATAGGATTGGGGATTTTGGAATGAACAGCCGGATACAGTTGTTTGCTTAATGATCTTAATGTACTTAATGGTTATATAGATTTTGAATTTTATAAGTATTAACCGAATAGCTGCACATTTGGGCAAAAATATTCTTACCTCTCTTATTTTGTTGCTGCTGGCATGGCCGCTGCTATACCAGTATGCACTACCCTATCCTACCGACTATAAACTGGAGGGTTATACAGAACCCGCGGGTAAACCGGTATTTAGCGTACATACATTTTTAAGTGGCGATTTTCAGGAGCAGGCAGATAAGTACCTGCAGGATAATGTGGGTTTTAAAGGTTACCTGATAGCACTAAAAAACCAACTGGACTACAGCCTGTTTAATAAACTGAATTATACTATAGAACTTGGCGATGACGGGCAGCTGTTTTACTGGAACCACATCGATACCCGCTGCGGCCACCTTACTATAAGTACCGATAGCTTTGCGCGCAAAGCTGCCGAATGTGCCGCCATGCAAAGCCTGCTTGATAGCGCTGGTATTAAAACCCTGTATATACTGGCACCGGGCAAGCCCTATTATTATAACGATAAGTTACCTGCGCGTTTTAAAACCAACTGTACTGATGATAACGATTACCACCAGGTATTAACCCAACTGCAGCAACATCACCTGCCGGTGGTGGATTACAATGCATGGTACAAAGCCATGCGCCCCGTGGCACAATATCCGTTGTTTCCTAAACTAGGTACACATTGGAGCTATTATGGCGCTACACTGGCTGTAGATAGTATGGCTGCGTACACCGCACAGGCACTTGGTGTACCGTTGGCTACACATAGCGTACTCAGTACAACACTAACGGTCCAACCCATAGGTAAAGACAAAGACCTGTACGACCTGGCTAACCTGCTGTTACCCATGCACAGCGATACACTGGCCTATCCGCAGTTTACCTTTACCCCTACCGGCAAACGCAAACCCAAAATACTACTTATAGGTGATAGCTTTAACTGGACACTTATAGATACTAAAATGCTGCCGCAGCTTTATGCGGATGAGAGTCGCTTTTGGTTTTACAAAAAACAACTGTACACGCTGGATGGCAAATGGATAACCGATAACCCCAACGAAGTAAACTTATATGAATTGCTGAAAGGTACCGACATGGTTATTTTCCTTTCTACCGAAGCGCTGTACCATAGGTTCGACCATGGTTTATATAATGCCTTATTACTTAACCCTGCTGTTGCCGACAGTTTAAAACAACAGCGCTAATGGTTTTCAGCAGTATACTGTTTCTGGTTTACTTTTTTCCGGTGTTTTTGCTGATGTACTTTATAACACCGGCTAAGTATAAAAATTATACAGCCCTGCTGGGTAGTGTTTTCTTTTATGCCTGGGGCGCGCCCAAATTTATTTTTGTAGTGCTGGCTGTGTTGGTTGTAGATTATTACCTGGGCAATAGAATATACCAAACCGAAGGGAAACAAAAAAAAATGTACCTGCTGGCATCTATACTGCTTAATGTAGGTATGCTGTTTTATTTTAAATACGCCAACTTTTTTGTAGATAACGTAAACTTTTTGCTTACCCACCTGGGTGTACAGGCCCTTGGCTGGACAAGGATAGTGTTACCTATCGGCATCTCATTTTTTGTTTTTCAGGAGATGAGCTATACCATTGATATTTACCGCGGCGAACACAAACCGCTGAAAAACTTTGGCGATTACATGCTCTTCATCTTCCTGTTTTCGCACCTTATAGCAGGGCCTATTGTTACTTACCATGTGCTGGCCAACGACCTGATAGACCGCACTAAAAAATTAAATAACGATTACCGGCTGGCAGGTTTTTTCCGTTTTGCCATAGGGCTGGCACGCAAGGTACTTATAGCTAACACGCTGGGCGAAGTAGCCGATGGTATATTTTACCAACCGGTGCAAAACCTTACCGCCGCCGATTGCTGGCTGGGGGCTGTGGCCTACACTTTTCAGCTATACTTTGATTTTGCAGGTTATAGCGATATGGCCATAGGCATAGGTAAAATACTAGGGTTCGATTTTCCCGAAAACTTTAACAACCCGTATATATCGCAAAACATTACCGAGTTTTGGAAACGCTGGCACATAACCCTGGGCCAGTGGATGCGTAACTACCTGTATATACCACTGGGTGGTAACCGGGTGCCGGAACTTCGCGCTTACTTTAATCTGGCAGCAGTATTTCTTATATCGGGCCTGTGGCATGGTGCATCGTGGACGTTTGTAGTATGGGGCGCTTACCACGGTTTTTTTCTTATCTGCGATAGGTTGTTTTTAGATAAGCTAATGCAACCTGCGGGGCGTTTGGTGCGTACCGCAGTTACATTTATTATAGCTGTAATTGGCTGGGTGCTTTTCCGTGCCGAAACGCTGCAACAGGCAGTACATTATATTGCCAAAATGTTGCGTTTACGCTCGCTTAGCCTGCATGGTGAAGTTAGCCTGCAGTTTAAGTTAACCCTTGCAGCCGCCTTACTGTTTTCGTTTGCAGCTTACTACAAACCCTGGGATAGAATGCAGGAACGCATATACGCTGTTAAGCAAAACACCACAGCACAGCTGTTTATGTTTTTGGCAGTAGCTTTGTTGTATGTTTTAAGCTTGTCGCAAATAAGCGCTACACGCTTTAACCCGTTTATATATTTCAGATTCTAACACTTACATAAACGCAACCTGTATACGCCCACCCAATTGGTAGATGGTATTGCTGTAATACCTTACACCATAGCCCGTTGAAAAAAGTGGCTTTACTGTTAATTAATTCACAAAGTTTTTACCCGTAA
>CAYREY010000072.1:0-26493 GCA_964423405.1 uncultured Chitinophaga sp. | reverse complement strand
GTACGTGGAAAGTACAGGAAACCGGTTCTATTGGTAGCGTACGTTTACAGGTGCCCGATAACAGCAGTGTGCTTGCCACCAAATTGCCAGCAGAGAACACGAATATATATCTGGTTACCGATGCCGATGGCGATTTTACATCGGGCGCTACATTAACCAGTATGACATTAAACGGTACTAACTGGGAAGTAGATGTTAACCTGGCCGATGGAGCATTCTTTACCATTGGTACAAATGAACCTAACCCGGTAGCCGGTACACTAAGCAGTAACCAAACATGTGGTGCTGCAACAGCAACGCTAACGCTTACGGGTTTCACCGGTAAAATACAATGGCAAACATCTACCGATGGAGTTACGTGGACTAATACCGGTGTGCTAACTACTACTCCAGCACTTGCTGTTTCTCCGGCAGTTACAACGTTTTACAGAGCCGTGGTAAATAGCAATTTGTTAACGGCCACATCAAACATGGTTGTGGTAACAGGTAGTGGCACCGTTACCGGTAATGTGACTATTTCTCAAAATATTACATTGATAGGTACCATTAATTTATCAGGTCAGTTTAAAGTAAACAGTGGTGTTACTGTTACAGTAGCACAAGGCTGCCCACTGGTAGTAAATGCTGCCGATATAGTAGTTGATGGTACAATAAATGCTGATGCTGCCGGTAATTTGGGCGGTGCCGGAGGTAGTGGTGCAGGTGCTTATGCGAGTTGTGGCGAGGAGAGTGATGAGTTTCATGTAGGAGGAGCTGGTAGTGGTGGTTCTACAGCAACCGGTGCCGGTGGCGGTGCAGGTGGTGCTAATGGTACTAACAGCAATGGTCGTTCGCGTAAGTGTGGCGGGTTATTTTGTAGTGGTAATGACGATGGCCACTACGGCGGCGGCGGTGGCGGTGGTGCAGGTGCTGGTGGTGCCTATGGTGGTGCCGGTGGTGCCGGAGGTGCTGGTGCAAATGGTGCCTGGTTTAATAATGGTAACAACACGGCTCTTGGTAGTGGTGGTAGCGGAGGAGCCGCCTCAACTACACAGGGTACATCGACAGGTTTTGATATAACAATGGGCTTTGGCGGTGGTGGTGCCGGTGGTGGAGGATCTAGTAATAATTCAGGCTCTGCCGGTCAGGCAGGTGGTAATGGCGGTGGGGCTGTAAGCCTTAACGCAACCAATACGCTTACCGTAACCGGTACAATTACAGCCAATGGTGCTACCGGTGGTGCAGGAGGTAATGGTGCAGCAGGTAGCGATGGCCAGTGGGATTGCAGTAAAGGCTCGTGCGGTAGTTGTAGTGTATGTGGCGATGAAACTTTTGCGCACGATGGTGGTGCCGGAGCTGGTGGTGGTGGTGGTTCAGGTGGTGGTGTTTTCTTACAGGGTTTTGGCAATGTTAGTGTTACCGGTATTATTACTGCTAATGGTGGTAATGGTGGTGTTGCAGGCAGTCCACGCGCTGTTGCACATGGCAGTTGCCATGGTAACGTAGCTGGCGGTGCCGGTGGTGGCGGTGGCCGAATTAAAATTGTAAGTAACCCTTGTGCAGTAAATAATATTAACCCGGCTGTTGCTACTGCTACTGCAGGTACAGGCGGGGCTGGCGATGTAGCCGGTAATAACGGCAGTACAGGCAGTTATGCAAATAATATAGTTCATCCATCCTATACACCACTGGTGCCTGGCAACGTGGTTACTGCTACACAAACTATTTGTGCAAGCGGCACACCAAGCACCATTGATGCAACTGCATCTACCGGTGGTTTGGGCACTTACAGTTACCAGTGGTATGTTACTAAAACAGCATGTGGTACCCCCACAACAGGTACAGGCGCAGCGGCTAACAACGGCTGGGCTGGCATAACTGCCAATGCTGCTACTGAGGACCTAACAACAGCAGGCATACAGCAGGGCATTGCAGACTTTGGTGGTGGTAATGGTACTTATTGTTTCCAACGCCGTACCCAATCGGGTAACTGTTATGGTTGGACCGGTACTGTATCGGTAATCCTTTCAGGACAGGTTACCGACCCAACCAGTGCTACACCTTCGCCTGCAACAAGTACTGTGGTGTGCGTAGGTGCTACCCTTTCGGTTACTTCACCAATCGGTGGTACCGATGCCGGTTGCCAGTTTGAATACCGTTTCCAGAATGCCGGCTCGGCTACCTGGAGTGCCTGGGGTACAACCAACTCGTTTACAGTAACCCAAACAGGCAGTGGTGCTAGTGCCGCTAAAATACAGGTACGCCGTGGGTCATGTGCCGGTGGTTGTAGCGAGTCGGCAGGTTTGCTGCAATATACCTGGACAACAGTAGCCGATCCACTGGTAAGTACAGAACCTATAGGAACTACCTTGTGCCCTAACAACAGCTATATAATGCAGGTAACAGCAACGGGTGGTGCGCCATCGTTATTGTACGAATGGCAATCTCTCAACACATCTACAATAGTTGCCAATGGAACACCTACCGGTGTTAGTTATAGTGGTATAACAACTCCTAATCTTACAATTAGCAGCTCGGCTGCTACCCCTAATATTACCGAACCATATTGGGTAAAGGTGTATGCTACCGGCCCCGGCTGCGATGCCACATATAGCTTAGGTGCAGATGTTGTATTTAGTACTGCCTGCAGCTATGTATGGACGGGCCTTGGTGTAGATGATAACTGGACTACCAGCGGTAACTGGAACATTGGTGTACCGGTAAACGGTTGCGGTACTCCTGTTACTATACCATCGGGCACGCCGCGCAATCCGGTGCTTACGGGTAATGTTACGGTGGGCGATATTACAGTGGGCGATTCGAAGGTTATACACCTTGCCAATAATACGCTAACCACTTGTGGAAACTGGACCGGTGGTACAACTACACCATCGGAGGTAACCGGTGCAGGTAGTGTAGTACTTACAGGCTCAACAGCTCAAACTATAAGTGGACGTACTAAGTTTGAAACCTTGCGGATTAATAAATCGGCGGCTTCTACAGCTACCATACAATCAAACAGCTTTATAGATATATACACAGCAGTAGAACTGCAAAGCGGTACGTTGAGCAGTGGTACGGGCAGGTTAACGTTCAAGAGTAATTCGGCCGACCATATCGCAGTGCTAGATAACTTTACATCCGGATTTGCCGGAACGCTTACTGGCACTATTTACGCAGAGCGTGGTTATGCGGCGCCTTCGGCTAACAGCTATAACCAACATTTTATGGGTAGCCCCGTAAGTAATGCTAACCTGAGCCAGTTTGGTGCTGGTTCTACATCCGGCTTTGTAACACCTACTGCAAGTTGCGATGAAACCCAGTTAGCCTCAACTTCAGTATACGGTTCTGTGTTTAGCTATGACCAGAGCAATGGTGATAACTGCTCTATGGCAGGCTGGAAAGTAGAACCTGGTTCGATTGCTGCGTCACCATCTAAAGGCTATTCGGTTGCCAAAACAGGGTCAGGTACGCTGGTAGTAAACGGTTTGCCTAATCTGGCAGCCAGTTATACGCAAACAGGTGCTAATGATGGCTGGACAAATACAACCCTGCAAGGTCACCCGATGGGAGCAGGTTGGATACTGGTATCTAACCCGTACCTAGCTACACTTGATTTTACCAACCTGGGTGCGCAGAGCGGTTTTGATGCGCAGATAAAAGTGTGGGTAACACATGGCCCTGGTGCCGGTAGCTATCAGGATGCTACTGTTATAGCACCTTTCCAGGCGTTCTTTATTCGTAACAATGTTACCGGCCAGCAATACACTATTAACGGCACCTTGCGCACACGTGCGCCTCAAACGTTCCAGATGCAGGCTAACGACCATCAGCTGGTGATTACTGCTACTAATAACAATACATCGTTGATAGATATTACTACTGTTGCCTTCAACAGCGATGCAACCAGTAGTTTCGATCCGGATTATGATGCGAATAAACTATCGGGCAGCCTTGGCCGCCACAACCTGTATACTACTAACAATGGTAAATGGATGAGCAAAAACATACTGCGCTCAATAGATGAAACCAGTACTGTTAACCTGAATATGGAGCCTGGTGTAAGCGGTAACTACACATTTAACTTTGATGGGCTGAATAGCTTTGACCCCACCAGCTACATTATGCTGGAGGATAAGAAACTGGGCACTATGTACGATGTACGTAACGGTGACTACAACTTTACTTCAGATGCCAGCGATGCCTGGGAGCGTTTTGTGTTGCACTTTACGCCAGCTGCACAGCTAGCTACTACGCCGCAGGATTGTGATGCACCGGGTACAATTACCGTTACCCAGCCTGGTACGGCTGTTTGGTCATATCAGGTAACCGGCAGCGATACTGCCCTGGTGGGTGCCGGTGTGCTAAGCAATAATGATAGTGTTACACTTATTGTTCCTGCAGGTACATATACCTTAACATTGGTTGATAGTAATAACTATACGGTGATGAAAAATATTACGGTATCGGGCACTTATACATCGCCAGCTTCGTTTACCAGCAATACTACTATTGCCGAGACCGGTGATGATGTGATGTTTGATTGTGTAACAACCAATGCATTAGAGTACGAATGGGATTATGGCGATGGCACTGTAGTTACAGGACAAACACCAGTAACCAGCCATCAGTATGCCGATAGTGGTACTTATACCATTACACTTACCATTACAAATACAGATGGTTGTGTTTCGGTTGCTACACAAACCATTACAATAACCGAACCTGTGGTAAGTGGCATACAAAACAATGACCGCGAGCCAATAGGTATATGGAGCAATGCCAACCGTGTGTATGTTGATTTTAGCAGCCAGGGCCATGTAGATGCTACAGTTGAAATTTACAATGTGCTTGGCCAGTTACTGGTGCAGGAACCATTTGGCCGAAGCAGTATTTACAGCAAGGCGATAAATGGTATGGAAGCAGCCTATGTAATTGTACGTGTTAACAACGATGGAGAGATTAAAGTGAAACGTGTACTGATAGTTAATAAGTAAACAATGGTACACCAAATTTGGTATGGAAATACTGAATTTGGTGTACCATAAATTGCTGCAACAAAAAAGCCACTCTGCAAGGAGTGGCTTTTTTGTTACGGGTATATAAATCTTAATTCCAGTCTATTTGTTCGTCGTCGCTTATTTGTGGCGTGGTAGTAGGGTTGTTCTCTTCGCTATGCGAAGTAGCTTCGTTAACAGCGTCTTCCGGTGAGCTGTGCTGGCCATTTTGTGAAGACTTTGGTGATTGTTCGGTGTTGGTGCGGGCAGGTCTTTCCGAATCATAATCGTAGTCAGGCATCAACTCAGTTTTAATATAGTCAACCGTTTCGTTCAGTCCTTCCAAAAACTTTTTGAAGTCTTCTTTGTAAAGAAAAATTTTGTGGCTGTCGTAACCGTCGCCTTCAAATTTTTTCTTGCTTTCGGTGATGGTTAAGAAGAAATCTCCTTGCTTGGTGCTTCTTACATCAAAAAAGTACGTTCTGCGCTTGCCCGCTTTCAGCTTTTTGCTGAAAAAGCCACTGTACTTTCCACTGTTATTATTCTCCACGGTTTGGGTTTTTTATAGTTAACAATCTGATTGAATGTGAATTAAAAGAATATCCGCTAAAATTAGTTAATCTTTTTGCAAAATTTTAATACCCTGTTTTTCAGGCGGTTTCCTGTTGTTCCTGCTCGTTCAATTGTTTTTGGTAAATATCGGCATAAATGCCGCCTTTTTTTACCAGTTCATCATGTGTCCCCTGCTCAGCAATTATCCCGTTGTCCAGTACCAGTATATTATCAAAGTGAATAAGCGAAAATATGCGGTGGGTTATTATGATGGCTGTTTTGCCCGAAAGCACTTCATCCAGGTTTTGCTGAATCTGTTTTTCGGTAGCAGTATCAACCGCGCTCAGGCTATCGTCCAGTAAAAGAACGTTTGGTTGTTTAATAAGGGCCCTGGCAATGGATATACGCTGCTTTTGTCCGCCCGATAGCGTTACGCCGCGTTCGCCTACCATGGTTTCATATCCTTCCGGAAAACCCTCTATTTCTTTGCCAATAGACGCGTAATGGGCGTATCTGGTTGCCAGCTCTTTATCCGCTTTTTCAAGTCCGAACGAAATATTTTCGGTAATCGTTTCCGAAAACAGGAAAACATCCTGCGGTACAAAACCCATTTGTCTGCGCAGCGATTTAATGCTATACTTTTTAATATCAATGCCGTCAATCTGAATCTGCCCCGTAGTAGTGTCGTACATACGCATCAACAAGTCGGCTATGGTGGTTTTGCCCGAACCTGTGCGTCCTATTATGGCGATGCGTTCGCCGGGTTTAAGTGCAAACGATACGTTTTTAAGCGCCTGAATACCTGTATCGGGGTAAGTAAACGATACGTTTTCAAAAGCTATCTGTCCCTGTATAGTTTTGGTTTCGGTACCAGCATCTTTTACCGATGGCTGGTGGTGCAGAAATTCGTTAATGCGTTTTTGCGATGCCGCGGCACGTTGTATGAGCGAAGCTGTCCACCCCAGTGAACTTACCGGCCACATCAGCATATTTACATAACCCAAAAACTCGGCCAAAACACCTACATTTATCTTCCTGTCACCTACATGCAAACCACCCACGTAAACAACAATGATAATACTAACCCCTATCAGAAAAGTCATGCTGGGAAAATAGATGGAGTCTATTTTAGCCAGTTGTAGTTGTTTTTGTTTGTAAGCTTCGCTTTCTTCATCAAAGTGGCGCAGCATTTCTTTTTCGCGGGTGTACGCCTGCACCACCCGTATGCCCGAATAGGTTTCTTGTGTATCGGTAGTCAGGTCGCTTAGTTTTGCCTGTATTTTGGTGCTGGCCGATTCTATTTTTTCGTTTACAAAGTAGATAAGTATTGAAAGAATCGGCAAGGGGATAAGCACATACATGGTCAGTTCCCTATCGGCTGCCAGCATGGCCCGCACAGCAAATACGATGGTAAAAAACAGGTTGACCGAGTACATAATGGCCGGCCCTATGTACATCCGTACCCGGCTTACATCTTCGGTAATCCTGTTCATCAGGTCGCCGGTGTTGTTTTTGCGGTAAAAAGCAAGATCCAGCCTTTGGTAGTGGTCATAAATCTCGTTTTTCATGTCGTACTCAATCAGCCGGCTTACCACAATAATCATCTGGCGCATTAAAAATGTAAAAGCTCCTGCCAGCAACGCAACTGCCAGATATTTAAGAAAGAGCAGTAACACATCGTGTGCAATGGTCTCTTCCGATAGGTTGGCTGTGGAGCCATTTGTATTAAGTTGTTCAATACTACCGGCTATTAGCGTAACCGCCTGGCCGGTTATATGCGGTGTGTAGGTGTTTAGCGCATTAGCGCATATTACGAATATGATACCTGCCAGTAACCGCCATTTGTATTTTAAAAAGTACTTGTTGAGCGCCGCTAAATGTTTCACCTCTGCACTGTTATTTTAAGGCGTCTAAAGTAATAAAAGCAAACATATGCCGTTGCCATGTTAACCAGGGTTACAAATTACGGCACGGGACTTGTATCTTCATAAAAACATAATTTTAATTAACAGCGCATGCAAATTGCCTGATTTAACATCTATAAATTACATTTGACCAGTTACAACTTACAATATGAAAAAAGTACTGATAGGCCTGGGGGTATTCATTTTGCTGCTGGTAGTAGCGCTTATTGCCATTCCCTTTTTGTTTAAAGACAAAATAAACGCCCGTATTAAGGAGGAGGTAAACAAGCAGTTGAATGCAAAAGTTGACTATGCCGATTTCGACTTGTCGCTCATACGCAGCTTCCCTAACTTTAGTTTTTCATTAAATGATTTAAGTGTAGTAGGCGTAGATGCTTTTAAAGGCGATACCCTGCTGGCTGTTAAGAACTTTAACTTTACGGTAGATTTAATGAGTGTAATAAACGGCACCCAATACAAACTACTGGCACTTAATCTGATTGATCCACATGTAAATGCTATTGTAAACTACGATGGAAAGGCCAATTGGGATATTGCCAAAAGTACAGGCGATAGTAAGGCAGAGAGCACCGGCAGTGGCAGCTTTGCACTGGAGATAAAAAAGTATAAGATAGAAAATGGCTACATTATATACGATGACCGTAAGGGTAATTCGTTTGCATCTATCAATGATCTGGATTTTGAAGGCAGCGGCAATGTAACCGATGCAGTGTACGATTTTGCCACTAAAACGCAAATAGCAGAGCTTACTTATAAAAGCGGTGCTGTGGCCTACCTGAGCAAGGCAAAACTGGATGCTACGGTTAATGTTAACGTAGATAACGCTAATAGTAAATATACATTTAAAGAAAACTCGATTGGGTTGAACGACCTTGGATTGCAGTTTGATGGCTTTGTACAAACAAAAAAAGAGGCCACAGCCCTGGATGTAAAATTTAAAAGTAAACAAACCGAGTTCAAAAGTATTTTATCGCTTATACCAGCTGTTTACAAAAAAGATTTCGATAAGATTAAAACCAGCGGATCGCTGGCGCTGGATGGTTTTGTAAAAGGCGAAATGAAAGGAGAAGACTACCCCGGTTTTGGTCTTAACCTGAAAGTAAATAATGGCATGTTTCAGTACCCCGACCTACCGGTAGGTGTAAAGAATATATTTATTTCAGCCAACGTGGCAAAACCGCAAGGGGCACTCGATCTGGCGGTTGTAGATGTATCTAAACTGCATCTGGAAGCCGGCACCGACCCGATAGACGGGCGCATTAATGTGCGGACCCCTGTTAGCGACCCTAACGTTACGGCTACCGTAAACGGCCGTATGAACCTGGCTAACGTGCCTAAGTTTTACCCTATAGAGGGTCTTAAAACTATTACCGGTTTGTTGAGCCTCAATCTCGATTTTAAGGCCCGCCAAAGCGATTTGGAAAGTAAACGTTATGAGGCTATTAAAGCGGCCGGTAATCTTAAAGTGGCCAACCTGGTGTACGATACCAAAGACCTGCCAATGCCGGTACGTGTAATGGATATGCAAATGACCTTTAACCCGCAGAATGTAGAGCTGAATAGTTTTTCATCGGCTATAGGTAAAAGCGATTTTAATGCTACGGGTACATTAGGCAATTTTATGGCCTATGCTTTTGGCAAAGGCGACCTGGTTGGTACACTTAACCTGCGCAGTGCACAGTTTGATGCAAACGAATGGCTAAGTAAAGATGATGCAACTGGCACTGCAAAGCCCGCCGCAACTTCTGCTCCCGACACGGCTAAAACCGAGTATTTTAAAGTGCCTGCACACATAAGCTTTACAGCCAACTCGCAGATTGGCAAGATACTTTACGATAAAATAGTGCTGGAAAATGTAAAGGGACAGATTGTAATTAAAGATGAAGCTATTAACCTCAATAATCTTTTTGCAAATCTGTTAGGCGGCAATGCTACCATTTCGGCGGTATACGATACCAAGGCTAAGCAGCACCCTGATGTTACATTTACGTACGACATAAACAACTTCGACTTTCAGAAAACTTACCAGATGGTGGGTATGAGCGAGAAACTGGCACCGGTTATCAAATATGTGCAGGGCAATTTTAGCAGCGACCTGAAAGGTGGTGGTAAACTTAACCCTGATATGAGCGTTGATTATAACTCGCTGGTAGGCGATGGTAAGGTAGAAATACCAAGTGCCCGTTTAGTAAACCTGCCTATACTTGAAAAGGTTTCGCAGGTTGCCAAAATACCAGCCCTGCAAAACCCCGAAATTAAAAATGCATTTACAGTACTTAAGTTTAAAGACGGTAAGGTAGATGTAGAGCCTACCGATATAAAATTTGGCAACGGCTATAACATGAACGTGCGTGGCCGTAACGGGTTTGATAAAAGTATTGACTACGATATGCAGATGGATATACCGAGTAGTCAGTTAGGTGCGGCCACACAGTTGGCGCAAGGTTATCTGTCTAAAATTCCCGGATTGGGTGGCGCCATGCCCGAAACAGTAAGCTTTGTGTTTAAAGTAACGGGTACTACCGCGCAGCCTAAAGTGGCCCTGTCAAAAGTGCTGGCAGGTGGCGGCACCCCTAAAGATATTGTGAAAGGTGCGGTTGAGGACCTGAAGAAAAAGGCTGAAGATGAAGCCCGCGCCAAAGCAGAAGAACTAAAGAAACAGGCCGAGCAACAGGCGCGAGATGCTGCTGATAAAGCAAAACGCGAAGCAGAACAGCGGGCAAGAGAAGCAGCTGATAAAGCGAAGAAAGAGGCTGAGAAAAAGGCAAAAGAGATATTTAAGTTTCCGCGATAGATTGTAATTTGTATTTTAGAAAAAGCTATGCAACACCGGAGGTGTAAACATGGCTTAACCCTGATAGCCCATGAAAGAACGCCAGTTGTCATTTACCTTGCGTGTTTTCGATAACAAGTCGGCACTGAATGCCGATGACAGCAGGTTGATGAATGCTGCAACCAGTGCTTTACAATCGGCTTATGCACCGTACTCAAATTTCAGGGTAGGAGCTGCTGTTTTGCTGGCTAATGGCCAGGTGCTTACAGGCACTAATCAGGAGAATGCAGCTTTCCCGGTAGGTATATGTGCCGAGGGTACTGTGCTGAGTGCTGTTTCGGCCCTTTTTCCAGATGTACCAGTGCTTAAGATAGCCATTACCGTTAAAAGTGGTACCCATGTGGTAGACCATCCGGTAGCCCCATGTGGTATTTGCCGACAGCGCCTGTTAGAGTATGAAAACCGTTTTAATACTCCTATTCAAATACTACTAACCGGTGAAACCGGCGAAGTATATGCCATAGATACGGTAAAAGATATCCTACCCCTCAATTTCTCGAAAAGTGATTTATAATATATGAGAAGCCGCCGCGAGAAACTTCACCAGCTTATCAATTCTACCGAAAACGATATTGATAAGATAAACGATTTTTTTGCCGAAAACATTGATGATGATGAGTTGCTTACACAGATTTTGCAACAATCGCAGGATAAGGAGCTTGGGTTGGCTGATAAGCTAAGCGATAAGGTGGCTGAGTTTGGCGGAAGCTGGGCATTTATTATTACTTTTTTTACAATTCTGACAGGCTGGATAATACTTAACACGGTAATACTCGTTCAGCGTCCGTTCGACCCCTATCCGTTTATTCTGCTTAATCTTATACTATCGTGTATAGCGGCCATACAGGCACCTATAATAATGATGAGCCAAAACCGTAAAGAGGATAAAGACAGGCAGCGCGCGCAAAGCGATTACCTGATAAACCTAAAGGCTGAAATGGAGATTAAAAACCTTCAACTGAACATGAAAAATCTGTTCGAAATACAGAAGAAGCAGATAGTATTGCTGGATGAGTTGATTAGAAAGAACAATACCCCTAAATAACAGAACCCTGCCTTTGGGACAGGGTTCCGGCAAGAAAAGACAAACTATCTATTAGTTAGCCAGACGCACATTTATTGCGCTGGGGCCTTTTTTCCCTTCCTGTAGTTCAAAGGTAACTGCATCTCCGTCTTTGATTTTGTCAACCAGACCTGATACGTGTACAAAATGTTCTTTGTCGCCTTCGCTGTCTTTAATAAAGCCGAATCCTTTGACTCTATTGAAGAACTTTACTGTTCCTGTTAGCATAAAATTGATGTTTAAATGAATGACGAATGTAATTTAAAATAGCATATCGGGCGTATTTTTTGCTAAGTTAACTATGCTATATTTGCATCAGGTGCCAAACCATCAGGCAGGCTATGTAAAAGGAGCTTGTCTGAAGCGCGGGCAACAGCGAAAGTTGTTGCCCTTTTTTATTGAGATACCCTGCCGGCAGTTGTAGGTAACTGGGGCTTTTGTACTTCGCTTTTTAAATTACTTTCGCCAGTCAATGAAATTTGCCGAAGAAAAGGTAGCGCAGCTTAAACAGATTCTTTCTACCCCACAAAAGGTAGTAATAGTAACCCACCGTAACCCCGATGGCGATGCGTTAGGGTCATCGCTGGCGTGGAAATTTTTTCTTGAAAAAATGGGGCATGAGGCCGTTTTTGTATCGCCGAATACGTATACCAACAACCTGAAATGGATACATGGTACCAGCGAATCGCTTATACATGAAAGTGAGTTGGGCCGCAAATTGTGTGAGGCACATATAAAAAGCGCCAGTTACATTTTTTGTCTTGATTTTAATGCGCTGTCGCGTTTAGAGGGCCTTGGTGAAATACTAAAGAAAGCAGCTGCCCCTAAAATTGTAATTGACCACCACCAGCAACCTGAAGATTTTGCGCTGCTGCTTTTCAGCGATGTATCGTATTGTGCCACCTCCGAAATGCTGTGCGACCTGATAGATGATTTAGGGGGCATGGATTTAATGGATAACCGTATTGCCGAGAACCTGTTTACCGGGCTTTGTACCGACAATGGTTTTTTTCAGTTTAACAACACTACCCCTAACGCCCTTCGTGTAGCATCGGTGCTGGTGGCTAAAGGTGCCCGACCCGATTATGTAAGCGAGAAAGTAAATAATGTTTTTCGCGAAACACGGCTACGGTTTTTCGGTTATTGCCTGAACGAAAAGTTAAAATTGGTAAAGGGCGGCACTGTGGCCTACATATTGGTAAGTCAGGCAGAGATAAAAAAATTTAATTTGCAGGCAGGCGATAGCGAAGGGTTAGTAAACTACCCGTTTAAAATAGAAGGGGTGCAGGTTACGGCTTATTTCAGCGAAGAGCCCGACCGGGTGAAAATATCATTCCGTTCGCGTGGCGACATTGATGTAAATACGTTTGCCCGTACTTATTTTGAAGGCGGCGGCCATCGTAATGCAGCCGGGGGCAAAAGCAGCTTAAGTTTAGATAAAACAGAAAAGAAATTTCTGGAAGCAATAGAAACATTAAAGTTTAGCTAGTTTAAACAACAAAAAACCGGATATGAAGCATATTTCCAAACCATTTTTATTAACCATTTTAATTTTTGTAGCAGCACTTACCGGCTGCAAGCAAAACGAAAAAAAAGCAGAAGAGCAGACCACTATGGCACCAACCGACAGTGTAAAAACACCAGCGTATCCCGAAAATCCTAATTGGAAAAATGAACCCGGCCTGTATGCCGAATTTTATACCCCTAAAGGCACTATTGTTTGCCGCCTGGAGTACCAAAAAGTACCAATGACTGTAGGCAACTTTGTTGCCCTGGTAGAAGGAAAACAGGCCAATGCCGGCAAACCTACCGGCCAGCCTTTGTACGATGGCCTTACCTTTCACCGGGTTATACCTAACTTTATGATACAGGGTGGCGACCCTGCCGGTACCGGTACAGGCGCACTTACCCGCTACTCTTTCCCCGATGAGTTCGATGCATCTCTTCGCCATGATGGCCCAGGTGTACTTTCAATGGCTAACGCTGGCCCTGCAACCAACTCTACTCAGTTTTTTATTACGCACGTAGCTACTCCTTGGCTTAACGATAAGCACAGTGTATTTGGTAAAGTAGTACTTGGCCAGAACGTTGTAAATGCCGTAGCACAGGGCGATAAAATGGACAGCGTGCGTATAGTACGTGTAGGTGATGAAGCTACGGCTTTCGATGGGCTGAAAGCTTATAACGACAACCTGGCACTAGCTGCTAAAAAAGCTGCTGAAGAGAAAAAGCTTATGACCTTACCGGCATCGGAAGTGGTGAAAGCAAAGTTCCCTAATGCTAAAAAAACGGCCAGCGGACTATATTATATTGTTGAGCAGGAGGGTAACGGCCCACAGGCTGTTGCGGGCAAAATGGTATCGGTACACTATAATGGTATGTTGGTTAACGGTAAAAAATTCGATTCATCGTACGATCGTGGCCAACCTATCGAGTTTCAATTGGGCCGTGGCCAGGTAATTCCGGGTTGGGACGAAGGTATCGCTCTTATGAAAGTGGGTAGCAAAATTAAGTTGATTATACCGGCTAGCCTGGGCTATGGCTCGCAAGGTGCAGGTGGTGTAATTCCGCCTAACGCAGTGCTTGTTTTCGATACGGAGTTAATGCAGGTTCGTTAATCACATTGTAAATACTTAAAGCAACTATACACCATGAATAAAATAACAAAATCACTATTTGCTGTGCTGACCATACTGGCCGGTATTTTTACAGCTAACGCAGGCGAAAATCCAAATTGGAAAAATGAGCCGGGTTTATATGCCGAGTTTACTACCGATAAGGGCGTAATTGTTTGTCAACTGGAGTTTAAGAAAGTACCTATGACAGTAGGTAACTTTGTGGCTGTAGCCGAAGGCAAGCAGGAGAACACCGGAAAACCACTGGGCCAGCCGTTTTACGATGGTATAGCTTTTCACCGCGTAATAGCCAACTTTATGATACAAGGCGGCGATGTGGCCGGTAATGGTTCGGGTGCTGGTACTACCTACAAGTTTCCCGATGAGTTTGACCCAACTCTTCGCCACGATGGGCCGGGTGTACTATCTATGGCTAATGCCGGACCGGGCACCAACCAAACCCAGTTTTTTATTACACACGTAGCTACACCATGGCTTAACGATAAACACAGCGTATTTGGCCATGTAGTACAGGGCCAGGATGTGGTAAATGCTATAGCACAGGGCGATATAATGAAAAGCGTACGTATTATACGTATTGGTAAAGAGGCGCAGGCTTTTGACGGTAAAAAAGTGTACGATGAAAAAGTGGCTTCTGCCAAAAAGAAAGCAGAGGAAGATGCTAAACTGATTTCTATTTCGGCAGAGGAACTGGTTAAAAAGCAATACCCTAATGCTAAAAAAACTGCCAGCGGCCTTTACTATGTAGTAGAAAAAGAAGGTACCGGTGCAAAAGCAGAAGCTGGTAAAACTGTATCGGTACACTATACAGGTACATTGGCTAACGGCAAAAAATTCGACTCTTCATACGACCGTAACCAACCAATTTCGTTTGTACTTGGCCAGCGCCAGGTAATAGCCGGTTGGGATGAAGGTATTGCACTGATGAACGTGGGCAGCAAGGTTAAACTGATTATACCATCAAGCTTGGGATATGGCCCTAATGGTGCCGGTGGTGTTATCCCGCCGAACGCTACCCTTATTTTCGATACCGAACTGGTAGAAGTTAAATAAGGCTTACTAACTCAAAAACAAGAAAGGCATCCAATTGGATGCCTTTCTTGTTTTTTGTGGAACCCAATCTTACAGGCTTTCGGCACATACCAGGCCGCCATCGCGTTTATTAATAAGTTTGGTATTATTAAATGAAGATTGGCCGCAAAATTCTTCGGTATAGTTGCTGGCAGTATCGTTACAGGTCCATCCCAGCGAGGGAGAGGTTAGTGAGTCTATGTATTCGTTGTAATACTTTTCGCCCAGTAAATCAGAGCGTACTATTATTTTAAGCACGGTATCGCCACCATTGCCCAGGTGTGTTTCGTAACATACTTTACAAAGATTGTGACAGGTGTAACACTTTTTGCAGGCGCTAACCGTTACTACCATAGCGAACAGAAATAGCAGGCAGATGTTTTTCATACTGTAGGCTAATATAACAGACTTTATGCTGGCAAGCCAGTTGATTTTTATATTTGTAAACAGTAGTTAGTATGCACGATATAGAACCATATTACCAGTGGCGCGATTATTACATTGCCAGCGAGGATAAATTATCGCCGTTTTACCGCAGGCTGTACAGCGAGTTTGATTTTAAAGACCGCATATATAATTTTTACATACACCCACAGTGGGATAACTTTGGCTCATCTACCTTATACTGTAAAGTACTGTTTGCCGATTACGAACACCAGTATTGTATAATAGAGCTGATAGGCGAGTGGAACGATGCCGTGCACAACGATATAATGGAGTTGAAGCGAGCGGTAATAGACCCCATGGTAGAACAGGGTATAGTGAAATTTATACTAATAGGAGAGAACGTACTTAATTTTCATGCTTCGGATGAACTGTATTACGAGGAGTGGTACGAGGATATTAAAGATGAGGCCGGTTGGATAGTGCTGCTTAATTTCCGCCACCATGTAATTACAGAAATGAAAACGGCCCGCTTGCATTACTTTATGCAAAGTGGTGGTTTATACGACGACTTTGCCTGGCGCAAATTTAAACCATACGATCTGATGGTTACCCTGGAAGATGCTTTAATGCGCAGCCTTAGATAGGATTACAAGTATCTACTCTCTGGCGTTAACAATTGAATTAATTTTGTTGTTAAATACTACAATATTTAGCTAATAACACTATCTTGCAGGTAAAACCCACCCAGCTACATGAAAAGGTTAACACTTCTGCTTGCAGTGTCGCTTTTCTCTTTATCTGCATTTGCCGGCTTCGATTTATTGTTTTGTACCAATGCCGATAGTTTAGGTAATTGTAAAGAGGCTGGCAATACCTTTGAGTGGAACGGCGATAAAACCTACCTGCAACTTATTGTTTTAAATAAAGATACAATTAGTACTAACCGGCTTAAGTTTAAATTGTACGCTATGAACAACGACCGGGAGGGCACGTTATACGCCGACCTGTCATTAGCAGTACCTACTAATGCCTTGTATGCAGTTAAGAAAATGTATTTCTATAAACCCGGTTATTACAAAGTAGAAGTGTTGGATGACAAGGATGGTAAACTTACCTCGGGTTTTGTTACAATATCCGAACGTAGAGATTAACCTGCTTTCCGGGTTACTTTTTAACCAGTTTAAGCGTTTGGTTTCTTCCGCCCGATATCACCTGTAGGGTATAAACACCTATTTGCAGGTTACTGGTTTCTATATTTGTATTTGAACCGCTCAAGTAGCCAGAGGCTGCAACCCGTCCGGTAATATCATGTAGTATGTATGAGCCTTCAGTATTTTCAGGTATAGTTAGTACTGTACTGTTTATACAGGGGGTGGGCCCCAGGGTAGCAAACAATTTTTCTGTTTCTTCAATGGCGGTAACCGGTTGTTGTAGTTTGGCTAAAAATATATCGGCTGCATCGGCGTAATCAACGTCAACATTGCCGAAGCTACAGGTGTGCAGATAATAACCCGATACAACAACATGGTTGTTACCGGCCAATGCTATGCCCAATCCGCAATCGGTATCTTCTCCGCCAGCCTCAGCCAGCCAGCGTATGTTGCCATCGGGCGTGTAGCTGATAATAAATATATCGCGGTCCAGTATATCGGGCGATGTGAGGGTTACACCATCAAAGTTGATTATGTTTTGGAAAAGACCGGTGGCATATACATTGCCGTTATCGTCGGTTGTAATACCAAACCCCACATCCAGTTTATTGCCATTACCCGAACGGGCCCATAGGTTGTTACCGGCACTATCGTAGTGGGCAACAAATACATCATTATAGTCAAGATAGCTTACTGTGTTGTTTCCAAAACTGGCAGTACCTGCAAAATAGCCGGTAATAGTGGGGTTGCCGTTTTTGTCAGAGCACACACCATGTGCACCGTCCTCGTAAGTGCTGCCCGCGCGGTGTAGCCAGTCGGTACTCCCATCACTGGTTTCTATTTTTGCCAAAAAAATATCGTAGCTGGCCGATACTGAGTTAATAGTTAATGCTCCAGCCTTAAAAGATGCTCCGAAGAAACCTGTAATAAAAAGCCCGTTGTGGTTATCGTATGCTACACCGGTTATCAGGTTGGCGTTATTGCCGGTAGTTGTTTTGGCCCATACGTAGTTACCATTGTCATCCAGTTTGGCGTAAAAAGATTCGCCATAAAAATTAGCTGTAGTCAGTACATTGTTTCCAACAGTAATAGCCCGCTCATAAGTGCCGCCTATATACACATTGCCGCTATTATCTACGTCCATCGACGCTGCATAGTCCAGTCCTGTTCCGCCTGCCGGACGCACCCATTGTAGCTGGCCATTATCGTTATACTTGGCTACAAAGGCATCGCTTTCGCCTTTACTTATCAGTTGAGTATTTTCGAAGAGTGCAGTATCTTCATACATGCCACATACATAAATGTTCCCGTTTTTCCATTTTATACAGGTACCCTGGTCGTTTCGGTCGCCACCAGCTAGTTTAACCCACAGCAGATTGCCAGCGGCATCGTATTTGGCAATAAAAATATCGTATAGCCCGCTGCCCTGGTACAGGTTACCCGAAAAAGTAGCCCTGCCGGCTATGTTACCTGTTATGTAGCTATTGCCCGATGGGTCGGTGGTTACAGAGGCCGAAGCATCTGTACCAATATCGCCTGCCGCTTTTGCCCACAGCCAGGTTTGAGCGTTGCTACCAGCGGGTAATAACAGGTATAGGATAACTAATGTGAAAAAGGGGGTTGTAAAACGGATTTTCATTTGAGCTATGTATTCAAAACAACGAAATCTTTTTTAAATCGAAACCGGGTTTTAATAAAACGGCGGGGTTTATCTTTTGTTCAGTTACAAAAAAAGTGATCAGCGTTATAGAAGCTGCTGTAAAAGAAATACTGGCAGCAAGCCCGGCACCGCTCATTACATACCTGGGAATGAGTAGGTAGCTGGCAGCCAGTAACACCACACTGCCAACGGTATTGGCTATAATAAGGGGCTTATACCGCCCGGTTCCCATATAAAAACTACTTATTACCAGCAGTATGCTATACACCAGTACACCCGGGTACATAAAACGCATGCTGTGTTTAACATCGGCAAAGCCTGGCCCAAACACGTATACATATAGCTGGTTGGGCACTATAAATATTGCCAACAGGGCTATTCCACATAACAATATGCTGAACTGTATTAATTGTATAGTATGCTGTACCTGTTTTTTGTTTTCATCGGCGTTAGAGGTAGATACATAATGTACCGTTGCCATGCTGCGGGGTATTATCCATACAGTTTCAAGTATGGATATACCAATAGAAAATATACCAAGGTATTGTGGCCCCTGTTGTATGCCTAACTGATAAAAATAGTAGCGCAGGTTAAACAGTTGTAGTATCTCTACCAATTGGTAAAGCACCCCGTAGCGGAACGATTGCCATAAATCAGCCGACGAGTAACTGCCGAAAAATGAACTAAAATGCAGCCATTGCCGTACCATAAAAAAACTAAATACTGCCGTTATCAGATAAGCCGCAAGCGATGCATAGATGAAGGCATAACTATCGCTTATATTGAAAAAATAAAAGCAGGTTAGTACGCCACCAGCCTGTATAAGTAGCACCACTACTGCTACAAGGTTGGCAGTGCTTATTTTGTTTTTAGCCATCAGTATGGTTTGGTGTATTTGTATGAATGAAGAGAGCAGGCCCATAACAGCCAGTGAGGGTACATGGCTGGTTTCTATCAGGTTAGTATAACGCAGTAGCGCAAAGCCTATGCACGATACAGCAATGCTCCATACATAAGCCGGCACTGCCAGTAGTTCTATTTTATTGCGGGGTATAAGGTACACCAGAGCCTGTCCGCCCATAATGTTGCTAAAAAACAAGAAGAAGGAAAGGGTGGTTATCAGTAGGGTAATATCTCCTTTTACTACAGGGCCGCTATGGCGTGCTATAAGCAGGGCAATAAAAAAATTAAGCAGCGTGCTAAAGCCGCGTGATAGTACAGTATATAGTATTTGTCTGCGCAATAGTTTGATTTAGTAGGTGCCCGTCAAAGAAATATATATCCATGAAATTAAAAACCTTTGAAAGATTTTCAGATTTTCGGTTACATGCAGGAGTTGGTACATGCAGGTTTATATGTGTTTTACGTTGGCTTATTTGTATGGTTTATATACAAATGGCAGTTTTTTGATGTGCCCGGCACCAGCCGGCAACGGTTTACTTTTTATTTTTTGCTAAAAGTAGCAAGTGGTGTGCTGCTTACACTAATCTATACCTATTACTACACCGACCAGCAAAAAGCCGACATATACCGTTACTTTAACGATAGCCGGGTAATATCGCCACTGTTATTTAGTAACCCCAGCGCCTGGTTTAGTATAATGACCGGTGTAGGTATAGAGGATCCATCGGTTTTTCAGCACCTGGTGCATACACATTATTTCAGCCACCCGGGCCACGATATTGTAACAAACAATACGTTTATCATTCGGGTAAATGTATTGCTAAACTACCTTTCGGTTTCCAATATTTACATCAATACCCTGCTAATAAACTGGATTTCGTTTTTGTCGTTAACACTTCTGTACAAAACCCTTCGCCCATACTTCAGTTCTTTCGAAACTTTGTTGCAGTTGCCCCTGTTTTTGTTGCCGTCAGTTGTATTCTGGAGCAGTGGTTTGTTGAAGGAAGCTCTTTTGTTTGCCTGTATGGGGCCGGTATTGCACCCTTTCGTTTCGCAAGAAAAAATAGAGTTGAAGCATTGGCTATCAGGTATTATAGCTGCGTTACTGGTGCTTTATATTAAGTTACAGGTAGGGGTTATCATGCTGTTGGGGTTATTGGTGCTTATAGCGTTTAAGCAAAAGGGTATCTCCATTTTGGTTAGGGTGGTAGCCATGACTATGATAGTGTTAGGGGTATTGGTGTTGTGGGGCGATAGGATTGCACAGTTATTGATAGGCAAGCGCAACGAGTTTGCTGAACTGGCAAGATTAGAAAATTCCGGTAGTTATCTGAAGATTACCATATACAACCCCACCCTTAATAACGTAGTACGCCTGTTGCCCGAAGCATTCCAGAACAGCATACTAAGGCCTTACATATGGGAGGGTGGTAAACCGTTTCAGCTTGCCTTTGCGGCAGAAAATACCCTGTTTTTGCTATTGTTGGCTGGGCTGCTGTTTTTTTATAAAAAGCCGGTAGGTTTCAGGCTACAGCTATGCCTGTGTTTTCTTTTTATAGCCATTGCTAATTATATGGTAATAGGTATTACCGTGCCGGTGCTGGGGGCCATTGTACACTATAGGGTAATAGCTGCGCCGTTTTTGCTGCTAGGGGTACTACTGGCAGTAGACTTAGAGAAACTAAGGAAAGCCTTGCCCTCTCATTTCTAAAGCCTTCAGACTACTGTATTCAGTCTCCTATCTATTTATATATTTGCGCCCTCTAAAAATAAACTATGGGTTTACAATGTGGTATAGTTGGTTTGCCAAACGTGGGTAAGTCAACACTGTTTAATGCACTTTCATCGGCCAAGGCACAGGCGGCTAATTTTCCGTTTTGTACTATAGACCCTAACGTGGGCGTAGTAACCGTACCCGATAGCCGTTTAAATAAATTAGAAGAACTGGTACAACCGCAAAAGGTAGTGCCTACGGTGATAGAGTTTGTAGATATTGCCGGCCTGGTAAAAGGTGCCAGCAAAGGTGAAGGACTGGGTAACCAGTTTTTGGGTAATATACGTACCGTAGATGCCATTATACACGTGGTACGTTGTTTTGAAAACGATAACATTATACACGTAGATGGCAGCGTAAACCCTGTGCGTGATAAAGAAATTATTGATACCGAGTTACAGCTTAAAGACCTGGAGAGTGTAGACAAGAAACTAGAGAAGCAGCGCCGTGCTGCCAAAACAGGCGACAAAGATGCGCAGAAATGTATGGAAGTGCTGGAGGCTTACAAAAAGCACCTGGAGAGCGGCCAAAGCATACGCACCCTACCTGTAAACGAAGACGATAAAAAATATGCCGAAGACCTGCAATTACTAACCGGTAAGCCTGTAATTTACTGCTGCAATGTAGATGAAGGCAGTGTAGTAAACGGTAATAAATATGTAGAAGAAGTACGCAAAGCCGTAGCCAGTGAGAATGCTGAAGTGGTAGTAATATCTGCAGCTATAGAGTCGGAGATTGCGGTGCTGGAAAGTGCAGAAGACCGCGATGCTTTTCTATCGGACCTGGGCCTTACCGAGAGCGGTCTTAACCGGTTGATACGTGCAGCCTATAGTCTGCTTAACCTGCAAACCTACTTTACCGCCGGCGTAAAAGAAGTACGCGCCTGGACCATACACAAAGGCGACAAAGCCCCGCAGGCGGCTGGTGTAATACACACCGATTTTGAGAAAGGGTTTATCCGTGCACAGGTAATGAGCTACAACGATTTTGTTACCTACAAAAGCGAAGCTGCCTGCCGCGATGCCGGTAAGCTGCGCAGCGAGGGTAAAGAGTATATAGTGCAGGATGGCGACATTATGCACTTCCTGTTTAACGTGTAATGCTACTTGCCTGTAACCGGTAGTGGCATTGCTTTAATTTATATTGACAATGAAACTTACTATTACAGGCTATTCCACAGCCTTGTTTTCTAATTACAGGCGGGCAGCCCCGCTTATTACCCTTTTGTCCGCATTGCTCCCCTGATTATTAACATTTTAATCAACTTATAATTAATGTAGTAGTCTAAGGGTTTGTAGATTGTTATATTCGGGTAAACAAAACCACCGCTCATGTTACGAAAGTTACAATCGCTCACGGTAATTTTCTTTACCTGTTTATCTATTATTTCTATTTCAACTAATGCCCAACACTGTGCCGGTGCATCCGGGTCTGGTGTATGTACACCTTTGTCGGGCATTACCCAAATGGGGTTCTTTCCGCCCGATACTTCGTTTCCCTGTTTTGTGATAGGGCAACCATCGGACCAAACCATTAATTTTCATACACCACCAACCGCGCAAGGGTACAACCTTAACTGGGTGCAGGTGCGTAACATTGAGCGAACACCCTGTGGGCTTTGCTGGCGAAGCAATGACTCTCAGGACCGTGTAGCAGGAAATGCCACCGGTTGTGTGCGCATAACCGGTACTACCTACGATGCTCCAGGGCAGTATGGTATTCTTGTATACGCCGATGCGAACGTTACAGTTGGTTTTATTCCTATTACTGTACAGAACCTTAATCTGGATTCAGTAATGGGGCTGCACTATTATTTGCGGGTAAGGCATGACAATGAAGCCTGTCCTCCGGTAGATACCTTACTTCCAAGCCTGGAGAGGCACATTATAGGCTCTGCGCCAACGCCTACTATTACCGGTGCATCTTCTCTATGCCCGGGGGCTACAACTACGCTGGGCATTAGCGGGGGTACCTATTATGCATACGCCTGGAGCACCGGCGAACATACTGCTACCATACAAGGTGAAGCCGGAACTTATAGTGTTACCGCTTATGCCAACTGTGCATCGGCCACAGCCACCAAAACAATAAGCAGCACGCAGCTCAGCCCTCAGGTTACAGCCAACGGTGCCACTACGTTCTGTACAGGTGGCAGTGTTACACTTAATGCGGGTAGCGGTTACTCTGCCTATGCATGGAGCAATGGCAGCACCAGCCAGTCGGTTAACGTTACACAGTCGGGTAGTTATACTGTAACTGTAACACAAAATGGTTGTACGGCAGCATCAAATGCCACGGTAGTAAATGTTACCAGCAACCCAAGCCCTACTATTACAGCGGGAGGCCCAACCACTTTCTGCCAGGGCAGTAGTGTAACCTTAGATGCCGGCTCTGGTTTTTCATCGTATGCCTGGAGCAACGGCGAAACCACCCAGAGTATTACAGCTACTACAGCGGGTACCTATACCGCTACTGTAACACAGAGTGGCTGTTCTGGTACCAGCAATACTGTTACTGTAACGGTAGGCAATCCTACTCCTAGTGTTACAGCCAATGGTCCTACTACTTTCTGTCAGGGCGGTAGCGTAAGCTTGGATGCCGGTGCCGGCTATTCGGCTTATACCTGGAATACGGGTGCCACTACCCAATCTATCAATGTTACCAGTAGCGGCACGTACCTGGTTACTGTAACCCAGGCAGGTTGTAATGGTACTTCTAATACTGTTACCGTTACCGTATCGGGTAGCACACTTAACCCTGTAATTACTGCTTCAAACGGACTTAATATATGCAACGGTGGCAGTACTACGCTTGACGCGGGTTCTGGCTATTCTTCGTATGCCTGGAATGGTGGCAATACCTCGCAATCTCTTTCTGCTACTGCTACCGGCACCTATACTGTTACGGTTACTCAGGGAGCCTGCACCGGTACTGTTTCTGCCAACGTAACACTGGGTTCTTTCCCGGTTACCATCAATCTTGATCCGGCAACAGACCCAACCATATGTGAGGGCGAAACAGTAACGCTGGATGCCGGAGCCGGCCATGCTTCTTATGCCTGGAGCAACGGTGCTACCACGCAAAGTATTGATGTGACTTCGGGTGGTGGATACATTGTTACCGTTACCGATAATAATGCCTGCAGTGGATCTATAGGTTCGGCTGTTACCGTTATTCCTACACCTTCACCGGCTATTACGCCTTCGGGTAGCCAAACCCTTTGCAGCGGCGAAACACTTACCCTGGATGCCGGCAGTGGATTTGATACCTATAGCTGGAGCAATGGCGATAATACCCAAACCAGTGCTGTTTCGGGTGCAGGTAGCTACTCCGTAACAGTAACGCTGGATGGCTGTACCGGTTCATCATCGGCACCTGTTGTGGTTGCCGTAAATCAAACACCTTCTACCACGGTTACTCCGGGTGGTACCTTTAATATTTGTACCGGTCAGTCGGTTACATTCGATGCCGGTGCCGGGTTTGATTCGTACCTGTGGAGCAATGGAGCTACTACCCAAACCATTACAGCAGATGCTACCGGTTCATATAGTGTAACTGTTACACAAAATGGTTGCGATGGTGCTTCGGGCAACCAGTCGACCGTATTTGCCAACGTAACTCCTAATGCAGTGGTAACCGAACTGGGAACAGCCAACGGCCAGACTTTACTTGAGGCCACACCGGCCAATGCTACTTATGCCTGGTACCTGAGCACCAGCCAGGGCGATTTAGGGTCATTACAGAGCACAGTAACACAACGCGACACAGTGGAGTGTGGCGATGTAGCGCAATATGTAAGTGTAGTTGTTTCGCAAAATGGCTGTGCTGATACTTCAACTGCTGCGGTAGTTGTTTGTGCCGGCATAGGTAAAGTACAGGAACTGGCTACGTTCAGCTTAATGCCAAACCCTACCAATGATATATTGAACATCCGTTACGAGTTAAACGACAATGCAACCGTTAAGTTATCGGTGGTTGACCTTGCCGGACGTGTAGTAATAGACCTTGGTACTACCCAACAGGTTAAGGGCATACACCAGCAGGCTGTGAGCGTTGCTAATCTTGCTCAGGGTATTTATATGCTTAACTTTAATACTGGTAAAGGCCAGTATAACAGCAAGTTTGTAAAGCAATAAGATACTTTTTAATTCGTTGAATAATGGCGGCTAATTAGCCGCCATTATTTTTTGTAAGGGTTATGGCAAATCGTCGGCTTATTAGTCAAATGCATCCGTGGCTGTATTTTATAGCCGTTTGGGTACGTCGTATTCACAGGGGCATGCGTTGGTATACCGATGGTAAGCAATATGCGCACCAAATTGCCGATGAAAAATTGCAATACAGGGTTAAGAAACATCAATCGGTATTGCTGAAAAAATTAGGTGATAGCGATTTTCAGTTGCAGATTAACAAAGTAACCAATATCCGTATTGCTATTAAACAAATTAATGGTATACGTATAAAACCGGGTGAAACATTTTCGTTTTGTAAGCTTGTAGGGTTGCCTGCCAAAAGCAAGGGTTATTTGCCTGGTATGGAGTTGTCGTTTGGTAAAGCCCGCGCAGGCACGGGTGGCGGCATCTGTCAGATATCTAACCTTATACATTGGTTGGTATTGCATAGTCCGTTAACTGTAACTGAACGCTATCATCATTCCTTCGATCCATTTCCCGATGATGGAAGGGTATTGCCGTTTGGTAGTGGAGCAACGGTGTTCTATAATTACAGAGATTATCAGTTTACCAACAACACACCCTATACTTTTCAAATTAATTTATGGTTAACAGATAAATGTTTAGATGGCGAGTTAAGGGTAGATGCAGAACTGGATTATGCTTACCACGTAATAGAAAAAGAACACAGATTTTTGAAGTTAGGTTCGGAATATTACAGGCAAAATGAAATTTGGCGTAAAAAAATATTAAAGTACCAAAGTGGTAAAGTAGTTGATGAGGAACTGGTTACTAAAAACTTTGCAAGGGTAGCTTACCTACCTGCCGAGTTTGAAACAATAACAGAGTAGCTTTCTATTTCAGTATTTTAATGCCAACGCCACACTCCAGGCAACGGAACTTATCGCAGTAGTTGGTTTTAAGTTGTAGCAAGGCCTGTGTTTCGTATGCGCTGGTTGCAGTTACGCCCAGTTTGCACCAGCCGGTTATTATGCTATTGCTTTCTGCATGGCATTGTTGTAACAACTCCAGCGCCCGGTCGCAAGGTTCTTCGGTATCTTTATACTTGCCATAGGCAAACAGTACAGGTGCAACGGCGTTAATCAATACTATATTTTTCATGTCGGCACCTAAGTGGTGGTTTACCTTTTTCGATGGTTTATCTAACTGGTAATGACTTTGCCAGTATGGGCTAACCTCTACATCCAGCATGGCGTGTATGGCTTTGGTATTACGCGCAGCCAGCACCTGCGAAAACAGTTTGGTGTTTTTGCCCAGCAAAGTTGCTAATTGCGCCAGCCTTAAAGTAGGGAAGTTAGAAGGCCGTAACCTTAAAAATTTAAATTGGTGCTTTTGTAAAGGTTGTAAGCCATGCAGGCGCTTAAGATAG
>CAYREY010000071.1:0-26636 GCA_964423405.1 uncultured Chitinophaga sp. | reverse complement strand
GCAGAGAGGAAGGGATTCGAACCCTCGATGCGCTTTTACACGCATACACACTTTCCAGGCGTGCTCCTTCAACCACTCGGACACCTCTCTAATTGGACCGCGAATTTAATGTAAGATTTGAAATACCTGCTTTGCATTGTTAGAGGTAACCTCAGCCACCTCTTCGGGTGTTATACCTAGCGCAACTGCCACAGCCTCACATATAAGTGAGGTGTAGGCAGGCTCGTTGCGCTTGCCACGGTGTGGCACCGGTGTAAGGTAGGGCGCATCTGTTTCAAGCACCAGCCTGTCTAACCCTATCTGTTGTACTATTTCTTTTAAGCCACCGTTTTTATAGGTAACTACGCCGCCTATGCCCAGGTAAAAACCCAGCTCTATTGCCTGTCGCGCTTCATCAAGCGTACCGCTAAAGCAATGGAATATACCGGTGGCAGTACCATTAAACTTTGCAACACTGGCAATACAATCGGGCGTAGAGTTGCGGCTGTGTATAATAACCGGCAGCTTACGATCTATGCTCCATTGTATCTGCCGCTCAAAGGCAACAATCTGCTGCTCCTTATGGGTTACATCCCAATAGTAATCAAGCCCGGTTTCGCCTATGCCATAAAACTTAATGCCGCTGTCTAAATGCCGGCGGGCTATCTCCAGCTCTTCCTCAAAGTTTTCGTTAATGCTGCACGGGTGCACGCCCATCATGGGGTATATAGCAAAGCTATCGGTCGATTTCTGTACCAGCGCAATCAGGTCGTCGTGGGTCTCGCGATCAATAGCCGGCAGAAATATTTTGCTTACCCCTGCTGCGGCGGCACGTGCAATGGCCTGGTCGGTATCGCTCTTAAAACTCTTAACGTATAAATGGCAGTGTGTATCTATTAAACTCATAATTTTTCAAAGGTATATCCTAAAGCAGTAAAGTGCTCCAGTATTAATGGCAGGGCATATTCTACTTTCGGTTTAGCTTTCAGGCTGTCGTGCATTACAATAATAGAACCGGGGTCGGCATTTTTTAAAACATTGTCCAATACTTTTTCGCGGCTCAGGGTTAAATCAAAATCGTAACTAAGTACATCCCACATTACGATTTTGTATTTAGACTTAAGATTAGAGTATTGCGAGGGCTTTAATTTACCGTAGGGGGGGCGGAAAAGAGTTGGAAGTCCGAAGTCCGAAGTCCGAAGTGAATTCAATAACATCTTCTCACATTTATCAATATTTTCAAAATACTGTTCATCGCTGGTGTTCCAGCCGTTCAGGTGATCGTAGGTATGGTTGCCCGTGCTGTGCCCCTCCTCAATAATTCGCCGATAAATACCGGGGTTAGCTGCCATGTTTTTACCAATGCAAAAAAAAGTGGCTTTGGCATTCCATTTCTTCAATTCATCCAGCACAAAGGGGGTTACCTCTGGTATGGGGCCATCGTCGAAGGTGAGGTACAGCTTTTTATCTTGAGTGTTTACCTTCCACAGACAGTGGGGGTATACGGCGGTAAGCAACTTAGGCGTTTTGGCAAATAGCAGGGCATCTAACATTTCGGGGGTTAAATTAATTCACCGTTTACTATTATCTTACAAAAATTATTTTCGCACCTCATTAATACGATATGGAAAGAAGAGTAAGAGTTCGTTTTGCGCCGTCGCCCACCGGCCCTTTACACCCGGGTGGCATACGCACGGCATTATATAATTACCTGCTGGCTAAAAAATGGGGCGGCGATTTTGTACTGCGTGTAGAGGATACGGACCAAACCCGTTTTGTGCCCGGTGCCGAGGAGTTTATTATCAATGCACTTAAATGGTGCGGTATAGAACCTGACGAAGGTGTAGGTTTTGGCGATGGCCCTTATGCCCCTTACCGCCAAAGCGAGCGCAAGCACCTATACCGCCAATATGCCGACCAGCTGATAGCCAGTGGCCACGCCTATTATGCCTTCGATACCGAAGAAGAGATTGAAAAAATGCGTACCGACCTGATAGCGCAGGGCAACCCAAGCCCCTCGTACAACGCTATTACGCGCCAGTACATGAAAAACTCAACCTCGCTACCGCAGGATGAAGTAGAAAAACGCCTGGCCAGTGGCGCCCCTTACGTGATACGCTTTAAAATGCCACGTAACGAGGAAGTGAAGTTTTACGATGAGATACGCGAGTGGGTATCGTTTAATACCTCGCAGCTTAGCGATGCCGTATTGCTAAAAAGCGATGGCATGCCTACTTACCACCTGGCTAACGTTAGCGATGACTATATGATGAAGATAACCCACGTGATACGTGGTGAAGAGTGGCTGAGCAGTGCACCGCTGCACGTATTGCTTTACCGTGCCCTGGGTATAGAGGATGTAATGCCTAAGTTTGCCCACCTGCCACTACTGCTTAAACCAGATGGCAACGGTAAACTAAGCAAACGCGATGGCGACCGCCTGGGCTTTCCGTTTTTTGCCATTAACTGGCACAGCACCGACCCCGAGACCGGCCAACCTACGGTAAGCGAAGGCTACCGCGAGAAAGGATTTTTCCCCGAGGCGTTCCTTAACTTTTTGGTGTTGTTAGGCTGGCACCCCGGCGATAACCGCGAGGTAATGAGCTTGAACGAAATGATAGAGCTGTTTACGCTGGATAAGGTACACAAAGCCGGCGCCCGCTACGATTACGAAAAGGCTAAATGGTTTAACCACCAGTACCTTAAAGCCAAGCCCGATGCCGAACTGGCCGCCGTTATTAAAGATAAAGTAATAGCCAAAGGCTATGCTTACGATACTGCTTATGTAGAAGAATTTTGCCGACTGATGAAAGAACGCGCCACCTTTACCAACGACCTGCTGGAAATGGGCTACTACTTTTTTGAGGATGTAAAAACTTTTGACGTAGAAACTATTAAAAAGAAATACAATAAAGACAACCGTGCACGTTTTAATGCTATTACTGATATGGTAAGTAATGCCGCTGTATTTACTGCTACTGAGTTGGAAAAAGCAGTAAAAGAATACGCCGCGGCTAATAGTATTAAGATAGGCGAAATAATGCCGGTATTGCGTTTGGCGCTGGCCGGCACTATGCAGGGGCCACCGGTTTTTGATATGATGGCGCTGCTGGGTAAAGAAAAAACAACCGCCCGCCTTAATAAATCATTTGATTATTTTGATACGCTTTAAACAGAAAATTACAATATAGCACTGGTAAAATAGTATTGCAAACCGATGAAAGTGAGCCATTTTAACGGAAAAAATATTTTTCGAAAAAAATTTTTCTTACAACATTTGTTCGCATTAACTTTACCGTACAAAATCCATTAAACCTTTAAAACAGAAAACCATGGCCCGCAAAAAAAAGAGCGATGAGGAGGATGACAGCAAACTGAAAAAATCTGCCAAGAAAAGTGCAGAGGAAGATGATGACGATGACAAGCCCAAAAAAGGCTCGAAAAAAAGTGTGGATGACGATGACGACGAGGATGATGACGACGATGACGATATTGAAGAAAGCGACGAGTACGAGTCGGGCGATGAGGAAGAGACAGAAGAAGAACCTTCTGTTGATGACCTTAAATCGATGAAGGACCTGGAAGAGTTTGACGATATTATCGAAAAACGCTCATCGGGTAAAGGCCGTAAGGCTGCTAAAAGCGATGAATACGACGATGATGATTTTGACGATTTCAACGATTTTAGCGAAGACGACGACTTTGGCGGCGGCGGCTTTGATGATGATTACTAGAAAAAAGCCAACGGGCTAATGCATATTAAATGCGGAACGGACTTAACTTCGTTCCGCATTTTTATTTTTGTACCACTACATGAAAAGACCAATACGCATATTAGTTGCCAAGGTAGGGCTGGATGGCCACGACCGCGGCGCCAAAGTAATAGCCAGCGCACTTAAAGATGCCGGCATGGAAGTAATATATACCGGCCTGCGCCAAACACCCGAAATGGTGGTAAACACCGCGCTACAGGAAGATGTGGATGCTATTGGCATCAGCATATTAAGCGGGGCTCATAATACGGTTTTTCCTAAAGTGCTGGCACTGATGAAAGAAAAGGGCCTGGATGATGTGTTGCTAACCGGTGGCGGTATAATACCCGATGATGACATGCATAAACTACGCGAGGCCGGCTGTGGTGAGTTGTTCCCGCCGGGCACACCTACCAGCAAAATAACCGGGTACATTACCGAGTGGGTACAACAACACCGTAGTTTTTAGTATGTGGCCCTTTGGCAATAGATACGATATACTGGTAGTAGATTATAAAGTAGTTATCAGAGAAAATCTTACTTACAACAAAACAAGGGTTATTGGGTGGGGTGTAATAGTTCTATCTATTACGTTATTGGGGTTTATATATAACGAAAATCCACCGTCCACTGAAATAAGTTTATTAATACTTCTTATTGAAATTGGGATATTTATATGGGCCTATTTTACCCAGCGGTCAAACTGCATGATTGAAATAGATAATGATGCGAAAACAATTAGGGTAAGAGAAAAATATGATATAGACCCCAACCAGGTAACCTGTATTAAAGTGTTACAGCTACATGGAAAAGGGAGCAATTACATTTATGATTATCTGGCATTAATTTCCGACTCAGACGCTGAAACAGGTATTCACAAGATATTACGAGGTAGTATTAGTAATAAAGAAATAGCCAACATAGCACACCTGATAGCAGAAAAACTTAATCTGGAACTAATAATTGAAACCCCAGAATTACCTTCATTTCGCGACTTATTTTCCTGGGAAAAGACACCCAAGAAAGAATAGTAAAAAACTTCACTAATGATGGGGATTAACATCAGGACACCATATCCAATTTGCTCGTGTTATACATCTACACATACTTATTATGAACCGCATAGACCGCTTACTGGGTATAGTTACATTGCTGCAAAGCCGCAAATACATTAACGCCGAAAAAATAGCAGAGAAATACCGGATAAGCATCCGCACGGTTTACCGCGATGTAAAGGCACTGGGCGAACAGGGTATACCCATAGGTTTTGAGCCCGGCAAAGGTTATTTTGTAATGAATGAGTTTTTTCTGCCGCCGGTATCGTTTACTACAGACGAAGCCAGTGCATTGATGTTAATGGAACACCTTGTAAATGTGTTTGGCGACAAATCAATACAAAAACATTACTCCTCGGCACTCAGCAAAATAAATGCGGTGTTGCGTGGCCCGCAGAAGGAAACGCTGGAAAGCCTGAACTGCCAGATAAAAACACAGTTTCCGGCATGCATAGTACCCGGTTACGAATACCTTACCAGCATACAGCAAGCCATTACGGCACGCACTATGCTGGAGTTGGAATACACCAACACCAGCAATATTGCCAGTAGGCGAAAAGTAGAGCCTATAGGCCTTATTTTCTACGCCCTTAACTGGCACTTAATAGCCTGGTGCCATAGCCGTAAGGAGTACCGCGACTTTCGTGTATCGCGAATTAAGCACTTACGTTGTTTACAAACACCATTTACCATTACAGAGCACCTACCACTGGCCGAATACATGAAAGAGTTGCCGGTAGCGTATTAGTCACGAAAAAATATTTTACAATTTTCTTTTACCCCACTGACATAGGGCTGTCAGTGGCGGGTTGTTGTTTTGTACCGAACAAAAAAATAACCACTATGCAAATTGTACCTGTACTGGTAAAAGAAATGGAAAGCGAAGCCGCTACCACCCGTAAAATGTTAAGCATTATTCCTGCCGACAAGTTTGACTGGCGCCCACATGCCAAAAGCATGAGCCTGCTGCAACTTAGCAACCACATTGCCGAGTTACCTGGCTGGGTTAACCTTACCCTTACTACTACCGAGCTTGATTTTGCTACATTCCCTTACAAGCCTACTACTATTAACAACACAGCTGATCTATTGGCCGAGTTTGATAAAAACGTAGCCATTGGTTTAGAACGCCTAAAAAAAGCTACCGAAGCCGAGCTGGAAGAAAGCTGGACGATGCGCAATGGCGATACCATCTACTTTACCAGCAGCCGGTTAGAGGCACTTCGTGTTTCGGCCTTTTGCCAAACGGTACACCATCGTGCCCAGTTAGGTGTGTTTTTACGCCTGCTGAATGTGCCTATACCCGGCAGCTACGGCCCAAGTGCCGATGAGTTGGGTATGTAACCGCCCTTTAAAACAGATAGCCCCACAATTGCAGCACGTGCTGTAAATGCGGGGCTATTTGCTTTTAACAAGGTTTTATTGCCAACCCTACACTGTCATTCTCTTTTCAACAAAAGTCATTTTGCCGTTTCAATCCCTCGCCTACATTTGCACCCGCAATTCAAAAACAAATGAAACAGTTCACTACGCTCCTAACCGACCTTACCGAGGGTATACTAACCATTACCATTAACCGCGAAGACAAATTAAACGCACTTAACAAAACCGTAATTGCCGAGCTAAACGAGGTAATTGACGAGGTGTATGCCAACGCCGATATTAAGGGTGTAATTATTACCGGCAAAGGCCCCAAGGCTTTTGTAGCCGGCGCCGATATATCGGAGTTTAAAGGTATGGACGCCGAGCAGGGCAAAGCCCTGGCACAACGCGGCCACGATGTGTTTGATAAAATAGAAATGAGCGGCAAGCCTATTATTGCTGCTGTTAACGGTTTTGCACTGGGCGGTGGTTGCGAATTAGCAATGGCCTGCCACATACGTATAGCCAGCGAAAATGCCAAGTTTGGCCAGCCAGAAGTTAAACTGGGCATAATACCCGGCTACGGTGGCACCCAACGCCTTACCCAGCTGATAGGCAAAGGCAAAGCACTTGAACTATTAATGACGGGCGATACTATTGACGCTACCTGTGCCGAGAAACTGGGCCTGGTAAACGATGTAGTACAAACGGTAGAACTGCTGGAAGTAAGCCGCGCCATGCTGCTTAAAATAACGGCTATGGCACCGTATGCTATTGCGCAGGTAGTACAAAGTGTTTACGCCCACTTTAAATCGGGTATAGATGGCTTTGATACCGAGATAGAACTGTTTGGCAAATGTGTAGCTACCGAAGATTTTGCCGAAGGCACTGCTGCATTTTTAGAGAAACGCAAAGCCAACTTTAAGGGCAACTAATCACAATCAATTATTCATCATTCAAACTAACTGCTGTATGGAATTCCGCAAAGAAAAAGACACGATGGGTGTGGTAGAAGTACCGGCCAACGTTTACTGGGGTGCACAAACCCAGCGCTCTATCGATAACTTCAGAATAGCGCAGGACATTAATAAAATGCCTAAAGAAATAGTACGTGCATTTGCTTACCTTAAAAAAGCAGCCGCGCTTACTAACCTGGAAGCCGGCGTACTGGATAAAGCCAAAGCAGATATGATAGGGCAGGTTTGCGACGAGATACTGGCAGGTAAACTGGATGACCAGTTTCCGCTGGTAGTATGGCAAACCGGTTCGGGCACACAAAGCAACATGAACGTAAACGAGGTAGTGGCCTACCGCGCACACGTGCTGATGGGTGGCAGCCTGCTGGATGAGAAAAAACACCTGAACCCGAATGATGATGTAAACAAATCGCAGAGCAGTAACGATACGTTTCCAACGGCTATGCATATAGCAGCGTACAAAATACTGGTAGAAGTAACCCTGCCGGGTATTAAAGCCCTGCGCGATACGCTGGCTGCAAAATCGAAAGAGTTTATGGGCGTGGTTAAAATAGGCCGCACCCACTTAATGGATGCCACGCCGCTAACGGTGGGCCAGGAACTTTCGGGCTATGTATCGCAGCTTAACCACGGCATTAAAGCCATAGAGCATACCATGGCGCACCTTAGCGAACTGGCCCTGGGTGGCACCGCCGTAGGTACCGGCATTAACACTCCTGAAGGTTACGATGTAAATGTAGCTAAACATATAGCCAACCTGACCGGTCTGCCTTTTGTAACTGCCGAAAACAAATTTGAAGCATTGGCTGCACACGATGCTATTGTAGAAGCACACGGTGCACTTAAAACCGTAGCCTGCTCGCTGATGAAAATAGCCAACGATATACGCCTGCTGGCCTCGGGCCCACGCTGTGGTATTGGCGAGCTATTTATACCGGATAACGAACCAGGTTCATCTATTATGCCGGGTAAGGTAAACCCTACCCAATGCGAGGCCATGACCATGGTTGCGGCACAGGTATTGGGTAACGATGTGGCTATTAACGTAGGCGGTGCCACCGGCCACTTTGAGCTAAACGTATTTAAACCGGTAATGATTTATAACTTTTTGCACAGCGCCCGCCTGATAGGCGATGTATGTGTATCGTTTAACGATAAATGTGCCGTAGGAATTAAACCGATAGAGGAAAACATTAAAAACAACCTGAACAACTCGCTGATGCTGGTTACTGCGCTAAATACCAAAATAGGCTACTACAAAGCAGCCGAAATAGCGCAAACTGCCCATAAAACAGGCAAAACCCTTAAACAAACAGCTATAGACCTGGGTTACCTTACATCGGAGCAATTTGATGAGTGGGTGGACCCTACCACTATGGTTGGCAAACTGAACTAGTTGCCAGTTAGCCATTTAACAAACAGCCCGGTAGCCATACAGCCACCGGGCTGTTGTGTTTAAACTAGTTGTTAATAGATTATTAGAAGCACCTGCAGGCACTAAATTTCCCCTTGACAATCATTTACTTTTGTATCTTCACAGGGTCAAAACCATACCATGAAAAAAATTTACTTTTTAGTTGTAGTAGCCTTTATTAGTTTTCAATCTGCATTTGCAGGTGTAGGTTGTAATATTGACCCTAACAATACCGCATTTTTCTCGCCGCGCCCCGATAGCTTACCTTGTGTAGAGCGCGGTGTTTCGTACAATCAGGTATTACAGATAAAAATACCTGCCTCGGTAGATTTACAGGATTTCGGTGCGCCTATTTCGTTTGTATTAACCGTTGACTCGGTAGTATTCGATTCTATCAGCGGCCTACCTGCCGGACTTGATTATGCCTTAAACCCATCGAGTGGTATATTTTACGGCGATGCCAATGCTTGTGGCGTACTATACGGCACCACTAACGCACCGGCCGGTAACTATCCACTTATATTCCATGGTACTATGACCTTGCATGGCTTCCCGTTTCCTCCATTGTTTGATGGCGACACAACTATAGACCTGGCCATGATACAGAGCCAACCTCAAAATCCTTTTCAGGCATCGGTAGATGTGATTGAGCAAGGCGCCCCTTGCCGTCCGGTACAATCGGGCATTAACGATTTTAGTGCAGCATTGAATGCCCTGTTGCAGGTTTACCCTAACCCAAGCAACGGTGTATTTAACGTACGTATAGATGCCGGCAGAAGGCTGAATGGCGAAATAGTAGTAGTAGATGTAACCGGCCGTAAAGTTTACAGTCAGGCTATGGATGTTGTGGGGCTATATACTAACACCATTGACCTACAGCAACTGGGCAGCGGCCTTTACACGGTGCAGCTAAGAACGGCTGAAGGCTTCGCCAGCAAAAACATTTCGATAGAGTAATATTATTTATCATTTATAACCTCAAAACCAAAATCCCAAAAAAGAAAATGAAAAAGGTTTACACCATCATTGCTGCCTTAGCATTGTTTATCAGCGCAGCACAGGCTCAATGTACTATTGATCCGAACAACACTACTTTTTTTACCCCTGATGTAGATAACGTACCTTGTGCAGAGCGCAACGTAGCATACAACCAGACTTTACAGTTTTATATCCCTACTTCTGTTGACCTGGCTGACTATGGCGTTCCCATCTCTTATGTACTGAATACAGACTCTGTAGTGCTGGATTCTATCACCGGCTTTCCGGCAGGCTTAACCTGGTCATCTAACCCGGCTGGCCCTGTATTCTATCCGGGCTCAAATGGTTGCGGTTTAACCAGTGGTACTACTACTGCCGATACCGGTAACTATCCTCTTACTTTCCATGGTTTAATGTATATGAGTGGTACAGCATTCCCTGGCTTCTTCGATGGCGATACATCTGTTCCTATCCAATTGTTTATAAGAAGCAACCAGGGCCGTGGCTACTCAATTGATGTAATTGAGCAAGGTGCACCATGCCGTCCAGTTCAATCAGGCATTAACGATTTCAATTCGGACCTGAATGCAGCATTGAACGTTTATCCAAATCCAAACAACGGTATATTCCAGATTAACCTGAACGCCGGCAGCCGTGTAAACGGTGAGATACGCGTAGTAGATGTAACCGGCCGACTGGTTTACAATGAGAACATTGATGTAATGGGACTATACAACACCACCATTAACGTTACCCAGTTTAGCAAAGGTATTTACACCGTACAGCTAAGAACTGCTAATGGCTTTGCATCTAAAAACATATCGGTAGAGTAATCACAAGTTTAAACTACCAACAAAAAAGCCTCCCGATGTTATCGGGAGGCTTTTTTGTTGGCCATAACTGAATACTGAATGGCCTGATTAGTACAACGCATGAAAGATATGCGCTTATATTGGGTATGCTTTTTATTTTCACTACATGAAAAGATTTGAAAACAAAGTTGCCGTAATTACCGGAGGGGCGGCCGGCATAGGCCTTGCCGCTGCCATTAAGTTTGCCAGCGAAGGTGCCACCGTAATTGTTTGGGATGTAAAACAGCCCGAAGAAAGCACATTGAAACAATACGAAGGGAGTATACATTTCTATAAAGTAAACACTACCAATATCGAAGAAATTGACACCTCTGTTAAAGTAATACTGGAGCAGTTTGGCAAAATAGATATACTGATAAACAATGCCGGTATTACACGCGATGCCAGCCTGCTTAAAATGACTTTTGAACAATGGCAACAGGTAATGGATGTAAACCTGAGTGGTGTGTTTAACTGCACCAAAGCTATTGCACCGGTAATGGTGGCCAACAACTATGGCCGCATTATCAACACCTCATCGATAGTAGGGTTATACGGCAACTACGGGCAGACAAACTATGCAGCCACCAAATCAGGTGTTATTGGCTTAACTAAAACCTGGGCGCGTGAGTTGGGTAAAAACAATATTACCGTTAATGCTGTAGCACCGGGCTTTATTGCCACCGATATGATAGCTACCATACCTGCAAAAGTTATTGAAATGATGACAGAAAAAGTACCATTAAAAAAACTGGGCCGGCCAGAAGATGTAGCCAACTGCTATGCATTTTTGGCAAGTGATGAAGCGCAGTTTATATCGGGTACTGTAATAAGTGTAGATGGAGGATTGACGATATAATTTTCAATTACCAATGTTCAATTTTCAAACAACAGACGTTTGTACTTGTTTACCTATAATTGAACAGCGCTAACAAACAACCATGACAATAGAGATATATAATTACCTGCTTTACGCCTGGCTGCTATTAGGTGTAGTTACCTTTATAGTGCTACAACGCAAAACGGCCCCGTATGGCCGCCACACGGTAGATACCTGGGGACCTATGATACCTAACCAGCTTGGCTGGATGCTGATGGAAGGCTTTGCGCCTTTCTTTATCAGCTACTGGTTCTGGACGGGCACCTTGCAAAAAACAAACACCAGCTACTTTTTCTATGCCCTATATATGGCCCATTACATTTACCGGTCGTATGTATTCCCGTTTCTTACCAATACCAAAGGCAAAAAAATGCCGCTGATAATTACCGGTTCTGCCATAGGATTTAATGTATGCAATACATTCTTCTTAGGTTATTTTCTAGGCAACATAGGGGGTAACTATAGCGATGATTACTTCTTCTCTCCCGTTTTTATCACAGGGTTTATCATATTCATCAGTGGCGTGTTTATTAATATCAAGAGCGACTTTAGGCTGATAAACCTGCGTAAGCCCGGCGAAACAGGCTATAAAATACCACAGGGCTTTTTGTTTAAATACATCAGCTGCCCTAACCTGTTTGGCGAAATGGTAGAGTGGATTGGTTTTGGTATTATGATTAACAGTTTTGCGGCATACAGTTTTCCGTTCTGGACAATTGTAAACCTGTTGCCACGCGCTATGGACCACCACAAGTGGTACCTGCAAAAATTTGCCGATTACCCTAAGCAAAGAAAAGCCGCCATACCTTTTTTGGTTTAGCCATTGTTAATTATTGCCTTGCATAAAAACAGGATAGAAAGCACCGGCTTGCTATATTGCAGAGATGATTACCATCAAGCAACCTGATGTTTTAAATTTATTATTTAGCAACGGAAAATAATGTGCATTGAATAAGGTTTCGGATGTAATAAGTACGCTGAATGCCGATGAGATAAAAAAACTATCATCGGTTAAGTGGAGCCCTCGCGAACGCGAGCTGTACGAAACAATACTACGCGCCGTAGGCTCACCCAAAAAACTGGAACAGGTAAGTGCCGAAGCTATGGGCATTACCAATTCGCACTTTGATAAGCTAAGTTCTGTTATTACCGAAAAAATATACAACACCCTTACTTCGGGCAGATTTGATGATATAGCCAGTTTTTTACTCGGTAAGGGATTGCTGGAAGTGCTGTTACATGAAATGGGGCTATATGAACGGAGGCTTAAAAGCGAGAAAGACCCCAAAGTGCTAAAAGCATTTTATCTGTCGGGTTTTGAAAAATTACGCCGCACTTCGTTCGATATACTTGACCTGAAACTACTACGCCACTACGCCAACAAATTAAAAGAGTTTAGCACCGGCGATAAGTATCTATCGCCAACAGTGGTTGAGTATAAATATGTGTATGTAGAAAATGCTTACCAGTTTCTTACCGGTGAGGGCATGCCCTATATGCCAACGGCATTGGCCAACATTAAAAAAATAGCACCGGAACCCAGCAACCTTAAAACAGCGGAGTTTGCCATGTACCATTTTTGCATGGCCGGCTACCTGAAAGACTTTGCCAATGACCAGGATACAGGCCTGATACATGCCGAACATGCCCTTAACAGTGCGAGAATATGGGCACCCGGTGTAGATGACAGCTTACTGGCAAGTTGTTATGGTATGTGCGGGGCCATACAGTCGCACAAATCGAATTTCAAAGAGGCAAAAGCAATATATGATGAAGCCTTTGAAAAGTTGCCCCTGCTAATGAAGACCAACTTTTACCATGTGCTTATATATGCCTGTATAATGCTGCTGTGCAAAGACTATGCAGCACTGGAGAAACACATAAAAGAAAGCATGATGCCCTTTGCCAGTGGCAATGCATCGCTGTATTTCAGGCTGGAGGTACTGCGCATAAAAACGTTGCTGTTGTTGTATCAGAAAAAATACAGCGAGGCTTTAGTAATAATACGCGAGTTACAAAGTGTGAAGCGTAAAGAAATGACAGTAACTGCCGATATTTTCCTTCGCATGATAGATAACCTCTATTTTCTTGTAACGGGAGATTACGAGCAAACCATATCGCAGAGTAAGAAGAACATGAAATACCTGCGGCGCAAAAACTACACCTACGAAAACTGCGATTACAATCATTTTTTCTACTGCATATCGGCCATAGCCAAAATGAAACAAAAAGGCAAAATAAAACCGCAGGCACTGGAGCCCTACCTAAGCAAAAGCCGCGAAGGTTTTTTACGAATGTACAGTGGCTTGTTTGAGCAGGTAATGTAAAAGCCCCTAAACTGCTTTAAAAGATGTCATGGTAAGTGAACCTGCAACCGCCTTATCATTAAAGAAAGAGACTTCATCGGCGCCCTCTACCAGGCCCAGTGTATATAGCATAGGGTAGTAATGGTCGGGTGTAGGTATAGCCAGCTTTGCAGCCGCGCCCAGACTTTCGTAATTTATAAGTGGCTTATAATCGCGGGCACTAATGTGCTTTTTAAATACCGCATTCATCTCATGCGCCCAATCGAAACCAAAGCCGGGCTCATTCATTTTATCAAAAGCAAGCATACGCAGGTTATGAACCATGTTACCACTGCTTAGTATAAGTACCCCTTTGCTGCGCAGGGCAGATAGCTGCTTTGCCAAATCGAAATGGTACTGGCCGGGTTGATTATAATCTATACTTAACTGCAATACAGGTATGCTAGCCTGAGGGTACATTTGTTTCACTACGCTCCAGGCACCATGGTCAAGCCCCCAATCGTGGTCGAGCCCTACCGGTGTTGTTGTTATCAACTGCTTTACCTCTTCTGCCAATTCAGGGTTGCCTGGTGCTGGGTACTGTACATCGAACAACGCCTGCGGGAACCCACCAAAATCGTGAATAGTTTGAGGATGCTCCATGGCGGTAACGTGTGTGCCGCGTGTAAGCCAGTGCGCACTAATAACCAATACTGCGGCAGGCTGCGGGATCTCTTTACCCAGTTGTGTCCACCGGCGCGAAAATTCGTTATCCTCAATGGCATTCATGGGTGAACCATGGCCTACAAACAGAATGGGCATTTTTTTGCCGGTTACCGGCAACCCACTTGTAAATTTTTCTAACTCGTTTAATGTTGACATACCCAGTAAACCGGTAAGCGAAGTTTTTATAAAATACAGCCGGTCCATTTTAAATTAATTAAACCTATTATTCAATAACGGCATTGTGCTGTGCCGTAATATTAGTTACAAGTGAGATTGCTTCGTCACTCGCAGAGCCTCGCTCCTCGCAATGACGATGCTGCTTTATTATGCGCTTTACTACAAAAAAACAATGCCTATTTCTTCAAAATCAAACCATCGGCGCTGTACTTACCGGCACCGGCAATTAATATAACCACATAAACCGCCAGATAAAGGAAGGCATGTTCTCCATCGCCAAAAATCTCGCCGTTATGCGCTTTAAATACGGCTACTATCATGGCCACTATCAACGGCACTACCGTAAAGCGTGTAAACAAGCCTGCTATTAATAATACCGAACAAACCAGCTCGGCACCAATGGTAAGCGATAACGATACCTCTGGGCCCAGGCCCATAAAATCCATAAACTTACCTTTAAACTCAGCAAAGTTCTGCAGTTTCATATAACCGTGCGGAACCATTAACACGCCTGCTGTTACACGTAATAATAACAGCGACAGGTTGGCTTGCAAAGCCGATACTTTGGTTGATAATAATTGCTTTAGCATATAGTTATTTTTAGGCGTGCTTTTTTGTATAGACTGCTTCGGCCAGCCAGGTAAACTCGTTGGTAAAGGTGGCAATGTTGTTACCAAATTTTTCATCAATCAGGTTACCCTCCTTATCAAATTTCTTATCCATGCCGGGTATCAACAGCATGTTAGGGCACACAATACCAAACCATCCGCATATCTGATTTTGCATACCAAAAGCAGCACGCATACCACCGGTAGCACCTTCGCTGGCTGTTACAATACCAAATGCCTTTTTAGTTTGTTTGGGAAAATGGTCGAACAGATTGCGTAAAGCCGACGACATACTGCCGTTGTATTCTGGTGTAACCAGTACAAAAGCATCTGACGTGTATATCAAATTAGCGGCATCTTTATATTGTTCCGGCACATCGTTAATAGTGCTCCACACTTTCTCTACAAAAGGTAAATGATGCTCACGTAAATCGAGAAAGCGAAATTCGTGTGAAGAATACTTAGCAGCGAACTGCTTTTGCAGAAAGCGTGCAATGTTTACAGTAAAACTCTCCTGCCTGGGGCTGCCGGATATAATGGTAATTTTCATCGTAGTTTGGTTGATTATATATTTATTAAGGGTTGATTGTGGAGTTTAATATCAGGATAAAGCTTTACTCTTCCAAATATCCAAACTTACCACTGTTTACGTCATCGTACGCCTGTATTATTTCCTCCCGCGTATTCATCAAAAACGGGCCGTAGGCAAATATTGGTTCATTAATGGGTTCGCCGCTTAGTACCAGTACTTTTGCAGTGGTGGTAGCTTTTATAGTAATAGCGGTACCCTTATTTTTAAATAATACGAAATGGTCGGTAGCAATGTCTGTTCCATTCACCTCTGCATTACCCTCTACCACCAACACAGCCGTGTTATAGTTTTCGGGCAAATCGAAGGCTGCCACCCCATTTTGATTTAAATAAAGATTGTAGGCATGTATAGGGGTAAACGTATAAGCAGGGCCTTTTACACCTTTATATTCACCGGCTATCACATCTACATGCCCACCATTATCGGGCAATTGGTATTTACCCATTTGCTCAACCGATATGCCCTGGTATTTAGGCTGGCTCATTTTATACTTAGCCGGCAGGTTTACCCATAGCTGCACCATTTGAAAAGCACCACCCTTACGGCTAAACTCTTTCTCGTGATACTCTTTATGCAAGATACCTGATGCGGCGGTCATCCACTGCACATCGCCCTCTCCTATTACACCGCTGTTGCCGGCACTATCGTGGTGGGCCACTTTGCCATGGTAAGCAATAGTAACGGTTTCGAAACCACGATGCGGGTGCACACCTACGCCACGTTGTTTTTCGGTTGGTGGAAATTCAACTTTGGCGTTATAGTCCATCAGAAAAAACGGACTCATCCGGTACATATCCATAGTACCCGGAAAAAAATTGTGTACCCTGAAACCATCGCCCACCATGTGCGGGGCAGGTGGGGCCATTACTTTTTCTATTTGCTTTTCCATAACCATCTGTTTTGGGCCATTGAGGATAATGGAATATACTCCATTATCCTCAAGCCAGTGTATTTACAGCCTTACTTAACTAACTGCATTTGTACGTTCAGTACCAGTTTTACTTCATCGCTTACTACTACGCCACCAGCTTCGGTAACGGCATCCCAGTTAAGGCCAAACTCTTTTCTTTTCAGCTTACCGGTAATTTCGAAACCTGCTTTGGTGTTGCCATAAAAGTCTACCATTTTACCACCATACTCTACATCAAGCTGTATTGGCTTGGTTGTTTCGCGGATGGTAATGTTACCTTTTAACAGGTAAACGGTATCGCCCACTTTCTCAAACGAAGTGCTTTCAAATTTCAGTTGCGGATATTTTTCAGCATTGAAAAAGTCGTCGCTCTTCAGATGGGTATCGCGCATTTCCAAACCGGTTTCTATACTGGCAACGTCGGCTGCAAAGCTGATTTTTGCATCGGATAAATCTTCTTTCGAAGTTTCGAGAGAGGCATCGATTTTTTTAAAGCTACCGGTTACGGTATTAATCATCAGGTGTTTCACTTTAAAGTGAATTTCGCTATGTACGGGATCAATTGTCCATTTAGATGTTGCTTGAGTGCTCATGATTTAGTTTATTTTATGTGTTATTAATTAATTACGCTTTAATTTCCATTGGTACTTCCATTAGTAATATTTCGGCACCGGCTTGTGCCTGTACGGTAAAGCCATCGGTATTCCAAACACCCGCTGCATCGCGATTGTTTAGTTGCTGACCGTTTATTGTTGCACTGCCTTTTAAAACAAAGGCATATACGCCGTTACCGGTTTTGTTTAGCTTATATTCTGTACTTACTTCTTTATCGAACTTACCCATGTTAAACCAGGCATCCTGATGGATCCATACACCGGCATCATCTGCATTAGGCGATAAGATCTGTTGAAATTTATTCAACCGGTCGGCTTCGTTCAGTGTTATCTGGTCGTAGCGAGGCTTTACCCCTTTCTCGCGCGGTATTACCCATATCTGTAAAAACTTAACCTGTTTATCGCGGTTTTTATTGTACTCGCTGTGATAAATACCAGTACCGGCGCTCATTACCTGTATATCGCCCTGCTTAATTACAGCGGTGTTGCCCATGCTGTCTTTATGTTCCAGGTCGCCTTCAAGCGGTATCGATATAATCTCCATGTTGTTATGCGGGTGGGTACCAAAGCCCTCGCCGGGGTCAACGGTATCATCGTTTAGTACGCGTAGTACACCAAAGTTCATTTTGTCGGGGTTATAGTAGCCGGCAAAGCTGAATGAGTGGTAAGAATTAAGCCAACCGTGGTTGGCGTGGCCGCGCTCTGTGGCGCGATGCAGAATCATGTTTGCCATAACATTTGATTTTTTAGTTGGTAAATGTTCGAAGCCTACCTGTTCAACAGGCTTCACTTCTTCTTCGTGTTTAGAGAACAACTGGTGCATTAAACCCGATGCGGTAACCGCTGTGGCGGTTAACATACTGCGCTTGATGAACGATTCTCTTTTCATGACTGTTTTGATTTGCCAAACAAAAGTATGTACAATATTTGTATATACAAATGTTTAGGTAAAAAATTTTATCCTCTTAACTTATCTAATATACGGCTTAGCTCCTGGGCCTCTGCTTTGGTAATACCTTTTAGCAGAGTTTGCCAGTTTTCGGCAGTAGTATCAATTTTTGCCAGCAGCGCCAACCCCTTGTCGGTAATCAGTATATCTACCTGACGGCGGTTGGTAGGGCAAAGCTCGCGCTTAACTAATCCCTTCACCCGTAGCTTCTCTACCAAACGGGTAGCATTGCTGTTTTTATCCAGCATACGGCAGGTAACCTCGCCCAGCATCAGCGGCTTAGGGTGCGAACCACGAAGTATGCGCAGTACGTTATACTGCTCGGGTGTAATGTCATATTCTTTAAACCTTGCCGAGCCGATATTGTGTAACCAGCTGCTGGTGTAAAGTATATTCACCATGGCCTTCTCGTGTTCGCTCTCGAACTTCTTCTGCTGTTTTATTTCTACTTCTAAGCTTGCCATATCCAATGCAAATGTAAGTGTAATATTTGTACATACAACTATTGAGGAAACAATTTTTAGTTAAAAAGCGAAAAAATCTGTTGCACATTGATTATCAGATAGCCAGGGCCGATAAATAATTACCGGCAGCACGGTAAACCAGGCCTTCACTATTAAAGTAGAATAGCTCTGCCGATTTTACACCACGGGCTACATTGGTATAGGTAAGCACTATTGATGTAGCACCTACAAATACACCCTCCAACTCAAATTTAAGATCGGGTACGCGTTGCAGGGCTTTGCCCCAGTAATCGCCAATGGCCTGTTTGCCCTTCAGCACACCGGTAGGCTCGTTAACTACCTGTGCTATCAGCGGAGAACTCATTTCAAAGTCATCGGTGTAATGTGCCAGTATACGTGGCAGGTCGTGCGCGTTCCACGAGTCTATCCAGTCGGCAGCAAAGTGTTGTGCAAATTGTTGAGTTAGCATGGCATGGAAAATTTAGATTACCGGCACCTTATCGAACCACGGTTGTGCTTTCTCTATCTGTGCGCCCAGGCGGAACAGTGTAGCCTCATCCTGCCAGCGGCCGGTGAACATAACACCTACCGGAAGGTTTTCTGCCTTGCTCCAATACAATGGTACCGTCATCGATGGCTGGCCGCTGATATTGGCGAGTGGCGGGTAAGGTATCCAACTGAAAGTTTGCTCTGCAATCTTCTCTATCATACCGGTATAGCGGATAATAGATGATATACCCAATGCATTCAAGGTACGCAGAGCGGCTTCTTCAAAAGGTGGGTTATTCATAGCACCAATTTTAAACGGACGCATACCCAGCGTAGGTGTAAGCAGCAAGTCGTATGTTTTATGAAAATCTGCCAGCTTACGGTTTACTTCGTTCCATTTAAGTTTGGCCAGTGCAAACGAGTTTGCATTAAACGACTTACCTAATTTATACAACAACCACGTATTAGGTTCTACCTCGCTGCGGTGTGGCTTGCGGCCGCGTTGCTCGCCAATGTAATCGAGCGTGGCAGAGGTCTCGCCGTACACCATAGCGTATAGTAGTTCGGTAAGCAATTCTTTTTTGTAAGGCAGCTCCACTTCTACTACTTCGTGGCCAAGGTCTTTAAGCAACTGCACGGCAGCTTTTACTGCGTTTACGTTTTCTTCATCTACCGGTACGTTAAGCCCGGCAGGCATTTGGGTAGTGTAACCTATTCTAAGCTTTCCAACGGGCATACCAATCTCCTGCATATAGGTGCGCTCTGGCGGTGCTATGTAATACGGGTCGCCCTCGGCGTGGCCCTGTACCAAATCGTAGTACAAGGCACTATCACGTACCGTACGGCTCACCACACCCTCGCATACGGCACCGCCCCAGCCTTCGCCAAAGTAAGGACCAAGAGTTACACGTCCGCGACTGGGCTTGATAGCAAACAAACCATTGCAACTTGCAGGTATACGAATACTGCCACCGCCATCGTTAGCGCTGGCCATAGGCACTATACCGGCTGCCACCGCTGCGGCGCTGCCACCGCTACTACCACCGGTAGTGTGGTTGGTGTTCCATGGGTTTCGGGCGGGGCCAAACAGTTCGGGTTCGGTCCACGGGTTAAGGCCAAACTCGGGCGTGTTGGTTTTGCCAAATATTACCAGACCGGCCTTAAGCATACGGTTGGTTACCTCCGAGTTTTCGGTTGAGATAAAATCTTTCAATATGCGCGAGCCGCAGGTATAGCGGGTACCTTTTAACTGCGGGCCTAGATCTTTTATCAGGTATGGTACACCGGCAAATGGCGCATTGGCATCTACATTATTTAGTTGCGCTTTGCCTAAATCGTACAATTTATTTATTACTGCATTTATCTTAGGGTTTACCTCCTCGGCGCGGTTAATGGCCAGTTCCAGTAAATCAGCTGGTTTTACTTCTTTGCTTTTTATCAATGCAGCTAAAGAGGTGGCATCGTGCTTACGGTATTCTTCAAATTTCATGGATGTAGATTGTAAGATGAACTTAGGAATAAAAATGGAAATGATTTGTACCAAACCAAATAACTTACCTTTGTGCCCATGACATTAACTATATTAATTTTTATAGGTGCATTGGCGTTGTTATTAGTATCGGCCAATGTGTTTACACAATCGGCAGAGGGGATAGGTAAGTATATGAAACTACCCCGATTTGTAGTGGGCATTTTTATTGTAGGCATAGGTACCTCGCTACCCGAGTTGATATCGGGTATGTTATCGGTAAGCAAAGGTGTGTCGGACATACTGCCGGGCAATATTATAGGTGCCAACATTTCGAACATATTGCTTATTACCGGACTGGCCGTTGCTTTTAACCGGAAGAGCCTGGATATTAATACCGGGTATTTGTATATAGACCTGCACTTTTTGCTGGGTAGTTTTTTGTATTTCTACATAATAGCTTACGATGGTAAAATAGTTTTTAGCGAAGCCTTCATTGGTATAGTGATGTTTTTTATTTATAGTTTTTACCTGATAAAGGGGCAAGCACCGGATAGTGAAAAAACCGATACAGAAAAAGCTGCCTTTCCGCTGAAAGCAACTGCCCTGTTATTACTGGCCGGTGTAGGCATTTATTTTGGTGCCGACTATACGGTATCATCGCTGGAGAAAATAGCACAGGCACTTAGCATACCCAACTCGGTTATTGCGCTTACGTTGCTATCGCTGGGCACTACCCTACCAGAGTTAGCAGTAAACATATCGGCTATAAGGCAGAATAAAGCAGATATGGCTATAGGCAACGTACTCGGCTCCTGTATTTTCAATACACTGGTAATACCTACAGCGGGTAGTGCATTGGGAGTTGTAGAAGTACCGGCTAACCTTATAGGTTTTTCGCTACCCGTAATGGCTGCCTGTGGTTTGTTTTTCTATTTACTTACACAGGATAAAAAAATATCAATGTGGGAGGGCTTGCTGTTTGTTTGCCTGTATGTGTTGTTTATACTAAAAACAGCAACTGCTTAGTTATTCGTTGTAACAGCCACACACCCCGTCCGGTGCAGAGCCACCGGACACCTACTCGAAGAGGGGAAAATAAAACAGTCATAAAGTAGTTCTATTCGGGCTTAATCTGCCCGGATAACAGCTTATCAAAAAAATCTTTAGGGTTGGAGCAAAACTTAAATGCGTTAGAGGACTTTATATTGTCAGCAATGTTCTGATATGTTGGCTCAAACAAATTCCCTTGCCTATCTACAATTAAACAATCCAGATTATTTGCAATAGCGATAATATGCCCAATAAAGTCTGTGCTTAATCGCGCAACGTTTATCCGGAAGCTAAAATCTTCAATGTATTCCTTGTCGGGAATATCAATTGACAAGTCATTATCGTTATCATCATTATCCATATAAGATTTAAAGCCATCAAAATCCTTAGTCCATTCGATTGGTTTACTGAATGAGGCTATATAATTCTGTATATCTGAAAATCTAACGCGGCTATCTTTCCACCAACTTATAGTAAGGTCATCCTCAAAATCAAAAGCAGCATTAAAATCGGTGGTATTGTCCAAAAATTCCTGTCGCGCTTCATGGTCTATAAACAATTTCGAAGGGACTTCACCAAATTTTTCGAGGATTGGCTGACGTGGCAGGAGTGAAATATTATACTGGTATATAGCCATTGCTTGATTAACGAATATTAGTTGTTGTAAAATTAAACCCGATTCAATGTAAACTAATATACAATGGAATTTTGAGATAGATGAAAAAAATATTTAAAGTTTCATGGCTTTCTACAGGCGGCACCTACGGTGCGCAATCCTATTCGTATAATGTTCTACAAACAGGCGACCGCTATGCGGTGTAAAATTGCATTTACTGCTCCGTTAGGGGGCGCCGGATCTATCACTTTCAAAGAGTAAATACTAATAGACATCCGAAGTTTTGAAAGCTTCTAATGTCTTGTAAACAGCCACACACCCCGTCCGGTGCAGAGCCACCGGACCTCCGTCGTCAGAGGAGAGAATACAAACAGCCGGCAAGTAGCGCTATCTGCCTATAAAATCAGGCTTTATCTTTTTTAGCAAACGGCCCAACCTTGCTGATATCGTAGTCGGGATAATCGGAAGTATAATAATCCAGTACGTTGCGGTCGTTAGCATCGGGCAGGTATTGAAAAAGTATGTTTAACTGAAACCACATGTAACACTTAACAGCATAGCGGTAAATGAAATGAGGTTTCTTTATCTGTAAGGTCTGTAACAGGTGGTCATCGAACAGGCTGTAGTAATACTGTGTGCCATGGTAGCGCATAAATGATGGATACCAGCGTTCGGCAAACTCGTTAGCCAGTGCTTCTACTATCTTCTTACCCTCATCGCTATAGCCGTACTGTTGTTTTTCAAATTCTTCGTACCACAGGTATAGCTCTTCTTCGCCGGTAGGTATGCTGTGTATATGCATCAGCGTACAAAGTTGTTTCCAAAAATTGTACAGCGCGCGAAACTCCTTTTTGGTAAACAAATCGCGGTTGGCTAAAAACATACCCATGCGCCGGGGCTCGCATACAATGGTGGCAAGGGTGTACAGGTTCTCATTGTTGGTTATATTAAAGTGGCTATGTATAAAGTTGAGCAGCTCTATAGCCTTGCGCCCTTCGCCACTATCGCCGTGCTTATAAAACTCGCCGAAGAAGATAAGGGTATCGTTATTGCGCTTGCGCGTATTGGTAATAATACCGCCCTTACCATTGCGGTACAGCACCTTTGCAATAGAAGGCACTGCGGCCTGCCGGGCAAATGCTACCGAAAAAATAGAATGTGTAAATAAGGGTGTACCATAGCGCACTTCGAAAGCCAGATGCGAAATTTCATGGGCATCTTTTTCAGCATCGAGTTGTGCTATGCGCCTGCGCGCCCAGTATGGGTTGGTAAACATAAGTGGGTGATGTATCTGTTACTAAAACGCGTACACGTACTTGCCCTGCTCGTCTTTATACACATAGTTAACCACCCGTGGCCATAGTGGTTTTACCAATTCATTTTCCCAGTTCTCCAGGTCTTTTAATAATTGCTGCACTACCTGCGGTTGCTGGTCGTACAAATTGTGGCGCTCTTCTTTATCGCTTTTTATATCAAACAACAGGTTAACATTATCGTACTCGTTAATAATAAGTTTGTAATCGCCTTTGCGGATAGCCTTATTAAACTCGCTGCGCCAGAAAAGGCTTTCGTGTGCCGGCTGTTGCACTGTGGCGTTTACAAACGGTATCAGGTTTACACCATCATATACCCGGTCGGCAGGCATATCTATACCTATTACACCGGCTATGGTTGCAAATATATCCAGCGACATAACCGGATAGTTGTACACCGTACCGGGATTAATATGGTTCTTCCATTTCATCATAAACGGCACGCGTATACCACCCTCAAAATTGGTAAGCTTGCCGCCTTTGTAAGGAGCGTTATCGGTGGTACCGTTATACGAAGCCCCGCCATTATCGCTCAAAAATACTATGATGGTATTCTCTGCCATACCCATACTATCTACATGGTGCATCAACCGGCCTATCTGGTCATCCAGATTTTTTATCATAGCCGCATAAATGCGTTTAACAGGGTCTTTTATATGCGCAAACTGTGCGTAGTACTCCTTAGGCACCTGCAATGGTGCGTGCGGTGCGTTGTAAGGCAGGTATAAAAAGAAAGGGTTCGCTCCGCTACGGTCGATAAACGAAATGGCTTCATCTGTCAGCTTATCGGTCAGGTATTTATTCTCTTCCTGGCGCTCGCAACAGTTGCGTAGTATAGCACAGTTACCGGTACGGCCCTCAGCAGTTTTCCATTCGTGCTGATCCATAAAATCGCGGCGTATGGGCATGTTTACTATGTTGGGGTCATTCTTTGGGGCATATAGTGTAAAGGCCTCGTAAAAACCATACTGGTAATCGAACCCGCGGGCTGTAGGTATAGCAAAATCGGCAGCACCCAGGTGCCATTTACCTACTATACCGGTTTTGTAATCGTATTTTTTAAGCAGCTCGGCCAATGTAATTTCAGATGGTGGCAAACCCTGGCGCAGACGTTCTTCGGTTGGCGGCACCTCGGTAGATTTAATGGGCATTAGCGGTTTAAAACGTGGCAGCATTTTAAAGCCATAATACTCGGCCATGTTTTTAAGGTAGCGGTGGTTGGGCTGAAACTCGTGGCCAAAGCGCTGCTGGTAGCGGCCGGTAAGCAAACCAGCCCGCGATGGCGAACAAACCGGTGATGAAATGTACCCTTCGCCAAATATTACTCCGTCTTTGCCTATCGCATCTATATTGGGGGTAGAAACCTGCTGATTGCCATACAACGATATATCGGTTTGGCCCAGGTCATCGGCCAGTATCAGTATTATGTTCGGGCGTTTTAGCTGTGCCGCATTGGCTACCGGTTGTTGCAGGTATTCTTTTTTACCTTCAATCAGCTTTGTATCAAAATATATTTTGAACTTATCGCTTTGTATCTGCTTAAATAAAAATGCCGAACACAAGGTAGCTACCGTTACAAGCATTGCAATAAAACCAATCCGTTTTTTGGTAAACATGAGCGTTACTGTTTGAACTATAAAGATAATGTATATCAACGGGGCTACTAAACCCACTGCCACATTTAACTGCCACTGCGCAAAAAAAAAACCACTGTTAAAGGCTAACAGCTTACGCGATAGCCTTTTGTGTACATATACAATGTGTGTATTGATATTTAGTGGCAAAGTAGAAAATATTCTCCGTTATCTTGCCGTTGGTTTAACATAAAAATGATAGCTGCCCCGGGTTTTAACGTTTACAATAAGTGGCGCTGTACGATAGTAGCAGTGGCTGTAACGTTATGCTTTTACCCTATAGCGCAGGCGCAACAGGTGCCGGTGTACAAACCCAATGTAAACCGGGTGCTTTTTGTACTGGATGTTTCGGGTAGTATGAAAGAAAAATGGGGCGAACGGGTTAAGTACGATGTGGCTAAACAACTGCTGTACAAGCTGATAGACTCGGTAGAAAAGAAGAACCCCAACGTAGAGTTTGCGGTGCGTGCTTTTGGTTATCAGTACGATAAAGGCCAGCGTAATTGTAAAGACACTAAACTACTGGTACCCTTTGCCAAAAACAATGCAGAAAACATTAAGCAGGCTTTAGATAGAATAAAGCCACAGGGCATGACCCCTATTGCTTACTCGCTGCAACAGGCAGCGAACGATTTTCCGGCCGACGCCAAAAGCCTTAACTCTATTATCATAATTACCGATGGCAATGAGAACTGCGATGGCAACCCTTGCCAGGCTTCGCAAAAGCTTTTAGATAAACGCATTTCGTTACGCCCGTTTATTGTAGGCCTTAATGGCGGCGACGATTTTGTACAGAAATTAAAATGTATAGGTGAGGTACTGGATACTAAAGATGAACCATCGTTATACAATACGGTGGGTGTAATTATAAAGCAAACACTTAACACAACCACGGCACAGATTAATTTGCTGGATGCTGCCGGTAACCCAACATTAACCAACCTGCCATTTACACTGTACGACCATGCCAGCGGCAAAATGCTGTACAACTTTATACATACCATTAACGAAAAAGGCAACCCCGATACGTTGTACCTGGACCCGGTAGGAGTATATGATTTAGAACTGCACACCTACCCGCCTATTAAAAAAACAGATATAGAGTTGGTGCCCGGTAAGCATAACATAATTGCAGTAGATGTACCGGTGGGCGATGTAACGGTTACGTGTGCCGGAGCCTCGCTGGCAACCAACAATGCACAGGTGCTTATGCGCCCTGCTGCAGCACCTAAAACTATACTTAACGTACAGGACCTGAACGAGACCGAAAGTTATGTAGCCTCGCCGTTTACAATGGAAATTCTTACCACACCGGCATTATTGATAGATACTACCGTTGCGGCTATGGCAGCCAACATGCTGGCGATACCTAATTACGGTACCTTATCTATAACCAGTACCGACAAATACTCGGCGGCTGTGTTCCGCGAGTTGAATAATACGCAGCAGTTAGTGGACCGTTTTGACATAACCAACCGGGTAGATAACCA
>CAYREY010000070.1:0-27262 GCA_964423405.1 uncultured Chitinophaga sp. | reverse complement strand
ATAGAAATAAATTCCGGCATACAGAATGACGCCCAAAACCACTAAAAATTGCAGGGAAAGGGGGCTGTTTGTATTGGTTCCCCGCCTATTTTAGTCTGTAAATGCCGGACGTAGCTTCAGCACGGGGTCACCGCACAAGGCGGTCGGGGCGGTAAAATACACATGCCTGAATCCGTGGCCATCTTCTGTTGGGTGATTGGGCGAAAGAAGTCTGGCTTGAATGCTTGTTGCATTGCCCAAATGGGACTTACGTTAGTTTGATAGTTGGTGCAAAGGAAAATGAATACCCTCTTTGCTAGATTTTTTTATCTTCCACATTGTAAATTTATATTATGCCTAAAACATTCCTATCACATAGCAGCGTCCAACATGATTTAGTTAAACGAATAGCTAACAAACTTGGTTATGATAATTGCGTTTTAGATGAATACCACTTCTCAGAGGGTGAGCCCACACTTTCTCAGATATTTGATAAGATTGATCAGTCGGATTTGTTTGTTATTTTTCTTAGTGATGAGGCGCTTAATTCTAATTGGGTAAAGCGAGAGATTGATTATCAAAATACGATCAAAGACCCTGGAATTAGCAGAAGGCTACTTATATTTTTAGTTGACAAAAGAATAGCTCATAATGACAATAGAATTCCTGAGTGGCTTAGAAAACAATACAACATACAGGAAGTCCTAGATGAAATACACCTCTACAAGAAAATAGATTCGAAGGTTCGAGATATTGCATTAGAGAAGTATCCTCATATAAAAATAAAAGAAGAAATATTCGTCGGGAGAAATCAATTGATGGATGAGTTTGAAGAAAAATACTACTCACTTGACAACATTAAGCCCTCATGTATTATTGCTTCGGGCTTCGAAGAGGTTGGAAGGCGAAAATTTCTATTGAATGCTTTAGACAAAGTTAAAAAAGTCAACAAATTCCATAATCCAATAAGCATTACTCTAGACTCTAGAGATAGTATTGAAGATTTCATTTTACGTATTGAGGATTTGAATTCTAAAAACACAAGTGAAACAGTTAACCAAATAAGAGACATTGATCTTGACGCGAAACTACAATATGCAAAGGAACTTCTTTTGAGTTTTAAAAAACACAATGAAATATTGTTTATCATAGACAAGGGCTGTTTGGTTCAGCCGAATAAACAAATTGCATCATGGTTTGACAAATTAATTTGCGATGAGCAGTTCAGCAATATAACTATTGTATGTGTTATATCTACAATACGCCCACTCAATAGTGGCATATATCAGAAACGTCAATACCTTGCGTTTCATGTAAATACCTTTGACTCAAAAGACACAAGGAAGTTATTTGTAAAGTATTGTTCTGAATTATTTAAGATAGAACCACCAAAGGAGGTAGCGGAACAAATTCTCTCGATATTGGATGGAATGCCCAGCCAGATTTATTATGCGAGCGACCTACTCAATACGCATGGCCCAAATTTTATAACAAAAAAATTTAACGAAATAAGACAATATAACGATGTCAGAGTTTACTCTGTCATTAAGCAGATAAAAGACGAAAGTGATCTTTTTTTTGATTTACTGGTTTTTTTGTCAAAAATCGAGTACATCAGTTATCATTTAGTTTATAGAGTATTTGGTCGTAGTAAGGAAGTTGAGAGTGCTTTAGAACATTTATTTGTATATGGGGTATATAGTGATATTGGTCCAGAAAAAGAAAATTTACAGGTGCATAGTGCTATTGTTGAATATGTCAGGCGTTCTAGATATAGAATTAGTGACAAAACAAAGCTCAAGTTGAAAGCTGAACTGAAAGCTATTCTTAGCGAAAATTATAATTATCCAGATGTATCTCAGATGCTTCTTACTATTAAATCCTTAGTTGAAGATGGAGGGAAAATACCCGACAATTTGTTTTTGCCGTCGTTTGTTTTAAGGCTTATTATCGACAACTACTATGCGGGGAAGTATGAACAAGTTGAAAGTATTGCAAATGAGCTTATTGGGAAAGAAAGTAAGTATGATTCACAGATTATACGAGAAACTCGATATTGGCTTTGTCAAACTCTAGCTAGGAAATTATCTAAAAACAAAACTGCAAACCAAGATAAGTTCTACGAACAATTAAGAAATTTTGATGGTAGTGATCATTACTTTTTGCTAGGATTTCATCAGCGATTACAAGGTAAAATGGCTGAGGCTGAAGAGTCTTTTAATAAAGTATTGTCAATTGATAGGGTTTCACAAAAATCAAAAAGAGAGTTGGTAAATGTATTGCTTAGTCAAGATAAATACTCGGAAGCTCTAAGTCTTGCAAAAGATAATTATAATCGAAGACCGCTTAATGCATTTCACATACAAGCCTATTTTATATGTCTAACGCGGCAAATAAAACTATCTACTGAGGACAAAAAAGAGATAAATAACTTAATGCAATCAATACAGATTAGCCACGATGCCAAAGCAAGCGAAATCTATCAGTGTATGCAGGCAGAATATGAGTATTATATAAACGGGGATGTAGCGAAAGCTATTGAAGGCCTGGAAAAAAATATTAGGGAGGCTACTTTTAAAAATTATCCTCAAAAAGCTTTACTGCAGATATACCGCAGGAGAGGGTTCCGGGAAAAGGAACAAGAATTGAGATCTCAAATTTTAGCATCTAAGACTGACACTGATACATATTTAGATTAACTTACCCTAACTGGGCTTAGGCTGTGCCTGCGTCCAACAAGCTGATAGCTTTTAGCTATCACAAGCCAAATACAAGATGTTTCACTTCGCAAAGCCTCGCTCAACATGACAAATGCAGGGAAGCCCATGCTGGTACACGTCTTTGGCGTGTGCCCTGGTATAAACAGCCGCCCCCGCGCCGCAGGCGCGGCCCATCAAACCGCGTGTTCATGGCGAGGATTCAATCCATTAAAAAATATACATGCCTGAATCCGTGGCCATCTTCCGTTGTGTGATTGCTTTGTTTAATAAGGAGCATGAAAGATTGCTTATGAATGACTAGCTGCTATTGCTATTAATAAACCAGAAGCATACCTGTAACGCTTGCCAAACATCCGAAGTTTTTGAAACTTCGGATGTTTACTGGCCCAATAGCAAGTGAGTCAATCAATAAAATTAAATATTATAATAATACATAAGCTATAGGGGGGTGGGTTAACGTAAAAAATTTACAAAATATTGATTTAGAGTGACTTAAATAGGGGGTGGGTTAACATAATTGGGGGGTATAAGCTGCCGTAAAACAAAACAGCCGGAGTGTTTGGCTCCGGCTGTTTTGGTATTAGTCAATTTTTATCTCTTCGTCGTTATCGTCAAAAAACTTGTAATCGGTCATACCCAGGTTTTCGTTGGCTTGTATGCTGATCCATTTTTTGTGTTTAAAGAACCACTTGGTGCGCAACGATGGGAAGCCCTTGCGCAGGTAAGCGCCCACAATAGGGTGGCAGTACAGCGTAAGTTTGTTGTGCGTGGTAAGCAGGTGGGTCAGGTCGCTCTCTATCTCATCTAAGAGCAATAGCGATGAGGTTATCTCGCCCGAGCCGCCGCAGGTAGGGCAGGCTTCGGCGGTAGCAATGTTTACCTCGGGGCGCACGCGCTCGCGGGTTATCTGCATCAGGTTAAACTTGCTAAGCGGCAGTATGGTATGGGTGGCGCGGTCGCTGTCCATTATCTGTTTCATTCTGTCCTGAAGTTCCCGTTTGTTTTCCTGGCTCTTCATATCAATAAAATCGATAACGATAATACCGCCCAGGTCGCGCAGGCGTAGCTGGCGGCCTATCTCTTCGGCAGCCTCCATGTTTACTTTCAGGGCGTTGCTTTCCTGTGTGCCATCCATAGTGCTGCGGTGGCCGCTGTTTACATCTATTACATGCAGGGCTTCGGTTTTCTCTATAATAATATAGCTGCCGTTAGGCATGTTTACCGTTTTGCCGAAAGAGGCTTTAATTTGCTTGGTAATACCAAAGTGGTCGTACATAGGGGCGCTACCGGTGTAGCGTTGTACTATGTCTTTTTTCTCGGGGGCCACGCGTGCCAGGTAAGCGCTTATCTCTTTCTCCAGCGCGGCATCGTTGGTTACTATTTTATTAAACTGCGGTGAAAGCAAATCGCGTAGTATGCCGGTGGTTTTGCTTTCCTCGCTAAGTACCTTGGCTACCGGTTGCGCATTTTTAAGGTTGCGCATCATGGTTTGCCATTTGTTTTGCAGGTCCAGCAAATCCTGGTGTAACTCGGCGGCATTTTTGCCGGCGGCTACGGTACGTACTATTACACCAAAGTTTTTAGGCTTCAGGCTTTCTACCAATACTTTCAGGCGCTTGCGTTCTTCTGCCGAATCTATTTTTTTAGATACACCTACCGAATCGTTAAACGGTACCAGTACCAGAAACCTGCCAGCCAGCGATATTTCGCAGGTAAGGCGCGGGCCTTTGGTGCTGATAGGTTCTTTCAGTATTTGTACCAGCAGGTTGTTTTTGTTGTTCAGTACCTCTTTAACGTTACCGGTTTTTACAATCTGCTTTTGTATGTCAAAGTTGTTGAGCATTTGCTCGGGCGGTATATTGCCGGCAATACATTGTCCGGCAAATTTCATTACCGAGCGGATATCGGGGCTAAGGTCGGTGTAATGTAAAAAGGCGTCTTTCTCGTGGCCTACATCTATAAATGCTGCATTAAGGCCGGGCATTACTTTCTTAATGCGGCCCAGGTAAATATCGCCCACGGCAAACTGGTTGGTGGTGCGTTCCTGGTGCAACTCGGTAAGCAGCTTATTTTCGAGCAGGGCAATATCAATACCCTCGGGGCCCGAGCTAATAATCAGTTCTTTGTTCACAATAAATAATTTAGCCCGGCACTGGCCGGGTAGCTGGTAAATACGGTAAGGTAGGCCGGTAAAGGAAAGGAAAGTGTAAAATGCGCAGGCGATGCGCGGGTGAGTGAAGGCACCCGCGCATCAGCGCAACGAAGAAATTACTTCTTCTTATGACGGTTCTTTCTTAAACGTTTTTTGCGTTTGTGGGTAGCAATCTTATGACGTTTTCTCTTTTTTCCGCAAGGCATAGCTCTTGTTTTTAGTTCGTTAATGTTTTAGCCGTTAGGCTTTTTAATACTCTCTATATATTTATCAATCTCCTGTTTGGCGGCGGGGTCTTTTACTGTTTTTTTGCAGCGCTCCAGCATTTCTATTGCTTTTGCTTTGTCCCCTTTGCCGTTGTAAGCCTCAGCCATTAACAACAACGCCTCAGAATTTTGAGGGCGCAAATATAGAATTTTTTCTAAGCGCGCAATGGCTTTATCATATTGGCCCGAAATTATACCAAAACGGCCCAGCATCAGCAGGGCATCTACATTGGTAGAATCCTTCTTTACCACATCCAGCAAAATGCTTACCCCCTGCATAGGGGCGCCGCCGCCTTCCATATAAGCGCCAGCCAGCCTGATGCGGTAATCGGTGTTATTACTGTCCATTTCTACCGCTTTTTGGTAGCTTTTTATAGCATTTTCGCTCAAAAAGGCCTTTGCTTTGTCATCGGGGGCGGTTTGCATCAGCATACTGTTATAGTCGCCGGCACTTACATATGCGGTAGCATTTCTTTCTTTTTCGGCAAGCTTAACGGCAAAATGCGCAATGGCAATAGGTTTATCCAGTTTTTGGTACTCGGCTATCAATTCTTTGTATTGGCCGGTTTCGGTCAGGTTTTTAACCTTATCGGCCATGGCTTTATCGGCAATTTTTGCATTTACCTCATTTATGTAGGCCTCTATATCCAGTGCCTCGGCCTGCGGCTGATCGTGCTGGTGGCCGTCACCGGCGGGCATTTGTGCTTCGGCCGGTGTGGCTTTGGCGGGTTTACGGGTATCGGTAAACAGGTATATACCCAGGCATAATACTACACAGGCGCCAATAACAATTCCTTGATTTCTGGTCATTTTTAATGATTAATAGCCCTTTAGGCACTTCTATAAAATAAAACAGGTTTGCGAACCTGCCGCAAACCTATTCTAAATTTCTCTATTAAAAGTGTAAAAACTAATCCTCGTCTTCCTCCAGCGGTTTAGGGCCTTCGCCGGGGCCTGGTTTATAGCCGTTTTTAACCTGCTCCATAAATATTTTGGCTGGTTTAAAGGCTGGTATATAATGTTCCGGAATTACTATACTTTCTCCCCGGGTAATAATTCTTCCCACCTTCTGCGCACGTTTTTTGGCAATAAAACTGCCGAAACCGCGCACGTAAACGTTTTCGCCTTGTTTTACCTGGTCCTTCACCTCTTTGAAAAACGCTTCAAGCGTAATTAACACATCGGTTTTAGGAACCCCGGTAGCCTCGGCTATTTTGCTTACTATGTCTACTTTTCTCATACTGAATAGTTTTGTAAGGGTTTATAATTGAGTCCGAAATCTGCATAAAGGTGAGAAATTATTTTTTTAAACAGAAATTTAGTGCGACAATTAAAATTTATAAGCCTGTATATTTTTGCAGCCTGCTTTTTACCGGTATAATACATGAAAACACCCTTTACCAGCCTGCTTATTGCCTGGAATAAGCAAAAAAACACCCGCCAAATGCCCTGGAAAGGCGAAAAAGACCCCTATTTAATATGGCTGAGCGAAATTATTTTGCAACAAACGCGGGTAGAGCAGGGCTTACCCTACTTTTTGAGATTTAAGGAAAAGTACCCTACCGTTAAGCACCTGGCACTGGCACCCGAAGATGACGTAATGAAACTATGGCAGGGCCTGGGCTACTATTCGCGGGCACGTAACCTGCACGAAACAGCCAAAAATATACACCATAACCTAGGCGGTAAGTTTCCGGATAGGTTTGATGAACTGGTTAAACTGAAAGGTGTAGGAGCTTACACGGCTGCGGCCATAGCCTCATTTGCCTTTGGCGAACCCAAAGCAGTGGTAGATGGAAATGTGATAAGGGTACTGGCCCGCGTATTTGGCATAAGCACGGCTTTTGATACCACCGCCGGCAAAAAAGAATTTGCAGTACTGGCACAGCAACTAATAGATAGCAAACAGCCGGCCGCTTACAATCAGGCAATTATGGATTTTGGTGCGGTGGTATGCACCCCGCAAAACCCGGCGTGTGAGGCCTGCCCTATGTATAAAATATGCGTGGCTTATATCGGCAACAAAACCGCCGAATTGCCAAGGCGCGAAAAGCGCACCAAAATACTGCCACGCTATTTTAATTATCTGGTTATTAAATCTAAAACCGAGATACTGATAGAAAAGCGTACCGGTAACGATATATGGAAAAACCTGTACCAGTTGCCATTGATAGAAACCGCGCACCCGTTAAAAAAAGATTTTCATGAAACCATAGCAGCGCACTTTGGCACCAATGCATTTACAATTGACAGCTACGGGCGCGAGGTTTCGCAAATGTTATCGCACCGCAAAATACACTTCAGGTTTGTGGTGCTGGAAACCGGCAACATTAACAGCCTGAAAATAAACGGTCTGCAGAAAGTTAAACTAAGTAAACTGCACGAGTACGCTTTTCCTAAAACCATAAACGACTACCTTAACAGTAATGTGCTTACATAACCTAACGCAGGTTATGGGTACATATCAGTATTAGTGTAATAAATTGAAAAATATTTAGGTTTTTCATTGGCGTTGTATGAAATCTACTTACTTTAGGCATTCACTTTTTTACGTAACATTTTAATTTTTCAGAATATGGTTAATAAAGTATTTCTAATAGGCAGGCTGGGTAAAGACCCCGTGGTGAAACATTTTTCGAACGATAACGCCATTGCCGAGTTTACACTGGCAACAGACGATAGCTATAAAGATAAACAAGGCAACAAGGTAGAGCAAACCGACTGGCACAACATTAAAATACCTACCCGTAAACTGGCCGAAGTAGCAGAAAAATACCTGCGCAAAGGCAGCTTAATACATGTAGAGGGTAAAATTAAAACCCGCTCGTACGATGATAAGGACGGCAACAAACGCTATATAACCGAAATAGTAGCCGACACGTTTAAAATGCTGGATAGCAAGAAAGATAACGCCGGCGGTGGTGGTGGTAACTACTCATCTTCTAATAACAACACATCATACAGCGAGCAGGCACCCGCCAGCACACCAGCTGTAGATGATGATTTGCCATTTTAATTAAAACGCTTTTACGGAAAGGGAGCGGTAGTTTATCGCTCCCTTTTATTTATATTCATTTTCAATGGACGATCCGGTCAGTACAAATTTCATTTTTCTGCAAGCATTGGTAAATGCGCCTACTACGGGCGTATTTGTAGCCAACCTTATTATTGTGGTTCTTATCGCTTGCTCGGCTGTTATGTCGGCCAGCGAGATTGCTTTTTTTTCACTCTCAAATGCCGAGGTTGATTCGCTGCGCGAAAGCGAAGACGCAATAGATAACCGGGTAGCCAAACTGCTGGACAGGCCACGCTATCTGTTATCATCTATACTTATTGCCAATAACATGGTAAACATAGGGGTAGTGGTAACATCATACTACGTAACCAAGCTGATGTTTAATTTTCACGATTACAACATAGGCGGTTTTATACTGCATGATTATGTAATTGAATTTTTATGGAACGTAATAGTGGTAACCTTTATGCTGGTATTGTTTGGTGAAGCTACCCCCAAAGTATATGCTACCCAAAACAAATTGCCTATAGCGCGCAGCATGAGCAGCGTGTTTGTATGGATGGTGCGCGCTTTTGAGCCTATTAACTATGTGTTGGTAGGTTCAACCAAAGTGTTAGAGAAAAGACTGAAACGATACAATGCCGAAATAGATATAGATGAGATAAATAAAGCCATAGAGATTACGGTAGAGAAAAAAGAATCGAAGCACGATGCATCGCTGCTAAAGGGCATAGTACACTTTGGCAACATAATGGTTAAGCAGGCCATGCGCCCGCGTACCGAAGTGGTATCGGTAGATTATGATTTTACGTTTAAAGAACTGGTAGAGTTTATTAAAGAAAACGGCTACAGCCGCTACCCGGTATATAAAGAGAATCGCGACAATGTAGTAGGCGTGCTGAATATTAAAGACCTGATAGAGCACCTGAATCAGGACAACGACTTTGGCTGGCAGAAACTGGTACGTGAACCGTTTTTTGTACCCGAAACAAAAAAAATAGATGACCTGCTGCGCGAGATACAACAAAACCGCAAGCACCTGGCTGTAGTAGTAGATGAATACGGCGGTACCTGTGGTATAATTACGCTGGAGGATATAATGGAAGAGGTAGTAGGTGATATTACCGATGAGTTTGATGAAGCCATAGATAGCGGCTTTAAAAAACTGGATGAAAAAAACTTTTTGTTTGATGGCAAAACACAATTATCGGATGTTTGCCGTTTAATGGAAATAGACCTTACTACATTTGAAGATGTAAAGGGTGAGTCGGAAACGATGGCCGGGCTTATATTGGAAACAACCGGACGGATACCCAAGAACGGTGAAGAGATAAAACTACTTAGTTACCGTATTACAGTAATTTCGGTAGTACATAACAGGATAGAGAAAGTGAAAATTACAAATGAAGCATAAGAACCCAGAACCTGGAACCCGGAACCATGACAAAGAAGTTAAACCCGCAATTGCCGGTTGGGGTTTCTATGTTCTATGTTCTATGCTCTGTGTTCTGCTATCATCCTGCCACGGCGATTACACGCCCAAACCCAAAGCATACCCGCGTGTTATTTACCCCGAAAAAAAATATGAATTGTACCAGCCTGAAGGCTGCCCCTTTAGTTTTGAAAAGCCGGTTTATGCCAACGTAGTGCGCGATACAGTATTTCACGGGCAAAAACTTAAAGATGACCAGTGCTGGCTGAATGTTCAGTTTCCAACATTGAACGGGGTAATTAATTTAACCTACAAGGATATTAACGATACCATGAAAGTGGAGCGCCTGATAGATGATGCGCACAAAATGGCGTTTAAGCACACCAAAAAAGCCAACTACATTGATGAGGTGAGGCTGCAAACAAAAAATGGTGGCGGCGGTTTGCTGTACGACCTGGGCGGAGATGCAGCCAGCAACGTGCAGTTTTTTTTAACCGATAGCAACAAGCACTTTATACGCGGGGCACTGTATTTTTACAGTCCGCCAAATGCCGATAGCATAGCGCCGGTATTGGATTTTGTAAAACAGGATCTGGAGCAGATGATACGTACTTTTGAATGGAAATAAATTTAATCCTCTACAAACAACTCTGCTGCTATAGCATCGGCAAACAGTTTCCCCTCTTCGGTTAGTTTAAGCACGCCCTCTGCTAAATTGTAATGCGCCGGGTTAATACTTTTCAGGCTGTTATGTATTAAATCCACATTCCGCATTCCCAAATCTAAAATCTGTAAGCCCCATTGGGTGCGCAGGGCCGTCATTATTCGTTCGTTAGTTTGCTGGGCGGGTGTCAGCACTTCTTCTTCAAACAAAATGCTGCCGGCGGCAATACTATTTATATAGTTAATGTTGTTAGCTATGTTCCACCGGCGGCTGGTGCCATTAAATGAGTGTGCCGATGGGCCCAGGCCCAGATACTTTTTGCCGCGCCAGTAGTTAGTGTTATGTATGGCATACCTGCCCGGCTTTGCAAAGTTAGATATCTCGTACTGCTCGTAACCGTTAGCCTTCATCTGCTGCATCAGTATTTTAAACTGCCGCGCCGATTGTTCTTCTTCTACAGGTTTATACTCGCCTTTGGCAATTTTGCGCTCCAGCCCGGTTTTATCTTCTACCGTTAGTGCATACGATGATATGTGCGGCACCTTCAAATCAAAAGCCATATTCAGGTTTTGTAACCATCGTTCATCGTTCATGGTAGGGGTGCCATATATAAGGTCTATGGTTACTTTATCAAAACCAGAATCCTGCACCCTCTTTACTGCTGTTAATGCTTCGGTGGCGTTATGTGCACGGTTCATATACTTCAGGTCCTCATCAAAAAACGATTGAATACCTATAGAGAAACGGTTAAACCCTAGTGGTTTTAATTGTTGCAGGCTGGCTACTTTATCAGTAGTTAGGTCATCGGGGTTAGCCTCCAGTGTAAACTCTTTCAGGTTAATAGTGTGGTAGCTCGCCAGTTGCTCTGTTATCTGTTGTATATCGGCAACCGATAGCAGCGAAGGGGTGCCACCACCCAGGTAAAGGGTTTCTATTTCTTCGCCGGCCAGATAATCTTTACTAAGCGCTATTTCTTTTAACAAGGCCTGTATGTACCTATCCTTATTGCCCAGCGATGTACTGAAATAGAAGTTACAATAATGGCAGGCCTGTTTGCAAAATGGTACATGTATATAAATGCCTGCCATAGTTAGTTGCTGGTAATGGGCACAAATTAAAATACAAAATGCACTTTCACGTTATCTTAGCCTTATTGTGATGCGGTTTGTTTTTTCCATGCTATGCCTGCTGCTGCTAAATTCTGTATTTGGCCAGAAAGAACACGCCCTGCAAGTTTACAGCAGCGATAAGCCCAAACAGTTTTTTACCAAAAAATTCAGCTACCGCACCCATGTAAAAGATTCCGCACAGGCCAAAGCAGAAGTGGCCGCCTTGTTTAACAAGTTACGTTCGTTCGGTTACTTTGCCGTATCGGTAGATAGCCTGGTGTGCGATAGCGCCCGAAGCTATACATATATATATGTAGGCGAACGCTCGGAGTACATGGTAATAAAAAATGGCAACGTTGACCCCGCACTACTAAGTGCTGCGGGGTTAAAGGGTACCGTGCTTAATCAGAAAAAAATACACGTACAGGATGCCGAAACGGCAAAACAAAAAGTGTTGGTACAATGCGAGAACAGTGGGTTCCCGTTTGCAACAGTGGTGTTAGATAGCTTTGCGTATGATACCAACCAGCTTTTTTCGGCAAAGCTATACCTACAAAAAAATGAACCTATTATATATGACTCGCTGCAGATAATGGGAAAAACCAAAACCAAGCGGGTGTTTCTACGCAACTATTTGGGTATTAAAATAGGTAAGCCCTATAACGAAAGCAATATCCGGAAGATACAACAACGCATCAATGAACTACAGTTTGTAGAAACCGTACAACCGCATACTGTTTTTTTTCAGAACGGCAGGGCAAAAGTCAATCTGTTTTTAAAAGATAAGAAGTCGAGCCAGTTTGATTTTCTGATCGGTTTTCTACCCGGCTCATCGGGGCAAAAACTATTGATAACAGGCGAAGCACGCATACACCTGTTTAGCCTGCTGGGCATGGGCGAAGAGTTTTACCTGCAATGGAAAAAGCTGCAACCCAAAACACAGGAGCTGGATGTGCGGGTCGTTTATCCATATCTGGCAGGCTTGCCGTTAGGTATCAATGCCCGTTTTCAGTTGTATAAGCGCGACACCAGTTATGTAGATATAGATGGCGACTATGGTGTGCAGTATAATTTTGTGGGGAGCAACTATCTTAAAGCATCGCTTAAACAGAAGATAACGATAGTAACCAATATAGATACCGGCTATATACGTTCGGCCAGGGCACTGCCAAGAAACCTGGACCTGAATACCAATGAATTTGCGCTGGAGTATTTTTTACAAAAACTAAACTACCGCTTTAACCCTGTAGATGGCTACGTGTTGCGGGTAATGGGCTCGGCGGGTTTAAAGCAGATAAAGCGCAACAACAATGTACTGAATATGTACGACGAGTTGCGCAAAGAAAGCTTTGGCTTTTTGTACGATACAGCGCGGCTTAAAACATTTCAGTTCAGGGTTGGGCTTTCTATAGAAAAGTACTGGAAGCTGGCAGCACGGCACACTATTAAAACCTCAATGGAAGGCAAATACTTTTTTACCCGCAACATTTTCGAAAACGAAAAGTACCGCATTGGCGGCGTAAGCAGCCTGCGCGGCTTTGATGACCAATCTATTTTTACACCTTACTATGCTATTGCTAACCTCGAATACCGTTTTCTGCTTTCAAAGAATTCATACTTTAGCGCTTTCTTCAATGCAGCGGTGGTAGAAGATGCAAGACCGGGCAAAGGCCCTGTAGATTTTCCGTATGGCTTTGGCGCCGGTGCGGCCATAGAAACCAAGATTGGAATCTTTGGGCTAACTTATGCAATGGGAAACCAGTTAGACAATAAGCTGACTATTAAGTCGGCCAAAATACATATAGGGTACGTCAATTATTTTTAAGTGATAAGAAAGATAACTGCTGTTTTATTATTAGTGTGTGGTTGTACAATAGCATTGTATGCTCAAACCGAAGCCATTGCCGACACCCTGCAACAGGCTGCCGATACACTACAGCCACAGTATGTGCCGCTCGACTCGCAAACAGTAGCGTTATATAGCAGCTATGTAAACCATAAGCCTTTTGTAAGTAACACCACTGCTGCCGTTGTAAACGATATACAGCAATACAATGCTACACACCGCACAGGTTTTATATTCATATTGCTAATGGTACTATTAGGCGCACTTACCTATGTGAAAACAGCATTCAGCAAACAGATAGAAGAGATGTTGCAGTCGATAGTTAACCGCAACCTGTCGCAACAAATTTTTCGTACACAATCGGGTGAAGTATCGTTTGCAGATATATTGCTCAACATCAACTTTACAATTGTTGCAAGCTTATATGTGCGCTTTTTTTTAGTGAAGTATTTTCATGTTACATCACTTGATAGCTATTATTCAATAACTTTTTTAATTTTTTTATTCACATTTTTTTACGTTGCAAAAATTGTATCGCTACAATTCATAGGTAAAATTTTTGAACTGCAACAAGCATGTGATGAATACATTTTCAATTTCACTACAGTATGCAAAACAGCAGGATTGGCGCTACTTCCAGCGTTGTTTGTGTTTTATACTGCATCACAAAAATTTTTCAATTTTGTTTTTGTACTCACAATTTTTGTTTTGCTTTTGTTTGTGTTGATTTTTATTTGGCGAGCGTTATCCACAGTATATAAATTAATGTATAGAAGCGTGTATCATTTTTTTATTTACGTTTGTGTTGTAGAGATATCAAGTGTATTTCTATTTTTCAAATTGTTAACCAAAACAATTATCTAAAACCATGGCAACAAAAAAGAAAGCCGCAAAAAAAGCAGCTGCTAAAAAACCAGCTGCTAAGAAGAAAGCCGCAAAAAAAAAATAAGTAAGCGGGGATCTTCTAACAAGCCTGTGCTGAAGTCGGCTTCTTCTAAAGAACCGGCTGAGGGCAGCAAAACATCCAACAGTAGTAGCACTCTATCAAAGAAGGCTGATGTGACATCACCTGAAAAGAGTGCTACTTCTTTTTCTGCCCGTCCCGCCAAGCCCCAGGTAATTATACCTAACCGACCAGAGAAGAACTACGCAGAGCTGATAGCTACTGAACCTAAGGGCAAAATAAAACACATACTGATTGCACAGCCACAGCCCGAAGGGCCTAAGTCGCCTTATTTCGATCTGGCTGAAAAACATAAACTTAAAATAGACTTTGTTCCGTTTGTAAAAGTAGAAGGCGTACCCGGAAAGGACTTTCGTAAGCAACGTATTACACTAAACGATTACAGCGGCATTATTTTTACAAGCCGCAATGCCATTGACCACTTCTTCCGTATATGCGACGAACTGCGCGTGAAGATGAGCCAGGAAACAAAATTTTTCTGCACCAGCGAAGCGATAGCACTATACCTGCAAAAATATACCCAGTACAGAAAGCGTAAAGTGTTTTATGGCGACATGAACAATAACAAAGAGTTGCGTATGCTGCTGATGAAGCACCGCGATGCTACCCGTTTCTTATACATATGTGCCGAGGTGCGTAAAGATGAAATACCGGCTTTTATGGAAGCCAATAACTTTAACTACAGTGAAGGTGTAATGTACCGTACCGTACCTAACGATCTGAAGCCGGTACACATAGAGAACTATGACATGGTTGTGTTTTTCAGCCCGAGCGGCATACACTCGCTGTACCACAACTACCCTAAATTTAAACAGGATAAACTGCGCATAGGCGCTTATGGTAAAACCACCGCCGATGCGATACTTGATAAGGGACTTAAAATACATCTGATGGCACCGCTGGGCCAATCGCCCACAATACTGGTTGCGCTGGAACAATACTTAAAAGAAAACAGCAAGTAGCAGCAATACGTTTACTATATAAAAGCAGAAAGGCCCTCGATAGAGGGCCTTTCTGCTTTTTTTGTGCCTGCCACATATACAAATAAATACTTCTGCTTATAATTGTACCGAACCACTATATCTGCAACCTATGAAATACCCACTATTGCTGGCCACTATGTTATGTAGCTGGCTGGCCGGCTACACACAATTTACCTACCCTGTGTTACCCGAAGACACGTCACACGTTAATCAGTTTGGTTACTCTATACCCGATCCGTTTAGAGGCCTGGAAGAGCTTGACTCAAAACAAACAAAAGATTGGCTGGCACAGCAGGCAGAAATAGTGCAAAAATACCGCAACAGTATGTATGGCGACTATACTATTGTGCGAAGTTGCCTAGCTAACTCTTATATGGCCTCACTTACACAACGTTATGTAAGTAATAAAATAGGTGCTTATTATTTTTCTACCCGCAGCCGCGAAACGTTTGATAAAACACCCGTAGTGCGTTTTAAGCGCCGTAAAAAAGAAGAGTGGCAGAATTTTCTGTTTACGGGCCAGTTTCAGCATAACGAAAACGATGAGCTGAGTATAACCGGGGTAAGTGTTTCAGAAAATGATTCGCTGGTGGCTGTTTCTATATCGCACAATGGCAGCGACTGGCACGATATAATAATAGTACACGCATCGAGCCAGAAAGTACTGGAAAAAATGGAGTGGATGAAAAGCGAAGTACAGTGGTGCAAAAACGGCTTTGTATATGAACGTTACGAAAAACCCGACACTGCCAACGGCAACCGAATATCGGCCTATATTAAAAACTCGGCCATATACTACCATGCCATTGGTGCCGATTTTAGTAAAGACCGGTTGCTGTGCCCTGCCAGTGAAAACGAAAAACTGGCATACGTTACCGACGATAACCGGTTTTTGATTTTATACGAAGCCAGATTGATTAATGGCCGCAGAATAGGAACATATAGCAGCATTGCAACTACACAGGCCGGTAAAGATACATTGCACACCTTTATTATGCTGCCCGAAGCAGGCCCTGAAACAATTCAGGTAATTGGTGAACAGGATGGAATGTTTCTTACAAAATCTACTTACAAAGCCCCTAAGGGCAAAGTAATGCTGTACGACTACAACAAATTAAACCAGGGTCGGCAATTAATTGAGATGTTTGGCCAAAACCTCCTGAGTGCCCACTACCTTAACAACAAGGTGATATGTATATATATGGACAAAGGCAATAACGCCTGTATAATATTTGATAATAAGGGTACATTAATAAAAGCCATAGATGTTCCACCGGCAGCAGCTATAACAGGGTTTAATAAAGTTTATAACGATAGTATTACCTATTACTTTGTAAGTACGTACACGGCACCACAGTTAACACTTAAGTTTAACCTGAATACACTAAAAAGCTCGCTGCCCGAAGATGATGCAGAGTTGTCGTTAGGATCTAAAAACGTTACAGAAATTGTAAGTTACCGATCGGCAGACAGTACAGAAATATTTATGTACCTGATACATAAAGACGGGCTGAAGCCAAACGGCAACACACCCGTGCTGATGTATGCCTACGGTGGTTTTGGCATTGCGCAGCGCCCCCATTTTGATTTTACCTATAATATGCTGCTTGAAAAAGGAGCTATAGTAGCCATACCATTAATACGCGGTGGAGGCGAGTTTGGTACAGATTGGCACAACGCGGGGCGAAAACAAAACAAACAGAAATCGATAGACGATGTGATAGCCGCAGCCCGCTGGTTGGTTGATAATGGTTATACCAACAGCAGTAAAATAGGTTTAACGGGCGGTTCGCAGGGTGGCTGGCTAATGGCCGCTGCTATGGTACAACACCCGGAGATGTTTAAGGCAGTGGTACCCGAAGCCGGGGTGTACGATCTGTTGCGTTTTCACAAATACTCGCGCACGGGTGCTATTGGCTACGATGAGTTTGGTAACCCCGAAGTACAAAGCGAATTTGAGTACCTGGCAAAAATATCGCCCTACCACCTGGTAAAAGATAATGTTAAGTACCCAGCCTGCATGATGGTGATAGGTGCACAGGATGACCGGGTTGTTCCTTTTCATACCTACAAACTATTGGCTGCCTTGCAAAAAGGCCGCAACGGCAATACACCATACCTGGCCTATGTAGAGGAAAACGCAGGACATAACGTAAGCAATGTAATTGAAGGCTACGCACAGATAACCCTGTTGTATACTTTTATTATGAAGCAACTGGGTATTCCGATATTTTAACTACTGTAGCTACAGTGTTAGGCCAGTGCCTGTTTAATATCTTCCAGCAGGTCTTCTACGTCTTCTACCCCTACGCTCAGGCGCAGCAGGTTATCGGTTACACCTACTTTTTCGCGTTCGGCTTTTGGCACCGATGCGTGGGTCATAGTAGCCGGGTGGTTAACCAGCGACTCTACCCCGCCCAGCGATTCGGCCAGCGAGAATACGTTGAAGGAAGAAGCAATGCGGAATGTGTCGTCCAGCGATGCACCTTTTAGTGCAATAGAAATCATACCGCCAAAATCTTTCATCTGCTTTTTGGCAATAGCATGGTTAGGGTGGTCTTCAAAACCGGGCCAGTATATTCTCTCTATACGCGGATGTGTTTTCAGGTATTCGGCAATTTTGCGGCCGTTATAACAGTGGCGTTCCATGCGCAGGTGCAGGGTTTTAATACCACGCAACACCAGGAAAGAGTCCATAGGGCCGGGGTTGGCGCCGCACGAGTTAAGTATAAAATATAAACGTTCGTGTAGTTTATCATCGTTTACTATTAATGCACCCATCACCACGTCGCTGTGGCCGCCCAGGTACTTGGTTACGCTGTGCATTACAATATCGGCACCCAACAGCAGTGGGTTTTGCAGGTAAGGCGATGCAAAGGTGTTATCTACTGCCAGTAGTATATTGTGCTGCTTTGCAATTTTGGCACAGGCTTCTATATCTACAATCTGCATGGTGGGGTTGGTAGGCGTTTCCAGCCATATCAGTTTGGTTTTACTGTTTACCAGTTTAGCCACATTGTTTACATCGGTCATATCCACAAAGTGGAACTTAATACCCAGTGGCTCATATATTTTGGTAAACATGCGGTAGCTGCCACCGTACAAATCATCGCCGGTAATCACCTCATCTCCCGGGGCCAGTAGTTTTATAACGGCATCGGTAGCACCCATGCCACTACTGAAACAAATACAGTGTTTACCTTCTTCGAGTGCCGCAATATTTTTTTCGAGTGCTACACGGGTAGGGTTTTTACCACGGGCATAACCGTAACCTTTATTTTTACCCGGCGACTCCTGCACATAAGTAGATGTTTGAAAAATAGGGGTCATAATAGCCCCTGTAGATGGATCTGGTTCAAGGCCAGCATGTATTGCTTTGGTACCGAATTTCATAATACAGTTGTTTTATCAAAAGCAAAGATAGAATTAGCCCCAACTTTAGCAGTGCGCAAATAATTTTTACCTTCCGGTTTCAATACACTATATGAAACAACTTCTCCCCCTTGTAGTTGCGTTATTTTCTTCTGTAAGCCTATCGGCACAATACGACGACCCTTCGCGTTCGCAGCTTAACCCGGCTATGTATCCGTTTTATCATGGTGTGGCAAGTGGCGACCCGCTTACCGACCGGGTAATACTATGGAGCCGTATTACACTTGACCCGGCAGCAGACCTGGTAACCGTTGGCTGGCAGGTGGCGCTGGATGCTTCGTTTAATACTATAGTAAGCAGCGGAACCACTACTACCGATAGCACAAAAGACTATACCATTAAAGTAGATGCCACCGGCTTACAAGCCAATAGCTGGTACTACTACCGGTTTACGTACGATACTTTAAAATCTATAACCGGCCGTACACGCACCTTGCCGGTAGGTAATGTAAACAACCTGCGTTTTGCGGTTACCAGTTGTCAGGATTATCAGGATGGTTTTTACAATGCCCACCGCCACATTAGCCAGCGTAACGACCTGGATGCAGTGTTGTTTCTGGGTGATTATACCTACGAGGGTGGTGCCTTAACCGTAGCACCCGGCGACCGTTTTCATGAACCAGACCACAAAACCGTACAGCTATCGGAATACCGCATCCGCCAATCACAGTACCACCTCGACCCTGACCTGCAAGCTGCCCACCAGCAATACCCCTGGATATGTATATGGGACGACCATGAGACAGCCAATAACTCGTATACCGACAGTGCCAAAAACCACACGGTAAATGATGGCTTATGGTATAACCGTAAACGCAACGCCGTAAAAGCCTACCATGAATGGCTACCGGTTCGCTGGCCCGATGAAACAGATACGTTCCGTATTTTCCGTCAATTTAGTTTTGGCAACCTGATAAACCTGAACATGATTGACACACGGTTGTATGATCGTTCGCGCCAGGCAACTTCTTCATCGCAGTTTGTAGCTACCAGCGATTCGGTAATACTGGATACTACCCGTACCATGGTAGGGCCTGTGCAGTTTAACTGGCTTAACAACAACCTGGATACCACCACAGCCCGCTGGAAAATAGTAGGTCAGCAGGTTATAATGACGCCCTTGATAGTGCCGGGCGGTGTATTTGGCCCTAACCCGGTAATGATAAACAGCGACCAATGGGATGGTTACCCCTACGAGCGACAGAAATTTTACGATCACCTGCTCGCCAATAATATTGGTAACATAGTAGTGCTTACCGGCGATATACATACAGCCTGGGCTAACGACCTGCCGCTAAATGGCTATTCGGATGCGGTGCGTGATAGTTCTATAGGTGTAGAGTTTGTAACACCCAGTATCTCTTCGGGCAATGAGTTGCCGCAACAGATTACACCGCTTACTGTTTATGCCCTGGCACCACATGTACGTTATGTAGAACTGGTATTGCACGGCTACTATGTGCTGGATGTAACACCGGATAAAGTACAAGCCGATTTTGTATATGTATCTACAGTAAGCAGTCCGCAGTTTACTGCCTCGGCAGGCCCGTCGTGGTATGTAAACAATGGCGAGAAATTTTTGCGCGAAACGGCGTTGGCATCCAGCGCAGCTAACACCTATCCGCCATTGGCACCGGTGTTAAGCACTGGCATTGCCGCTATCAGCCGTGGTATTACCACCATTATGGTTCACCCTAACCCGTTTTACGATGAGGTGATAATACAGTTTAATGCAGAACATGCCGAAGACATAACACTGGAAGTGCTGAACATGAACGGACAGGTGGTGCTTAGAAGCAAACTGGGCAAGTGCGCACAAGGGCTTAACCATGCCGTGTTTAATGCCGGCAATTTTGCTCAGGGTTTTTACACTATTCGCTTATCGGGTAGCCAGTCGGCAAAAAGCGAGCGTGTAATAAAAGTAAATTAAGCCCGGATAGTTTATTGCATTATTTGGTTAGTTTAGGTAAAACAAAAACACACTATATGAACAAGCAACTATTACTTACGGTTGTTCTTTCGTTCGTTACTTTTTTCAGCAATACAGCGTATGCCCAAACAGCCCCCTGGCCCGAATTTGTTTTTAAACACTGGGTATGGGAAGATGAAAGCACCCAGCAAAGCGCGCTGCAACTGGTAGACGATTACAAGGCCCGCAACATACCGGTGGGTGCTATTATTATAGATAGCCCCTGGGAAACCGGCTATAATACATTTGACTGGGATACGAGTCTATACCCCAATGCACAGGCCATGGTAGATTCGTTCCATGCACGCGATGTGAAAGTGATAGTATGGATTACATCGGCTATTAATACCGATATGACTGAGCTGTGGCACTACGCCGACTCGATGGGTTACTTTATGAAAAGCAACGCCAACGCCAGCTCGGCTGTAATACCCTGGTGGAAAGGCGACGGCAGCATGATAGATTTTTTTAACCCCGATGCAGTAGCCTGGTGGAAAACACTAGTAGATAAAACACTTGACCTGGGTATAGACGGCTGGAAATGCGATGGCACCGACTATTCGGTTTTTCTGGGCAATGCGCTTTACTCGCCGGGTATGGGCGGCACCGTTACCCGCCTGCAATACTCGCACGCTTACTACCGTTTGTTTCACGACTATACAAGAGAACGCTTAGGCAACGACCGCGCCAACATGTCGCGCCCGGTAGATAACTACGGCTATACCTTTATAACCGACCCCAACCTGGTAGCGTTTTCGCCACGCGATATCTGCTTTGCCTGCTGGGTTGGCGACCAGGATGCCACCTTTGACGGAATGACAGCAGCGCTGAACAATATGTACCAGAGCGATGTAAACAATTATCTGGTAGTAGGGTCAGATATAGGTGGCTACCGCGAAGAGCCGGTAACCAATGGCCGTGATAAAAACCTGTTTATACGCTGGGCACAGTTGGGGGCCTTTAGCCCGCTGATGGAAAACGGCGGTGGCGGCGAACACCGCCCCTGGATATTTGACCAGCAGACTAACGATATATATAACAAGTTTGTACGCCTGCACCATGCTATGATACCTTACCAGATGCAACAGGCCGATTCGCTGTTTGCGCTCTCGCAATCTATTATGCAGTTTTTTAACAGCAGCGATTACCAGTACATGCTGGGCAGCGATGTGTTTGTGGCTCCTATAACAAGTACTTCTAACGATGTGCTGATTGGCAGTTTCCCCGGCAACAACACAACCTGGGTATATCTGTTTGATAATACACAAACTTTTCAGAGCGGCAGCAGCACTATTATAAGCACACCTTTAGATCAGTTTCCGGTATTTATCAAATCTACCTCACCATTGCTACAGGTGCTGGATAGTGTGGTGAGTAGTGTAACCGGTGTAGCCGAAGTAAAAAACCGCACCAGCAAAGTAATGGTGTATCCTAACCCTGCCAACAACGAAATACACTTAAGCGGCCTTGAATTTAACGGCAGCACACCGTATGAGTTTACACTGTTTGATGCACTTGGCCGCACACTGGTTAAAACCACCTTGGCAACTACGCAAAGCACTGTACGCGTAGATGAGATAGAGAACGGCATTTACTTTTATGCAATTACGCACCCCACCTTGGGTAAGTTTTCGGGTAATGTAACTATACAACGCTAAAATATATTTTGCCTGGTATGCCCTGCCGGCACCACCGGCAGGGCATATTATTATCTGCCAATTATAAAATATCACCTATGCATGCCGGTAAAAATTTTTCGTTCAGAGAAGTAATAACCTGGACCCGCCGCGATATTTACACATTACTAATAATCTCATTTGTACCTACATTTTGCTATCAGGTGTTGGGCTGGAAATGGCTATCGATACCCTGGATGCCGGTAGCCCTGCTGGGTACAGCGGTAGCATTTGTAGTGGGGTTTAAAAACAATGCCAGCTACGACCGTATGTGGGAGGCACGCCGTGTGTGGGGCAGCATACTTAATGCCAGCCGTAGCTGGGGTATAATGGTTAAAGATTTTATACCCGATAAAAATTCAGGTATAACCAACCTGCAGGAATTAGAAGCTATTAAACTTATCCTGATAAAACGCCATATTGCCTGGCTTACAGCCATGCGCTACCAACTACGCGAGGCTCGGGTATGGGAGGCCATTTATAAACCGCATAATCAGGAGTACAAAGACAAGTGGTTTCATGTAAGCGAACACAACGGCGATCTGAAAGAACAACTATTGAAGTACCTGACAGCAGAGGAGGTAGCTACGCTGATGAAAAAATCGAACAAGGCGGCACAGATTATTACGCTGCAATCGGAGCTGCTGCGCGACCTGTATAATAAGGGGGTAATTGAAAATTTCAGGCATATAGAGTTTCAGCGCATGCTTACTGAGTTTTATAACCAGCAGGGGGCATCGGAGCGGATTAAAAATTTTCCGTACCCGCGGCAGTTTGCCACCCTTAACTTATACTTTATACATGCATTTGTATTACTGGTACCGCTGGGTATGTTGCAGGAGTTTAATAAAATGGGCGGCCACCTGGTTTGGTTATCGGTACCATTTAGCGCACTATCGGCCTGGATATTTACCACGCTGGAAAAGATTGGCGAAAGCACCGAAAGCCCTTTTGAGGGCAGTGCCAACGATGTGCCCATTACCGCCATCAGCCGCACTGTAGAGATTGACCTGCTGGAAATGTTTGACCAGCAAGATGTACCGGTACCGCTCAAGCCCGAGAATAATATACTACTGTAACAACCGGTGGCTGTTATATAATCTCCATATAGCGTTTCAGTTCCCAGTCGGTAACAACTTTGGCAAACTGGCGCCACTCCCACTCTCGGGTTTGGGTAAAGTGCTGTACAAATTTTTCGCCAAACAGCTCATTGGCAACTTTCGAATCGCGCATGGCTACAGTAGCATCGTGCAGGTTTTTAGGGAAACGGCCATTGCTTTCATCGCGGTAGCCGTTGCCCAATGTTGCCGGCTGCGATAATTTCAAATTATGTTTTATTCCATATAAACCGGCTGCCAGACAAGCGGCCATAGCCAGATATGGGTTGCTGTCGCTGCCCACTACCCGTGTTTCTAACCGGCTTGATTTGCTGCCACCCGGCAGGGCGCGCAGCGCTACGGTCCGGTTATCTACGCTCCAGGTAACGGTGGTAGGTGCCCAGGCACCCTCTACTAAACGCTTGTACGAATTAATGGTAGGCGCTACCATAGGCAGTATGTGTGGCAGGCAATGTAACTGACCAGCCAGATAGCTCTTGAACAACGCGCTCATTTTATTTTTATCCTTCTCATCGTGGAAAAGGTTTTTGGTGCTTTTCTTATCCCACAAACTTTGGTGTACGTGTCCACTACAGCCGGGCAGGCTCTCGTGAAACTTAGCCATAAACGTGGCTATGATGCCATACTTATAAGCTATTTCTTTAGCACCGGTTTTAAATAACACGGCACGGTCGGCGGCCAGTAGTGGTGCCGAGTAAGTTATTGCTGCCTCGTAAACACCGGGGCCGGTTTCGGTGTGCAGGCCCTCTAACGGCACATCAAAATTCTGCATACCATCAAACAGCGCGCTGAAAAAATCGTTACGGTAGGTACTGCGCAATATGCTATAACCAAACATACCCGGTGTAAGCGGTTGCAGTTTGCTAAAGTTTTTATCGTGCAGGCTTTGTGGTGTCTCTTCAAAGTTAAACCACTCAAATTCCTGACTGAAGTATGGCGCATAGCCGGCTTTATCGGCATCGGCAAGTACTTTTTTAAGCAACTGGCGCGGGCATACATGCAGCGGCTGGTTGTTATCATCTATAAACTCGCCCAGAAAAAACGGCACGTTATCTTCCCACGGTATCTGGCGGAAGGTGCTAAGGTCTATACGCGCTTTGGCATCGGGGTAGCCGGTATGCCAACCGGTAAAGCTGGTGTTATCGTACGCAAGGTCGTTGGCATCCCAACCAAAAACTACATCGCAAAAACCAAAGTTGCTATCAACTACCGATAAAAATTTACTGGCGCTGATGTACTTACCGCGCAGTATACCATCTATATCGGTAACAGCCAGTTTAACTTTTTGCGAAGGGTGTTTTTTAACCAGGTCGAGTATTTGTTTGGTGGTCATGTTTATGAGTGATTTTTTAAGGGAGAAGTTTCGGTGCTGTGAAATAAACGATAAAGCACAAATGATACGGCAAGTAAGCCAAAGAAAATTGCAGCCAGCAACTGATTGTAATACGCCATAGCTACCAGTGCTACCGAAGCAATGCTAAGCGCTATAAGTGGAAACACCGGATAAAACGGCACATGAAACGGGCGTGGCATGTCGGGTTCTTTACTACGTAGTTTTATTATGGACAGGCACGAGAAGATATACAAACAGATAGCACCGAATACCGATAGGGTGATGATATCGCCGGTACGGCCGGTGAACAGGGCGCATATACCTATTACCATATTAAACACCAGTGCCCAGTGTGGGGTGTGAAAGCGTGGATGTATTTTACCCAGCACACGCGGAAACTGGCCTACCTTGCCAAACTCGTACGTGCAGCGGCCTGCAGCCAGCAGCAAACCATTAAACGATGCTACAAAGCCAAACAGGCCCACACTAACCAGCATGTGATACATAATGCCGCTGTTGCCGGTTATCTGCCCCAGTGCCATAGGCAGGGGCGAATCGGATACATTACCGGCGCTATCGTACACTACTTTCTCCCAGCCACCTACACCTACTGCCGAGCAGAAAGTCATGGCGGCAAGTATACCCAGGGTTATCATGCTGTACATAAAACCCTTGGTAATGTTTTTTTGCGGGTTGATAGTTTCTTCGGCTACGTTGGCAAGGCCCTCCATACCCAAAAAGAACCAGATAGCAAATGGTATGGCTGCAAATATACCGGGTATGCCATGCGGAAATGGATTGGTTTGCAGGTTTTGCACCTGAAAGTGCGGCAGCGTAAGCGCAGCAAACAGGCTTAGCTCGGCTACGGCTATAATGGTTATTATCAACTCGAAGGTGGCCGATACCTTTACTCCTAATATGTTGATGCCCGTAAAAATAAAATAGGCTACTATGGCAAACACCAGCGCATCTATATTGGGGTATAGTATGTGGAAGTAAGCACCAATACCCAGTGCAATGGCCGGCGGTGCAAACACAAACTCTATCCACTGCGCCATACCGGCTACAAAGCCAATATCTTTACCAAAGGCACGGCCGGTATAATCGAACGCGCCACCGGCTTTGGGTATAGCACAGGCCAGCTCGCTGTAGCTTAGCGAAAAGGTAATGTACATTATAAGGATGAAAATGGTGGCGATGCCCAGGCCTAAAGTGCCGCCTTTATCAAGACCGATGTTCCAGCCGAAATACATGCCCGATATTACATAGCCTACCCCCAGGCCCCAGAGCATAATGGGCGTAAGGGTTTTTTGTAACCCGCCCCCGTGCGTTTGTTCCATGCGCCGAATATGCGGGTTTTTATGCGGTAAGGCAAAAAATGGATTGATTAACCACTAAGTACTTGAAGGGCATTAAGAATACAACCGTGTAGCCACGAACGAACCAATAACACAATAGGCTGCTACGCAGCAAATAGTATTTTAGCGGGCAGTATTACCAATGAAACTGATTGAACGTATAAAACTTGCCTACAGGGCCTATAAATACAGCACCAAAGATGACCGTGGCGGTATTGCCTACCTTAACGCAACCGTGCAGCCGGGGCAAACCGTGTTTGATATTGGCGCGCACAAAGCGGGCTATTTGTATTGTATGCTCAACAAGGTAGGTAAAGCGGGCAAGGTATATGCCTTTGAACCACAGCTGAAGTTGTACCGGTACATCTATAACCTGAAACAACAACTAAACTGGAGTAACGTAACGGTAGAGCACCTGGCACTGTCCGATACAGCCGGAAATACAACGTTGTACATACCACAAAACAATGTAAGCACCGGTAGCTCGCCGGGGGCTACCATAGTGCAGGATAAAGCCAACACAGCTATGTACGCTACCGAGCATGTAGCTACCAATACACTGGATGCTTATTGTAACAAACACGCAGCAGCACCGGCATTTTTAAAAATAGACGTAGAGGGCAACGAACTGCGCGTGCTGATGGGCGGCATAGAAACACTGAAAAAACACAAACCCAACATACTGGTAGAAATTGAGTCGAGGCATGTGGGAGAGGAAAAGGCCAGAGAGACCTTCCGTTTTCTGGAGGGGGTGGGATACACCGGTTATGTGTTGAGCGGGCTGGAACGCCTGCCGCTATCGCGCTTTGGTTTTGACACACACCAGAACCTGAACGACCGGAAAAACTACTGCAACAACTTTGTGTTTGAGTGGTTGGGTTGATAACGGCATATATAGTTTAATGGCGTTGAGAATACAACCACCGCTTTCATACATTTGCGGTATGAGGTTACTGACTGCCCTTGTTGCGTTATGTGTTACTATACAATTATCTGCTGCACCTACCGGTGCGCTGCGCTATACCGATGAAGTGTTTACCACCGTTACGGTTGATAGCGTACTATACAGCAGCCCCGAAGGCAAAGCACTGTGGATGGATATTTACCAACCGGCAGGCGATACAGCCGCACTTCGCCCGCTGGTGATACTGGCACACGGTGGTAGCTTTATGCACGGCAACCGCCGCAGCGAGCGTCTGCCTGCCTTGTGCCAAAGCCTGGCGCAACGCGGCTACGTGGCGGTTA
>CAYREY010000069.1:4103-27362 GCA_964423405.1 uncultured Chitinophaga sp. | reverse complement strand
AAAGCACCAAAATAAAGGCCGCCCATAAAATGGACGGCCAGTTGTATTTTATAAAGGATATCAAGTATCTGCTATTAAGCGCCTATGTGCTTTTTATACGCCTCTGCATCCATCAGGCTATCCAGCTGCGAAGCATCGGTCAGTTCTATTTTCACCATCCAGCCGCTGTTGTACGGGTCGGTATTAACAGCCTCCGGGTTATCGTTCAGTGCTTCGTTTTTGGCCACTATTTTACCACCTACCGGCAAAAACAGGTCCGATACGGTTTTCACCGCTTCTACAGTACCAAACACAGCGTCTTTCTCTACAGTATCGCCTACTGTTTCAATTTCTACATAAACAATATCGCCCAGTTCTTTTTGTGCAAAATCGGTAATACCTACAGTGCCGGTGTTACCTTCTACGCGTACCCATTCGTGCTCTTTGCTGTATTTTAAGTCTGCCGGAAAATTCATGATAGTGGTTTTAAATTTTGAATGCCCGAAAATATAAAACCTTACAAGTTTTAGAAACTTGTAAGGTTTAAATGTTTGATGATTTAAAGCATATCTGCCGGTTAGTCGCCCAGCGAGAAACGTAAAGTGATACCTCCACGGGTGTTGGTGGTAGGGAAACCCGACGATATTTTAGGTATGGTACGGGTCTGATCGAAGAAGATACGCACGTTTAATCGTTTGCTTACTATATAGTCTATCGATGGTTGAATGGTAATGGTTTGCGAGCCGGATGTAATCTGCGGCTGGCCCTGGTCTATCCGGTGGTTAACGGTAACGTTATCGCGGTAGCTAAAGTCGAAACGGAAACTAAGGTCGTTGTCCAGTCGTATTTTCTTTCCCTTAATAGTAAATGGCAGCTTAAGCCCGCGTATTTTGTAACCTGCACCTACCGTTAGCTGCTTGGTTTTCATTTCTACCAGCTGAAAATCGGAGAAGTTCATGGTTTGGGTACGGCTCTGCTTGTAATCTACCTTGGCGGTAATGTTGTTTTTAAACGTCATGTCCACGCCTATCAGCGGCGATAGCTGCTCGTTCATTACAATGCTTGGCATGTTGTACAACGGATAATAGTTGCCGTTCAGGCTGTCTATACGGTTTTGGCCAAACATATTGCCATCGCCACGGTAATCCAGGTTAGTGTTAAAGCTGTTTACCGTTAAGGTAGAGCTATAGCCGTGTGTAATGGTAAAGTTGGTAAATATTTTTTGCGCCCACTTAAATTTGGTAAGGCCGTTGTACGATATGCGCCAGTTAGGCAGCGGTATGGCCTTGAACGGATTTAGCTGCACCTTGTTGGGATCGGATTTTGAGTACGCCGCCAGGAATGCCGGTATCAGCACATCCTGCGATTTAGGCCCGTAGCCATTGGTATAGTTAGGGTTAAATGTAGAGTCGCTCGGGTTATAGTATGTACCATTGCCCAAACGCTTGGATATAACCTCGCGGTTACGCTCAAACTGCCGGTATATTTCCGAGTTGCCGTCTTTCTCTGTTTTATCAAACATGGTACGGGCCGGCAGATACGAAATACTGTATGAACCCATGTTGGTTGGGTTAAGGTGCGCATAGGTTATCTGGCCGGGGTTATTAGGGTCCTGTATCGCCTTAAAGAACTGAGAATGGTTCTCTGTGTAATCGCGGAATAGCGACAGGTCTATTTTCAGGTCGCTCCATGGCTCAATAGTAGCAGTTACATCCAACCTCGACGAACGGGTTTGTGTAAACTTCTGGTTCAATAAAGTATCGGTAGTAATCCAGCCTTTGGCAGCTGCTTCATCCAACCACGCATCGCGTGTAAACGGATCTACCCCTTTAAAGAACCTGTCGCCCATTTGCCAGCCAAATACAAAATCGTAACCCGGCGCACTGCGTATGTTTTTGTCGGTTATAAATTTATTGCTTCCGTTTATCTGGTTACCCAGTATTTGCGAGTAACCGGTAAAGCCCGGCAACACCGTACCTTTAGTTTCCTTATACTCTACCGATACTTTCTTTAACGATAGCAGCGGGCGCATCAGTATAGATATAAGCGGGTTGCTTGGTGCCTGTTTGTTTTCGTAATCGTTGCGCTTCTGTTTCAGCGATAGCTTGGTATTCTTCAGCTCTTTCTTCAACCGCACCACTTCGGCATCTTTCTTTGCGGCCTGCAGGTCTTTCTTCAGTTTCTTACGGTTTGTTTTCAGCGTTTTTACTTCTTCTTTACGCTTAGGCTTATCCGCTTTTTCTGCTACGCCTACTTCCTTCTTCTTGGCCTTTATAGCCTCTGCATTTGCTTTAATCTGGGCCCTGATACGCTCCTGGTTATTCAGCTTTTTGCGGTGATAGGTAGTGTCGTTACGTGCAATATCTTTTGCTTTGGCAAGCTCTTCTTTCAGCTTGTCGCGGCGCTCTTTCAGTTTCTTTATTTCATCGGCTATTTTCTCACGTGCCTTCTTTACAGCATCGCGTTTTTTATCGTTCTCTTTCTTATCGCCGGCATTCGGGTTAGGCGAGTTATAGGTTTTAAGAAACGGTACTTTATCATACAGCTTCTTAAAGTTAAAGTCAACTTTAGCGCGGTCGTTCTGGCTGTTGGTTATAATGTTGCCCAGCGTATTCTGGCGCAATTCGTTGGTGGCGGTATCCAGTTGCCATGGCAGGGCGGTCCAGGTATAGCCGCTGTTGTAGCTTACGGTAGCGGTAATAAAATCAAGTGCCGGCAGCTTGTTAATAGGTATGGTATAGTTAACCCCCAACTGCTGACTGTAGTTGGTGTTACGGCCACCCTGGCCTATGTTATTCCATATCGCATTCTTTTCTGCCTTGGTATCTATTTTACCATCCGGTTCATCTATACGGGCATTGTTGTTGGCGCTGTAATCTATACTCAGCGATTTGAACGGATTGTACTTAAACACATAGTTCCGGTTCCAGCGGAAGTTTTTACTGAACGTGGCCGGTATGTCAAAATCAACCTCGCCCAGGGAGCGTAGTTTTATCTCCGTCATATCGCGGTTCATATCGGTAGTAAACGATAGGGTTGACGGATATGGGTTGAAGCTGAAATCGCGGAACAGGTCCAGCCATTTCGATTTTGATTTAATAGCCTTTTTAAGTGGCGAGAAATCTTTGGTTTGCGGTGCAAAGCTCCAGCCTATTATACCCATCCAGTTTTTCTTCGAGTTCTTCTCTATAAACGGATCGCTGAACAACAACTCGTTGTAGCTATAGGTAAAGTTGAAGTTGCCGGGGTCGTATATGTGTGGCCGCTTGGCTTTGGTTTGCGGCACCACGCGCACGTTGCTAAAGTTGTAACCCCTGCGGGTGTTAATGGTTTGCACCTGCGAGCGGTACGTGCGGGCTGCTTTATTGCCATCGCTGGCTTTAATGGTTTTTATGTAATCGCGCGTAGGTATATCAAACTGGTATGGGTCAAACTCAGGTGTGCTGAACGATTGCGCGTAGTTGGCATAAAACGGTATGCGGATACCGGCTTTCTCCGGCAATAGTTTACCGCCCTCTATGTTGGTACTAAAATCGTACTTCCACAGGTTGTCTTTATAACGCTGGTCTATCTTCTGCTCTACCTGCCCGAAACCACGGGTGTGCATCTCGCCCGAAAGGCTGATGTTACCCAAATCGGCCAGCTTAATGTTTACATTGGCCAGTGCCGCCGTACCACCAAATTCTTCAAAGCCCGATACACGTAACTCGTTAAACCATACCTCTACACACTTAGGCTGTGCATCATCGGCATCTACCAGCGGGTTGGTGGCAGTATCGCCGGCAAACGGGTTGTGTATACCCAGCATAATGGTTTTAATGGCACCTATATCCGGATTACCTTTTATCGATATCAACCGGCCTTTCGAATCGCGCTGTGAAAAAACAGCCGTACGCGGATAACCATCGGTAGAGTTACGCGTTTGTTTCAGCTGCACAAAATCCTGCAGGTTTATTTCTACATCGTTGGCAACCGGCCATACTATTTCGCGGTCGCTTGTAAGGTCGTTGTTATAGGCTCCGTCAGCAGTAACTTTCAACGGCACTTCGTACTCATAGTAGTTATCTACAAAGTCCGACCCGATACGGATAAAGGCTGTAACCTCATCATCCTTAACAGCTATTTCGCCCGATATACGGTTGGCATGTATAAACATGCGCAGTTGCTTATACCGGCGTACATCCAGCGTAAGGTTTTTAAATACGGCCCTGCGGCTGCAATCTTTCAGGTCGCAGGCGTTTATAGCCAATGCCTGTTCGTTTTGTGCAACAAACTGGTTGGTTTGTGCACCCAGCGCCTGTGTACGGTCAATATTTGGTGGCAACACATAGTTAACAGGGCGTTTACCGCTGTGCTCTTCTATACCTACCGATGCTACGTTAAAGTAACCCAGGTCGGCGTCGCCGCCTACTCCATCACAAGGGTCATCTATGTTCAGGTTGTAGGTACGCCATTGGTTTCTGCGCAGTTCCAGCGTACCAAAACGCAGTATTACACTATCCTGCCAGTTGGTAAGGAACATACGCATAAACTGTATGCTCTTAAAATCGGGTATGTTACCCACGCGCGAGGTGTACTCGCGTATAGGAATACGAAACTGCAACCAGCGGGCCGGTGTACCGTTTCCATCTACACCTATAGATGGGTTGGTAGCCTGGTTAACCTCTGCTACTATGTAGCGGTTAGTACCTACGCCCATGCCGGGTTTTAAATCTATCTCGTACTGAAAATACTCTTCGTTTTCATTCAGCGTATTGTCTTTGTTCAGGTCCTCTTTCTCGGGCAGGTTGGTTTGCGCTGTGGTTTGTACGGTGTTGGTTTGCACCGGCGAGTTGCCCTCTACGCCTGTAAAGTTGCTATAGCGCGATACTACGCTACCTACATTGGCATAGGCATCTTCATCTTTAAAAAAGCGGTAATCATCGCTCGATGGGTCGGCATTCAGTTTGTCTTTTACTGCCTGCGCAAAGTTATTGGCGTTCAGCTTTTGTAAAAAGGCATCTTTACGTAAGCGCTCCAGGTCGTTACCCATACCATCAAAGCCCACATCCTGCACACCGCGCAGGTTCTGGTCGTTGTCAAACGCATCTACCAGTGCCGGTTGCTTAGGCACCCAACCCCAGAAAGTTTTATCCAGCAGGTTGGTGTCGGCGTATATGCCGTTCTCGTAGCTCATACGGCTATCGCGCAATATATCTTCCGATATGTTACCCAGGTTAAAGTACAGCTTACCACCCGGCGACGTGGTGTTATACAAGAACGGATCTAGCATCCAGAACTCAATAAACTCTACGTTGGTTGCTTCCAGGTCGTTGTTATCTATACTGCGCATTACACCACCCCAGCGTGTTTGCGGCGATTTAAGTAAACCGGTAGCCGGGTCCACACCCTGCGATACCCCAGGTGTAATACCCGGGTCGGCCTCATAGTTATAAGGGCCACGCTCTTTAGGGTTGTAGCTTAGGTCAAACGTGTACAGGTTCTGGTCCAGCGTTTGGTTAGGGCGGTTAGGGAACACCTCCTGTGTGGGTATTAAACGTACATAGTGGCTCTTCAGGTTGGTTAGCGGGTCGGGGTTATTCCACACCACATCCGGACAGGTCTGCTGGTTAAAGAACGAGTTATCTATCCGGTACCAGGCCAGCTTGGCTCGGTTATAACCCGAACGTTCGTCGTTTATAAAATCTGCCTCCGGAAACAATATTTTACCACTGGCATCGGTAGCCTTGCGCGGTATAGAGCCCAGTTTCCAGCTAACCGGTGGTGTCTTCAAATCGTAGCCATTGCTGGTTCCTTCAAAGTCATCTACATACACCTGGCCCTGTTTATCGTTGCCGTTAATAGCACGCGAGTGGCCCGGTTTCAGGTATGCCACCTCGGCGTAAGTAGAGATGGTAGACATCTCTTTGGTAGAGTAAATCGGTAGCTTATCCAGCGCTTTGGTCAACCAGGGGGCATTGGTTTCGTATTTTATATCCAGGCCCATAATGGTGTTGGCAATAGGGTCATCGCCAATGTTCACCTTTTGGGTAAACGGCCTTTCGCGCAGGTGCATTACGGTACCGCCTATGTTAAACTTACTGTTTACCCGGTAATCTAAACGGGTGCCGTACATGGTACGCACCTGTGTAGCAAACAGGTTGTTGTTTTCGTAATCTACTTTAATCTGCTGGCCGCTGTTAAGTATACCCTGGTCTATAATGGTAATACGGCCCAGGTTATAATCTACCGTGTAGTGTGTATTCTCTACCAGTTTCTGGCCACCGGCAGTTACTATTACCGAGCCGCGCGGTATGTTACCGGCACCCAGCGAAATCTCGCGGTTGTTACTGCCCTTGTACTGGCCTTTAATTACAAAGCGGTTAAACTCCGGAAACTGCTGTGCGCGGAATTTGGTAGAGTCGTACAACTGGTCGTACACATACAGGTTGGCAATATTATCGGGCGTAGGCGGGTTGCAATTTTCAAAGGCATCGCGCAGGTTATTACCAAACGGCTCTTTTACCGGAAAGATAAGCCGCCCGTTTTGTGTCAATATGGTTACCCCCGGCACAAAGTCGAATAACCCATCGGGCTGCGGGTCGTTGTTCATGTTCAACCGGTCCAGGTTTAGCACGCGTATCAGCGGTGTACCCGATATACAGCCCTTAGGCATATAACGTTTTAAACCGCCGCCCGGGTCGTTGTAATATAAATCCAGCCTGAAATCTTCGTTGCTAAGGTTGTAAGCCCCCAGCGAGTAAATATTTTTCATCATCAGGTTCCAGATAGGAAGCAGCGGACGAACTGTAGTGCCTTTCAGCAATTTCAGGTACAGTACTTTTGAGGTGGCGTTGCTATCGGGTGGTACCTGGTTACCAAACTCACCCACCTGAAATACCGCACCGTTGTACTCGTACTGAAATGCCACGGCCAGTACCTCGTTAGGGTTTAGCTGGCTGTTAAGTGATACATAACCCAGCTGACGGTTGTAGGTGTACTCGTTATCATTCAGCTTACGGGCATAAGTTTTTTCAAAATCCTGGCCTTGTTCCAGCCCGTACTCAGGGCCTATCAGGGTACCCACTATGTTATCTACAAAACGGTTGCCGGGGCTTGAGCTAAGACGGGCGTACAGGTTGTTGGCTTCGTTGCGCGCACGCAAATCGCCATTGGCAGTGCTTTGTATACGGGTACTGTTGTACGGGTTGGCTTCACCCAAGTCGTTAAGGCCCACTACATCGCGCACGTTTTGGGTAGTACCGTTACGGTTGGTAACCCACACCTCTATACGCGTAATGTTTACTACCGTTTTTATGTTGGGCAGGCCCGATAGCGCATAGTCGTACTGATCGCGGAAATACTGGGCCAGGAAATAGTGCTTGTTCTCTTCGTACTGGTCAGATCTGATTTCGAAGTTCTGGCGTTGGGCGCCGTTTTCTATCAGTACGGTTTCTTTTTTCGATTTCTGCTGTGAGAAGATAGAGGTCCAGGTTAAGCGGCCAAACTGGAACTGGGTTTTGGCACCAAACAATGTCTGGCTACCGGTTATCAGGCGGGTTTGTAATGGTAGCGATACGTTACCAAATTCTATTACCTTAATAATGTCGTCCTCATCGCCGGTGTACCCCAGTTTAACCTGGTTATCAAAATCAAAACCCGATTGCGTGTTGTACTTAACGCCCAATTGCAGCTTATCGCCAATTTTACCAATTACGTTGATATTGATATTCATATCAAAATCGAAACCACCGGTACGGCGGTTACGGATTGGTATGTTGGGGTTGGCTGTTTTCTGTACGTTACCACCCAGGGTCATCTCTACGTTACCCTGTGGTTTAATTTCAATTTTGCTGCCGCCAAACAGTTTATCAAAAAACTGTTTTTTAACCTGTATAGGCGGCACTATACTTTTATCTTCTACCAGGCTTACCGCATGCTGGCGCTCTTTCAGGTAGGCAGCACGTTCCTGCTTTTCGGTGTAGTCCAGGTACTCTCCATAGGTCATGTACATGGGTGGGCGCACGTTCTGCCCGGCTACCTTTTCGGTTACCACATACATACCGGTTTCGGGGTCGTATTCTACCTTCTGCTCAATAGCCGGTGGGTCTTTCATGTAGAAAGGGTCGTTCGGCTTATCGGTAACAAAATCGCCCTCACGGTCTTTTATCGGGTACTTCAGCTTTATCTCCGGCGAGTCAGGCACGGGTGCCGGTTCCGGCGCCTCGGCCAGCAGGTTTCGCATACGGAAAGTACGGCCACCGCCGTATGCCGCCAACAGCACACCCATGCATGATAAAGCCAGCAGGCCTGTAACTATTTTATGCTTTACTCTCACTCGCTTATACCGTATTGTTAATGCGTATGCTACGCTGTTTTGCTTAATTTTATTTAAAATCCTTTCTCTACACCACCGGCCAAAGCCCGGCAGCTTTATCCTGCTACAACATTTTAAGTGCTTCTTTAATCAAACCCTCCACAGTCCAGTTGGTACTGCTGCTTTGCAACTTCACCAATACCTTTTCGGCCGCCTGCTTATTAAAACCAAGGGCAAGGAGCGCAAATAACGCTTCTTCTTTCATTGTATTGTTTGGTGTTGGCAATAAAATAGCATCGGCCGATAGCTTACCTACCTTGTCTTTCAGCTCCAGTATAATGCGCTTGGCCGATTTGGGGCCTATGCCTTTTATACTTTGTATCATCGCCTCATTCTCCGATAGAATGGCATTTTTTATCTCATCCGGTTTAAAGGTGCTTAGCATCATGCGGGCTGTGGCGGCCCCTACGCCCGATACCGAAATCAGTTTTTCAAACAGGTCTTTCTCGGTTTCTTCATAAAAACCGTACAGGTCGAAACCGCTAACCGACTGGTTTTCGCTTTTAACTACCAGCGATGTATGCAGGCGGCAATCGTCCAGGTGCTGCACCCGTTCGTACGTGTTCAGGCTTATTTTTACCATATAACCTATACCTCCTGTTTCCAGAAAAATATGGGTAGGGCTCTTAAATGTAATTTTACCACTCAGGTACGCTATCATCTTGCCTTGTTGTAAACTAATGGCTACCGGTTAACAATAAGGCAAAGGTTCTCTTTGCGATTATCTGTTAACCGCCGGCTATTAACTTATGGTGCTAATGTAATTTTTCAAAGGTAGAAAGAGACGATAGGCGCTTCAGTTTGGGTTGGAGTTTACCAATAGTGTAGTGTTAGTTTGTCTATTAATTTTCGGGGGCATGAATTTGCATCATTTTGTCGGAAAACGCAAGCAAATCGCCATCCCTGAATTTATCGGCCAGTAATTGTACCCCTATAGGCAGGCCTTTGCTATCGGTAGCTACCGGCAACGATATAGCCGGAATACCGGTAAGGTTAGCCAAAACCGTATAAATATCGGCCAGGTACATCTCTACCGGGTTATCGGTTTTCTCGCCAAATTTAAAGGCTACCGTAGGCGAAGTTGGCATCAGTATAAAATCGTAACTGCTTAGTATACCGCGTATTTTTTCGGTTAATATGCGGCGCACTTTCTGGGCACGGCTATAGTAGGCATCGTAGTAACCCGAGCTAAGCACAAAGGTGCCCAGCATAATACGGTTCTTTACCTCGCGGCCAAAACCCTCAGTACGCGAGCGACGGTACACCAGTTCCATTTTATCGGTACCAGCGGCATCGTCCAGGTTTTTAGAGCGGAAACCGTAATGTACCCCGTCAAACCGGGCCAGGTTACTGCTGGCCTCGGCAGTAGTTAAAACATAGTAGGCAGGTATCAGGTACTCCAGCAGGTCAAACTCTACATTCTCTACGGTGTGGCCATCGGCTTTAAGTGCTGCCAGGGTTTCTTCCATAGCTGCCTTCACTTCGCCGTTAAGGCCCTCGCTGTTCATGGTAGATGGAAACACAGCAATACGTGCCTTTTTATCGTACCCCAATTGTGCCGCATAAGCAGGCACCGGTGCCGATGAAGACGTAGAGTCGTGCGCATCTTTACCCGATATTACTTCCATTAGCAGGGCAGCATCTTCTACGCTGTGCGTAAACGGGCCAATCTGGTCGAACGATGAGGCATAGGCAATCAACCCATAACGCGAAACGCGGCCATAAGTAGGTTTCAGGCCCACCAGGCCACAGAACGATGCCGGCTGGCGGATAGAACCACCGGTATCTGAACCCAGCGACAGATGGCACAAATCTGCCTGTACCACTACGGCACTACCACCCGATGAACCACCGGGCACGCGGCTGTTGTCCTGTGCATTCAGCACATTACCGTAGGCCGAGTTTTCGTTACTGCTGCCCATGGCAAACTCATCGCAGTTGGTACGGCCAATTATAATGGCATCTTCTGCCAGCATACGCTCTACCACGGTTGCATTATACAGCGAGGTAAAACCCTCCAGTATTTTAGAACCAGCAGATACTTTATGTTGCTTGTAGCAGATATTATCTTTAATAGCAATTACACAACCAAACAGTTTGCCGGTAGCTGCCCCGCTGGCCAGCTTCTCATCCAGCAGGCGGGCACGTTCCAGTGCCTCGCTACCATATACTTCCAGGTACGCATTCAGGTGTTTGTTTTCTTCTATGCGCTGCAGGTAGCTGCTTACCAGTTTCTCACAACTGGTATTACCCGCTTTTATATCTGCCTGTACTTGCCTGAGGGTTGGTTTCATGCTTTTACTTCAATAACTATTTTAATCTCTGTAAAGTACCCGGTCGTAAACCGGCGGGTGCGTAACAGTATGGTTATAAGTTTTTATTTACCCTGTAGAACAAAAAAGTCCAGCACCCGGGGGTAGTGGCTTTTGCTATGTTACAACAACACGGGTATAGGCCGGCAATTACCTTACTGCGAACCGTAGCCGCCGTAAGCCGGCATTAACAGCTGCACAGGCAGCCGGTTATTATTTCTTTTCTTCGGCGGTTTCTCTGGCTGCCGGTTTTTCTCTCATGCCCTCTTCTATCTCCTGTTTCAGGTTAGATTTGGCCGAGTTAAACTCACGAACGCCCTGGCCAATACCGCGCATTAGCTCAGGTATTTTTTTACCCCCGAAAAGCAACAGCACCACCACTATTATCACAATCACTTCGGGTGTACCCAAACCAAATATTGCATACTGCATTTGCATTGCTCAAAAATTTAGGCGGCTAAGGTACTATAAAATACCGAAGGGGCAAGGGTTTCAGGGCTATTTAGCCCAACCGCAACAAGGGCTTATTTGTAAAAAAAAATCCCCCACCAGCAGGTTTTGTTTTATATTTAGTTAAACCAGACGCATTTAACAGTATCTAACCCAAAACGAGTAACAATTGCGGAAAACCCTGCCGGCTATCTTGCTGCTCTTACTTTTTGCGGTAACCCGGGCCCAGCAACCGGGTACCACTGGCTACAAAATAACCTCGCTCGATAGCCTGAGCGATGAGGATGTTGCCCTGCTGGAAGAGTACCGCGACTCGTTTTTGCTTGAAGTTGAAGACATTAAAGCTGCCATGTTGTACAAAAAGCGCAAACCCATAGATACTACCGTAGCGCTAATGAACCGCAGCAGCCACGCCGAAATAAGCTTTAATGTAACCGGGCCTATCCTGTCTAACGGGCGAAGCACCGGGCTTACCGGCGCTATGCTCAGCCCTTCGGTAATGTATTATCATAAACTGGGTTTTTATGCGGTACTGGGGCTCAACTTTTTTACCGATAGCACTATGCGGGCCAGCGCCAAAGTGCCCTCTATGTATATATCGCCGGGCTTTAACCGTACTTTTTTTAAGCGCTGGACATTCAGCACAGGCTATGCACGCAGCTTTATTTTTTACGGAACTGATATTAAAACACAAAACTATTCGTTTCCTGCCTCCGACTTTCAGAAAGGCCTGCTTAACAACACGCTGTTTATGTACAACAGCTACAATTTCTGGCAGTACATAACCCTGGGGCTAAGTGTTGCAGCCAGCTGGAGCAGCAACCTAACCGGTAAAAAATATACCACCGGTCCGCTGGGCCGCCGGTTATATTATAAAGATTTAACCCGTAAATCGGGGCAAGCCTACAGCATAAATGTTGGCCTGGTGCTGCGCAAAGATTTTGCTTTTTACAATGTGCTGGGAGCAAAGGTGTTTACTATCTCACCCGATTTTTGCCTGTTTTTTGGCCACGATAACAACACGTTGATTACACGCGCCATCAGCCGGCCGGGACTTAAAATAGACTCTGACAAATTCTTCGGGTTGCTAAACGCAGAGCCGGGCTTCTCTCTCGATTGGCGCATCCGCAACTTCGAAATCTTCGGGGCGTTTCACTGCGCTATCCCTTTTAACGAATACGATAGCGACACAGGTACACGCGTAAAAAATCCAAAAAAATATTACCCGTATGGCGAAGGTGGTATTAAGTATTTGTTCAGGATAAAGCCAACCCCTAAATCCCCTAAAGGGGACTTAAAAGGCAAAAAGTTATAAGCCTTTTTAATTAGTTTTTACTGTAATAAGATTTAGGGGTCTAATTAGCCAGCCATTGCGACGGGTCCATCTTGTCCTTGCCTTTCCAAATCTCCAGGTGCACCTTGGTAAGCTCTTCGCTCTTATCGGTATGTAGTTTACCCAGCGATTGTTTGGTGGTAAGCGTCTGTCCGGTTTTTACCGTTACGGTTTCTATGTTGCTATACACGGTAAAGTATTCGCCGTGTTTTACTATTACGCAGTTTTGTGTGGTAGGTAAAAAGAAAACGCTCACCACCGTACCACCAAATACAGAGCGTGCCTCGGCGCCGGCCTCGGTTTTAATATCCACCCCATTATTTTCAATCACTACGCCCTTTAGCAACGGGTGTTCGTGTTTACCAAAGCCGCTCACTATATGGCCACGCACCACCGGCCACGGCAGCTTGCTCTTGTTGTTCGAAAAGTCTTTAGATAATGCCTGCTCGGCCGGTGTTAGCGGCATGGTTTCGGTACTGCCCTTTTTTACCGCCACATCTTTGGTGGTGTTGCTGGCTCCGGTGCGTTTTGCGGCCTCTTCTGCCTTTTTGCGGGCCAGCCTTATTTCTTCTTCAATTATAGCCTGTATCTTGTTATTAAGCGCGGCGGCAGCCTTGCTTTTCTCCTGCTGTGCCCGGCGTAGCTTTTTCTCTTTTTCCTGTAGTTGTGCCACGGCCACATCTTTCTCTTTCTTCTCGTTTTCCAGCTCCTGCTTTTGTGCAGTCTGGCGCACCAGCAGGTTTTCTTTTTCCTGCTTGTTCTCCTGCAGGTCGTCTTTAATTACCTGTAGCTCGCCTATACTTTTTTGTATGGCCAGTGCCTGGCCACGGCGGTACTCGGCTATTTTTAGCAAATAGTTGTAGCGGCGTATGGCATCGTAAAACGAGTTGGATGAAAGCAGAAAAACCACCTGGTTTTGTATGTGTTGGTTCTGGTAGCTTTTGCGCAGCATTTCGGCATAGTCTGCCTTCATTTTTTCTACCTCGGTAGATTTTACGGTTATCTCTTCCTGTGTTTTGTCAATGGTTTCATCCAGGTCACCAATCTGGTTGCTGATATTGCCTATCAGCTTTTCGCGCGATTTTATTTTGGCTTGCAGCGACAAAACCTCGCTCAGGCTTTTCTCTTTTTTTGCGCTGTTGTTTTTAAGGGCGGCCTCTATGCTTTTTATTTCATCCTGCAGCTTTTTCATTTGCTGCTGTAGTTGTTCTTTCTTTTGCTTGCTGTTTTGCTGGGCCTTGGCAGGGTATGTAAACAAAACAACAAAAGCACATAGCAAACACATAGCAAGCAACACCCGGCTGTTTACTTCGTATTTCCCCCTTCTAACTTCTAACTTGCTTGTCATTCTACCCGCTTATACTTATCGCTTACCTCAAATGGGTAGCTTAATTCTTCATTCACCTGTGCCCGGTTTATGGCCATATCCAGCCGGTACACTGCTCCGTCGCGGTTTATTACTATAGCCCGCTTATAACTGAACGGTTTTTGGTTTAAAGAATTATACGAGTCAAAGGTAATTGTCATATCCTGCTTCAGCAGCTTGTCTTTCAACAGTAGTTTTTGCAGGGTGTAGTTTACTGTGTCCACCCACAGCTTTTGCAGCATCTTATCGCTTTCCATGTAAATTACCACGGCACTGTCTTCGCGCACGGCCATCCGGGCCTTTTCATCAATAGCAATACGCTCACCGGCCAGTATTTGCTGTAGCATGGTAAAGTTTACCGGCAGGGTAAGCCAGTTGCGCAGGTAGTTAATATCCTTAACGGTGTACTCTGCTGTAAGCTTGTTCAGCAACCTGAACGAATCGGTACTGATAAACACCCGTGCGCCCTCAAAACCAAACATACCCAGGCTAAGCCATACCACACTATCTTTCTTAAGCCGTATACTGCCATTTACCTGCTGGGCGGTGTTGCCATCATCCCAGGTTAACACGGTGCGCTCCGAAAGGGTTGTGTAGTTTAACCGGTTACTATCTATACGCGCCAGCAGGGTATCTACGTTCAGTTGTAACGTATCTTGCGCAAAGGCAGAGTTTATCCAAATCAGAATAATAAATATGAACCGGTATTTCATGTAGCTTATCGAGAATAAATAACGTGCCAAAAGCACTTTCAGTAATAACTATAGCCTCACTCCACGTACTTACCTTCAGCTATTTTTTTATCTATAGTACCCGAGTCGGTACCCAGCTCTTTGGCCTGTTTCCAGTATTTAATGGCCTCTTGTGTATTACCCAGCATAAACAGTATGTCGCCATAGTGTTCCAGTATGGTACCGCTTTTATCGCCTCCGGCTTTTAATGCTTTTTCCTGCCACTCTTTGGCACCGGTGTAGTCTTTCATTTCAAAAAGTATCCATGCGTAGGTATCTAAAAACGAGTTGTTGTCCGGCTCCAGCTTATTGGCATAGGCGCTCATCTGTTTGGCTTTCTCCAGGTTTTGCTTGCGCAGGCTCAGGTAATAGCTGTAGTTATTAAGCACATACGAGTTCTCCGGGTCTAACTTAAGTGAGCGGTCATACGCACTGTCGCTTTCGGTATGCTTATTCAGGCTATGGTAGGCATCGCCCATGTTGGCTAAAAACTGTGCGCGCAGCTTCACATTTTCTACACTCATTTTTTCGCCCTTACCAAAGCTCTTCAATGCTTTTTCGTACTCTTTCAACTGCACCTCGGCACCGCCCTTAAACAGGTATATTACCGCCTGGTTAGGAAACAACTCCATAGCCTCGGTACTCACCTGTTGCAGGGTAGCCCAGTCGCGTTTCTGATTGTATATAGCCATTACCTGCTGCCATACTGTAAACACCTCTTTGCTATACTTTAAAGCCTGCAGGTAGCTTGCCAGCGCGGTATCCAACTGGTCGTCCAGAAAATACAGGTCGGCTCTTATTGCATACCCTTTGGCTTCTTCGGGGTGGGTAGCTGTTAATATACCTGCCAGTTCAAAAGCTTCTTGTTTCTTGTCTTTCTGTATATCCCAGTATTGCAGGTAAGGGTACAGTATTTTAATTTTTGTATCTACATCTACATTCGGGTTAGCAAATACTTTCTTTACGCTCTCCAGCGTTTGCTGACCGTTGCCGGTTTGCGCGCCCAGGTCGGCCATAGCCAGCAGGGCCTGTGCATTGTCCGGTTCTTTCTCCAGTATTTTTTTGTACAGCTCGGTAGCCTTATCCTTCATGCGGTTTACGCGGTACATCTCGGCTTCCATCAGCAGGTAGTCCATTTCGCCAAACTCATCGTACAAGCGCTGTATCTCGCGTATGGCTTCGTCAAATTTATTCAGGCGCAGGTACAGGTTCTTTTTCTCCAGTAGCACATTTTCATCTATACCGAAGTTCTTCTCAAACTGCTCGTAGGTTTTAATAGCGGCATCAAACTGACCGGCACGGGTTTGTAAAAAACCCAGGTTCAGGTAGTAATCGGCATTATTGGGAAAACGGGTAATTAGTGTTTTAAATACTTCGGTGGCTTCTTTAGCCTTGCCCTGGTTCATATAAATACCGGCCAGTGTTTCCAGGTACCATTTGTTGCCTTCATCCAGGCGTACAGCCTCCAGCGCTTCTTTTTCTGCTTCGGCCAGCCGGCGGGTGTTAACGTATATCTGTGCTAACTGAAAATGTGCATTGGCATTGGCAGGGTCAACAGCCAGTACATCGTTGTAGTTTTTAGCGGCGGTTTCCCAGTCTTCGGTAACCTTAGCCTTCTCGGCTTCCAGAAATAACCGGTCCAGCTTTTGTTGTGCCGCTTTATCAAGTGTAGTGGCCTGCGTTTTATCGCCGCCTTTTTTCTTCTTCTTTTTCTCTTTATCGCCGGGGTGCGCAAAGCTACCGGCAGCTACAGCCAGCAGTAGTACAACTAATATGGTTGGCAAAAATCTCATTTATAACGAACGCTCGTTTTTATCATCAAAAAATAGAAACCTGTATTTACTAAAACCGGCGTTCGGAAATATTATTGAACCAAAGCGTTGTAATCGCCAAGGCTCAGGTCTTCCATTCGCCCCTCAAGTTTAACATTATTCCCAATCATTGAGTTTTCGATTAACTTATTTTTTACAATCGTTTTACCCTGAATAATGCTGTTACGTACTACACTGTTTTCAATAACCGTGCCTTTGCTGATAGAAACATGCGGGCCCACTACCGAATTGCGTAGTACCACATCTTCTTCTATATAGCAAGGCTGCAACACTACCGAGTTCTCAACCACCGCTTTGCTGCTTACCAGTTCTTCGTTCTTTATAAACTCCAGAATACGCTGATTAGTATATACCGTAGCATCTTTATTTCCGCAATCCAGCCACTCTATTACTTCGCCTTTGTAAAATTTAGAGCCTTTGCGTTTCATGTTCTCCATGGCATCGGTCAGCCAAAACTCGCCGCCTTTCTGTATGTTGTTATCCAGCAGGTACTGCATTTCGTCGCGCAGGTACTGGCCATCTTTAAAGTAGTATATGCCTATAATAGCCAGGTCCGATATAAACTCTTTTGGTTTTTCTACAAAGTCGGTAATCACACCCTCTGCATTCATTTTAACCACACCAAACGCCGATGGGTCGGCTACTTTCTGCACCCATATAATTCCATCTTTGCTGGTATCAATTTTATAATCGGCACGGAAAAGCGTATCGGCAAACGCCACTATTACTTTACCACTTAAAAAATCGGTAGCACACAATATAGCATGTGCTGTACCCAGCGGCACATCCTGATAACGGATATGGCCCGGTACGCCTACATGTTCAGCCACCTGCATCAGTTTTTCTTCTACAGCCTTACCAAAATCCTCGCGTATTATAAATACTATATCTTCTACTTTCTCCTGCGAGCTTTTAATCAAATCGCCAACTAACCGCTCTACAATAGGTTTGCCGGCAATAGGCAACATAGGCTTAGGTATGGTAAGTGTGTGTGGGCGTAAACGGCTGCCCCAGCCAGCCATAGGGATAATAATACGCATGTGGTTATCGGTTTATTATGGTTATGTTCTGTTGTGTAAAATTATTGCCGGCCAGTGCTGCCAAAGCCACCTTCGCCGCGTTTGGTTTCGCTTAATACATCTACCGGTATCAGTATAGCCTGTTCGTGGCGGGCTATTACCATTTGCGCAATACGCTCGCCGCTTTTAACGGTAAAGGGTTCGTTACTAAGGTTTATAAGGGCCACCTTTATTTCACCCCGGTAATCGCTATCGATAGTGGCCGGTGTGTTGGGCAGGCTAATACCATGTTTAAATGCCAGGCCACTGCGCGGACGTAGCTGGGCTTCGTACCCTTCGGGCAGCTCTATATATAAACCGGTAGGTATCAGTTTGCGCTCCAGCGGGCCCAGCACTACATCCTGCTCTAAAAATGCCCGCAAATCCATACCCGCCGAACCACTGGTTTCGTACGCCGGCAAGGGGTTGTTGCTCTTATTTACTATCTTAATTTGCATAGCCCACAAACCTACACCAATTTATGTATTGTTAAACTGCGGTTTTCAACGTTCAATAAGGTTTCTGTCAGTTGCCGGTTAGCGCCTTAAACTTTTAAGCAGCGGCCGGCCATCTTCAACCCAAACATATACCACAAATACCAGCATAAACACCGTGCTTAATACAAACGGCGGCAAGGCCACCAACGGTTGTGTGTAGGTAAACCCAACAAACAACAACAGGGCCAGGCCCATATACTTTACAAAACTGCTTACGCTATACTCTACCGGATAATACTTTTGCCCCAGCACATACGACACAAACGCCATACCGGCATAACATATCAGCGTAGCCCAGGCACTGGCCATATAACCGTATGTGGGCACAAAAAGTAAATTGAGAAGAACGGTTACCACCGCACCAGCTATAGATACATACGAACCCCACAAGGTACGGTCGGTTAGCTTATACCAGATAGACAGGTTTACATATACACCCAAAAACAAATTAGCCAGCAACAACACCGGCACCACCGGTAGCCCTACCCTGAACTTTGGCCCTATAAAGTGTTTAAACACATCCAGGTACAAGGTAACCAGCAGAAAAATACCTACGCACACTATTACAAAGTACTTCATTACGTCGGCGTATACTTTAGTTGAGTTTTTCTCTTTGGCGCGGGCAAAAAAGAAAGGCTCGGCCGCATAGCGAAACGCCTGTATAAACAAGGTCATCAATATAGATAGCTTATAGCAGGCACCATACACACCCAGCATTTCGGTGTTGGTTACATCATCGTATGGCAGCAAAAACTTTAGTATCACCCGGTCCAGCATTTCGTTGATAATACCGGCAAAACCTATTATTACCATAGGCAGCGAGTAGGCCAGCATTTTTCTAAGCAGTGCTTTATCTATACCACCCAATACACCTTTTAATTGTGGCGACATCAGCAACAGTTTAAAGGCACTGGCTATTAAGTTAGATATAAAGATATACCCTACGCCTATAGCGGGGTTATATAAACCAGCCCAGAAAGAGGATGGGTCTTTATCGTAAGCGCCTTTGCACACCACTATAAAAAACAGATTCAGCGCTATGTTTATACCTATTTCTGTAAACTTAATCAGCGCAAACCGTACGGCCTTGTTCTCTGCCCGCAACCGGGCAAAAGGTATGGCTGCTATCGAGTCGAACGCCAGGATAAGGGCAAACCAGTAAAAATACTCATGGTGAGTTGGGTATAACAGTGTTTGCGATAGCGGCTCTATAAACAAGGCTATCAGCACTACAAAAAGCGCATTGGTACCCAGTATAAAATTAAGCGCTGTTGAATATACCCGCTCTTTGTTTTCGCTATCCTGACTAAACCGGAAAAAGCCCGTTTCGAAACCAAACACCAGTAGCGTTGCCAGAAAACCCGAGTAAGCATAAAACTCGCTTACCACACCATACTCATACGTGCTGAAATAATTGGTGTACAGCGGCACCAGCAGGTAATTTAAAAACCTGCCTACTATGCTGCTTAAGCCGTAAACAACGGTTTGCGATGCCAGCTTTTTTAAAGGGTTCACGTTGTATCTTTTCTTTCTACCAACGCTAAGTTGTTCTTTTTATCATAAATACATACATCAGCCTTCCTTAAACAAATAACAGGTTGTAACATTTAGTGGTCAGTAGCGTATAAACCTATAGTTATACTTGTGCAATACTGATATAAGCTGGTTTTATGAAAAGGTTTACACACCTGCTCTTTCTGCTCACACTTTTTCCTGCTGCATTTGCACAGCAGCCCGACTATGTTAACGGTAAATACGAAGGCGATTATAAAAATGGTAAACGCCATGGCAATGGCCGGGCCTTATACTACGATGGTAGTATGTACGATGGTGCCTGGGCCAACGATACCCGCACCGGTGTAGGTCGTGCTATTTTCATAGATGGATCTACCTATTACGGCGACTGGCGAAACGATAAACGCCACGGCCGTGGCAACTGCGATTTTGCCAATGGCGATAAATACATCGGCCAGTTTGAAAACGACGCAATGAACGGCTGGGGTACCTACACCTTTGCCAATGGCAATGTATATATAGGCGAACTTTACAACGGGCAGATAACCGGCAAAGGCAAACTATACTACCCTACCGGCGAGCGCTACGAAGGCCAGTTTTTAAATGCACAGAAAGCCGGCAAGGGAACTTACTACTACAAAAATGGAAACATATACGAGGGTTACTTTGTAGCCGACCGCAAAGAGGGCTTTGGCAAACTAACCCTTGCCAGCGGCGACCAGTACACCGGTGAGTTTAAAGATAACTCGCGCACCGGTAAAGGTGTTTACGTATGGGCCAATGGCGACAAATACGAGGGCGAATTTGTAAACGGACAAATGCACGGCTTTGGCACCTTTACCTGGGCCGATGGAGAAAAGTACACCGGCAACTGGACCTTCAATATCCGCGAGGGGCAGGGCACCCTGGTAAGCAAAGACGGCACCCAGCAAATGCTGGTTTTCGAAAACGGCAAAATGCAGTAAAAAGCCGTTTTTTTAAACCGTGCCTACACCGGACACCTACAACCCACTATAAATCAGTTAATTACAAAAACACGTGCCTATACCCCTCGGGTAATTTTGCATACACCCTATAGTTTATTATATATAATATTTATAAATATAGTGCTGTGCGCCGTGTTGCACCATACAGCATTTTAACGGGCATGTTTATTACTAACCCCTTAACCAACCTGCAACCTTTTATTTTAGCAGCATGTTGCTGCCCAGTTACCAAAACAAACTGATAGAAGCCGGTTGCGATGAGGCCGGGCGCGGCTGTCTGGCCGGACCGGTGTTTGCAGCCGCCGTTATACTGCCCCGCAACTTTAAAAACAATACCCTTAACGATTCGAAAAAGCTAAACAGCAAACAACGCGATGAACTACGCAACGTTATTGAGCAGCAGGCGCTGGCCTTTGCCGTAGCCAGTGTAGATAGTGCTACTATTGATGAGATCAACATCCTCAACGCCTCCTTTCTGGCTATGCACCGCGCACTGGATAACCTCAGCAAAAAGTTTGAACTGATACTGGTAGATGGCAACCGGTTTAGGCCCTACAACAATATACCCTACCATACCATTATACAGGGCGATGGTAAATACATGAGCATTGCCGCTGCCAGCATACTGGCCAAAACCTACCGCGATGAATACATGGAACAGCAACACCTGCTGTACCCGCAATACGACTGGCTAAGCAACAAAGGCTACGGCGTACAAAAACACCGCGAGGCCATGCGCCAATACGGGCAATCGCCATTGCACCGCAAAAGCTTTGTGCTGAAAGAATCGCAGATGGAGCTGTTTAAAAAGTAACCCGTTTGTTACAACTACCGTTCAGTAGTTACAACATGCACCTTTTACTGCGCGTTGTGCATGTTGTATTTACTTGCCCGCTTACAAACAGCCTGTAACCTTTCGCTAACGGGCGCGTTCCTGTAAGTACTATGAGCAAAAATATCTACTTACTGCTTACTGCTGTGTTGCTGGCCACGGGTGCCTTTGCACAGGATAACGGCGTTATCATACTAAATGGTAGCTACGAGGGCGATTATAAAAACGGAAAAATGGATGGCTATGGTAAAGCTATCCTCAACGATGGCTCTATGTACACCGGCCAGTGGAAAAACGATATGCGCAACGGCATAGGCCGTGCCGGCTTCCGCGATGGCTCGGCATACTATGGCGATTGGAAAAACGACAAAATGGATGGTACCGGTACCTACGATTTTGTAAACGGCGATAAATACACCGGCAACTTTGTAAACAGCATGATGCATGGCCGCGGCGTTTATATGTATGCCAACGGCAACAAATACATGGGCGATTTTGTAAACGATAAAATGTCAGGCAACGGCACTATTGTATATGCCAACGGCGACCGCTACGAAGGCAGCGTGCTGAACGGTATTAAAGTAGGCAAAGGCAAATACTACTACCGCAACGGCAACATTTTCGAAGGCTACTTTATTGCCGATAAAAAAGAGGGCTTTGGTACGCTTACTTTTAACAACGGCGATGTATATAAGGGCGATTTTAAAAACAACAACCGCACCGGTAAAGGCACACTTACACTGGCCAACGGCGATATATATGAAGGTGAATTTTTAAATGGCAACATGCACGGCGAAGGAACCTACACCTGGGCCGATGGTGAAAAATTTACCGGAAACTGGGTGAACAACAAACGCAACGGCGAAGGCATGCTGGTAACCAAAAACGGCGAACAACAAGTACTTACATACGCTAACGGAGAGCGGCAATAAACCATAGCAACATACTCCTTTACAACTAAGGCACCGGCTAAAGCAGGGTGCCTTTTTGTTTTATGGCTATATTCACACAAATACTTTGTTATGGATTTTGGCCGTGTGCCTAATGTAGATGTAGTGGACTTTAGTATGCCGCCCGACCATGCCTTAACCAACCGGTTATTTAACGGGCTAAAGAAAAAGAAGAAAGGCAAGCCCGAGATTTATATTGGCTGCGCCAAGTGGGGCCGTAAAGACTGGATAGGCAAATTATACCCGCCCAAAACCAAAGAGGCCGACTTTTTAAAACACTATGTAGAGCATTTCAATTGCATAGAGCTGAATGCCATGTTCTACCGGCTGTTTCCAAAACCTACGGTAGAAAAGTGGGGCTCGTTTGCCGGCGATAACTTCCGGTTCTGCCCCAAGTTTACCAATAGCATTACGCACATAAAGCGCCTTAACAACGTACAGAAAGAAACCGACAGCCTGCTGGATACCTATGCGGCTTTCGGCAACAAGCTGGGCACCTCGTTTATACAACTCGACGACCGCTTTGCACCTAAGTATGCCGACCGTATAATTGCTTACCTGCAATCGCTGCCGCGCGATTTTGATGTGGCGATAGAGTTTCGCCACCCCGATTTTTCGGTTGACCTGCCAGAGGTAAATGATGTTTACGCGGCTATGAAAGACCTGGGCGTTAGCTCCATTATAACCGATACCGCCGGCCGCCGCGATGTAATGCACATGAAACTTACCACCCCAACGGCTTTCATCCGCTTTGTAGGCAACAGCCTGCACGCAAGCGATTACAGGCGTATAGATGATTGGATTAATCGTATAGATACCTGGCTGGATAACGGCCTGCAAACACTTTACTTCTTCATTCACCAGCACGATGAATTGTACTCACCCGAATTATCATCGTACATGATAGAGAAGATGAACAAACAATGCGGCCTGAATGTACAGGCGCCCAAACTGCTCAATAACAATCAGGGGAATTTGTTTTAAATAAATCTGCCACAGATTACGCTGATTAATAGCAACAATTCCCCTGTATTTATTCGTGCATTCGTGGCTACTGCATTT
>CAYREY010000069.1:0-4003 GCA_964423405.1 uncultured Chitinophaga sp. | reverse complement strand
CCATCCAGCGATGAAGCCACCGCCGATACGTTCTGGTAACCCAGTTCAAAAAAGTTATAGGTGTTTATAGGCACCAGGTACCGGTCCACTATTACCACCGTCATAAAGTCGGGGTAGTACACCAGTATCTTCATCGGGTTGCTTACATCTATCATCCCTATTTTACCGTACTTAAACTCCTCGTACCGGCAAATAAATTTTCCATCGGGGCTATACTTCTGCACCCCGTTACCCGATGCCGAGTAGAAGTTGCCAAAGTTATCTACCGCTATTATACCCGCCTTGGTTTCGTAAGTACCTATTTGCGTAAAGGTGGTGGCGCTTATAAACAATAACACAGAACCAAGAGCACAGAGCACAGACCATACAACTACTTTGTAGCGATGCTGTTTACTATTTATACCTGCATTTCTCATCTCCTGGTTCTAGGTTCCTGGTTCTGTGCTCTTCTTATAATACTTCAACTCCATATTCGTGCCATCGTACACGGCATAGCTATAAAAATCAAGCCAGTCGCCGGTGTTAATGTAGCGGCTGTTTTCGCCTACTTTAATATCAAGTGCCAGGTGGCGGTGGCCAAACACAAAAAAATCGTAGTGTTCGGTTTTCAGCGTTTCTTTACAAAACTGCACCAGCCATTCGCGGCTCTCATCGGTATAGGCTTCGGCAGCTTTTTTCTTACCCTCGTTACCAAACCGGCTTTCGTACGAAAAGTATGTAGCAATCCTTGTACCAATATCGGGGTGCAGCCAGCGGAACAGAAACTGGCACACCGGGTTGCTGAACACCTTTTTAATAAACTTATAGCCATGGTCGCCGGGGCCCAGGCCATCGCCGTGGCCAATGTAAAAGCGCTTGCCATTAAACGTACGCTGTATAGGTTGGGTGTACACCTTGGCACCCAGCTCCTGTTCAAAGTAGCCAAACATCCATAGGTCGTGGTTGCCGGTAAATATATGCACCGGTATGCCGGCATCGCACAGCTCGGCCAGTTTACCCTGCAGGCGCACAAAGCCCCGCGGCACTACGGTTTTATACTCGTGCCAAAAATCAAACACATCGCCTATAATAAACACCTCTGCCGCATCGGCCTTTATCTCATCCAGCCATTGCACAAACAGCTTCTCGCGGGCCGCACTCGATTTAAAATCGGGCGTACCCAGGTGCAGGTCGCTGGCAAAGTATATTTTACCTCCTTGTGGCATGGCGTTAAAAATAGGATTATTAGAAACATTTAAAGGCCACTGCCCGGGTCGTTACAGATATATTAGCAGTAGCCCAAATGCCGCAGGCATACTGTCCTCCGCTTGTTTCATCCCGCTTTGCGGGAGGCGGAGGTGTTTGAGCGAAGCGAAACGGAGGTGGATGATTAGTACAGACACCTACCTATACAAATTTTCTGTACCTTGTTGCACCAACCTCTACCCTGTGAAACACCATGCTATAACCTTACTGCTACTGCTTTTTAGTAGCGCCGGCATGGCGCAGGAGCACGGTGCGCAATGGGTTATAGGCAGCAAATTATCGGTACTTGATTTCAGAAACGATACACTTGTTAATTATCCGATTAATAAATGGATGAATATGGTTGTTGCTGCATCAACCATATGCACAGAGAATGGGGAGTTGCTTTGCTACACTAATGGCATATTTATAGCCGATAAAAACGGAGACCCTTTACAAAATGGCGATGGGCTTAGCCCTTGCCCCTATACAACAACATGGCAAAATAATGGTTTAAATATTCAGCAGGCGGTGTTATTTTTGCCTTGTCCGGATAATAAGGAATATTATTACTTATTTCATTTTTCAAATGACACCCTCAGTTCTACCCGGCCGGGCACACTATATTATAGCGTAATTGATAAGGAAACTAACTTTGGTTTGGGATCTGTAATACGCAAAAACGTAATATTTGCTAAAGGTAAATTCAGAGAAGGCGGTATGACAGCCTGTAGGCATGCCAATGGCAGGGATTGGTGGCTAATAATAGGAGAATCAAATAACAATACATTTGATAAATTTCTGGTAACAGGCGATACTGTGACAGGGCCATACCGGCAAAGCATCGGTCCAGATTATCTTCTGCCGAGCGATGTAGCATATAGCTGTTTTAGTCAGGACGGTAGTAAATATGTTACAGGCGCTTTTGATGGCTATGTTAGCGTATTCGATTTTGACCGTTGCAACGGCGATTTAAACAACCCGCTAACGCTTTTCAATAATATCACTACCAATCCAATGGTTCCAGTAAGCGGTTGTGCATCTGTAGCCCTTTCGCCTAATGGCAGGTTTTTGTATGTTTCATCACGCTTAACTTTAAATCAATATGATCTATGGTCTGCCAATGTACAAGATTCGGTGAGGTTATATACTGCTGATAGTAATGATTTTGCACAAATTGATCACCTGATGTTAGCCCCTGACGGGCGATTGTTTGCCAGCTGCTGGAACGGCGGTTTTTATTATTTCCATACTATAGAACGCCCCAATGAAAAAGGTGACAGTTGTATCTTTCTAGATACTGGTTTTATTGGCACTATCACTCAAAATACATCTAAATTGCCCAACATGCCCAATTACAAACTTGGTGCTTTAACGGGTAGCGTATGCGATACTATTGAAGCAGATATTAGAGATGAGAGAATAGATAAACGACAGCAGCCACGCATACAACCCAACCCGGCCGATAAGTATATGTACATAGAAATGCCCATGCAAGGCAACTATGTATTTGAGTTGATAAACGAGAAGGGGCAGGTGGTAGAGCGCAGAGAAACACGGCAGGTAGATATTATTAATACCGAGAACTTGCCAGGCGGGGTATATTTTTTGAAAGTAACTACTACAAAAACAACCAATATAAGTAGTACGCGGGTGGTGGTGCAGCATTAAATACAACAGGCGGCACCTACGGTGCGCTGCTCTTGTTACTAATTTTGCTACAAACAGCCGACCGATACGCGGTGTTTAAAAACAATATCATTGCCTTAAGCAGAAATTGGGCTGTGGCTGTTTGTATTTTCCCCTCTTCGAGAGGGGTGTCCGGTGGCTCTGCACCGGACGGGGTGTGTCTCGCCGCAAGCGGATGTGTGGCTGTTTGGCTTAAGTCAATAACATTAGTTTAAAAATACGCCCTGCTTATTATACTTCTTCTATTAATACAAAATACCTTTTTGCAAGGAGAAAATACAGAGAGAACAGCCGAGGAACAGATACTCTTAATCCAACATCCGAAGAAGTCTATTAAACCTGTGTTGGTATAGAATATATGAGCAATATTCCGGGAGATGTTTTTGTGCTCCGTTAGGAGCCACCTGTTTGTAGTAATAGTATTAAGAAAGTATTGCGCACCATAGGTGCCGCCCTTAAAAACCAAACGCCCCCTGAAGAAATCTTCAGGGGGCGTTTAATTATTGGAATTTAATTAGAGGATTATTCTTTGTATAGCTTGCGGGCACCATATACAAGGCCTGCACCCATTAGCAAAAATATACCACCATCTATAGGTACACCCGGCGGTGGTGCTGGCGGCGGCGGCGGTGGTGGCGGACCCTGAGCAAAAACGCCTACGGCTACAACCATCAAAACCAACGCAAAAACAGATTTTAGTAAAAGTCCTTTTTTCATCAATCGTTTATTGTAGCTGATATCCACAAAAGTATTATTCATTTGTTAATAAGCAAACCTTGTTACAACTTAATTTGAGCGAAATATTGGCTATTCAATCAGATAGCTAATTCGGTTTGAGGGTCCCAAAATACGGCTTTGAAGTTTAACACAACGTTATTTTTCACGGTTATTCCCTCTTTTTCTAAAAGTTGCTGCATCAGCTCGGGCGGGTTAAAGTGGTGGCGGCCGGTTAAAAGCCCGTTGCGGTTTACCACACGGTGGGCCGGTACTTTGGGCCGCTGCCGGTGGCTGTCGTTCATGGCATAGCCCACCAAACGTGCCGAGCGGCCGCTACCCAGGTATTTGGCTATAGCCCCATAGCTGGTAACCC
>CAYREY010000068.1:15338-27486 GCA_964423405.1 uncultured Chitinophaga sp. | reverse complement strand
CTGGCATAGGCCTGGCTTAAGAGACCCCGCTGGAACACAAACGGAGACCCTGCCCGGGGAAAGTACCTTAGTGGTTGGTGATGCTGCTCTGTTTATATTTGTATGGAAGCTAAACACCAACCACGGCTGAAAATAATGTATATGAAAAATTTAGTTTCAATTGTTTTGACAATATTTGGATGTTTGTTTTTGCTTTTGATCGTCGTTAGTTTGTTTGAAGGGCGGAAATACGAAAAGCAAGTTTCAGGTATTATTCATTGTGATTTAGACCATAAAGCAAAAGCTGTAAGATTTGCGGAGTTTAGTTTTGATGTAAAGCGCGAGATCTTATTTAAGGATAGCATCAAAATAATGCAGATTAGAAAATATGTTTGTAATTCTAAACCAAGATATATAGCAGATAGAGTAGGGGCTATAGAATCGTGCAATATGTATATAGAGTTTGAAAACGAAATTATAACTCTGACTCTATATAAAGATGATAGGGATTTTTGTAGGATCGTATATAGTCCGGGAATATCTAAGCTTTTAAATCTGCAGTCTATTGACCTGGCTTTTGTGTTTAACAAGTAAATAGCTATTATGAAACGTAAAATCGTTTATACTTTTTCGCCACCCAGCAGAGTCTCCGTTTCGGGACTCTGCGCAAGCAAATCCTAGTAGAGCATAGTTATGTCCCGGCGGGTTCTCTGCCACCCGGCTAAGACAAGGGAGTGCCACACAGTTAATTAAATAGCTAATAGTATTAAAACCTGCGTTATCTATAAAATAACATTTTCTGCTTTTGTATAAGCTAAGCAACCTATATTTCCTGTTATTAGTAACTTTATAAAACTATGAAAAAGCCGGTTATACTGTTTTTGCTGATACCGCTGCTGGCAGCTTGCCAGCAAAACAAACCGGCAGTAAAACCAAGTCTGGCTGCTATATATACACAGGCCATCGGCGATTTTATAGTAGCGGCGAACGAACAGAATAGAACTAGTTTTGATACGCTTTATTTTGGTAAGCGCGCAAATGGCCAAGCCGATGATTTTCCGGATATAGAATTACCAGCCACTATTAACCATACTATTATCAGGCTGGTATCGCCAGAGGAAGGAACAAGGTTACAAACCCAGCGCAAACAGCGCATATACATTAACCTGATGGGTTGGGTAGAGCCAGATACAGCCTCGTTTATATTTGTGGTGTTTAGCAACGGCTTTACACATCAGTACGACTACACTATTAACTACCAGTACAACCCTGCTACACAAAAGTATAAGTTAAAAAATGTACAGTTTGCCGGCCCGCCGTTTAAGTAATAGTAAGCATGGGTTGTAATTGCGGTATGGGTTTGTTTTTGTAAAGCAGGGTTTGTGTGTTTAGGAGTGTTTACTTCCCGCAGAGTCTCCTATCGATACTCTGCACAGGTAATTCTTCAAGCTTTGTCAACTTTATAAAAGTTGACAAAGCTATAAACAAGCAATAGCCCAAAACAGGCGGCACCTACGGTGTGCGGTGATACCATTGTATATTTGCTACAAACAGACGACCGCTACGTCGTGTTTGTGCTTAAGTCAATAACATCGTGTTAATATGGTTTTTAAAACCCCGACGTTCTGAAGTTTATTAGCGCATCGGCCATGCTAGCCGCTTAGGTGCTATTAATTATCAAACAAATGGCCGCTATAGGCCATGCCTTTGGCCACGCTTATAAAGTTATCGCCGCTATCTATTTTGCTGTTAGGGAACTTACGCCGAAACATTTCCTGTATGGCTTTAACCAGCGAGGTGCCACCGGTTAAAAACAGTGTATCTACCGTATCGGGTTTTATCTGTTTCTCCAGCAAAAACCGGTCGAGGTATTTTTCAATTTTGGCTATATCGGTTTTAATAATGCCGTTGTATTGGGCCAGCGTTACATCTTCCTGTATGGCTATGCCCTGCTTTGCAAAAGCAAACGTAGCCCTATCGGTATCCGACAGGGTTATCTTGGTTTCTTCTACCTGTTGAAACAACTGATAACCCAGGTTATGCTCTATAAGGGTTTGCAGGTTTTTTAACCGGTGGCTGTAGCCGGTAGATACATAAAAGCCGCTTATCTCGCGTTGTATTTTCCAGGCGTTAAAAAAGTTCATCTTCTCCCACGAGCAGATATTGGTAAATAACGACATGGGCAAATCCAGAAACTTACCGGGCATACTCTGGTACTTTAAGCCACGGCCAAAGTGCGGTGTTATTTTTTCCAGCATAAATGCCGAGTCGAAACTATCGCCGCCAACGTAAATACCACCGGTGGCAAAAATATCTTTACGCCGGTCGCTGTTTTTTTTGCTGTTGGGGTCCAGCTCTATAAAGGTAAAATCGGTAGTGCCGCCACCCAGGTCGGCTACCAGTACCTTTTCTTTTTTGCTTATGTTTTTTTCGTAGGCATAGGCTGCGGCTATGGGCTCGTACTGAAAGCGCACATCGGTAAAGCCCGCCAGTTGCACGGCTTTAAGCAGGCGCTTTTGTGCAAGCATATCTTTGCCCTCATCGTCATCATCAAAAAACACCGGGCGGCCTACCACGGCTTTTGTACAGTTATAACCAATGCGGGCATCGGCTTCTTCTTTCAGTGCTTTCAGTATAAGGGCTACCAGTTCGGGGGCCGTCATTTTATGGCTGTACACCCGTGTTTCGGTAAAGCTTTCGCGGGGCAGTATGCGTTTCACCGATTTCATAAACCGCCCTTTCATGCCCTCTTCTATATACTGTGTAACGGCCGCTTTACCTACGGTATATTTTAGTGGTTCGCCGGGTTGTTGCGTGTTGGTAAAATACAACAACGATGGTACAGTAATGGTATCTACCAGTATGTTTTGTTCTGTATCGAAAATACAGATAGCGGAGTTGGTGGTACCAAAGTCGATACCGTATAGATATTTTTCCATGTTGCCTGTGTTTTTAAAAAGGGGCGCGAATATAATACGGAAAACCAATTGCCCCGCTGTAGGCAATATATACTGTTTTTTAGCGTTGTTTTGTGCGGCCGGCTATCATTACAATCCGGCCACTAACTATGAAAACTATTCTACTACCGGTGCTGTTATCAATGCTGTTGTGGCTACCGGCAACGGCACAATCGTTTAAAAAACAATATACCGCCGCCAAAGAAGCAAAAGACACCACAGCCCAGCAACGCATATTAAACGAGTGGGAAGCGGCCAGTGAGAACGACCCCGAATTGTATGTGGCCCTGTTTAACTACTACGCCAACAAAAGCCGCAACGCCATAATTGCACTTGGCAACGAGCCGGGTAATGGCGATGCTTTTGCATTATACAAAGAGGGAAAAGGTAATAGCGGCACACCCGATGCCTACCTGTACGAACAGAGCGGCTACGATACCCGAATATTAAAAACAGGTTTTGGCTATGCTGAAAAGGGAATTGTAAGAAACCCTAACCGGCTGGACCTGCGGTTTGGTAAAGTATATATGTACGGCGAAATTGGAGACTGGGAGCGTTTTACCGCCGAACTGGAAAGGGCGATAGATTACTCTGTAAAGATTAACAACCAGTGGTTGTGGACAGATAGTAAACCTGTAAGCGACGGAAAGAAGTTTTTACTGACCAACCTGCAAACCTATCAGTTGCAGATATATAATACCGGCAATGATTCGCTGCTGAGGTTTATGAAACGGATTGCGCTGGCTGTTATAAAGCACTATCCCGATCATACCGAAAGCCTATCGAACCTGGCTGTAGTGTACCTTATAAACAACGATTATAACGAAGCCCTTAAGTACCTGCACAAGGCAGAAAAAATTAACGGCACCGATTTTATTGTGCTGAATAATATAGCCCGGGCGTATGAGCTAAAAGGCAACAAAAAGAAAGCAATTGAGTATTACCGGTTAACCATAAAGCACGGCGATAAGCAGGCTAAAAGCAGTGCAGAGGCTAAGCTAAAGGAACTGGAAAAACAGTAAAGAATAAATTATACTGCTATTTGCTATGGCCATGCCTTTGCTGCCGCTTTTCTTTTTTATTTTACGGTTGTGTTTAACCCATGCAACAACCAATAGACTTACCTGTACTGTACGAAGACCGTCAACTACTGGCGGTGAACAAACCACACGGGCTGGTAGCAGAGTATGAGCCGCACCTGAAATACTCGCTGGAAAGCCTGGCCCTACGCTATGTGCGCAGTAACGATAAATACCCGCATAAGTGTTTTATAGGCCTGCCCCACCGGCTCGATAGGCCCGTGAGCGGTGTGGTATTGCTGGCAAAAAAGAAAAGCATACTTAAACTGCTGGTAGATACATTTGCCAAACGCGAGATAGAAAAGATATACCTGGCTATAGTAGAAAATGAACCACCTATGCCAGATGCAACACTTGTAAACTGGCTGGTGAAAGATACCCTACAGCGCAAAGCTATAATACACAACAACCAGGTGAGGGATAGTATGCGGGTAGAGTTGCAATACAAGCTTATAGGCAGTACTGCACAAGGGTATCTGCTACAGGTAAAACTTATAACCGGCAAGTTTCATCAGATACGGGCACAGCTATCGCATATGGGTTGTCCTATAGTAGGCGATGCGCATTATGGGGCTAAACGCAGTTACAAAGAAAACGCCATTTGCCTGCACGCTTACCGGTTAACACTACAGCACCCCGGCACCGGCGGGCCTTTACAGATTACGGCACCTGTGCCCGGCGATGAAATTTGGGTTGCCTTTGCCGGCCTGATAGAAGATATTAGTACATTGCATACCGGTAACACTACCTCATAAACCAACACTATATGCCTAAAATAAAACTGAGTAAAACAGATACCCGCGCCCCTAAAAAACTGAACAAAGAGGCTATTAAAAAAGAAACGGTAAAGCTTAAGTTTAAGCTGGAAGAATTGCAAAACCTGCTGTACGCCGAAAGCAAACATGCCGTACTGGTGGTGTTACAGGGCATGGATGCTTCGGGTAAAGATGGGGTGGCAAAAAATGTGTTTGATGCAGTAAACCCGATGGGTTGTAGAGTGGTGCCGTTTAAAAAGCCTACCGAGCTGGAGATGAAACACGACTTTTTGTGGCGTGTGCACCAGCAGGTACCCGAGAAAGGGATGATCACTATTTTCAACCGCTCGCATTACGAAGATGTGGTGATACAACGCGTACACAACTGGGTAGATGATAAAACCATTAAGCAACGCCATGCACATATCAATAACTTCGAAAAGCTGCTTACAGAAAGTGGTACCGTGGTGCTTAAGTTTTATTTGCACGTAAGTAAAGATGAACAACTGGTGCGCCTGCAGGAACGCTTAAGCGACCCCACGAAAATGTGGAAGCATAACGATAGCGACCTGAAAGAACGCGAATACTGGAACGAGTATATGCGCGCCTATGAGGATGCTTTTGAGTATTGTAGCGAAGCTGCCAAATGGAATATTATACCAGCCGACCAAAACTGGTATAAAGAATACCTGATAGCTAAAGAGGTGGTGAGTACCCTCGAAAGCCTAAAGATGAAATTTCCGGGGCTGAAAACCGGCACACCGTAAATGCAGGTTGACAGTCTGCGATTGGAAAAATAAAGAAGGAAAAATCAGAAAATCAAAATTGAATAAACCATGTCGTTACTAACTACCGACCTATGCGATAACCACCCCGATAAAGTGCGGGTGGCCGAACCACTTACTTTTAAAGATTATGGCGGGGCCAAATTGTTTCACGGGCAAATAGAAACCGTAAAATGTTTTGAAGATAACAGCCTGGTGCGCAAAGCGCTGGAGCAAAACGGCGAGGGCAAGGTGCTGGTGGTAGACGGAGGTGGCAGTATGCGCTGTGCACTGCTGGGCGATATGCTGGGCGAACTGGGTGTAAAAAACAAATGGAATGGTATAGTAATTTATGGCTGCATACGCGATAGTGCTGCTATGGCAACTTTGCAATTGGGTGTAAAGGCTTTGGCCACTATACCTTTAAAAAGTAATAAGCGTAACGAAGGCCAGCAGAATATACCCGTGCGTTTTGCCGGAGTAGATTTTGTACCCGGCGAGTTTTTATACGCCGATGAAGATGGCATCATAGTTTCGAAAGAAGCATTATAAATACAACAGGTTATTATAAACAGAAAGGCCATTAGTAATACTAATGGCCTTTCTGTTTATAATACAAATATGTTTAGCGGATAAGTGTAACAGTTCCTTTCAGCTCACTCTTTTCGTTATTAAGGAAAGTAACCTGGGCCGTGTAAGTAAACACTGCCGGCATTTGCTGCTGGCCTTTAAAGGTACCATCCCAGCTATCGAATTGGTTGTTGCTGGTAAACACCATTTCGCCCCAGCGGTTAAATACTTTCAGGCTAATGGTTTTAATGCTTTGTCCATAAATCTGAAACACATCGTTATTGCCATCGCCGTTGGGTGAAAACGCGTTAGGTATAAACACCGGTTCTGGCCTTGTAACTTCGGCATGTAATGTGGCAGAACCATAGCAGGTAGCCGAGCCATTTACGGTGCTTACGGTAATAACGTAATCCTGGCTGATGTAAGGGCTAACCACCGGGTCGGGGCAATCTATACAGCTAAGGCCATCCTGCGCAGTCCAGTTATAGGTAACCACACCGTTGGCGTTCAGGTAATTTACCTGTACCTGCTGGCCCTGGCCCAATGGCAGATACACCGTATCGGGTACTACATCTACCACAATAGGTAGTGGCTCTAATACCAGTACCGGTATGGTGGTTACACAGTTATTGTAGCTGGTAGCTGTAATGGTGTGTTGTCCGGCCGACACATAGTAAAAATCGCCTGATAATTGCGGTATACCATTATCTAAACTGTACTGGTAGGGGCCATTTTGTGGTGTAAGGGTTTGCACATATACGGCACCGTCGTTGTAATCGGGCCCATAGCAGGATGTAGAATCGGTAGCTGTTACAAAATTATCAAGCGTAGCGTTAGGCACTACAGCCTGTGCCGGCCTGGTACATCCTTGTCCGTCGGTTATCTCAATAGTATATGAACCTATGGGCAGGTTTTCAAACAGGCTATCGGTAGAGTAGATGAAGTTAATACCATCGGTAGTAGCTGAATAACTAAACGGAGGAGTACCACCTATTGCCAGAACAGTAATAGTACCATCTGATGAGCCTACACACTTAACTGCTGTGGCACTTGTATTTACAATAATATCGGCAGGCTCGGTTACAACCGTAGCGGCATTAATAGTACAGTTATTACCATCGGTTATCAGCACATGATATGTACCGGCCGGCACACCCTGTACGCTGGCGGTGGTTTGGTTGCCGGGGTCATCCCACAGGTAGGTGTAAGATAAAGTACCGCCGCTAACTGTTACTGCAATACTACCGTTACTACCACCAAAGCAGCTAACGTTGGTAGAAGATGCCGTTGCGCTTAACGCGGTAGGTTCTGCAATTGTGTAAGAAGCTGTAATGCTACAGTTGTTGCCATCGGTTACTGTAACGGTTACAGGGCCGGCGGTTAGCCCGGTTGCAGTAGGTCCGGTTTGTGCAGGTGTTGTGCTCCAGCTAAAAATATAGCCGCTGCCGCCGCCCGGTGTACCACCGGTTGCGCCTACCGTAACCGCACCATTGTTACCACCATTGCATAACACATCGGTTTGCGATAACTGATTAACCTGTACCGGTGTAGGTTCGGTAATAGTAAATGTAGCGGTAGCAGAGCAGTTGGCATCGTTTATAACTACCGTTGCCGCACCTGCCGGTAAGCCACCCAGTGTGCCGGTGGCTACAGGGCCGTTGTTGTTCCAGTTATAGGCATAAGGTGTTGTGCCCGATGTAACTGTAATGGAAGCCGTACCATCGTTTCCGCCGGCGCAGCTTACCTCTGTTTGCGCCTGTGTAAATGTAAGTGGTGTTACAGACGTAACGGTATATACATCCGTAGCCGTGCAACCGTTAAGGTCGGTTACGGTTACGGCATAATCATCGGCATTCAGGTTGTTAATGGTTTGTCCGGTGTAGCCCTGGTTGTTTGATTGTTGCACCCAGTTATAGGTGTAGCCCGGTGTGCCGCCACCGGCATTGGCGGTGATAGAACCACCTACCGATGATGAGCAGCCATTATTAATAATTACCGGTGTGTTAAACACCAGTGCGTCCGGTTCGGTTAATGTATAGGTGTTGCTGGCAGTACAACCCGATCCATCGGTAACGGTAAGATCGTAGGTGCCCGCAGATAGGTTGGTTATGGTTTGTCCGGTGTAGGTTTGGTTGGTAACCTGCTTAACCCAGCTATAGCTAAAGTTACCGGTACCGCCGCCGGCTACCGCATTAATAGAGCCGGTTGTAGCACCATTACATAATGGTGTAACCAGTACCGGCTGATTTATAACAACCGGCGAAGCCTCGGTAAGTGTATAGGTGGCAGTTGCGGTACATCCGCTACCATCGGTTACAGTCAGGTTATACGTATCGCTACGCAGGCCGTTAATGGTTTGTCCGGTGTAGGTCTGGTTATCCGAAGGCCTGTTCCAGTTATAGGTGTATGGTGTATTGCCTCCGGTTACGTTGGCTGTTACAGCGCCATCTGTAGTGCCATTACAGGTGGGGTTGGTAATAGCGGGTTGATTGATGGTTACCGGTGGCGACTGGCTTACATTGTAACAGGCAGTGGCTGTACAACCAGTGCCATCGTTGGCAGTAACGCAATACTGGCCGGCTGCCAGGTTGCTAATGGTAGCACCTGTTTGCTGGTTGCTCCAGGCATAGGTAAAGGTGCCACTACCACCGGTAGCCGAAACGGTAATACTACCGGTATTGTTATTACTGCACGAAACATTGGTGATAACCGGTGCGCTGAATGCTGTGTTGTTAGCCCCTGCTGTAATGGTTAACGTACCACTGGCCGTGGCTGTGCAGTTGCGGCTATCGGTTACTGTAACCACATAGCTGCCGGCGTTAATACCATCCAGTACCGAATCGGTTTGCGCCGGGGTAGAGTTCCAGTTATAAGTGTAAGGAGGCGTGCCGCCGCCGCTATTGGCATACAATATACCGGTACCGGTACCCGAGCAGGTAGTTTGGTTAACGTTAGGTACCGATGGTGTAATTTGGGTAGGTTGGGTAATAACAACCGTATCGCGGCGTACACAACCCGATGCATCGGTGGCAGAAAATACATACGTACCTGCTGCAAGTCCGGTACGTACCAGGTTGGTGTTACCGTCATTCCAGCCATAGGCCAGTCCGGCGTTGCCAGATGTAGCATGGGCATAAGCAGCACCGTTGCTGGCGCCAAAGCAGGTTACATCGCGCGATGAATCGATGGCCATTTGTAAAGAGCCGGCTACTGTAACAACAACGTTATCGGATACTACAACCGGTGTGCCGCCCGAGCAGGGCAGGTAGGTGGCACGCGCTGTATAGGTGTTAGAACCACTTGTAGGGCATACGCTCACAGAAGCTCCGGTACCAATTTGTGTAGCCCCCTGAAACCAATCTACCGTTACTATAGATGCGCCGTTTGGTGTAAAACGCCAGGCCTCGTTACTGGCGGTCCAGGGGCCGGTGTTACGGTTGGGTGGGGTTATGCCCTGTGTTCCATCGCTGTTTTGCAGGCCTATTACAGCATTACCGTCATTCCAGGTGGCGCAGGTTGGTTTGTTTTGTATGTATACTTCAACCACATTGGTTGTTTCGTATAAAACTATCTGTTGTGTGGTTTGCAGGTTGTTACAACTAAAATGCGGCACGTTGCGGAAATTTACAACAAACGTACGGCAGGGTGCCGAACCTACCACTGCGTAGTTTATATCGGCAGGGTTACAGAAACAAGAGAATGAAAAAACTGAAGGGTCTATATCGTGATATGCTCCGTTTATAGAGTTGTTGTAGATACCCCCCGATGGTGGGCCAGGGGTTGGTATTGGGGCGGTATAACTCCACTCGCAATACTGCAGGGCTTCGGCTATATCAAACGAGATAAGCCCATTGGCACCAATAACAGCCTGTGTAAATGAGTTGCCATAAAAGCAGAACGTAAAAGGCAGCGTAATTACATCGCTCCAGATATCATCATCGTTAATGAAAAGCTGGGTGCCGCCTGTAAATGCAAATGGCGGAGCATAGGGTATAGAACCAACCGTATAGCTGGTGGTAGCGCCGGCCTGAAAATAATTGGCTGTAAGGTTGGCACAATTAACACCACAAGGCAGCGAAACATCGGTGCCTGCATTAACAGACGGGCAACCAGGTTGCGCCTGTGCAGCTTGTATAATGGTTAGCAACAGCGTAACAAAGCCTAGTACTTTAGTAAAAACACGGTTCATAGTAGTGAGTAAGATAATGCTATATGTAAATGACGATTAAAATATGCTTTTAGTTGTTTTGCCGGTATCAGCTCCCTTCTGATTAACCCGACAGATAAATGTAAAGAATACCTTAACAAATTGTACTGTTTGTGTAAAGGCCTTTTAACACCTGAATGTGCCGAGTATTAATTTATAGAAAGAACATAAACCTTTAGCCTGTAGTTACCTACAGGTTGCAGCTCGCGGGTTAGCTAATGGTGCACATACAGTAAGGTACACTTAAGTAAGGTGCCTTAAATGTTCTTACAACGTGTGCCATTGTACCGGGGGTGAGGTACAGTATTTTTATAGTGAAGGAGTAATTAAAAGTTAGGGCAGTACTTCTCGTACTGAATGGCCTGTGGCCTTTCTTTCTTAAAAATATAAATAGCCGAAACTTCCAGGCCGCCCTGTGCGCGGGTTGCCGAGCGCAGGTTGCTGTGGTTTACATCGTAACTTACACCCAGGCGTACATTGTAAAACTCGGCACCTACGTTAAGTATAACAGCATCGCGTACGCGGTAAAAAGCACCACCAAACACAGCTACATCATCATTTACCCAATAGTTAAGCCCCAGCCCGAAGTTGTACTGCTGGGCATTGCCCTGCAACATAAACAAAAAGGTAGGTGTAAGGCTGAACGAGTAATCGCTGTTTAGGAAAAACTCCATACCCGCGTTTACCTTGTAAAGTGCGCGAACGCGGTTTCTCGAATCATTCAGGAAAGACTCTACCGGGCCTTTTTGTGCAATACCAGGTATATGGTTTACTGCAGCGCCTACGTAGTAGCGGAATTTATCTTTAGGGGCATGCGTCCACATAGCACCAAAGTGTACATCGGCATATAAAATGGCTTTGTTGGTGAAATTGGTTTCGCCGTTAGAAAGGGAGGTGTTCCAGCCAAAATTATCGAGCTGGCTTTCGAAAATAAGGTCCTGCATTTTTACCTGCTTGCTAACCACACCGGCCTGCAGGCCCAGCGATATACGGCCACGACCATAGCGGTCAACGGCTTTATGGTAAGCAATAGAGGCCAGGCCACTAAAGGTAGTAAGGGCGCCATCGCCGGCTTTATCGCAGTAAAATACGCCACCAAAACCAAAACCATCGTTACCCAGGCGCTCGCGCAGTATAGGTGCATCGAAAGAAACCTGGTAGGTTTGGTAAGGTGCTACCGAGTTAAGGGTAGGTATGGTAAACCACTGGTTGCGGTAGTTGGCCGCTACACGAAACATACCGTTTATATTGGCAGTAAGCGCCGGGTTAAGCGTAAGTGGCGATGCGTAGTATTGCGAAAAGTGCATATCCTGTGCAAACAGGCCTGCGCTGCAAAACATAACCAATAGTACCGTGTATAGTTTTCTCATGCTAAAGCATTTATCAATAGGACTGCTAAAAGTATATAAATATACTGTTTTGGCAAATAGCACATAACTAAGAGTGCTTTTTTAGCTAAAACGTTGGCTAAGCTTTTTCAGCAGGCTGGTTTGGTAGTTGTAAAAAATCTCGGGCTGTGCCCCAAAACCTTCGTAAAAACGGGCAATGCCGGGTACAGAAGAGCCTTCAAAATCAAGAATTGTATTCTGATTTTCTGCAGCAAGAGTGCTTATGATCTTATCGAAAAGAAAATGTGCCGAGCCGTTCTTTTTGCCTTCGGCAGAAGATACATTGACAATATTAATGGCGCGGTTGCCATGCAGTAGTAACATAACAGCCGTAGTCAGGGTGCCATCGGGTAGCGATGCGGCTACAATGCGGGCGCTATTGTGGGCCGTGGCCGCTTTACAAAGTGCTTTAAATACCTTTTCGTGTTGTTGTTTAAAGTTCTCTTTTT
>CAYREY010000068.1:0-15238 GCA_964423405.1 uncultured Chitinophaga sp. | reverse complement strand
GCTTTACAAAGTGCTTTAAATACCTTTTCGTGTTGTTGTTTAAAGTTCTCTTTTTTCCGGTCGATGTTACTAAGGTAAAACCGCTCAAATTGCTTAACGTCAACACCTGAGATAAACTGCAATCCGTTTTTTCCGGCCTTTGCTATGTTACGCCGGTGGTTTTCCGAGTAAGCGTTACGTAGTGTATGGTAGCTATTAGTCAGCTGCAACAACAGGTTCTTTTTGGTTTGCAGTTTATAGCTACCGGTTATGGTCTGTACAGCAGGGTTAAGGTTAATGTTTACATACCCAAACTGTTGTAAGGCTTCAAAAAACGATTGCTGCGTATTACTATCGGCGGCGGTTTTACTAAACACACCCAGCTGCTGGCAATAATAAGGCTGGTAAATACACTTAACCCCAAACCTGCGCAACCAGGGTAATGGAAAAACAGCCTCATAATTGCCTAATACCAGTGCGCTCCAGTTAGGCGCAACGGCATCCAGGTACCAGGTAAGTGCATAGGGTAACGAATGTACAGACGAACAAATGAGTGCGTTCCATTTTTGCTCATCTATTTCGTTCCGGCCAAGCAGTACAGGCTTTTTCATTGTGGCTGCTGTTGCATTAGGGCGGCGGCTTCTACTGCTACCGTTTCAAAAACGTGTTGATAGCCTTTCCATTCGCCCACATTGGTAAACGAACTATTGTGCCATAAGCCATAAAACGGCCCGCCGGTTTCGTACACATAACGCATTAGCTGGCGTATTTCATTCAGTGCTGTTTCGGGGTCGGTTTTCTGGTAGTGTGCAAACGTGCTGTCCATAAATGCAAACGGCACTATCTTAAGGTCGGTAACTACATTTTTACGGATATCGAAAAAATAAAAAGGGCTACTGATACCTGCGCGGAAACCATTACGCGAGGCATAACCCATAGAGTAGTCTTCTTTAATGCCAATATTTACCAGGCGGTGAAAAGTATCGGGGAATTTGAAACGCAGATAATGGAAACGGTTGCGGGTTACCGGTGCATCTATAATTTTTTCAAGCCGCTGTATTTCCATACGGCTGCGCCCGCTGGATACATGGCTTTTGTATGAGAGATGAATACCTACTTCTGCCTCCCCGGAGATGGAGCGTATCAAATCGCGGAAAGCCTCGTTATCGAATGAAATATTCTTGTCGAAGCGGGATTCATCGCCCAGCAAAAAGAAAAAGATACTTCGTAATGAATTCTCTTTACAAACCTGCAACAGGTAGTCGAATGTATCGAAAGGATCTTTCCTGCGGCCCAGTAAAACACTGGCGCGTTCACGCATTTCTCTGAAATCGGAAAGCACAAACGAACGAACAAAACCGCCGGCATTTTTAAAAAAGCCCTTGTGCTTATATGAGTATGCCATGTCAATATCAAAAGTGGGTATGTACTCAAATGGCTTGTTTGCAAACTTTAAAGCCGGGTACCTGGCAGAAAGAATTTTACGTAGCTCAATAGCATAGTAATTTACCATGGGCCTATCCAGGTAGCCACCTTTTGCATTCATACTAGAACTGGGGCGAAACCGATCATATTTATCGCGGTGACCCGGAAAATGTTCTTCGTAACGGGTAACCAGAAAAAAAGCAGATGCAAAAATATCGAAATTGATAGCTGATGGTGCCGCTACGGGATATAAACCTTTAATGCGGTCTTGCTCGCAAAAGCTAATGGGCTGCGGGCGGTTGGCTATTTCAAACAACAGATCGGCGGCACCTATAAAAATTTCATCTGCCACCGGCTGTTTACCATACGATAGCCTGGGAGAGGTACTACCGGAAAAACGCACCTTGTCGGTAGTTAACTCGTAATTTAACCCAAGCAGGTCAGTCAGCATCAAATCCAGAATGTACTTGAGGCGGTTGCTGGTTTGGTCGGCATATACGAGCAGTTTGTTCATATTCACTAAAGGTATAGGTACTTTTCAAATTAACCAATCCATCCATCACCACTAAGGTCATCGGCACCTTTTTTGGCTTTATTTTCTTTGGCAACTTTATAAAAGGTTTCGTTGCGCAGGTATTTTGTTTTTAATAACGGACATACTTTATAGCGCTCGTCTTTAGTGTCTTCATACAAAGCGGCCAGGGTTTCAAATACAGCCGTTATACCAATTTTATCGCACCACTCAAACGGGCCGAAAGGATAATTGGTACCCAGTTTCATGGCCGTATCAATATCCTGTATGCCGGCGGTACCTTCCTGCAGGGTGTAGCAGGCCTCGTTTATTATCATAAATATGATACGCGGTTTTACCAGCCCCACACGGTCTTCTACCGGCAGAAAATCTATACCAAAATTTTTCATCAACGCCTCCAGTTCAGGCATCTGAAATTTACGGTGCAGGCTTACCTCCCATTTGCTTTGGCTTAAAAAGCCGGGTAGGGCATTAATACCATACAGCTGGCATTTAATTTTTTCGCCGCTTATATACACCGCCTCGTTCAGGCTAAGCTTAACAGCGTTTACAAACACGGGCACATCGCGCAGGCCGGCATAAATAGCCAGGTTGCTGGTATCATCGTCAAAATTCAGATCGAAAATGCAATCGTACTGGTAGTAATCTTCGTCATCATCTCCATCGGTATAGTCTATCTCCAGCCCTTCTATAGTAGCCAACCGGTGGCGTAGTTCATCGGCACGGTTCTGTTCTCCTGTTACAAGTATGCGCATAGTAAAATAGGCTACATCGGTGTTTTCGCCCTTATTATTAGTTTCGAATGCAAAATAATTTTTCTTCTCTATGCAAAAAAATATAATTGAAACTACCAAAGCCCCTGCTGCTATAGGCCCTTACTCGCAAGCTGTAAAAACCGGTAACCTGTTGTTTGTATCGGGGCAGATACCTTTAAACCCCCACACCGGTACGCTGATAACCGATGGTATAGAAGCCGAAACACACCAGGTGATGAAAAACCTGCAAGCCATACTAACCGCAGCCGGTACCACATTGGAGGCTGTAGTTAAAACCACCATCTTTTTAAAAAGCATGGACGACTTTGCCAATGTAAACACGGTTTATGCATCGTACTTTACGGGCAACTACCCGGCCCGCGAAACGGTAGAAGTATCGCGCCTGCCTAAAGATGCGCGGGTGGAGATTAGTGTGGTGGCTGCAATATAAACGCTTAGTAAAGTAGTTTAGTCGTTATGCATTTTTCCTGGTTCTGCATCCTTGTAGAAACAAGGTACTATGCGCATATCCATCCCGAAGCCCTGCCACGAAAACTGGAACGATATGAACCCCGAACAACAGGGGGCTTTTTGTAAAGTATGCTCAAAGGTAGTGGTAGATTTTTCTGCCATGAGCGATGAAGAGGTAATAAACTACCTGGAGCAGAAGAAAGAAGAAAAAACCTGTGGCCGTTTTCGCGCATCACAGCTATCGCCGTACGAGTTGAAGATAAACCTGCACGATGTTTCGCGCCGCCCCGGTATGCGGTTGCTGTTTGCAGCGGCATTGTTTATTACGTTCTCATCGTTTTTTAGTTGTACCAATGCCAAAGGCGATACCGTAGTGTTTAACCGGTATGTTGCCGATATGGCTGACACGGCATCGGTTACTTTAATGGTAGATACAGCTATGGCCGATACCACCCAAATCAACAATACCTTTCTGACAGATTTTATAGAGGACATCTCAATAGTAAATACAGCTACCGTGGGCGAAGTAGAGATGGTGGTAGTGGGAGATACCACCATAGCGCCAGTGGTGGATACGGCCGTGGTTGCACCGCCCGAAATTATGATGGGTGCAGTAGCTTACCCAATGCCTGAGCTTATTAAAGGCAAAGTAATGTGCACCGATACTACAGCTGTAACCCAACCGGTTAAAAAGAAGAAACAACCCAAAAACAAGCGTAGCGATAATGGCAACCTGATGGGCGAGTTGCATTATTAATAGCTTTTTACATACCAAAGGCTTTCCACACTACCTCATCGGGTACGGGTGCGGTAATGCTTACCGGTTCTTTTTTTACCGGGTGCATAAACTCGGCTTTGCGGGCGTGCAGGTGTATGCGCCCATCGGGGTTGGTACGTTTAGATCCATACTTTACATCACCTTTAATAGGGCAACCTATTTTAGATAGCTGTAGCCTTATTTGATGATGGCGGCCGGTGTGCGGGTTTACCTCCAGCAGGTGGTACCGGTCTATACTCTTTAGCCATTTATAGTCCAGTTCGCTGCGGCTGCTGCCTTTTACCTCGGTATCATAGGCGTGCGACATGTTTTTCTGTTCGTTCTTTTTCAGCCAGTGCACCAGGTGGCCACTTAGCTGTTCGGGTATGGTAGCCACTACAGCCCAGTAGGTTTTTTTTACCTCTTTGGTTTTAAACATCTCGTTCATACGCACCAGCGCCTTGCTGGTACGGGCAAAAATTACCACGCCACTCACGGGTCTGTCTATGCGGTGGCACACACCTAAAAATACCTCGCCCGGCTTGTTGTACTTGTGGGCTATATATTCTTTAAGTAATTGCTCCAACGCTTTATCGCCACCTTTATCGGGTTGCACTAATACACCCGATGGCTTGTTTACAGCTATCAGGTGGTTGTCTTCGTACAGTATTTCTAAATCGGTGTATTCCATTTCGGTGCTAAGCTACATTAAGACTTCCTAAGTTTTTAAAATCTTCGAAAACATGCTTATTAAGCATACAGTTTAATCATCTGCTTTGCCGTTTCCTTTATCTCTTCGGCCAGCTTTTTAGGTTGTATTACCTGCACATTACTGCCATAGCTTAGTAGCTGCATCTTCAGCTCGTGGTTTATTACTACTTCCAGGCCTATACGAAGCTCACTTTTGCTTTCTTTAAGCACCTGCTGCGAGTGGTGTATGGGTACGGTTTTAATATACTTACCCTGTACCGGCGCAAACGATAGTATTACTTTCTCGGTTTGTCCTTCGCCAAGGCTTACCCCCACTACGTTTTTAAAGAAATTCTTTTTGTCGATATCGCCCTCGCTGAAGGTTTCTTCGGTTAGCTGAATGTTTTGTATCCGGTCCAGCGCAAAGGTCAGTATCTTCTGTTCTTTTTTATTGGTCCGCTTACCTATTACGTACCAAAAGTTTTTAGCCTCCTTTATAAGGTAGGGCTCCAGCAGGTTTTCGCTTGTTTCGTCGCTGCCGTGTTTCTGGTAGGTAAATTTTATAACCCTGCGCTCTGAAATGGCTTTAAGTATCGGTTCAATATATTCCACACCTTTAATTACAAATGGCTTTTCAAACTGTATATAGTCGGCTTCGCCGCGGGCTTCTTTATTAATTTTTACGGTGCTGGCTATACGCTGTATAGCTTCTTCAAACTCTTTAATGGCGGGCAGGTGTTTAAACTGGTCCAGTATGCTAATGGCAAACTCCAGTCCGTGCAGTTCATCGGGCGACACCGGCAGGTTGCTGATTGAAAAATCAGGATCGGCGTACCGATAAGTACGCTCGCGCTTATCATACATAATAGGTGCGCTGAAGTTAAGCGCCTGGCTGTAGCGCATTTCCTGCAAATCGAGCTGTACGGTGCGTTTAGAGATACGCTTATCCAGGTTTTCGCTCAGGTAGTCTATCAGTTGCTCCAGCGTAGGGTAGGGCTTTTTGCGTAGGCGTATATCTATTAGCCGGTAGCGGCTGTATGCATCGCGGTTTAATGGCATGGTTTGTATTGGTTAACATGGGCAATGGCTGCTCCTGCCATGCAAGTTGCAATTATTTTTTGGCTGCGCAAATAGGCTGCGCAGCGTGCCTGCATTTTTGTTTTATCAATCAAAACAAACAAGGCCATGAACAATACCAACAACACCGGCACACTGGCAAAAACAGAGATATACGTAAACGAGATTTCGTTTTTAAGCCGCGAAGAGATTTACCTGTTTGGTTTCATTTTTCAGGAGGGAAAGTTTTTAGAAACACAATACGTAATAGGCCGCCACGACCTGCAAATGCTGTTAAGCGGCAGTAAGCAAGGTGTAGAGATACTATGGCGTATAGAGGAGCTGTTTGTACAGCCACACCAGGTTCCGGCCAGCATAAATCTGATAGACCTGTTTGGTACTACCCAGGTGTTTGAAGCACAAAATATAGAAATGGACCTGCCTTACTATGAAGATGAAAGCGGAAACCTGCAACCGTTTACACGCCACGCCTTGCTGTTTGTAGATAAAGTAACACCACTAAGCCGCAGAACTACCAACTAATAATTACCAGATAGAAATAACCAAAAATATATAGCCATGAACCTTTTAAAATATAACCGCATTAACGGACCTAAGAAAACAGTAAACGATTACCTGGCCACACTAAATAATGATGAACTGCAAGGCTTGCTTAACTCTGGTATGTTTTACGACCTTAAACTACCCGACCTGATGAAGAAGCTGCAAAACGAATTGCAGAAACGCAATTTATACGCACAACCTACCCTGTTTTAAACCCTGGAGCTGTACTGCGGGGATGAGTACCGGGCGGCCGGCGAATCTGCACGGGCCCCGAGGTACAGGCCAGGTACTACCTTTTTTTCTTTTTTGTTGCCCTTAAGCCCTGCGAGTGGATGCGCAGGGCTTTTTTTATTTAATAGTTACCGCTTAAATGCCCAGTATTTTAGCATCTACAAAAAAATTAGAGAACACATGCACATTTACCTGAGAGGTTAGTACCTCATCGGTAGTGCTTGCTACGCGCAGGTTAAATTTTTCGGCCTTAATGTATTCCTGCAATTCGGTGCCGGTAATATCTAATTGAATTTCGTTGCCTATACTGTTATCTATGTTCAGCTTGTTGGCTATTTCTACCTCGGGCAGGTTAGGTGCCGATATATACACCCGAACATCTTTAAGAAAAGAAAAAGTTTTACCTGCTGGCGAGGTAATGGTAAGTTTTGCTTGCGTTAGCCGGATGCTCTCAATCAGATCTTTGCGGGTATCATTAATAGCAAACTCGCTTTCAGAGTTAGTAGCCACATCGGGCGTAGCAATATTAAAGGGCAGGTTAACCGGAAAACCGGCACTGTAGGTAATATCGCTTTCATAGTCCATATTGAACTGTGTAAGCTTATCTATTTGCTTGCAGCCCGCAATGCCCAGCAACATTACGATTGTAATTGATAATAACACTCTGTACATGCCTGAATTTTATCTGCCGGTTAAACCAACCTGGCTAAGCATGCCCCCATCATACCAACAGGTAACTATATATGCCGGAAACTCAAACTCGCTGTAACCGTTGTTGTAGCTAACCTTTGGTTTGCCCAGCAGGCCTTTAACTGTACTGCTGCTCATACCAAATTTTAAACCGTTGGGTAAAGCACCGGTAAAAGAACCGTGCACCGCGCTTTTACCAAATAATTGCACATCTGTAACCTTGCCCTTATGCAACAACAACTCTACCCCGTTTTTTGAAACATAGTGAGCATCGTTAACCGCATCCAGTTTGTACAATGATATGATGGTACTTATTTCTGTACTGGTAGGTTCTTTGCCCAATGCTGCAACAAACTGGTTGCTGTTATCGGCGCCGGACTGTGCCCAAGCGCTGTTGCCAACCAGTAAGGCCAACACAAATAACAGGGGGCTGAAATTTTTTTTCATGTGTAAATGTTTGGCTTAAAAATAAGCCCTTATTACAAGAACCGAAAAATAACTACTTTGTTTTTGTAGTGTAGTGCAACAAACCCCAATGTCTGTGTGCCATACAAGCGGGCATATAATTTATAACTTACACCCATGCATCACCCTCTGGAGAGGATACCTTTAAGAAAGCTGATTTACTACGGCATTGGCGGTTTTGGCTGGAGCTTGTCTATAAATATCATTACCGTTTATCTGCTGTATTTTTATTTGCCGCCCACTAACTCGGGCATGCAAAATCTGGTATCGCAAACTGCTTACCTGGGTGTGTTTAATATAATAGCCCTTATACTGGCCGGCGGCCGTTTGTTTGATGCTGTGGTAGATCCGCTGATAGCCCAGTGGAGCGACAAAAGCAAAAACCCGCTGGGCCGCCGCATACCGCTTATGCGTTGGTCGGTAGTGCCTATGAGTATTTTTGCTGTACTGCTGTTTTTTCCACCGGTACACAGCGAAAGCGCCAGTAATATTGTGTGGCTTAGCGGGGTACAGTTGTTTTACTATTTCTTTTTTGGCATGTACGTAATACCGCACAATGCGCTTATTGCCGAACTGGGCCACTACGAGGGGGGTAAAATGCACCTGAGCACAGCCCAATCAACCGGCTTTATCATCGGCGCAGCTTTTAGTGCCGTTACACCCATGTTTGCCGATTTTTTTGAAGCCACCATTGGCACCACCAGCCGTATGCAAAGCCTGCAGTATGCTATTATACTAATGAATGTAATAGGTGCTGTAGCCATGGCACTACCGGCATTTGCCATTAATGAGCGGCAATACTGCAAACCGGCCAATAACGATGAATCTATCCTCACCTCGCTTTCCAAAGCCTTGCGCAACCGTAACTTTGTAGTGTTTGCCATAACCGATAGTGCTTACTTTATGAGCATTGGTATTATTACTACCGGGCTGATGTATTACACCAAATCGCTGCTGTTGCTGGAAGAGAGTACCGGCACCTTGCTAATGGGGGTAATGGTAGTGGTTACACTTATTTTTTATCCGGTGGTTAACATTGCCGAAAGGCGGTTCAGCAAAAAGAAAATGATGATACTGTGTTTTCTGGCAATGGTGGTGGTGTTTGCCTGTATCAGTAATCTGGGGCTTTTTCCGTTCAGTATGTTTCTACAAGGTGTAATGCTGATGGTGGTGTTTGGTGTGCCTGATTCATTTATTGGTATACTGCCCAATACGGTAATAGCCGATATAGCCCATGCCGATACTAAACGCACCGGACAGAATAACGAGGGTATGTACTTTGGTATGCGGGCGCTGTTTCAAAAATTTGGGCAAACGCTGGGTATTATGGTATTTGCCATGCTTACCTTATATGGTAAAGACCCTGGTAACGACCTTGGCCTGCGGCTTAGTGGCGTAGTAGGGGCCATATTGTGCCTGGGGGCTGCATTGGTATATACCCAGTATAAAGAGCATACCGCGTAGAAAGACTACTTTTTATATTTTCGCCCCACTTATGGATTATAGTATAGAAATATTTTTGCACCCCGCCGCCTGGGTGAGCCTGCTTACACTAACATTTTTAGAGATTGTACTGGGTGTAGACAACGTAATTTTTATTTCGCTGGTAGCCAACAAGCTGCCTAAGGAGCAACAAAAAAAGGCCCGTAACATTGGTTTGCTTGGCGCATTGGTGGTGCGTGTTATCCTGCTGTTTTTTCTGGGCTACATTATTGGCCTTACCGAGCCGGTGTTTACCTTGCCAATTGAAGGCCTGCTGAAACAAATGGGTGTGCACGATGCCGGTGCTGCCGCTGCTATAAGTGTAAAGGACCTGATACTGATGGTAGGTGGTTTGTTTCTGATTGCCAAATCTACCTCGGAGATACATGAGAAAGTAGGTGGCCCGCAGGAAGAGAAAGTGATTAAAACCGCCGGAGCGGTATTTTCTGCCGTAGTTACACAGATAATACTGATAGATATTGTATTCTCATTCGACTCAATATTGACAGCTATTGGCCTTTCTCACGAGATAATGGTGATGATAGCCGCGGTAATTGTTTCGATAATTGTGATGATGCAATTTAGCGGCGCAATAAGCGACCTTATAAACAAATACCCCACGCTGCAAATGCTGGCCCTCTCATTTTTAATACTGATTGGCTTTACGCTGATACTGGAGGGTTTTGATATACACGTGAACAAAGCCTTTATCTATGTAGCTGTCATCTTCTCGCTACTGGTAGAGGTAATAAACATACGCATGCGCCGCAAAAGCGGCAGCGCTTAGCAACCGTGCTAAACGTTACCTAATACATACATCTTTTCAAGTGTTGGGGTTGGCTTGCCGCCCAGTGGTTCCAGGGTAATAGCAAAGGCAGCGGCACCGGTAATGGTTTTCATTTGCGCTATGCTACAGTTTTTATCCAGCACGCCCATATCTACCGGTGTGCCATTTACAATAGCCCAAAGTTGATATTGTTCGTTTGCGCTGGTAGCAGGCAGGCCGCTACAATTAATGTATGCACTACCGGTTGTTTTGTTCCAATAAACTATAGCAGTTGCTGTTGGTGCAATGGCTTGTCCTTTCAGTACAATTTGCTGGTTGGCCGGGTTGCTTATTATGGCAAGCTGACCTTTAATAGCCTCGTTTTCGCTGCTTACCAGCCGGGTTTGTTCGGCCAGTACGGTTTGTTGTTGTTTTAGCTGTGCCAGCTTATTGCTGGCCGAATTGAACTGGTAGTAAAAGTAAGTACTGGTACCCGCCAGTATGGCAATAATCGCTACGCTGGCTACAGCCGCAAAGCGCAGCAGCGGGCGCAGGTGTACTATAATGCTCTTTATGTCTTCCTGCTCTAAATCTAATTCTATACCCAGGCCTATACGTTGGGCTATCTCTTCTTTTAGTTCGGGTTTTGGCTTACGGGCCTGTGCAAATGCAAACTCTTCCAGCGCATTCTCAATACGGAAGATTTCGAGGTTTACTTCCTTATTGTGTTTGCGCAGTTCATCTATCTGCCGCATTTCTTCGGCAGGTAGCGCGCCCATCACATAAAGTTCGAGCGAACCGGATTCTATGAGTTGATTTGCATCCACTGTTTTTAAATAAAATGTTTACGTAGTTTATTCATTGCCAAGCGTACTCTGCTCTTTACTGTACCCAATGGTATGTTTAACTCCTCGGCGGCTTCGCTTTGGGTAAACCCCTGAAAGTACAGCAGGTTTATTACTTCTTTCTGCTCTTTTTCTAAATCATCTACCAGTTTGTGCACGCCAATACCATCTACAAAAGTAGTAGCGGTGCCAGAGGCTGCTTTTACAAATTCTTTATCGTTTTTAAGCTCGCGGTCACCCTTCATGGCCTTAGAGCGCAGCTTATCAATAGCATGGTTACGCGCTATGTTCATCATCCAGGTATATAACCTGGAGCGCTCCGGGTCGTAGCTATCAAAGTTGTTCCATATTTTTACAAACACCTCTTGCAGCGCATCGTTGCTTGCTTCTTCGTTTTGAAGGATATTGTAAATAACACCAAACAGAGCTGGGCTGTAGTTATCGTACAGGTACTCAAACGCCTTCTTGCTTTTGCTGCGAAGGCCGGAGTAGAGGAACTCCTCGGTGTATTTTTTCGATTGGTCCAGAAACGGGGTTATTACGTTCAAATATAAGTTCTGTTTGCTAACCAAAGCGGGATGGTTGGCCGGAGAGGAAGAAAAAAACACTGACTCCTCCCCGGCCTATTTAACCCACATTATGGAAAGAAAAAGAACGATCACCTTAGTTCCTTCATCTACGGTGTTTTTCCATGACCGGATCACCGGAACATAATTTTTCCGGTTACTCATTTTATTGCACCTCCGGAGGCCTGCAACCGGGTTGTTCCACATATCCGGTTAACAGGGCCATCCGTTGTGCTATTACCATAGTACACATTCTGTTATTGTACGGCACATTAAAGGGGGTGCCGTTATTGTATTGCTTTTCATTTTTAGTCTGGTTATGTAATAAATACAATTACGGAGCCGGTTTAAGGTTGGATCACTATGAGGGGTAAAAAATAAAAACGCCGGGGCATTATACCCCGGCGTTTTATGTATAAGGTGTTTTGCTTTTACACCTGCTCACTCAACTTCTCCCAGTTAGCCATTTCGGCTTCCAGTTGTTTTTTCAGGCTTTCGTAGTTGCTGAAAAAGTTAGGGTCTTTGTTTAGTTCGGCAAACTGGTTGCTGTCCTGTAATTTCTTGTCTAATGCGGCTATCTGCCCTTCCAGTTCGGCTATCTTCTTCTCGCTCTTCTCTATATCCGCTTTTATCTTTTTCAGGTCTTTACCGGGGTCTGGTTTTTTCTCCTCTGCCTTCTGCACTTTTACTTCCGGCTTCTTTACTTCGTCTTTTTTGGCTAAAAGGCGCATATCCTCTACCTGTTTCTTCTCTAAGAAATCGTTTATATCGCCAATGTGCTCTTTAATACCATCTTTGGTAAACTCAAATGTTTTGGTGGTAAGGTCGTGCAGAAAATCACGGTCGTGGCTTACAATAATAACGGTACCTTCAAACTGCTTGATAGCGTTTTTCAGAATCTCCTTGCTCATTATATCAAGGTGGTTCGTAGGCTCATCCAGTACCAGAAAGTTACGCGGCTCCAGTATCATTTTGCAAAGCGCCAGGCGGCCTTTCTCTCCACCGCTAAGCACTTTCACTTTCTTAAATACATCTTCGCCCTTAAATAAGAAACAGCCCAGCATATCGCGCAGCTTGGTGCGTATATCGCCTACCGCTACACGGTCTACGGTTTCAAGTACGGTGTTCTGCGGGTCCATGCTATCGGCGGCGTGCTGTGCGTAGTAACCTACGGTTACATTATGGCCAAGGGTAAAGGTACCCTCGTGGCTAAGCCCATCTACCAATATACGGGTAAGGGTGGTTTTACCCATACCGTTTTTACCTACAAAGGCAATTTTTTCGCCACGGTCTATCTGAAAGCTTTGTTTGGTAATCACCTTCTTTTCGCCATAGCTTTTGCTGATATTTTCGGCCACTACCACCACCTTGCCCGATGCTTGTGCCGGCGGAAAGCGCAGGTTCATAGCGCTGGCATCTTCCTCTTCTACCTCTACGCGCTCCATCTTATCCAGCTTTTTAATAAGCGACTGGGCAAACGTAGCCTTGCTGGCTTTAGCACGGAAACGCTCAATGTTACGCTCTATCTGTGCTATCTCGCGGTCCTGATTTTTCTTGGCACCTATCTGCATTTCGCGGCGCTCTTTGCGTAGCTCCAGATACTTGCTGTATGGTGCGTTGTAATCATCTATATCGCCGCTTACTACTTCTATAGTACGGTTGGTTATACCATCTAAAAAGCTACGGTCGTGCGATACCATCATAATAGCGCCGGGGTAGTCTTTCAAAAACTTCTCCAGCCACAGTACCGATTCTATATCCAGGTGGTTCGTAGGCTCATCCAGCAATACCAGGTCGGGCTTGGCCAGTAGTATCTTGGCCAGCTCTACACGCATCTGCCAGCCACCGCTCAGGCTCTTCATCTCCTTTTCAAAATCGGTCGGTTCAAAACCAAGGCCCTTTAGTACGCGCTCGGTCTGCTCTTCTATACTATAGCCATCGTGTATTTCTATCTGGTGTTCAACCTCGCCCAAGCGCTCTATCAGCTCCATGTAGCTGTCGCTCTCATAGTCGGTGCGGGTTTCCATTTCGTGCATTATCTTCTCCTTCTCGTTAATGTACAGCATTACCTGCTCGAAAGCCTTTTTGGTTTCGTTCATTACCGATAGGGTAGATTGGCTGTGCAGCTCTTGCGGCAGGTAACCTATAATAGTGCCCTTGGGGTACATAATATCGCCGCCATCTATAGGCTGCAGACCTTTAAGCACTTTAAGCAGGGTACTTTTACCGGCACCGTTACGGCCCGTTAAACCAATCTTATCATTATCGTTGATAAGAAAAGAAATCTTATCAAACATTACTCGGCCGCTAAAGTGCAGCTCTACATTGGATACAGCTATCATAAGAGGGCGCGAAAATAACACAAAACCGCCAGTATTTACAGGCTTTTATGTTATCAAAACATATAACCGCCAAAAGCAAAAAACCAAAGCGTTTTAAAAACCATGTTAACACCCTTGTCTTTTAATTGTCTGATTACAAGCCATTTGTAAATTTCAATGTTAATACCCCCCTGCCCCCAATGTTAACCCTTGCATATTTAAATTAAATAAAGTTGCAATATGTAAAAGCAAATCAGAATTTTCCATCTTCGCCAATAGGTATGAACCCCAACACCAAACCCGATTTAACTGCCATTGCCATTAAGCGCATAGATAACTACCCCGGCCGGCCCACTATTATTTTTCTGCACGACTCGCTGGGCTGCATAGCCCTCTGGCGCGATTTTCCCGAAAAGCTGGGCGCGCTAACCAACTGTAATGTGCTGGTGTACGACAGGCAGGGGTATGGTAAATCGTGCCCGTTTGCCTACACCGGGCGCGACACCCGTTACATGGAGCACGAAGCCGATATACTGATGGACCTGCTGCAACTGTGGGGCATACAGCAACCCGTTTTGTTTGGCCATAGCGATGGCGGCTCTATTGCGCTGATAGCCGCCGGCAAATACCCCGGCACTATTGCCGCTGTAATTACCGAGGGCGCACACGTGTTTGTAGAAGACATAACCATTGCCGGTATAAAAGAGGCTACCGCACTATACCACACCACCAACCTTAAACAGAAACTGGAAAAATACCACGGCACGAACACCGAGGCTATGTTTTGGGCCTGGGCCGGCACCTGGGTTACACCCGAATTTGCCGCATGGAACATAGAGCACTTTTTACCCGCCATACAATGCCCCGTGCTGGTAATGCAGGGCACCGATGATGAATACGGCACCCTTAAACAGGTAGGTAGCATTACCACCCAAACCACCGGCCCCGCACAGGCCTTTATACTACCCCACATAAAACACACCCCGCACAAAGAAGCCCCAGCCGCCGTACTGCAACGCGCGGCAGCGTTTATAAAACTGATAGTATAACAAACACCCAATATAAACAGGCTTACCGGCTGTTTGGCTGTTAGCTCTCCTCCATCTAACTACACGGTTTTGGACTTGTCAAGTATTGTAGGTCCAACACAAAAAATAGTTTTGCTCAGAATAACAAATACGGATACTGGTCTGTCTGGAACAGTGATAGTAAAGACAGATGCGTTAGGCAAAATTGATTGGGTTTCCAATGATCTTGGCTTTGTTGCGTTCAGGACACATGGTGACACCCATTCATATTCTAATTTTGGGGCAGGGGCTTCCGGATGTGACTTATTAAACGGAATTGGACAGTTAGCAAGCGTATTAACTATTGAAATTTTAGCATACTGAGATACGGCGCTGTTCCGAGTGTTGTGAAGCACAGTCCCACTGGGCGTAGGCTGTGCCTACGTCCAACATGCTTGTAGCCTGTGGCTACACTTAATACAATAATTAATACAAGATCCTTCTATACGCAAACTCTGCGTTGCTTTTAATCAAGACCTGCCAGGTTTCAAAAACCTGGCAGGTCTTAATACATAAAAGCTCCCCACTGGCGCGAGGTACTGTCATTAAAACAAGCAAAAAATACTTTAATTTTAC
>CAYREY010000067.1:0-28373 GCA_964423405.1 uncultured Chitinophaga sp. | reverse complement strand
AAATACAGTCACCCTCCGGTCTAGTACCACCTTCCTCAAAGTAGGTTCAACAGCCGCCGCACCCTCAATCCCTCTCCTGATAAAAAGGAACTTGAACAGCTAACAGCAGAACCGGTATTTGAAGCCCCCTTGAGGGGGCCTGTGGGGGTGACTTTACTGCCGTAAATACAGTCACCCTCCGGTCTAGTACCACCTTCCTCAAAGTAGGTTCAACAGCCAACACCCCTTGCCCGTATTACTATTAAATATCCCAGGCAACCATGGCGCGTACTTCGTCTACGCTTAGTGGTGTTACAACGGCCAGGCCGTTGGCGGTGTATTTATCTTTCAGGTAGTTTACCGATGGGGTAATCCATGCGGCGCTTTCAGGGTTCAGGTTATCGAGCAGAACTGATATTTGATACAATGTAGTCAGGCGCTCGAAGAATGGTTTGGCGCTGGCTTCCATTTGCTGTGGTAAAAGTTGTTTCAGGTTTTCGGCAAAGGCTTTTAGCTGCTGTACGTTGCTGCGCAAAAACTCAGCATGTTCGGCATGGTTGTTAGCCGTGTTTTCTATTTCGGCGTTTAGTGTATCAAAGCCATCGCTTTTAAAGAATGCACGCAGTATATCGAGTACAATAATGTTGCCGCTGCCTTCCCATATTGGCAGCACCATTACATCGCGCATAATTTTAGGCAGCACACCATCTTCTATGTAGCCCAGACCGCCCATTAGCTCCATGCTTTCGCGGGTAATGTACACACCGGTTTCGGCACTCCACTTTTTGGTTATTGGGTTTATAATGCGGAACAGGCTGGCTTCTTTCTTATCGCCGTTGTCGGCTTTATCCAGCGCCTCTATAGCGCGCCATACCAGGTAAAAGTTAGCCACGTTAAGCGCGGCCAGTTCGGTTAGCTTGGTACGTATAAGCGCGTGTTCCAGTGCCGGTTTACCAAAGGTGACACGTGCATTTAAAAACTGATAAGCCTCTACCAGCGCGCGGCGCGAAGCCGACAGTGCTGCAACCGAGTTGTAGAGGCGCGAAAGGTTAACCATCTCTATCATCACCTTAAAGCCTTCAAACTCCTTCCCCACCATTTTGCCTCGGGTATCGCGTAGTATGCACTCGGCACTGGCCATGCTGCGTACACCCAGTTTATCTTTCAGACGTATTACCTCCATGTAGTTGCGCTCGCCATTGGGCAATGGGTTCTCTATCATAAATATAGATAAGCCTTTGGTGCCTTTCACATCGTTATCGGTGCGGGCCAGTGCAAATATCAGTTGTGCATTGGCGTTGCTGCAAAACCACTTTTCGCCGTTCAGTCGGTACACATCATCATCTTCATGCTCGGCAATGGTAATACTGGCACCTACATCGCTGCCACCGGTTTTTTCGGTCAGGAACATAGCACCGGTGTACAGGTCGGCTGCATTATCGGTAGCAATATGCGGCAACAAACGGGCACGGTCTTCTTCTCGACAGAATAAATCAATCAATCGCGCCACACCATCGGTCATACACAGCGGACAGTACTGGCCCGATTCGCTCATAGCATACAGGTAGCCGCTGGCAAAACCAAGCCGCTGTTTTTCGGCATTGAATTTTTGTTGTAGCGATGGCTCCCACTTAACGCGGAACATTTCGCTTTTAACGGCAATGTCCATCAAGTTCCAGTAGGCCGGGTGAAAACGGATTTCATCAATATTCTCGCCGGTAAAACTGCGTTTAACCAATACCGGCCCCTGCTTATCGGCCAGCAACGATAACTCGTTCATAACACCTGCAGCCTGTGTTCCGGTATACTCCAGTTTATCCTGCATGTAGGTGTACCCTTCGGCCGATACGTTATTTTTAAAATAGTTGCGTAGTATTTTATCGCTCTGGTAAAAATTACTGCTTACGCGATAATCGTTCATTACCTTGTTTTTGTGCTGGGGGTAGGTAGGTTTGTTTTTAACCGGGGTATCCATATTGAGCTTTGATTTGATATAGCTAAGATAATAAAAAGGCACCGGTAGAACATGCTGTTAAACAGGTTAAAAGTTAAAGCAAAATAAATATATTACAATTATAAACAATATATTAAAATATGGGGGTGTAGGCAAATTTACGGGAGGGGTATAGGCATAAGGATTTACAACAAGCTAACTATCAATTACTTAAAACGAGTGGGTGTAGGCATGGTTTAAAAAACGTGCGTATTTTGCAAAAAATGATTCCGTATTTTTTAGCACTTTCACGCTTAGTAAACACACCACATGGCCTACCAACAACGCCCCATAAGCAAGGCACCGGATTTATTAGTAGAGAACGGACAGTACAACCTGGGCTGTTTCAACACACCGGTTAAGCGTGCCAACCTGATAGATTACCCTAACCCTTACAAATTGCCTTTACCCAAAGCACTAAAGGGTTTGCAACTGCGCGAGTGGCAGGCATTTCAGCTACATGGCAACGGGCATTTTATAATGGTGGCTATATACAACGCCAAGAAGATATCGCTGGTACAGTTTATAGTATACGATATAAAGAATAACAAGAAGATTAAGTACGAGAAGAAAGTACCGGCATGGGCCTTAACTGTACCCGATAACCTGCATGATAGTATTGCCAGTTATACCAGTGGTAACTTTAGCCTGAAGGCAACACATAACCTGAGCAACCATACGCTTGAGCTTACTGCTGCTATTAAAAACTTTGGTGGGCTGCCAGAGGTAAAAGCACACTTTACCGGGTTGCACGATGTAAGCAACTACACGCCTATGGTGGTGTGTAATCCGTTTAGTGCAGGGCGGGTAATGTACAGCCACAAATGCCTGATGCCAATGGAAGGCGAGCTAACCATTGGCAATAAGCATGTAGTATTTGAGAAGGGAAAATCGCAGCTGATAATTGACGACCACAAAGGGTACTACCCCTACCCTACCGAATACGATTGGGTAACCGGTTTAGGCTTTGATGCCAGTGGTAAGATGATTGGTTTTAACCTGACAAACAACCAGGTTATAAACCAGGATACATACAATGAAAACTGCCTGTGGTATAATGGCGAGTTGCACCCGCTGCCGCCTATTAAAGTAGAGCGGCCCGATGGTGTGCAGGGCACCTGGCTGATAACCGATGCGCATGGCATGGTTAACCTGCAATTTAAGCCGGTGATACATACATCGGTTAATATTAACCTGCTGGTGCTACGCAGCCAGTATGAGGGACCGTATGGTTTCTTTACCGGTTATCTGCAAAAGACAAACGGCGAGAAGGTGGCTATAGAAAATATATTTGGTATGGGTGAAGACTTTTACCTGCGGGCATAAAAAATCCCCGGGTTAAAACCCGGGGCTACTATATATATTGTTCCTACGGAGCTTAAAGGATTATAAGGTATGTAGGCTAGCACTACTTCACTACAAACAACTCATCGGCTACGGCAACATTCAGTTGTTTATTGGTAAACAGCAGCAGGGTGTTATCGCCAGATGGTTCGTTCATTTGCAGGCTTACGGCGGTGTAATCTTTTTTATCAAGCACCAGCTCTATTGTACTAAGGTAGTTGGCCAGTGTTTTTGAAACCGGTTTTAATGTAACCATTACCTGTGTTTTGCTTTCGGTGTAGCTAACTTTAAAATCTTTACCGGTAAACAAACTGCCATCGATAGAGCCAATGATAATATTGCTTAATTGCTGAAACATTTTGCTGCGGTGCATATCCATCTTAGAGGTCTTCTTATCATCCTGCACCATCATTTTACCGGCGTTCATCACCACCAGATTTTTAGTGGGTTTGGTGTAATCTATACGCACCATATTAGTACGCTTAAAATAAAACTTACCTTTTGATATAGCTTTATCGGTAAGCATAGAAACCTGTTTCTGCTGCTCTATATCGCACTGTATGGTGTTTATCTTTTTGCTGGCATCGGTAATTTTTTGTACTACGGCAGGCACATCTTTTACCGGTGTAAATGTTTGTGCAAAGGCTGTATAAGTAATAACAATAAACAGGGGCGATAACAGGTGGCGGAGTTTCATAATTGGCGAATGTGTTTAGTAGTAAGCTTTCTGGTTTAATAATTCATCTACCCCCACAAACACAAAACCACGGCTGCGGGCTTCGCGGATAAAATCAGAAAGAATGCCAATTGTATGTTTACCCCAGTCGTGAAACAGAATAATATCGCCGTTGCCCAGGTTTTTAAGAGATTTTTGCAGTAAGGCATTGGCATCGGTAGCGTTGGTATCGTAGGTGCGGATGCTCCAGCCTATACACTGGTAACCACCATTGCACGTTGCACCGGCTACCATAGGGTTGGTAACGCCATACGGCGGACGGAAGAAACGCGGACGCTTACCGGTTACACGTTCCAGTTCTTTATCGCATTGCTTAAGGTCGGCCAGTATGGTATTGGTACTGTTCATGGCAAACCAATACGTGTGCGAATAGCTGTGATTGCCTACCACATGGCCTTCGGCAAGCATACGGTTAACCAGTGCCTCGTTACCGGGTATGTTTTTACCGATAAGAAAAAACGAAGCAGGTACATTCTCTGCTTTCAGTAAATCGAGCAGGCGTGGGGTAAACTCCTGCATAGGGCCATCATCGAACGTAATGGCAATTTTGTTTTGATTACTACTGCCTTTGTACAGTGCTTTTATGTAAAAGCCAGATTGAATAAAGTATGAACCATAGGCCAATATCTCAAGGTAAACCAGCAGTACCAGCAGGTAAGCCCACCAGGGTACGGTAAACCAGGTTTCCATTACCAGCAGCAGTAGTAATGTTGCAACAAATGCAAGGCGTGTATTTACAGCGGTTAGCATGCTTTAAACAGCACCAGCGAATGGTTATGGCGATGGTGAGTATACAGTAATATGGTCTGGGGAGAGCGGGTACCCTTACGCAGCACCAGTGTATCGGGTACGGTTTGGGTTTTCATCATTTGGCTGGCTAACCAGGTGGCAAAAGCCGATGAGGTCATATACTCGCCACACAAATGCTTGTAGGCTGCAATGGTGGTAGTAGCATCAAAGCCATCCACTACCTGTTGGGTAAAGGCATCGTCGGCAGCATGGCCGTTCATACCGGTCAGCATTACATCTACATCGGCTATGGTTAAACCGTTGGCTGCTAATAGTGTGTTTATAGTATCTGCTACTACTACGGGTGTAGCAGGTTTGTAAAGTATTTTGTTACCTAATAAGGCACCGTAAGTATTAGCGGTTTTATCTTTACTCAATACAAAAAAGGCAGCCCCTTCGCCGGCAATAATACCGCGGCGATCGGTGTATAATTCGGCACTGGTACAAGGCTCGGTACGCAACTCGGTAGTTTTGCGCATGGCGGCATACTTATAATCGCTCACCTCATCGTAGGCACCTACCAGTATGTTATCGGCACCCTCTGTAGCCATTAAAAATGCATCGGCCAGTGCGCTTTCAAATGAAAAGCCTTTATGCGAAAACGTATTGTTGTGCGCATAGCAACCGCACAACAATGCAATGTTAGAACTAACGGTATTATGGGTAGATTGTATAAATGCCGTTGGGCTTACTATTGTTTCATCCGCCTCTATCAGGCTGCGTAAAAACTTCTGCGATATTTCGGGCAGGCCTAAACCAGTACCTGTAGTAATGGCACCGGGTACTTTAACACCGGCATCGTTCAGGGCAATTAAACCGGCAGCGGTACCGTACTTCATCAGTCGGCCCATACGGCGTATAGAACCGGCATCGAAAAACTTAGTGTAGTCATCGGCATCTACACAGGCCATACGGTTAACCGTATATGTTTTTACCTCGGGTAAAAACACACTGTTATCAAATGTGCGCTGCGGCGAAATGCACCCTATTCCTGTTATGTATAGCATATCTATCCGCAGTTATGAATTATTTTTAGAAAATATTACTGACGAGCAGTTGCCACCAAACCCAAATGAGTTACTCATTACATGATTAACCGGTGTATGTTCCAGTAGGGTAACCGGTACAAAATCAAGCTCCTTCATTTTGGTAGTAAAGCGCAGGTTAGGATATACTATACCCTGCTCTATAGCCAATATACTATATACCGCCTCTATACCGGCGCAAGCACCTAATGTGTGGCCGGTATAAGCCTTGGTTGAACTTACTTTAGGCACTTTGGCAAATATGCGTTGCACCGCCGTACCCTCCGATAAATCGTTGTTAGGCGTACCGGTACCATGCAGGTTTATATAGTCAATATCATCGGGTTTAAGGCCGCTCATGTTCAAAGCACCCTCCATAGCCATAAAGTTGCCCCTGCCCTCGGGCGATGAAGCCGTTTGGTGGAAAGCATCGTTGGCGTTGGCGTAGCCGCTTAGTGTAGTAGTAGGTTTGCTGGCCAGGGTAGCAGCCACCTGCTCTGAAACCAACACCACGTAACCGGCCCCTTCGCCCAGGTTGAGACCGCGGCGGTTATCATCGTAAGGGGTACAGGGTTGGTTATCCAGTATCATCAGCGAGTTAAAGCCGTTAAGGGTAAACTTAGACAGCGCATCGCAACCACCAGCCAGTACTATATCCAATTGTCCGCTAAGTATAAGCCGTGCCCCATAAGCCATACTATTGGCAGATGAAGAACAGGCTGTACTGATGGTGCTTACATAATCCTTTATACCCAGCAGGTCGGCTACCAGTTCGGTAATATAGCCGCTATCGTAGGGGTCTTCTTCCAGCAGTTTATCGGTACTGCTGTCTTCCATAAAATACTTGTAAATGGTTTCGGTTTTATCCATAGCGCCTACGGTGTTAGCCGATATAAAACCAAAGCGCCATTTACCAATTTCGGGTATGGCAGCATCTGCCATGGCTTCTTTAGCAGCTATGGCACTTAACAACGCGGTACGTGGCTCGCCACTATGCAGGCCAGCCATAGCGGCCAGTTGTGCATTGGTTAGTTTTATTTCGGCAGCCGGTAGTGTAGCGGCATAGCGGGTAGGCAAAATGGTAACAGGCCCCACACCGGTTTTACCTGCCTGCAACGCCTGCAGGTTCTCGCCGGTATTTAAACCTATAGCCGAAATACAGCCTTTGCCCGCAATCAATATCTTTTGTTTCATCTGCTGCTATAATAACCTGTGGGTAATACCATTGATAACAACACAACCACTATAAAGTTGGTAGGTGCACGGTATTTTACGGCTGTGCCGTGTTGCTTACTTTTTATGTGTGGTAATATACTCGGCAATAGATTTTACCGATTTAAACACCTGCGGGCCATCCTGCGGGTTGGCCAGTTTAATACCATACTTTTGCTGTAGCAGCACTATCAGCTCCAATGCGTCAATCGAATCGAGGCCCAGGCCTTCTACAAACAAAGGCTGGTCATCGCCAATATCCTCGGGTTTAAGGTGCTGTAGGTTCAGCTGCTCTATTATCTGTACTTTAAGTGTAGCTATCAGTTCGGTCATACCTGGGTTGTATTTTTAGTTCTATAGGGTTGTAATTGCTTGTTGTTTTAGTTTATCGAGGTTGGCAGCGGTATGTTCTGCAAGGCCGTTGCTGGTATAATTTACCAAACACAAAAAGGCCTCTGCGTTACCGTTGTAGTAATCTACCCATCCTGCTACACAGTTTTTTATGGCGCTGTGGGCAGGTAGCAGGCTTACGTACTGCTCCTGAAAACGTGCGTCAAATATATCAAAAACAAAACACGCTGTTTCGCCCTTTACCTGATGGCGTATGCAAAGTTCGCCTACCAATACATTGGGCAGGGTATATACAAAAAGCGAGGGGCTGGGTGCCGTGGCAATAGTTTCCTGGTACCGTATATCTGTATCAAGGCTACTATTGGCATTCTGGATAATAATACCCCGCTCCTCGGGCTTAAGGGCTGCAAAACCGGGCTGATTTTGCAGCAGCAATTCGGCAGCAATAAACCCCGTTTTGCACAGGTTATCCATTTTAAAAAACTTAGGGTAATTAAACCCAAAGTGGGTGTAGGCTGCCTGTAAAAATGCAGCGGCCGATACCCCGTGCTGTTCAAACAGCACTTCCCCATTCAGCAGTATGCTGTTAGAGGTGAGATTGATATACGATGTAATGAAAGTTTGCTGTGGCATATACCCGGCGGCAAAATAGGGTAGATAATTGAAAAACAAAATGCAGAATCAGGACCAAAATGCGGGGTTTCTTATTGTGGGCAGGTTACTCTATAACAATACCCAGCCCGCCAAGTAAACCCGCCAGCCCGCTGCTACTAAAAGCAGCCCCTTTTAATTTGTTTGCCAACGGATTGATGGTATAGTTAAAAGCGGTACGAAAATCGGCACGCTCCAGCATGGTATTATCAAATACCGCGTGGGCCAGGTCGCAGTTATCAAAAAGTGCGGCCGAAAGGTCGGTTTCGGTAAAATCGGTTTCGTGTAGCTGGCAGTTAATAAATACAGGCTCTTTCAGGCGCAGCCTGTAAAATGAGACTAACGACAGATTACAGTTATTAAAAGAAGCCTTGAACAGGTATTCGTTACAATCGTAAAAGCGCAGGCCAAGCATTTTACAATCTTTAAAAACCACGCCGCGTATAGCAGTACCTACCAACGGTACATTGCTGAGATTACAACCGGTAAAGCTGCAATCTTCGAAACTACTGCCGGCCAAAGTAAGGCCGGTAAATTCGCAGTTGATAAAGGTACAGTTCTCGTAAGCAGCTTTTTGAAAGCCTTCGGCTGCGAAACCTGTTTTGTCAAACGTTTTGTCGTTTATATAAATCTTGCTCATGGTGTAGCTGTAAAAGAACAAAACCTTGCAAGCAAGTACTAATTATATATCCACAGCAGTACCGGTTTGGGTGAATTTTTCAACCATTCATCCAGCACACGCATACTGTTTAACGATACGATAGGACAACCCCAGCCTTCGGGAGTGCCTTTAGGGTACACCTCTTCATCGCTTACCTCCTGCCAGGAGTGTAAAACCACATAACGGCTTTGGGCGTTATTGTTGGTACTCTCCAGCCCGTGCAAAACATACTTTATGTGGATACCCCAATCGCTATAGGCCCGCTCGCCTATTTTATACTTACCTAGTGATGAACAATGGCTGCCGTCTTTGTTACTAAAGCCCGGATTATCTTTGGTATAGTCGTGCCCCCAGGGCAGGTCGCAGCAGCCATGGCCTACCAAAAAACCGGCAGCAATACTATCGCCCTTAAAACTCCAGATAAACAAGCGCTTAACGCCTGAATGCACGCTCATATCTGCCAGCAGGCAAAAATCGGTGTTGTATTTTTCCTGTTTGCAAAACAGCCTGGCCGCAGTAGCTTTAGCATGTAACCGCTTACCATCGGCAACGGGTTTTGTTGCAGGGGCAATGGTTTCGTCGGCGTTAGCCAAAACAACCGGACTTTTGCTTGCTGCTTTACCGGTACAGCCTGAGGCGATAACAGCATACAGCCCTATAAACAATAGCAACCGCATACTACAATATGCCTTTACAGGTGTTGGCAAAAGTGGTTACAGATACATGGCTGAGGCGTGGCCATAATTTTAATACGGCAGTTGTACTGCTTACAAAAGATGAGGTGTAGTGCATTATACAGGTTTTGTATAAAACGATGCCCTTATTGGATAAATTGCATAAAACCAGCTGGCAACAAGTTAAAAAGGGCCTCTATTCACTATTTTAATTCACAAATGCGTGGGTAGTACATTCGGCACACAATATTTTAGTAATTCGGTCATTGTATTTTCTTTACAATAGTGAAGGCCAGCCCTACAGCAATGCGGTTATTATGTACACTGATTACGGTGTGCAGTATGTGGTGTACTGTGCAAGGGCAAAGCACATTTAACAATATCCGTTACAAAAGCTTTGCGCTTAGCGGCGACACTCTTAAGCTGGATAGCCTGAGTGTAGTGCCCAATACCTGGGTGATACGCGGGGCCGATGGAAATATAGTGGACAGTACAGCATACACTATCAGGGCTTTCGAATCGAAGCTGATATGGAACAAAAGGCCGGCCGGCGATTCGGTGCGGGTGCTTTACAGGGTTTACCCGTTTGCACTGGCCAACGAAAGCTACCATAAAAGCTATGCCCGCTATGTAGAGGGTAATGCAAACTCGCTAATGCGGCCCTTTGTATATAACCCCGAAGACCCTACTAACAAACTGATAGACTTTGGCAGCCTGGATTACAACGGTACGTTTGCCAGAGGTATTTCATTCGGAAACAACCAAAACGTAACGCTCAACTCGCTGTTTAACCTGCAGCTAAGCGGTATGCTTACCAAAGACCTGGAGATAACCGCTGCCATAACCGATAACAACATACCTATACAACCCGAAGGCAACACCCAACAGATACAGGAGTTTGATAAGGTATTTATACAACTGCGGCAAGACCAGCACAAAGTAATAGTGGGCGACTTTGACCTATACAACCCCGAGAAGAATTACTTTATGAAATTCTCGAAAAAAAACCTGGGTGGGTATTACAGCGGGGCATTTAAAATAAAAAAAGTGGGCACCATAGGCACCGGTGTGGCGGGTGGTATATCGCGCGGTAAATTTGCCCGTAACTCACTTACCGTAACCGAGGGTAACCAGGGGCCTTACAAGCTGACAGGTGCCAATGGAGAAACGTTTATCATCATTCTATCGAATACCGAGGAGGTGTTTATAAACGGCGCTAAAATGGAACGCGGTGCCGACCGCGACTATGTAATAGATTACAACCTGGGCGAGATACGCTTTATGCCCAGGCGCATTATATCTAAAGACCTGCGGATAGTAGTAGAGTTTGAGTACAGCGATAAAAATTACCAGCGCAGTTCCATTTTTGCCAACACTGAACTACAAACCAAAGTAGCCGATGTACGTTTTAACCTGTACAGCGAGCAGGATAGCAAAGGGCAGAACGTACAGCAAAATCTGAATGCCGAAAAGAAACAGTTTTTGGCCACGCTGGGCGATAGCATACAAAATGCGTTCTTCCGTGGATTTGACAGTGTGGGGTACGATGCTAACCGGGTGTTGTATGCCCTGCGCGACTCTATTGTTTCGGAGAGTGGATTAAACTTTGCTTTCGACTCGGTACTGGTATATAGCACCGATACCACCAAGGCGAAATATACGGCCACCTTTACATACGTAGGCGAAGGCAAGGGGAACTACATACCCATAAACAGCACAGCCAATGGACGTGTATTTGCCTGGGTAGCGCCGTTAATTGATACGACCACGTTTACCGGCAGGCCGCAAGGGTCGTACGAGCCGGTAATTTTTCTGGTTACGCCCAAGTACCAGCAGCTTTATACACTGGCAACCGATGTGCGCATAGACAAAAACAACAACCTGAGCGCCGAGGTGGCCATGAGTAACTTTGATAACAACATGTTTTCGGATAAAAACAACAATACCAACCTGGGCTTTGCCGCACGGGCAGGTTACAACGGAAATATTACTACCAAACGCGACACCGCCGGCCGTGCCCTACAAAACCTAACGTACAACTTTAATTACGAGTTTTTGCAGAACAGGTTTAACACTATTGAACGATACCGCAACATTGAGTTTAACCGCGACTGGAATCTGGCTGTATCGCAAAAACGATATAACGAGCACCTGGCTACGGCTAATGTAGCCTACAACTGGGGTAATGCCGGTAACATCAGTTACCGGTTTAAGGCATTTGTACAGGATACTTTTTACCGCGGTTTTGAAAATGCACTAAGTGCCGGCGTAAATAAAAACGGTGTAAACCTTACCCTTACCAATAGCTACCTCAACTCAAAATCGCAATTGGTAAAAACCGATTACATACGGCCCAAAGCAGATTTGTATTATGCATCGGCCAAAACAAAAGGGTGGAAAATAGGTGGACTATTTGACCATGAAATAAACATGATAAAAAGTAAAGATAGCGACACACTAACCGGTGCCAGCTACCTGTGGCAGAACTATAAAATATATGCAGCTACTGCAGATACGGCCACTAACAAATTTTTATTTGAAGCCGGTGTGCGGATGGAACACAAAGGCCGTGGCGAAACCTATGCACCGGCCTACTACCAGGCACAGTTTGTAACAGTAAGCGGGCAGGTAAACTCATTAAAAAACCAAACCATTAACTATAATTTTACTTACCGGCATGCCGTAAATAAAGATTCGGCGGTTATACTAAACCAACCCGAGCACTATTACCTGGGTAGGGTAGATTACAATTTTACACTGTTGAAAGGTGTATTCCGCTCTACTACCCTGTACGAAATAGGTACCGGTACACAAACCAAGCAGCAAATACTTTTTGTAGCCTCACCTACTAACCAGGGCGATTATATATATGATAAAGATGCCAACGGAAACGGCGTAAAAGATATAGCAGAATATGTATCCAAACCAACGGGTTTAACTTACGATTCATCGTACTTCCGCACGTTTGTTACCACCCCCGAACTGGTGCCGGTAAACAGTACACAATTTAACCAGGTACTGAACATAAACCCTGCTGCCGTATGGCGCAACAAAACAGGCGTTAAAAAAATAGTAGCCATGTTCAGCATTTTTGCCAGTGTAAGCATCAGCAAAAAAACGTTTGTAGAGAAAACCAAAAAAGTAGGCGATTACTTTAACCCCTTTCCGCTAAAACGTGATGACAACCAGGTAGTAGCCACCACCATCAGCAGCCGCAACACCCTGTACTTTAACCGTACCGAAGCAAAGTATGGCGCCCAGTTTGATTTTAACTATGCGCGTAACCGTACACTGCTAACAGCAGGCTTTGAAAACCGCCTGCTACAAAGCCAGGGGGTAAGCATACGCTGGAACATTATTAAAGCACTGAATACGCAATGGGGATACACCAATGGTTTAAAATCAAACCAGTCGGATTTTTACACTACGCTACGTTACCGGTTTACGTATAACGATGCAACAGCCGACATCAGCTATCAGTTTAAAACCTTTCTGCGCATAGGGCTCAAGTACGAGTTTTCAGATAAAGTGAACCCTACAGATACGGTGGGCAAACAAACTGCACAAACCCATAAACTTACCTTTACCGCCCGCTATAACCGGCAAAGCAAAAGCAGTGTAGATGTGAGCCTATCTTATGCCAGTATAAAATACAACGATAAAAACTACCCCAACCAGCAGTTGGAGTATGCTATGCTGGAGGGACTTAGTAACGGCAACAACCTGGTATGGACTGCCGGCTACTCGCAAAGCCTTACCGAAAACATACAACTTACCATTGCTTACGATGGACGTATGACGGGTTTTGTACCCGGCGATAAATCAACCTTAAAATCGGTGCATACCGGCCGCGCAGAGATACGGGCGGTGTTTTAGGCAATCAGATTTGGCGCAATATGGAACTTCAGGTTGCATAAAACAGCCTGAGATTGCTTCGTCGGTTTCGCAGAGCCGAAACCTTCTCGCAATGACGAAGAAATTAATTGCTGGTAAAAATACCCCCAAGTTACATACCCGGTCGGTATATAACATTACCTACTGTGCGGGCAAATTCCTTTTTCTGCTCCATTAGCAGGCGGTGCAGTTTCATCAGCTTAAGCTGCTCGGCTTCGTCTTTACTATCTTTAATGCGGGCTTCAATCTTTTTCAATTCGGCTATGTTACGGTATTGCTTAAACCGTACAATGGCCGATGCTACATCTTTAATAAACATCTCCTGCTTACCGGGTATAGCTATTTTGTATTTATTAAACCAGTTTTCGCTGATGCTGTAGGGCTGTGCAAGTATGCCAATGGCAATAGATGAGATAGCCTGATCATCATGGTTGGTAAAAAACTTTTCATCGTGCACGTAGCCCTGCGCGTACTCGTGCTGTATGTACTCGTAAATGCTTTTATACTGGGTAGTTTCAAGTGCCAGGCCCTCCAGTTCTTCCATTACGTAGTGCGTTACCGTAACTTCATTTTCTTCCTCTCCTATTTTCCACGAACCATACTCAATCAATATGCGTACAATGTCACGCTCCAGTATATGCAGGTTGCTGGTGGTTTCGTTGTACTGCTCCTGGTGCACGTTTTGCGGCACCTCATCTTCCTTAAACTTAACGTTCTGTTTCTCCTCCTCTTTCTCCTGTTCCTTTGTTTTTTTGCGCCTAGTTTTGTTAACCTCTGTAATCAGTATCTGCTCGTTCATGTCGAACAACTGGCTACACTCCTTGGTATAAACCGACCGGTGGATAGGATCGGGTATTTTGGCTATCGACTCAATAATATCCCTTATCAGTTCCGACTTGCGGATAGGATCGGCTTTGGCCTCGGCAGCAAATAACGACGACTTGAAGAGGATAAGGTCTTTACGGTTCTCTTTAATAAACTGAGCAAATGCCTCGGCACCCACACGCTTTACATAAGAGTCGGGGTCTTCGCTATCGGGCAGTATTACCACCCGTACGTTCATGCCCTCTTCCAATATCAGGTCGGTACCGCGCAGTGCTGCTTTAATACCCGCAGCATCGCCATCGTACAACATGGTAATGTTAGGCGTAATACGCTTTACCAAACGTATCTGATCGGGAGTAAGCGAAGTGCCTGAAGATGCCACCGCATTTTCAATACCGGCCTGGTGCAACGATATTACATCGGTGTATCCTTCTACCAACAGGCACTCGTCCTTTTTGCGGATATCGTTTTTGGCAAAGTAGGCACCATACAGCAACTTGCTTTTAAGGTACACCTCGCTTTCGGCAGTGTTTACATACTTGGGGGCTTTCTCATCTTTAATCATGATACGGCCTCCAAAACCCACCACCTTACCGGTCATGTTATGGATAGGAAACATTACCCGGTTGCGGAAAAAATCGGCCGTGCTGCCCTCTTTGGGCGAGGTGAGACCTGCCTTTTTGAGAGTTTCAATAGTAAAGCCCTCTTTAAGCGCATGTTTGGTAAACAAATCGAACGCATCGGGTGCATAACCCAACTGAAATTTTTCGATAGTATGGTTCAGAAAGCCCCGCTCCTTAAAATAAGCCAGGCCCACTTTACCGTTATCGTTGTGTAACATATAATCGGTATAGAACTTCTGCGCCATAGCATTGGCTATGTGTATGCTCTCTACCAGGTTGTGGCGTTCTATCTCCTTCTGCTTATCCTCATCGGTTACCTTCTCTTCCTGAATTTCGATGTTGTACTTTTTAGCTACATAGCGCAACGCATCGGGGTAACTCAGTTGCTGGTAATCCATTAAAAACTGGATGGGGCCACCAGCCTTACCACAGCCAAAACATTTGTAAATATTTTTTGCCGGGCTTACGTTAAACGAGGGGGTTTTTTCGTTATGGAAAGGGCACAGGCCCATAAGGTTAGAACCGCGCTTTTTAAGCGTAACAAACTCGCCCACTATATCTTCTACACGGGCTTCGTCGTTTATGCGCTGTATGGTTTCGCGGTTTATCATGGCAGGGCGTGCAAATTAAACATATCTACCCATATATGCATTATGGCCCGCATAGCGGGCCATAAACATGTATTTATTAAAGCTTTGTAAAGGTTATTGAGCAGCCTGGGCTTTATTGTAACGGGCGGCAATCCAGGGTGGTACATCTACCTTAATATCGTTCAGGTAGCCTTTCATACGTACGGCGGGTTGCAGGTCGTCGGAATACCCCCGCTTATGCATCATACAATCGAACTTACCACTAAGCATAAAGTAGGTCTTATCGGCACTCCACTCAACTTTGGTAGCCCTGAAAGAATTGTTTTCGGGCAGCATGTAGTAATCGGCAAAATTGTAGTGCAAATCAAACGTTACATCGCTGGCATCGGCCATTTCGCCGTTGGCCTGGTTGCTGAACGTGTATTCTATGCTCATACTCTCGCTGAAAAAGCGGCCATCGGCGTTGGTAGAATCGTTACCATAAAAAATAAGCGAGGTAGCCACGCGGTTACGCGAAGCATCGGCCGAGGTAGCAAACGGCACCGGTTTATTAACCAGTGTAGCCCTGTAAAACGAGTTTTCGCGCAGTTGAAAAGGCTGGCCGTTGATGGTAGCATCTAAAGTACCTTCGGCTTTAAAATCATCGCGAAAATTGTTGCCGGGGGCGAACGAATACAGCACTGCAGCCAGCGCAAACAGCAATACCGGGGTGAGTAGCTTTCTCATGATAGTGGTTTGTACCTATAGTACGCAACCAGCGCTGCTGTAGTTAAACCGATGGGGTTTGTTTGTTACAACGTGCGCATTGAAAACAAGCAGGATGTTGCACAGGCCATACATAAACTTAAGGTAACTTTTAACTAACTTGCGCTTAACAAATGGTAAAGTTCAACATATTTAAACTATCGGTAAGGCGCGCGCTGCTTTTTACGGGCTCATCGGTGGTGTTTGCGCTGGCCATCTGGTGGCTTAACCACCTGCCCGGGTTACAGAATTTCTGGCAGGGTTACCCTACCGACAATGGGATAGGCACTTTTTTTTGCGAGTACACCAATATGAGCAAAATAGTACGCCAGCCGGTAAATACGTTCAGTAACCTGGCGTACCTGCTGCCGGGCCTGGCCATACTGTGGCGCGGCTGGAAAGACCAAAGCAAACGCACGCGTTATAATATAGTATCGGCCAACCCCTTTTACAGTATTATGCTGGGTGGCATACTGCTTTACATTTTTGTAGCCAGTACATTTTTCCACTCCTCACTTATAGGCTTTGCCAGTAAGCTCGATTTTTCGGCGGTGTATTCGTTATCGCTATACCCGCTTATGTACTTTACACACCGGGTTTGGTTGCTATCGATAGGAGTGCCCAGCAATACCAGGCACACTAAAAGTACCACTACCGTTATTACAGCCTTTACAGTGCTATATGTACTGTTAACCTTTGGCATGCCTGAAGGCATGGAGAACTACGTAGTACTGGGCATAATTGTATTTATTGCGCTGCTGGGGCTTATTGTAGAAAAGTATGACAGTGGCCGTACCAACCACCTGTACCTGGTTACAGCCATTGCCTGCATAGCTTTTGCGGTAATGTGGTTTGGGTTTGATATTTATAAAATACTTTGCATACCCGATAGTTACATACAACCGCACTCGCTATGGCATTTGTTTGCAGGGCTTTCTACCTTTTACTTTTACATGTACATACGCAGCGAGAAGAATAAGTTGTAGTTAATTAGCATAACCCCGAGCTGCAGATTTCGTTTTATTTGCAGCACAACACCAAACACAACTGCATGCTGCGCTTTTTACCTGTATCTATTGTTTTACTATGCCTGCTAACCGGCTGTGCTACCCTACCCAAAAACTACCAGACTACTGATGAGATAATAGCTACCGGCCCCGGGCCGGAAGACATGATAGTGGATACGATTACGGAGCAACCGCGCATACTTATTTCATGTAACGCCAGAAGGGAAGGGCAGCCAGAATATGGCGAGATAGAAGCCTACTACCCGGCTACCGGTAACCGCCGTATATTAAAACGCATTAACGAGCCGGCCGGCTTGCTGTTTAACCCGCACGGTATAGACCTGGTGAAACTAAGTGCCAAATGGCCCAGCACAGGCGGCGACCTGGTATTACTGGTAGTAAACCACGAGCACACCAAACACATTAATTCTATCTTAAGATACCATGTACTTAAAGATGAGCTGGTATTTATAGAAAAGATAACAGACAGCCTGATATACTCACCCAATGCCGTAGCGGGTTTTAGCGATGGTACTATACTGATAAGCAACGACCTTAAAAAACAGCGCAGCATAAGCGAGGTACTGTTTAAAGTAAAAAAGGCACAGGTAAGCTACTGGGATGGCAAACACTGCAACGTGGCTGCCGAAAAATTCTGCTATACCAATGGTATTACCATTAAGGATAATAAAACGGTGTACCTGGCCAGCACCATGCAGAATAAAGTATGGCAGTTTGATTTTGATAAAGGCCACCTTGTAAATAAACAGGTGGTAGGCAAAGTACCCGGGGCCGATAATATCCGCTTTGATGGTGGTGACCTGCTGGTGCCGGGGCACCTGCGCTTTCTGCAGTTTTTAAAACACATGAAGGATAGTACCCACTACTCTCCCACTACTGTTTACCGCATTAACCCGGCCACCAAAACACAAAGCGTAGCATACTTTGATAAAGGCGCACAGCTAAGTGCCGGCAGTACCGCACTGGTATATGGAAATTACCTGTACGTGTGTGGTATTTTCGATGGAAAAATAGTGCGCAAAAAACTAAAGTAGCCTACTTAAACGGATTGCGGATTGTATAATCTTTAGGCTTTAGGTTGGCGGTGTAGGTGCGTACAAACAGGTAATTAAATACCGGGTTAAAATGCTTTACATAGCCATACATGGGTGATGGCACAGCACCAATGGTGCTCTTTATCTCAGGAGCGGTACGGCCATAGTGCAACTGGGTTACCCGCGCTTCAATACCGGCTTTCAGCATATCGTACATCATGCGCTGGTACAGGTGTATAGGCTTGCAGCGTTCGTGGTCCATACCAGTGTAGTGCACCTCCATACGTTTACCAAATACATAAGCCGATATAAACCCTATCATCTGCCCCTGTATATAATAAGCATACAGGTTATAATTATCGGGTAATTGCTTTTTCTGTTCGGCGTAAAAATTTTCATTCAGCTCGGCCAGCTTAAAATCGGCATTGCGCATTACGTTGCGGTACAGGGCGTGTATCTCGCCCTGCGAGGCGGCAATGTCTGCCGCAGTAAGGTTGCGTACTTCTACCCCTGCTTCATCGCACAGTGCATAAGCTTTTTTAGCCCTTACGCGATATTTAGATGACAGCGATGCCACATAATCATTAAAGCTGCTCCATTCTTCGCGCAGCTTTATGCTCATATCGCTTTCAACAGTTATTTCGTGGTAGGCATTTGTTTTAAGCGGTTGATCAAATTCTGTTTTAGGCTCGTACAAATCTGATACCAGCACGGCTGATATGCCGCCGCTTTTCACCATATCATCTACCGCTTTGCGAAGCAGTAACGCGCGTGTGGCTTTATCAATTTCGCTGTTGAAGTAACAACCGTTTTCGCCGGTCATAAATACATTGCCACTTACCAGCAAAGGCACGTTTACCAGGTTCAGCAGTTTTTCGGTAATACTTTCAGCAGCGGCCATTACCCGGTTGCCGGGCTTGTAGGCCGGAAAATAGTTGATAAGCTGGTTGCCATGAAACATAACCACCTGAAAGTACATAGCCGCTACAGTAATATCCTGATGTTTTACCAATACATACCTGAACTGCATGGCACCGGCGTGTACCCGCTCCAGCATTTTAAGGTTATCGTACTGCATTAATGCATTATGTGCAGGTATGTGTTTATCCCACTGCAACTCGCCCAGGTTTTCAATGGTATTGAAAACCGTTAGGCTATAATCCTTTATGTTATCCAGTTCTGCGCGGGCAGAACATCGGTAGGGTACACAAATATCCACTCGAATGATTTGAGGTTATGACGGGCAAGGTGGCAAAAAATTTTCGCTACTCAAAAAAAAGGGCCGCACCGTAAGGTGCGGCCCCCTGTTTTATATGCTAAACAGTGGCTACTTAACCACATTTAACTGTTTGGTACGTATAAGCCCACCGGTATTAAGGCTGTATAAATAATTGTCCGGTTGAAGGTGTGCGGTGTTATAGGTAACCGAATTGAAACCCATGTTTCCGGTGGCCTGTATTTCATCTACCAAACGGCCGGTAAGGTCGTATACCCGCAGTTCTGCGCGGGTAGACTGTGGCAGGTAGTAACTAATAGTGGTTTGATTGGCAGCGGGGTTAGGTACGGCATCGTACAACTGCGGGGTACTTACAAATCCCGCTACGGTGTTGGGATCGTCAATAGCAGTAGGTTGTTCAATAATGCTGCTATCCAGCACCATGTTCTCATCGCCCGGCTGATAAACGAGGTATGAGAAATAAACCAACATCATTTCATCGGTAGTGGCTTCGCCAGAGCCCACCGGCTGTGGCGGGTTGCTGGGGTTGTGCGGATTGTTGGATGTATTATCATACAACGCTATGCCATGGAACGTGCTGCCTTTGGGAAAGAATATCAGTTTCTGAAAGGTGTAAAAGCCCTGCCAGTGAAAATCCCAGTCGTTTATTTTAATAAACGGTATGGTATCGCCTGCTGGTGTTTCGCCATACACCAGCCAGCTTTTGCATATCAGGTGAGCATGTGGAGCTACGTTAAGCAGCGATACACCCTGCACCGGCAGGTTGCTTGGTATGGTATATTCTGAATAAAAAGTTTTGGTAGCATTGGCCGGAATAGCAAGCGGTCCGTTTACCAGGTTTGGTCCGTGATTAAGTGGTGGCTGTATAAAGATAGAACGCAGACTGGCAGTGCTCAGCTTTATATTAAGTTTGGTACTATCTGTTTTGCCGGCACTACCAGCGGGGTAGTGAATTTGCAAAACCAAACGGCTGTTTTTGTGCAACGTAACACCCATGCCCGATGGGTATATAGTAGGCATCTGACCGGGCACCCAACCACCTACCAGCGGCGCATTATTAAAACCGGGGCCTCCAAAACTGGTATAACCGGGCTCGGGGGTATTATTATCCAGTTGCAGCGAACGCTGGTTACTGGTTGTATCTTCGTAAATAAGTATGTGGTGCACTATAGAGGGGTCGCCGGGTATGGCCTCTATGGCGGTCATAAACTGATCTTGCGATAGATTGGTGGGAATAGTAAAACACTGGTACAAATCGTAGTTTACGTTAGGTACCGTAAAGGTGGGTATTTGTATTACTTTATCTACTGCGCCCAATACCGAACCGTTTGTATAAACCGGTGCTGCCGGGGCTGTAGTTGTATCGCCGGGCAGGCCCCCGCCTACTATCCAGGCGTTGATAAGTGTAATTTCGGAAGTAGAAAGGTAGCGTTCATCTTTATAATGGTTGTATTCTCTATCGGGCGGCCAGGGTGGCATTTTGCCCGATGATACGGCATCGGAAATCATAAACATGTGACTTTTGGCATCGCTGTATGTAGTAAGCGAAAACGGCGCCAAACCGCCCTGATGGTGGCAGTTGGTACAGTTAGCAAACATCAGCGGGGCAATATCGGTAGCCCAGGTGGGGGTGTTTTGCGAGAGCCCAATTTTAGCCAAGGCAAGCACACAAAACATAAGTAATAGTTTTTTCATTAAAATAGTTTTCCTGTGTTTTTCCCCGAAAATAAATAAAACCATTTACAAAAAGGTTACAATTCAACCAACTGCTGTCTACACAATTACTTTTGAAGCACATTGGATTTTTACATAACTGAATACCGATAACCAGCTTTTACCATCAAACTCCCATATTGGGCTTCGTTAGGATGTATACCTGTTTAATATATTAAATGGTGAAGGGCTGTAACAGCTATATTGCTTGTACTGGCGATTGTTTCAGGAGAGCATGATATACACTCGGCTGGTTAAATCCCCCGCTCTTCTTCGTATTTTGCACAATCACTTCTACGTTTTAATAACCTACACCTACCTTCACTTCCGCCTCAACCGCTCTGCCATTGCCAGCGTATGTTTCAGTGCGCGTACATGGGTAAAATCGCCGTGGCCGGTTATTACATAGTTGGGCTGCAGGCATTTGGCCATTACCTTTCTTACACTATTGGCATACTCTGTTTTGTTGGCATCGCCCAGGTAGCCAAGGTTGCGGTCGTACACACTTTTTATAAGGCAGGCGCCATGCAATATGCGCTGCGCCTCAAACCATATCACTATGTTATCGGGGGCATGGCCGGGGCCGGGGTAGTAAGTCTCAAATAGGTATTTGCCCAGTGTAAAAGTAGTATCGCCGCTTAGTAAATACTGTGCGCGCTTATGGTTGGTTTTTGCACAAAGTTCATCGGTTTGTGCGGTGGTATAGGTTTTAATACCCTGCTGCCGGTAGTACTCCAGCCCACCGGTGCGGTCATCATGAAAATGGGTGGCAATACACATCACCACCTTTTTGTTATGGCGCTGTTGTATGCTATCCAGCAAGGGCTGAAACTGCGTGGTATCCCACGGGGTATCAAACATAGCCACGCCCTCATCGGTTACTACATACAGGCCGTTGGCCGGCACCTGATAACCCTTGTAATCGTTATAGGTTGTATATATGTAAAAGTCTCCGGTAAGGTGGGTAATCTTTAGTGCATTGCCGGCCGTTAGCCCCGCAATTTGTACAAATAGTAATATGGTGATTATAAGCAGGCGCATTATTGGTTGTTTTTTTATGGGCAGCCGCTGCAAATATAGGGGAGGGTACTGTGTTTTTACCAGTACCTGTAATTATATAATTATATAAAACACAGCCGCGCTTGTGGTACTGTTGTACCGGGCAGGTATTTTATTTTACATTTGGCTAATGTCAATACAGTCACCGGGTAATCGTTGCAATAATTGCGGAGCACCTTTGCAACAGGGCCAACAGGCTATAAACTGCGATTACTGTGGTAAACCCAAAACTGTGCCCGCCAGGGCAAAAATGAAGGCTACTCCATCGCTGCCGGCAGAACCCCAAAGTATAAAGACCAACGCCGGCTGGTATTTCCTTGTATCTATACTTATGGCAATTATAGGCCTTAATGTAGAACGGGATAGCAATTGGTATAACGGGCTTGTACTGGTATGGTTTTTCTTCTTCTCTGCCAGTATGTTTTCGCTGGTGTGGTTTGTAATACGCAAAATATGGCGCGTATTATAGTACTGCCGGTATGTTATCGCACCACGCTCACCTTTTTAATGCTGCTGCCTTTTTTCTGTAAGTAAACGCCTGCCGGCACACCGGCAGAACTGTTTATTGCAGCCCCATCTATAGTATAAATACCATCGGGTAGTGTGTTGATTGATTTATTGTTTACCTCATTAATGCCGGTTACAGGGCTACTGGTAGTTACTGTTAGTTTATCTATAGCATCTCCAAATACCTCAACCTGCAGCCCATACAAAAACGGATACATTAACTGGTTATAGCATAAACGAAACTCCACATCGGTATATGGCGGAATAGAGCCGGCCGAGAGATATTGAAACTGGCCAGCTGTTTGCACGGGCTCTTCCTCGCGATCTGTAAAATCGGTAAAGTCTTTTTTATTGTAACGCACTATTCTGCTGTATCCTGCAGGAAAAACCGTATCGCCCACCATCACCGGGTTAGTGGTAGTAATAGTACTAATGGTCATGGGTAGTGCCAGGTCTTTACCCAGCACAACAGGCAAGGCTCCGGTTCGCACTTTTAAAACAAGCTCGTTGTTGCGGTAAGTTCTGGTGCGCATTAAGTTGGGAAGAGTGCCGTTAGTAACAACAATATTGCCCTTTTCAAATTCGCCCAGTGCTTCTGCCGAACTGCTTAAACCAAACCACCGGGCCATAATTTCGCCGGCCATTGTATAATCATGTAGTAGTATGGCAGTGTTGGTACTATCAAACATCAGCTTGTTTAAGGCATCAGTAGTATCTATCAGCCGGGGCAGTGTGTATGACCATACCAGTTCAGCACCCGGGCATAGTTTCCAAATACCGGATATTTCTACAGGTTGTGATTCAGCAACAGGCCAATATTGCATATCCATTAACTTCTCAAGATAGTCAGAAATGTCTCTTTCAGGAAAGAACGTAACCGAATCGGATCCAACCCCATGCCATACGTATTTTTTAAGATGCTGAGGGTGCTGTAACACGTCTTCAAACGACATCAGGGTACCATCTGGAAACGCGTTAATGGCATAAGGTTCACCGGGGTCTGCATCAAAACCTACCCATTTACCATCAATCTTAAATTCGACCAGTTGATGATGACTACCCGATACAATGCGCACATCACTTGGATCAAAAATTCCGGCATCGATTAATGTGCGGGCTGCATAATAACGGAAGTTGCCACACTTGTAAGCCCCCGAGCCCAACGTAAAGCCGTTAACAGCATATCGCTTTTCGGCAAGTTGCTGAAAGAAAACGCCGGGACCATAATCAGCCGACTCTATCCAGAAGTTTTCAAAGGCAGGGCTTTTCAGTATCTTAAGCATTTCGTGCAAGGCGCCTATTTTGGTGCCGCTGGCAGCTAACCGTTCATACACCGATTGCTTATCTACAAAATAGTAGTCGCCGGGCTGGTCGAAAATAGTGAGCGGATAGAACGAGTGCGTTGCTGTATCAGCGTTTTTTATTGATATAGAAAACGAATCGAACGAATGGTGCCTTAAAGGCAGGGGCTGGGTAAACATACTAACCTGTGCAACGCAAATCATGCCTGTTGCCAACAGGAGTACCAAAAATATTTCTTTCAACTTACTATTATTACAATAAACTAATTAATTGCAATAATATTATATTAATCAAAAAAATAAATACTGATTACAATCAGTAGTATCACAACCCACCAATAACCGGTAGCCCCATCATTAACTGTTGCCTGGTATATTTATATATTAATGTCGCACCGGTTAATAAAAAAGCTGCATTTACACGTTTCAAAATATCCGCAAACATCAAATAATCAGTCTTTTAACAACAAAATTGCATCCTTTGCAATAAATACAGCCAACGGTTGTGGTACATCAAATATCATGTTGTTTACATCAGCATGGTTACCGATAAAATTTATGTAGTGTTTTATAGTTAAACTATTAGCTAACTCTAATTATATTATAATTAAATAATAATATTAAAAACCAGTTTCGAGGCATAAAAAACACAACATACTGCTATTGCTTATCCATTAACCGGGCAGTTTAGCATTTTACAAGTAGTGTATTTTTATAAAACTATTACGGTTAAAGTGGGCAGCACTTCTGTTTGTTAATGGTACACCATACTGCTTTTATATCTCGTTTGCCCGCTACACACCACCAGGTAGGGTTGGCATTAGCTTATATGTGTTTTGTTTGATAAACTGCCGGGCAGGCAAAATACCCTATAGCAATAAAATTATGCCGGGTAATAAAGTGCTATAATGCATACATTAAAAAGTATGCATTAAGTTATATACTATAACATGGTATTTATATCCATAAAAAAGCCCCGCTTGTTAAAGGCGGGGCTTTTTTATTAGTTGATGCTTTCTGACTAGTGAGCAGCTGGAGCAGCAGCAGAATCAGTTGTAGCAGTTGCAGCAGCAGTATCAACTGGAGCAGCTTCTACCGGAGCAGCAGTTGCAGCAGAGTCTACAGCTGGAGTTTCAGTTGTTTCAGCTGGTTTGTTGTTGCAAGCTGACAGAACTACTACAGAAGCAGCTACGAAAGCGAAGAATACCTTTTTCATTCTCTTTAGTTTTTTTGGTTTAGGTTAATAAATTGACGCGCAAATATAAATTTCCGCCGCTGGTATTTACAAATTTTCGTAAAAATATTTTTACAGGCCTTTTCTGGTATCTTATCGGGCTAAGCCTATTCCCCATTACTTCTCGCGGAAAAAGATGTTGATAGGCACCCCGGTAAAGTCGAAAGACTCGCGCAGCTTGTTTTCCAGGTAGTTGCGGTATGGTACTTTTATATGCTTGGGGTGGTTGGCAAAAAAGGCAAACGACGGGAACCTGGTAGGCAGCTGGGTAACGTACTTTATGGCTACCAGGCGGCCATCCATAGCTGGCGGGCTGTAGGCAGCTATAGCTTTCAGCATCACCTCGTTAAGTTGCGAGGTGGTTATCTTTTTACGCATATTGGCATATACCTGCTCTATTACCTCCAGCACCCTGAAAACACGCTGCCTCTCCTGCGCCGATATAAAGATAATGGGCACATCGTTAAACGGGGCCAGCTTGGCACGCAGCACAGCCTCAAAATCGCGCGCAGTGTTGGTTTCTTTCTCTATCAGGTCCCATTTGTTTACGGCAAACACTATACCGCGGCGCTTTCTTACGGCCATGCGGTAAATGGTCAGGTCCTGGTGGGTAATGCCTTTGGTGGCATCTATTACCACCACCGCCACATCCGATTCATCTATAGCTTTTACAGCCCGTATTACCGAGTAAAATTCGAGATTCTCGTGCACCTTGGCCTTGCTGCGGATACCTGCGGTATCTATCAGCACCAGGTTTTTGCCGTATTTGGTGTAGTGGGTATGTACCGAATCGCGGGTAGTGCCGGCTATATCGGTTACAATGTTACGGTCTTCGCCCAGCAGGGCGTTTACCAGGCTCGATTTGCCCACGTTGGGCTGCCCTACTATACATACTTTAGGTATGTTCTCTTCATCCTTTTCTTCTTCTGTTTCGGCAGGCACGCGCTCTACCACGGCATCCAGCAGTTCGCCTGTACCCGAGCCGGTCATAGAGGCTATAAAAAACGTATTATCTATACCCAGGCTGTAAAACTCGTTGGCCTCGTGCATACGCTCCAGGTTATCTACCTTGTTTACTACCAAAAAAACGTTTTTCTGGTGTTTGCGCAGTATGTTGGCAAACTCATCATCCAGGGTGGTAATGCCGGTGGTGGCATCTACTATAAACAGCAGCAGCGAGGCCTCCTGTATAGCTATCATCACCTGCTCACGGATGTGTTTTTCAAACACATCTTTACTGCGGGGCACAAAGCCACCAGTATCTATTACGTTAAATATTTTGCCACCCCACTCGCACTCGCCGTATATACGGTCGCGGGTTACGCCGCTAAAGTCGTCAACAATAGCTTTCTTCTCGCCTATCAGGCGGTTAAATAAAGTGCTTTTGCCAACGTTTGGCCGGCCTACAATGGCTACGGTAAATCCCATGGTACTGTACTGTTATATTTAAGGTTCAACCGGCGTTATAGCCAAAGTTTTTAAGCGTGGCCGGGTTGTTGCGCCAGTTGTCCTTTACTTTTACAAATAATTCGAGGTGTACTTTTTTGCCTATAAAAGCCTCTATGGCTTTGCGGGCTTCGGTGCCTACCTTTTTAAGGGCTTCGCCCTTGTTACCAATAATAATCCCTTTTTGCGAATCGCGCTCTACAAATATTACACAGCGTATACGGTCAATGGTGTCTTCTTCTTTGTAGGTATCTACTATTACTTCGCAGCTATAGGGTATCTCTTTGGTATAGTTCAAAAATATTTTCTCGCGCACTATCTCGGCCACAAAAAAACGTGTATTGCGGTCGCTTAGCTGTTCTTTATCGTAGTACGGCGGCGATTCGGGCAACAGTTCTACAATTTTTTTAATAATCTTCTTAGCATTTATACCCGATGATGCTGTAATAGGTATTACCTCGCAGCCGGGTAGTTTTTCTTTCCATTCGGCTATCAGCTTTTCGGTTTCTTCTTTGCCGTACAGGTCTATTTTATTAAGCAGTACAAACGTGGGTATCTTGTTGGTCCGTATCAGTTCCAGCAGGTGTTGCTGCTCTTCATCTTTCTGAAACTTATCGGTTACAAAAATCAGTACATCGGCATCTTCAAAAGCAGTTTCTACAAAGTCGTTCATGGTACTTTGCAGCTTGTAGGCCGGCTGGTTAATATAGCCCGGCGTGTCAGAAAACACTATCTGGTAATCATCGGCATTAACCATGCCCAGCAACCGGTGGCGCGTGGTTTGTGCCTTGGGCGATATGATACTCATATTCTCGCCCACCAGTGCATTCATCAGGGTGGATTTGCCTACGTTGGGTAAGCCTATAATATTTACAAAACCGGCGCGGTGACTCATAAAGGGCGGCTAAAATACAAAAGCATATCAAATACTACTATGTATCGCCGGCTTTCGGCTTAATTAAGCGCTGCTGCCAGCCCTTTTTATACGCCATATGCCCCAGCCACAGGCTATAAGCAGCACCGCAACGGTGGCAAAGGTAAGCTGCAGCGGGTTGGCGGTTTGCAGCATCAGCATTTGTATGCCTATCCATCCACCCAGTATAAACCCTTCTGCCAGCACCCCCAGCGGGTAGTACGGGCTGCAGGCCAGCATTAAGCCCAGCACCACCAGGCTACCTGCACCGTTGGCCATTAGCAGCACTATACCTGGTATCAGGTAGGTATCAAACGGCGAATGTTCCAGATAGCTGAGCGGCATTTGCATACTGCCGCCGGTAGGGTCGGTGGCCAGTTGCCAGCCGCCGTACAGGGCACCAATGCCGTTTAACAGCAACAGGGTAACGGCTACAAGGTGCAGCACAACCGATAGCGTTTTTTGCATACCACAAATTTACAGCCTGCAGGCAGTAAGCCTGTTATGACTTTGCTTAGCCTTGTAATACTTAGCCACCAATACACAAGCAGGCACTGTATTAGTCTGCGTATTCTGTGCTGTCTTTGAGAAAATACCTTACCCCCTGCCCCCCCCTAAAGGGGGTATAATACAAACAGCCGAATACAAATTAACCATTAAGAACATTAAGGGCATTAAGAGTTTGATAGGCGGCTGTTTTAATTGCGTTGCGGTTCTCCCTTTAGGGAGTTAGAGGGTGGCAACGCAATACCCCTAAAAACAAAACAGCCCCGCAATTGCAGGGCTGTTTATATATTTTAAAGTAGGGTA
>CAYREY010000066.1:0-29054 GCA_964423405.1 uncultured Chitinophaga sp. | reverse complement strand
GCTGCCTGGTAGCACTTTAGGTAAACAAACCGATAGTCATTTAATTTTCGTCATACACACTTTCCAGAAAATCGCGCTCGTTGGCAGTTACCAGTTCCAGTATGTTGTTTTTGGTATCGTCGCTCAGGTGTAAAAACAGGTTTTGCCAAAATTTAAATGGCTTAAGCAATGCGACCTCTCCCCTCTGCCTGTCGGCATCTCCCCTCTCCGAAGGAGATGGGAGAACCACCAGATTACAGTAGCCTGATTGATAGCTTAACATAGTTTAGGTAGTTGACCTAACCTATATAAAAGCATGGCGATGCTAAACACAAACAAAACAAGTTGATTTTTGCGACAAACGCTTTACAGGTTACCTGTAACTTCTGTTGAAGCTGCCTGGTAGCACTTTAGGTAAACAAACCGATAGTCATTTAATTTTCGTCATATACACTTTCCAGAAAATCGCGCTCGTTGGCGGTTACCAGTTCCAGTATGTTGTTTTTGGTATCGTCGCTCAGGTGTAAAAACAGGTCGTGGCCACGGCGTATTATCTCGCGGCCCAGTTCTATGGCTTCTACCTCGTTGGGGCTGTACACATCGGGCTTGGCATACATGCGCTCCAGCACATCATCCATTATGCTAATGGTTTTGCCCAGCAAATCGGTATTGGAAAACGAGTGGAACAAGCCGCCCACTTCATCTATAAACTTTTCGAGCTGCGGGCGGGGTATAGAGCGTAGGCATACTAAAAACTGCTCATCGGTAATAGGCACGGTAAAATTATTGGCTTTGGCACCGGCCAGCAGCGAGTTTTCGAAATGCTTGGCCGAGGTGTGTACCTCCAGCGCGCTGAGCCCGCTTTTTACCGCCACCGGAAACTGCAGGCCAAAACGCATAATGGCACTGCCTATGTTGCCCAGCAAATCGGTTATGCGGCCGGGGTGCAGTACATAATTTTGTAATTCTTCAAAGGCGGCATCCAGTTTTTCGCGTTGTGCGGGTGCGGGGTACAGGCTTTCCAGAAAATAGCTTTTCAGCATCTCTACCACCACGCGGTCTATCTCTTCGGGCAGTTCAAAGTTTTCGGCTACTACATCGTACTCGTAGCGGCGGGCTACTACCTGGCGGTACTTATCAATCAGGTGGTATTTCATCTCGCTATCGGCAGTATTGCCGGCAGTGCTTTGGGCTGTTTTCTTTTTGGCCATAGGGTTGGGTTATATCATACAATCTACTGTACCGAAATTGGCTAAAGCATGGCTATTATTGGCGGTATGTTTTCAACAATCGGTATGTTTCTGTGTTAAAATGGGCTGTTTAGACAGGGCGAGAATACTAAGTTGGCTCAAAAGCCATCTTATTGTTAATTATTAAAATTGAGTTAGAAGTTGAAACGGGGCAAAAAAAAGGGCGAGGTCACCCACTAACCCCGCCCAAGTATTAAGAGAGAAGACTCCAAATACTAAATTTTTATGTCATTTCTGTTAAAAAATCGTTGTTTTTTAGTATCTTTACAAACATCGGTTGCCATAACAGTACATTTTAAAAGCAACAAACGACTATCTTATTACAAATACTATACCAGAATGCCCTTAGAGGCATATTATTTAACCGGTGTTGCCAATTGGGGAAAATAAGGCAAGCAGTTACCCAAAATGGGCAATAATATACACAAGCACCCAACCCCACAGCACTCTACAGCGGCCTATAGGCACTTAATTTGCAATACACCCCACACATGAGAATACCGCGCTTTACTATTACCGAGTACACCTTTCTGGCATTTCTGGCAGTACTGTTACTGGTTTCCTACCTATCGTTTCAGCGTATCAACGGGCTTATCAAATCATCGGAACTGGTAAGCCGCTCCAGCACCATTAAGCTAAAACTGGAGCAGGCCGTATCGTACATGAAAGATGCCGAAACCGGCCAGCGGGGTTACCTGCTAACGCAGGACAGCAGCTACCTGACCCCGTTTTACGGCGCTATAGCCAACTGTAACCTGCGCCTGCGCCAGGTAGATTCGCTATGCCAGGACGACAGCGTACAACACCATAACGTAATGGAACTGCAAACGCTTATTGCCGTGCGGTCAGATTTTTTGACCGTGGCCATGCGCCGCAGCGATACGGCCCAAAGCACCAGCGAGCTAACGGCTTACCTGGGGCTGGCACGCAACACTATGGACCAGGTGCGCAACCGTATTGACAGTATGCTGAAACTGGAAGATGCTAACCTTAAACTGCGTGTAGCCGAGCGCGACCGGTTTGCCCGCTTTTCGGCACCGCTGCTGTTTGCCCTTAGCTCGCTGGCCCTTGTAGCGGGTATTATGGCCTTTATGAAAATAAAACGCGATAGTACCCACCTGGCTAAACTGGTAAAAGACCTTACCCAGCGCGAGAAACAGATTACCGCTAAAAACACCGAACTGGAAAACACGAATGCCGAGCTGGCATCGTTTAGCTATGTAGCCAGCCACGACCTGAAAGAGCCCCTGCGTAAAATACAGTTGTTCAGCAACCGAATACTGGACCGCGATGTGGCCGGCCTTTCGGAAGCCGGTAAAGAAGATTTTAACCGGATGCTGAACGGGGTAGAGCGGATGCAAAACCTGCTGGATGCACTATTGGAGTTTTCGCGCACCAACACCACCGAAATAAAACTGGAACCCACCGACCTGAACATAGTACTGAACGAGGCCATGAGCGATTTAAAAGAAATGATGGATGAAAAACAGGCTACCGTACAATCGGCCGGGTTGCCCACCATACCTGTAGTGCCGGTACAGTTCAGGCAGTTGTTTATAAACCTGCTGGGCAACTCGGTTAAATACAGCCGCCAGGGGGTGCCACCGGTTATTACCATTACATCGGCCAGGGTGCCGGCGGGCAGCCATACGCTGGCCGGGTGGAAAATAAGCTTTGCCGATAATGGCATAGGTTTCGAACAGCAGTACGAGAGCAAGATATTTCAGATTTTTCAGCGGTTACATGGCCGTTCGGAGTATAGCGGCACCGGCATAGGGCTGGCTATTTGCAAAAAAATAATACTAAACCACAACGGTACCATAACTGCTACCGGCGTGCCGGATAAGGGTGCGGTGTTTAACATTTTTATACCCGACCACACCATTGGGTAAATAATTCCACAATAATTCCCCAATTTAAATCCGGATAACGGGTAACTACGTATAATATGGGGTATTTTATGCCACAATAACTTTGGTTTATTTATTGTTTGAGTAAATAATACCCCTTTAACCAATGCAGCAGAACAAAACCACACCTACCAATACCCATACCGGCCACAGCAACGTGCTGCTGCTGCCGGTGTTGCAGGCGGGCAAAGCACTGAACAGCATTTTGCTGGCAGATGATGATACCGAGGACTGCGACATATTTGTAGAAGTGGTAAACAGCATTAAACCGGGGCTACCGATAGAACTGGTACACAACGGCGAGCAACTGATGCGCAGCCTGCTTGCCACCCCTAAGCATAACCTGCCGGGGTTGCTTTTTCTGGACCTGAACATGCCGCTTAAAAACGGCCACGAGTGCCTGCGCGAAATACGCAGTACCGAAACATTAAAACACATACCGGTGGTTATTTACTCCACCTCGGTAAACAAAGATTATATAGACGATACCTTTAAAAACGGCGCTAACTTTTACCTGCAAAAACCATCATCGTGCAAGCGGCTGGAAGATGCCCTGCGCAAAGTGCTGGAACCCTGCAGCAGCGAGTTGTTTAACACCCAGAAACAAAAATTTATACTATCGCAAAACATGCTTACGTAACCGACCTTAACCCTATTTACTAACCCCCTAAAACAACGCGTATGAGCAGCCGGATACTGGTAATAGATGATGACCATGATATAGTAAACCTGTTGAAACGGTTTTTAACCAAACATGGGTACGAAGTAGAAACAGCACAATCGGGTACCGAAGGCGAAAAACTGATTGATAGCTTTAACCCCCAACTGGTAATGTGCGATTACCGGCTGGATGATATGGAAGGCAGCGTGCTGCTTACCAAAATAAAAGAGAAAAACCCCGACCTGCCGGTAATTATTATAACCGGCTACAGCGACCTGCGCACCGCCGTAAAAGTAGTGCGCCTGGGGGCTTTCGACTATATTACCAAACCGTTTATACCCGATGAGATACTGCACAACATTAAGCAGGCCCTATCGGCCGATGCCGCCGGTGCAACCACCGGTGCACCGGCAGCCAAAGCCAAACGCAGCAGTGGCCGCACGCCGTACCTGTTCAGCAGCTCGGTACACAGCAAGCACCTGCAAAACCAGATAGAGCTGGTAGCGCCTACCAACTACAGTGTGCTGATATACGGCGAAAGCGGTGCCGGTAAAGAAGGCATAGCCCGCATGATACACGATAAAAGCAACCGCAGCGATAAGCCCTTTGTAGCCATGGATTGCGGGGCTATATCGAAAGACCTGGCCGGCAGCGAACTGTTTGGCCACGAGAAAGGCTCGTTTACCGGTGCGCTGAACCAAAAGATAGGGCACTTTGAAATGGCCAATGGCGGTACGCTGTTTTTAGATGAGATAGCCAACCTGCCCTACGATGTGCAGATACTGCTACTACGCGTAATACAGGAAAAAGTAATGAAACGCATAGGCGGCACCAAAGAGATGCAGATAGATGTGCGCATAATAGCAGCAAGCAACGAGCGCCTGCCCGAGGCGGCACAGAAAGGTAAGTTCCGCGAGGACCTGTACCACCGCCTGAATGAGTTTAGCATAGAGGTACCGCCCCTGCGCCGCCGTAAAGAAGATATACTGTTTTTTGCAGGCCACTTTTTAAAAGAAACCACCGCCGACCTGGGTAAAACCATTACCGGGTTTGATAGCGAGGTAGAAGATGTATTTTTAAGCTACCCGTGGTATGGTAACCTGCGCGAACTTAAAAATGTAATTAAACGTGCCGCCCTGCTTACACAAGGCAACCTGGTAAATGTAAAGGCCCTGCCGTTTGAAATACTGAACCACAAGCAACTGGAGTTTAACGTAGCCGAACCGGTAGATTACACCCAGCAGGTACGCTACGAGCCAACGTTGCAGCAGCCACAGCCGGTGGCACAGGCCGAGCCGGTGTTTTCTAAACCACAGCTTAAAAAAGCTGCTATGGAAGCCGAGTACGAATTGATACTTAGTGCGCTTACAAAGGCTAACTTCAACAAATCGAAGGCGGCAGCTATACTGGGTATAGACCGTAAAACGCTGTACAACAAAATGAAGAACATGAACCTACAGGATAAATAAACCACCATGCCTGTAAAACAACTGAACATACTGGTAATAGATGATGATGAGGACGACCTGTACCTTACCTGCGACTGGCTGCGGGGTATAGAAACCTACGAGATTACCATAGACACCGAGATTAACTACAAAAAAGCACTTCAAAAAATATATGAAAACAAACACCATGTGTGCCTGCTGGATTACCGGCTGGGCCCACATACCGGTGTAGAGGTAATACGCGAGTGTGTACAGAACGGTATAAACAAACCCTTTATACTGCTTACCGGCAAAGGCGACCGGCAAATAGACATTGAAGCTGCCCGCGCCGGTGCCTACGATTACCTTACCAAAAGCGACCTGAACACCGAGTTGCTGGAACGCAGCCTGCGCTACAGCATGCAGCGCTATGCATCGCTGGTGGCAATAACCGAAAGCGAACACCGGTACCGTGAGATTTTTATGAAATCGAACGATATTATTTTTGTGCTGGATGCCGGGCTGAAACTGGTAAACTTTAACCCACGTATGCCCGGCCTGCTGGGCTACAGTGCCGATGAGTTGCAGGGGCGCCCCATAGCCAGCCTGTTTGCCAACACTACCGATGCCGGTTTGTTTATACGGCACCTTAGCAGCGGCGACCTTAAAAACGACCTGGAGATAAACCTGCTGACCAACACCGGCGAGCAGAAAACGTTTCTGGCATCGTGCAGTAACATTAACAGCCCCGATGGTATAGGCAAGTATCAGGGTATATTGTATGATTATACCAATATTAAAAAATCGGTGGCAGAGCAACTGCTGCGCGAAAAAATAGAAACCACCGAAAGGCTGGTGCGTACACTGGCGCACGAAATACGCAACCCGCTTACCAATATCAACCTATCGCTCCACCAACTGGAAAGCGAAATTGCCGACGACCAGAAAATGTTTACCGACATAGTGAAACGCAACAGCGAGCGCATTAACCACCTGATAGGCGAGCTGATGAACTTATCGAACCCCGTAGCAAGGGTAGATAAGCAGATAGATTGTACCAGCCTGATAACCGGTACCCTGGCCATGGCTAAAGACCGCCTGCAACTTAAAGGCATACAACTGGTAGAAAACTACACCCCCAACATTACCACTATAGGCGATGCCGGCAAACTGCAAACGGCCCTGCTTAATATTATTATTAACGCCGTAGAAGCCATGGAGGAAAACAAGGGCCGCCTGCAAATAGAAACACTTACCAACGCCGATAACCTGGTTATTAAAATAAGCGATAACGGTTGTGGTATATCGCCGGATAATTTATCGCTGTTGTTTCAGCCATACTTTACCGGCAAAAAAAATGGTATGGGGCTTGGCCTGGCTACTACCCACAACTATATACACGCGCATAATGGTACTGTAGAGGTAGAATCGGTGCCCGGCAACGGCAGCACGTTTACGGTTAAGTTACCTATGGTGTAAGCTTATTGCAACTGCTGCTTATTGGCACCAAGCGATTTTAGCGCGCCGGTAATGGCACTAAAGGTAAGGGGCTTCTCCAGGTAGATATCTACACCGTGTTCCAGCGCTTTGGTTTTGGCGCTATCTACCGCAGTAATAAATATTATAGCTGTGCCCGGTAACTGTGCTTTTATTTCTTTAACCATACTTACCCCCTCGCCATCGGGCAGGTTGTTATCCAGAAAAACTACCTCGGGCTTTAGCTCGGGCAGGCGGCGGCGGGCTTCTTCCAATGTGTTGGCCGTGTGTATACCATCTATAGATGAACGCAATACAGCACGTAAGGTCATGCACAGGTCCACATCATCATCAATTATCAGGGCGCTGGTATATTCTTTCAAGTTACAACGTTTATAGTTATTACAGTATATAAAAAACCGTACCAGTTTATTGCAGGCCTTGTAAATATAAGGGGCAGCAATACCGTTTGTCAATACCCGCCACAAGTATTACACAACCATACCCCATTTTGAGGAAACTTTCCACGCTGCCACAGGCCGGCATGGTTTGGTTAAATTAACTAAATATTTAAAAATCAGGCACTAATATTTTACAAAGAAAAAAGGCACTGCAATTGAAATACTGCTTACAACGCCACACACCGCAGGATCCCGGTATAAGGCAGGTAGTAACCATTGTTTATAAACCTTTAAAATGTGAAGCCATGAAAAATGTAAGATTGATAGTTGCCGCATGTACTATTGCCGCAACCCTGCTGGCAGCAAGCTGTAATAAAAAAGCCAGTGACCAAACCAGCAAAGTAGCCTTTAAAATAACCGACGCCCCTGCACAGTTCGATGCCTTGTATATAGATGTAGAAGGGGTAGCCGTACACACACAGGGGGGAGCCTGGGTAACCTACTCATCTAACCTGGGAGTAATAAATATACTTGATTACGTAAACGGCAACGCCACAGTAATTGCCGAAGGCGAAATAAGCGCCGATGCCACCATAGACCAGATACGCCTGGTGCTTGGTTCGCAAAACAGTGTGGTGGTTAACGGTGCCTCGTACAGCCTTAACAACTCGGCATCGCTGCAACAGCAGTTAACTATTAACACCAGCAACCAACTGCAGGCAGGCGGCAGTTACGAGTGGACTATTGACTTTGATGCGGCGCAATCGGTGGTAGCCACAGGTAACGGCCAGTTTACCCTAACCCCCACCCTGCGCCTGATTGTAGACCCGGTAACCTTTACCGGTACTATAGCTGCCAACGGCACCGGTACTGTAAATATAGGCGGTGGCACTGGTGGTGGTACTGGCACAGGTAGCGGTAGTGCATCGGGTACTATTACCGTAACCGGCCTAACCGGTAACATAACCGGTGGCATTGGTACTACTATGGGCCTTGCATCGGTGTGCATCAGCAATGGTACCAACACCTTTTGCACCATGACCAACGCAACCGGCCAGTTTAATTTTCAGGCAGTGGCAACCGGTACTTACACCATGCAGATAGACCCTGTGCTGCCATTGTTGGCTACCCAAACAGTAGCTAATGTAAACGTGGCGGCCAACCAAACTACCAGCCTTGGCCTTATTACTTTCTAAGCTCAGTTAATCTGTAAAACAAAAACAGCCGCGGGGTAACCTGCGGCTGTTTTGCTTATTAACTTTAATGCGATGTGCTACTTACATTTATATTCTTCGCCGGTGGTACCATCTACCACTTTCCATTTTTTGCTAATGGGGGTGTATAGTGCATCATCCTGACATACTTTTGTATTGATAGTACCTACGGTACAGAAGTAGCACTCCTTTTTACAACCGGTTGCCCCCAGCAAGGTAAACAGCAACAACATGAACATGTATTTCATATACCGAAACTAATAATTTGAACCACATAACGCAGCCCGTATAAAGTTATTATCCGCCTGTTACACTTTTACTTCTTTCCACTTACCCTTGCGGAAATAATACACCGCCACAATAGCTATCAGCGTTTCGGCAAAGGGTATGGCCGCCAGTGCGCCGTTCTGTTTCAGGTTAAATACTATAGCCAGCAGGTGCGCCAGCGGCAACTGTATTAACCAGAAACATACAATGTTAATGATAGTAGGGGTACGGGTATCGCCGGCACCGTTCAGCGCCTGCACCATTACCATACCTACACCATAAAAAACAAAACCGCTGCCTATTATCTGCAAGGCACGTGTGCCATAACTTACCACTACCTCATCGGTACTGAAAAACCGGATAATAGGCCCTGCACCAAACAGAAACAACAACATTACACCCGCCATAAACATGGCATTGTACTTAGCTGCCAGGTATACACTTTGTTCGGCACGGTCAAGCTTGCCGGCACCCAGGTTTTGCCCAATTAAAGTAGCAGCAGCATTGCTAAGCCCCCAGGCCGGTAGTATAAAAAACACAAAATTGCGGAACGCTATCTGGCAACCGGCCGATGCGGCTGTGCCACCGGTTTCGGCCACCAGGCGGGTTATCAATATCCAGCTACCGCTGGCAATAATAAACTGTAACGTAGCCGGCCAGGCTATGTTTATAATTGAGGTTATCAGTGGAGTATCTACCGCAAAGTGCCTGCGGTAAAATTTTAAAATACCGCTACCCTTAAACAAATGATAGCACTGATAAGCCACACCAGTACTGCGGCCTATGGTAGTGGCAATGGCAGCGCCCTTCAACCCGAAAAAATGAATAAACACCGGGCACAGCACAATATTAATAGCGCTGGCTATCCACAGGCTTTTCATGGCCATAGCAGCATCGCCCGCCCCGCGAAAAATACCATTGATAAGAAAGATGAGCATAACCGTTATGCTACCACCAAACATAATACGTGTAAAGCCGGCCCCATCGCGCACCAGTTCATCACTGCCGCCCATCAGCCGTAGTATATCGGCGGCAAACACTACGCCGGTTACACTAATTACTATGGTGGCAAAAACCGATACCAGTATTGCCTGTGCACCGGCATGGGCGGCGGCTTCGGGTTCCTTCTCTCCTATGCGGCGCGCTACTATAGCAGTAGCGGCGGTACTTAAACCAATAGCTACCGAGTACACCAATGTAATAACCGATTCGGTAAGGCCCACGGTTGCAATAGCGTTCTGCCCCAGTTTGCCTACAAAAAACATATCTACCAGTGCAAACACACTTTCCAGCCCCATCTCCAGCATCATGGGTATAGCCAGTAAAAAAACCGCACGCGGTATGCTACCGGTGGTATAATCCTGCTGCTCGCCGTTAAGCGATTCTTTTATAAAACGATAAACACGTTGAATGGTACCGGGGGTGGTTGAAGTTTCCATAAACCTGCAATATTCAAAAAATATACAATAGGCCACAATAACGTAATAAACAAGCTATAGGTTGCCAGCAGCCATGTGTATATGATTGCTACACGAGTAGAAAAAAATGTTAAATTTAAACCGACAACACACAGGCTTTACCCTTGAAACTGACCGCAACAGAACACCTGCAGCTAAACGCTGCCGAACACGCCCGTATATCGGTGCTGCGTGTACTGTTGTATTTCGATGTGTTTAGCTACGCCCTTACGCTAAACGAAATTTTTAATTACAGCGCACATACCTCGCTTACAGATACCGCCGAGGCTATTGAAAAACTTCAGCAGCAGAAAATAATTACCGAAACCAACGGTATGTATTACCTGGCTGCACGGGTGGGCTACATACGCCACCGCGAGGAACTGAACCAGCGGGCCGTTGAGTTTTACAGCAAAGCCAACAAGTACAGCAAGCTTATATCGCGTTTCCCATTTGTGCGTGGGGTGCTTATTACCGGTTCGTTATCTAAAGGCTGTATGGAAAAAAACGGCGATATAGATTACCTGGTAATAACCCAACCCGGCCGCCTGTGGCTATGCCGTGCGCTGCTTACGTTTTATAAAAAAACGGTGCTGTTTAACTCGCGCAAATATTTTTGTGTAAACTATTATCTGGATGAGGATTCGCTGCAGGTGCCTGACCATAACGTGTTTACCGCAACCGAGGTAAGCTCGGCCAAGCCGGCGTATAACACCGCTGTGTGCGATAATTTTTTTAATGCCAACAACTGGATAGCCGATATATACCCCAACTATAAACAACACAATCCGCTAACGGTACACAACCACGCCGATGGCAGTTTTAAAAAACTGACAGAAAAAATATTTTCGGGCCTGATGGGTGAGGTTACCGATGGCTGGCTGATGCGCCTGTTTGTGTGGCGCTGGAAACACAAGTTCCGCAATCAGGATAATGTGCGCTTTGAAGTTAACTTCCGCTCGCGCCGCAATGTATCTAAACACCACCCGCAGGGTTTTCAGTTTAAGGTGATTAACGCCTACCACCAAAACCTAAAAAATTTTGAAGAGCAATACAACATTAAACTTACATGAGTAAGCGGGTACTGTTTACGCATTCGTACTTTATGCGTTTCGACCCAAAGCAATGGGCACAGAAACAACCTTACCCGCCACTGGCAACTATACTGGCGGCTGCGGTACTGCGCGCCAAAGGGCATACAGTAAGTTTGTTCGATACCATGTTTGTGCAATCGCCGGATGAGGTGTTGCCAAAGCTGGAAGAGTTTAAGCCCGACTACCTGGTTATATACGATGATGGCTTTAACTACCTTACCAAAATGTGCCTTACCAATATGCGCGAGGCCGCCTGGCAAATGAGCGAGTACGCACACCGGCACGGTTGCAAGGTAATAGTAAGTAGCAGCGATAGCACCGACCATTTTGAAAAATACCTGCAACACAAAGCCGATGTAATTATACTGGGCGAAGGAGAAGAAACGCTTAGCCAGTTGATAGATAACTTTACGGTAAACGATAGTGTAAACGGTATAGCTTACCTTAAAGAGGGGGCACCGGTTAAAACCGCCGCGCGCCCGCTAATGAAAAACATAAGCGACCTGCCACTGCCCGCCTGGGACCTGGTAGATATAGAAGCCTACCGCAGTATGTGGCTTAGCCGCTGGGGTTACTTTTCGCTTAATGTGGCTACTACACGCGGCTGCCCGTATAAATGCAACTGGTGCGCCAAGCCTATATACGGCAACGCCTACACCATGCGCACGCCGCAGCATGTAGTAAGCGAAATAAAACTGCTGAAAGAAAAATACCACTTTGACCACATTTGGTTTTGCGATGATATTTTTGGTATGCGCCGCAACTGGGTAATAGAGTTTGCTGAACTGGTAGAGCGCGAGGGGCTGAAGTTCCGTTACAAAATACAATCGCGGGCCGACCTGCTAGTGCAGGAAAAATATGTTGAAGCATTAGCCGCCAGCGGTTGCGAAAGTGTATGGATGGGTGCCGAAAGCGGTTCGCAACGCATACTGGATGCGATGGATAAAGGCACTACCATTGCGCAGATTAAAGAGGCCAACCGGTTGCTGAAACAGTACGGTGTTAAGCCGGCTTTCTTTTTGCAGTTTGGTTACCTGGGCGAAACCATAGAGGACATTAAACAAACCATTGAACTGCTGAACGAATGCCTGCCCGATGATATAGGGGCCAGTGTATCTTATCCGCTGCCGGGTACCGGTTTTTACGAAAAAGTAAAAAGTGACCTGAAAGATAAAACCAACTGGACCGATAGCGACGAACTGGCACTGATGTTTAGCAACACGTACCCGCAACAGTTTTACAAACAACTGCACCGGTACGTGCATAAAAATTTCCGTTTGCACCAGGGCTACGAAAGTATAGGCAAACTGCTTACCAACCCTACCGGTATTAACTACAGCAACCTGCGCCGCGCGGCAGCTATAGGTTATTACCTGCCTGCTGCATTTATCGAAAAACAAAAACTGAAAAAAATTGAGCAACAGGCCGCAGCACTTTGATGGTTACGCAGCCGGTTACGATAACGAATTTACCTACAGCAACACCGGCAGGCTGCAACGGGCACAGGTGTGGCAGGCGCTTACTGCGCTGCAACTGCCTGCACAAACTATACTCGAAATAAACTGCGGCACCGGCCACGATGCGATACAACTGGCAAAGGCCGGCCATACGGTTACAGCTACCGATATATCGGGCGAGATGGTGCGCGTGGCTAAACAAAAAGCTGCCGACAACAACGTTGCGATAGAATTTGAGCAAGCCGCATTCAATCAGCTGCACAGCACATTTGCTGGCCGTACGTTCGATATGCTGTTTTCCGATTTTGGTGGATTGAATTGTGCCAGCGAAGATGAACTGTTACAACTGGGCAAACAATTTGCTGATTTACTTAAACCCGGTGGCCGCTTGTTTTTTGTAATAATGGGCACACAATGCAAATGGGAGCAACTATACTTTTTACTAAAAGGCGATACGCAAAAAGCTTACCGCCGCTTACATAAACAAGGCACACCAACTACTATTGGCAACGCGCATTTTACTACGTATTACTACGCTCCTGCTCAGTTTGCAGGGCTGATGGGTGATAGTTTTACCATTGAAAAAATATGCGCCGTGGGTTTGTTTGTGCCGCCCTCGTACCTGGAGCCGTTTTTTAAAAAGCATCTGTTATTATTGAAAACATTAAATTGGCTTGATAAGCTGTGGGCAAGGTTTAGCTTTACCGCTAACCACGCCGACCACTATGTGCTGGTACTGAAAAAGAAGAGCAACTAACCAATGAAGATACTGCTGACGCACGGTTACTTTTTACACGAAGACCCAAAGGAGAAGGAGATAATGAAACCTTACCCTCCGCTGGGGCTGTTGTATATATCGGCGTACCTGGAGCAGCAGGGGTACGATAATGAAATATTCGATTCTACATTTTCGGATATTGAAACACTGAAACAACGGTTGCTTGCATCGCCACCCGATGTGATAGGTATATACACCAACTTAATGACGAAGCTGAATGTGCTGAAGCTAATACAGTTTATAAAAGCACAACAGCTTACTACGCGCATTATACTGGGTGGCCCCGAAGTGCGCAACCACAAAGAGAATTTTTTGAAACATGGTGCCGATGTAATTGTATTTGGCGAGGGCGAAGAAACCATGCTGCAACTGGTTAAAAGTTTTGAAACCAACAGCGATATTACCGGTATAGCCGGCATAGCGTATAAAGATGCTACCGGTGTAGTAATAGTAAACACCGAGCGCGAGTTAAAAAAAGAGGTAGACCTGTTGCCCCTGCCCAACCGTAAAAAAATAGACCTGCAACTGTATTTTAACGCCTGGAAAAACGCACACGGGCAAAGTGTGGTATCTATCAACACTATGCGGGGTTGCCCGTACGATTGTAAGTGGTGCAGCCGTGCCGTGTACGGGCAAAGCTACCGCCGCCGCAGCCCTGCCCATGTAGTAGCCGAAATGAAATGGCTGAAAGAGCAATACAGCTTTGATATGATATGGTTTGTAGATGATGTGTTTACCATTAACTACCCCTGGCTGCGCGAGTTTGTGGCCGAACTGAAAAAAGAAAACGTAAGCATACCGTACGAGATAATAACCCGCGCCGACCGCATGAACCGCCAGATAATAGAGCTGCTGAAAGAGAGTGGCTGCTACCGCGTATGGATAGGTGCCGAAAGCGGATCGCAGAAGATTATAGATGCGATGAGCCGCCGCGTAAAGGTAGAGCAGGTGCGCGATATGATAAACCTGAGCAAGCAGTATGGCCTGCAGGCCGGCACGTTTATTATGCTGGGCTACCCCGGCGAAACACAAGCCGACATTGCCGAAACGCTGCACCACCTTAAAGTAAGCGACCCCGATTTGTTTACACTTACCGTAGCTTACCCTATTAAGGGTACACCGCTGTATACCGAAACCGAAGACCGGTTTATTGCACCACTACCGTGGGAAACCAGCACCGACCGCGATATAGATTTTACACGCACCTACCGGCGCAGTTATTACAAGTATGCTATTAACTGGGTTAACAACGAGGTGGGTTTACACAAAAGCATTAAAAACAAAAAATACATTAAAGCACCGCTGTACAAAGCAAAATCGCTGATGGCGCAGGTGGGTATGTTGCTGAACAGATAGTATGATAACCAACAGCATTACAGAACAGTTACGCAAAGCAAATGCACGGTTGTTGCCGGGGCATGTGTTTACTGCGCCCGACTGGCTGGTGCTGGGTGTAAACAACACCTGTAACCTGCACTGCAAAATGTGCGATGTAGGTACACGCAATAACGAAACCGTATTTGCACAAAACCTGGTGGGCACGCAGCCTATCAACATGCCTATAGAGTTATTTAAGCGCATTGCCGATGAAGCAGCCACGCATTACCCCCATGTAAAACTGGGCTATGCGTTTACCGAGCCGTTAGTATATCCGCATTTGTTGGAGTCGCTGCAGTATGCGCGCGGAAAAAAGCTGCGCACGTATATCACCACCAACGCACTTAAACTACCGCAACTGGCTACTGAGCTTTGCAACGCAGGGTTAAACAGCATTTTTATATCGCTGGATGGTACCGAGCAAACACACAACCACATACGCGGACATAAGTTTTCGTTTCAACGCGCTATAGAAGGGATAGAGAAACTGCTGGAACAAAACAACAGGCCCTCTATATCGGTGTTCTGTACTATTACCGAGTGGAACTACCAGGAGCTGAAAACCTTTGCCGATTACTTTATACGCTACCCGCTGGATATGATTGGCTTTATGCATACCAACTTTACCGGTAACGATGTAGCGGCGGCACACAACGCGCTATGGGGCGATTTGTATACTGCCACCTGCTCTAACATAGAAGAAAGCAACACCAACAATATAGACCTTACCATACTGCTGGAACAGATAACTGCTATTAAGCAAAGCAACTATCCGTATGCGGTAACCTTTTCGCCGGAGCTGACTACGGCAGCACAACTGCATACGTTTTATAACGAACCGGCTAAAATGATTGGTAAAGTATGTAATGATGCGTTCCGCAACATTATGATTAAAAGCGATGGCAGTGTTATACCGGCACACGGGCGTTGCTACAACCACACGGTGGGCAATATCTATAACCAATCGCTGCCGCAGATATGGAACTCGCAGCAGTTATCGGCGTTCCGCAAAAATTTGATGAAAGCCGGTGGGTTGTTTCCGGCATGTGCGCGCTGTTGCAGTGCGTTTTAATTCCCCATACGGTTATACAAATCAATATACTGCTTAACGGTATCGGTCATTAAAGGCACTACCGGTACCGGTTTAACTGCGGTGCCGCTTAATACAGCCAGTAGTTTATCAGCCAGTTCACCTGCGGTGTTACCGGTGTGTGCATTGGTATCATCAGCAATACCTACCGGTGTGCTTACCACCTGCATAGTATTTACCCATGCCTCGGCAAACACATACCCGTACGATTCGAAAGTACTGGTATGCAGCAAAACCTTACTGCGAGCCATTAGCTGCAACACTTCGCTGCGGGGTAGCAGTAAGGTTATCTGTATATTCTTATCCAGCTTTAAATCGTTAATCATCTGTTGCAAGGCAGCGCGCTCTTCCCCATCGCCTGCTATTACGCATTTAATTGCAGGCATTTGTTTAGCCACTATGGAAACCACCTCTATAAACAGGCTATAGTTTTTCACTGCCGATAGCCAGCCCACACCCAATACATCTATATCGTGCAACTGCGATGTGGTGGTTATATCATTCTGCCCCATACCCCAGGGTATAATAGCCGCCGGTTGTTTATTAAACGTAGCGGTATAATGGCGGGCATGGTAAGCACTTAAGGCAACAACGGTATTGTTTTTTACCGGTAACCATGTAGCATACCGGTTATCGCGTAGTACATCCTGCCCCATTAGTGTGGTAAGATGCGGCAGGGCATATTTACCCTGCAGGTAATTACCCAGCATAACCGTATGCTGCCACCAAAAGCTGTGTATATGTGTTACCGGTTGGGCCTTATGTATAGCGGCAAACAAGCGCACGGCTTTGTATAATGTAAACAGTTTAAAAGGCCAGGGCCGGTTATTGCCACCACAGCTATGTACGGTAACACCCTCTACTTCGTACGTATCAACCCTCGCCGGATATTCCAATGCAAGCACGGTAACCTTTACCTGTTGCTGTGCCAGCGCTGCCGCAAACGCACGCAGCGGCGGTATGGTAACCGTATCGTTGGTATTGGCAGCAAAGCCGGGTGTAATCAGTACAACGTGCATTACAGTTTATTTTTAATACACACCCATTTAAACGGCGATGGATAATAACCCACCCATTTACCCAGTGTAGCTACTACCCTGTTGGGTTGGTACAACACACTATACCGGTAAGCACTTAACTGTTCTAACCGGTGGTGGTGATAATACTGTTGCATGGGTGCGCTTTGCATGCTGCTAAAGTAAGCTATACTACGCTGCTTTGCCTGTTGTGCTTCGCCCGCAGTATAAAACGGCGAATCGAGTATGTGTACCTCGCCACCTGGTTTTAAAAACTGTAGCAGACGGTCAATCAGCTTGCTGGCATCTTCAAAATACTGAAAGCTGGCGCTCATCAGCACTATATCAAAACAGCCAGGCATAAAATCGGTTTGCAGTATATCGGCCTGTAGCCAGTTAATATGGCTACCAAACACACGGGCGGCTTGTTGCAACTCGGTCAGGTTGATATCTACACCGGTAACGTTACTGCCTTTTACATTAGCTGCAATATAATTTGTTAGCCAGCCATTGCCACAGCCAATATCCAGTATGGTTAATGGCTTGTTCTTTTGGGTAAGATATGTTGTAAAACGTGTAGCACTATCGGCGCGCATTTTCCATAAGGTATAATGCGGGCTTTGCTTTTCTGCCAACGGCAGTTGCTTCACTTCTTCATCGGTCAGCAGCCATTTTTCTTTAGTGCGCAGTTGCAGGTACAGCGGCTCAAATGCATTGCCCCTACCCGACAGGGTGTACACCCCTGCCTGCACCGGCACCTGCTGCAAAAACTGTTGTATGCTGCTCATATATGCCTTTCAATTTTATACAACCGCCAGCCATCGGGCCGTATGGCTACCGGTGTAAGCACGTAATTGCTGTTTAGTTCTTGCCAGTTCAGCATCGGGTTGCGGCCCTGCCATTGTATAGCAAACTTATCGGGGTTAAACAACACCAGCGCCCCGGTATCAAACGTATGGTACCGCTGCATAAACATATTGTGCAGTTGCAATGTAGTATCATAACTGGCAATGGCTACATCTATATCAAACGTGTACACTATTTTTTGTGGTTGCTGTTGTACCAGCGCAGTCAGTTGTTGCTCTAACCTATACCGTTGGTACAGCTCTTTAAACTGCCAGCTAAACAATACTATACTAACTGAGGCGAAAAGTACCAGCGCTGCTACCTGATACCTTACAAACTGCAAGGCACGTTGAAGGGCGGGTGCCAACACTACAAACAGCAAGGGTATTACCGGCAAAAAGTAACGCTTGTTCTGAAACGGTATGCCTGCCAGAAACAACAGGTACAACACAATTGCTGCAACAACTACTCCGTTGACTAACGATGTTACATCGCGCCGGCGCACAAACAACAATACCGGGGCCAACAATACGCCCAGCCCCGGATGCAACAAACCCGCAGTACAAAAAACAAGGTTAGATAGTTTGTAATGTTGTGTACCATCAGGTGTAAAAAAGTTGCTGCTAAAAAAATTACGTACCGACCACGATGTAACCCAGTTGTGGTTTACAAATGCCAGCGGCGTGTTATGGCGTATCAGCACATGTGGTGTACAAATTATTACTACCAGTAGCAGGCCGGCAACTATACTCAGCCACTGCCTGTTCGAAACAATACCATAAGCCATTACAATGGCCGGCGGAAACAGGATAACTACCGATGCATAACGGGTCATTACTGCCAGTGCACCAAATATGGCAAACCCATATACATAGCGCGGCAATGGCTTTTGTGTAAAAAGCTTAAAGCAATACATAGCCAGCATAACGCCGGCTATACTTAAAGCATCGGACATTACTACCAGGCCGCTGCGCAACAACAGCGGGCACAGTGCTACCCCAATACATGCAGCTACCATTGCGGGCAGGCTATATGGTTGCACCCAACGCAACGCCACCCACACTACTACACATAGCGAGATTACTGACACCAACTGCAAACTGAACACCACCGGCAGGTGTGTAACATACGCCACCAAAGCGCCGGCCAGCGGGTACCACACCGGCCAGAAATAATCGCCGGGATTTTGGCCGGTTTGCAACCAGTTAAGCAGGGCCTTGCTGTAGCGGTAGTACTCATGCGCATCTTGTCCGTACAGGCCATTAAAACCAATGGCGCGCACAAACACCAACAGCAATACAAAGTATGCGGCTACAAGCAGGTATCGGGTAGTGGTTTTCACTGTGCTTAAATAAATACAAAATAATTGATTTAAGCGGCTTAGCGGGTACGGCTAATTTCTATTTTTACGGCAGTGCACAACATACACCACCTATTAAAGCAGTATTGGGGGTTCGATGCTTTCCGTCCCTTGCAGGAAGACATCATCCGCTCGGTGCTGGCCGGTAACGATACACTGGCGCTGCTGCCTACTGGCGGGGGCAAGTCTATCTGCTTTCAGGTGCCGGGGCTGGCTATAGATGGTATGTGCCTGGTTATATCGCCGCTTATTGCCTTAATGAAAGACCAGGTACAAAACCTGAACAACAGGGGCATTAAAGCAGTGGCTATACACTCCGGCCTGCAAAGCCGCACTATTGATGCCCTGCTGGATAACTGTATGCTGGGCAAGGTTAAGTTTCTGTACCTATCGCCGGAGCGGTTGGCTACCGATGATTTCCGCGCGCGTATGGAGCGTATGAACATACGCCTGCTGGTGGTAGATGAAGCACATTGCATATCGCAATGGGGCTACGATTTCCGTCCGCCGTATTTACAAATAGCCGAAGTGCGTGCCGTGCTGAAAGATGTACCGGTAATAGCGCTTACCGCTACAGCCACACGCGACGTGGTGAAGGATATACAGGCTAAACTACAGTTTAAGAAAGAACATGTTTTCAGTAAAAGTTTTGTACGCCCTAACCTTAGCTACGTAGTGCGGCAAACACTGGATAAAGAAAAAACACTGCTGGACATACTAAACAAAATGAAGGGCAGCGCGATAGTGTATGTGCGTAGCCGGCAGCGTACGCGCCGGTATGCCGAGTTGTTGAATAAGCACCGTATAAAAGCCGATTACTACCACGCCGGGCTGCCGCCCAATGAGCGTTCGCGCAAACAGGAAGACTGGATAAAAAACAAAACGCGGGTAATATGCTGCACCAATGCCTTTGGTATGGGTATAGATAAACCCGATGTGCGTGTGGTAATACACATGGACCTGGCCGATAGCCCCGAAGCATACTTTCAGGAGGCAGGGCGGGCGGGCCGCGATGAACAGAAAGCATACGCCGTGCAGTTGTACTCGGCAGATGATACAGATGCACTTGATGAGAAACTGAAAGATGGTTTTCCGGATGCGGATTACGTACGCCGGTTGTATGAAGAACTGATGCAACAACTGGTGGTACCCCTGCACACCGGCGCCGAAAAAAGTTACCCGCTGGATATAGCCTTGCTGGCCAAAAGCCGGCAGCTTAACCCTGTAAAAGCCACCGCAGCAATCAAGTTGCTGGAGCAACAGCAGGTGTTACAGCTAAACGAAAATGCCAATACGCAATCGCAAATAAAGTGCATAGCCGGTAAGGATGCGCTCAGCATTTTTCAGCAGCAGCATAAAAAGCTGGAGCCGCTGGTTAAAATGATATTGCGCACATCGGAAGGGGTGTTTGAAGATTTTGTTGGTGTAGATGAGGAAGCCATTGCCCAGCGCCTGAAGATAACCGAAAGCGAACTGGCACGGCAACTGGCAGCCCTGCACACTTACCGTATATTCAGCTATATACCACGCACCGAAAAACCACGCGTAACCTTACTGCAAAACAGGGTTAAAAAAGAAGATCTGCGCCTTGACCGTAGCTTTATTGCACAACGCAAACACGATTACGAAAACCGGTTGCAGGCAATTAAAAAGTATATAACAGACAACACCGTATGCCGCACGCGCCAGTTGGTAACCTACTTTGGCGAAACCACGGCCACCGATTGCGGTATATGCGATGTTTGTATTGATAAAAAGAAAAACAACCTTAGCAACGATAGTTTTACCGGACTAACAGGCGCCATAGAAAATGTATTGCGCCAACAGGCGTTAACGGTAGCAGAGCTTGCCAACGCGGTGGTAGCAACACCGGCAACTCTGCAACCCGTGCTGGAGTTTTTATTAGATAAGGGAGATATTAGCACTACCAGCGATGGTAAACTGAAATGGCACTAAACGAACGTATAGTACTTGCTGTAACCAACGACCTGACATTCGACCAGCGGATGCAGAAGATATGCCGTACACTGGTGGCCCACCACTACGAGGTAGAACTGGTAGGCCGTGCATTGGCTACATCGGTACCAACAGCACAGGAGCATTACAAGCAAACGCGACTTAGCTGCTGGTTTACTAAAGGCAAATTGTTTTATCTGGAGTATAACATACGCCTGTTTTTATACCTGCTGTTTACACCTGCCGAGGCAATTTGCGCGGTAGACCTGGATACGATAGTACCGGTGGTGCTTGCCGCCAAACTAAAAGGCAGCAAAATAGTTTACGATGCGCACGAATACTTTACCGAGGTGCCCGAGGTGGTACGCCGGCCCACCATTAAAAAAATATGGCTGTGGGTAGAACGTAAATTTGTGCCGCATGCCCACCTGGCATATACGGTATCGCCGGCAATTGCGGGTTTGTTTACCGAAAAGTTTGGTAAAGATTTTCATGTGATAATGAATGTACCTGAGATAAAGAACCAAGAGCCAGGAACCAGGAACCGGGAAGAATATACAGAGACCAGAGATACCAATACCATACTTTATCAGGGGGCGTTGAATGAAGGGCGCGGGCTGGAGCACCTGATAGAAGCTATGCACGATATTGATGGCAAATTAATACTGGCCGGCGAGGGCGACCTATCGCAACAGTTACGCGAACAGGTAACTAAAGCAGGGCTGCAGCACAAAGTGCAGTTTGCAGGCTTTGTACGCCCCGATGAACTAAAACAACTTACCCGTAAAGCTACTATTGGTATCAATCTGCTTGAAAACAAAGGATTGAGCTATTATTACTCACTATCCAATAAATTTTTCGATTACATACAGGCCGGTGTACCACAGGTATGTATTGGTTTTCCTGAATACCAGGCCATTAACCAGCATTTTGAGGTGGCTTTACTGGTAAAAAGCTGCGAAACCAACGAAATAAAACAGGCGGTTAAACGTCTGTTAACAGACAAAGATTTTTACACGCTGTTACAAAAAAATTGTGAGGTTTGCGCCCGCCAGTACAACTGGCAGCACGAGGAGAAGAAATTATCCGCCCTGTACCATGAACTACTCAGATAAGCATTTACATATCGTTTCGTTTAACGTGCCTTACCCACCCGATTATGGTGGGGTAATAGATGTGTTTTATAAAATAAAGGCGCTGCACGATCTGGGTATTAAAATACACCTGCACTGCTTTAACTACGGGCGCGACGAAAGCCCTGAACTGGCGGCTATATGCGAGAGCGTGCATTACTATCCGCGTAAAAAATTCTACCAGGCCATCTATACCAGTGTGCCTTACATAGTAGGCTCGCGCCAAAGCGATGAGTTGCTGAACAACCTGACCAATAACGATTACCCGGTGCTGTTTGAGGGCCTGCACACCTGCTTTTACCTGAACCACCCGGCGCTTAAAAACAAAATAAAGGCCGTGCGTATGCACAATGTAGAGTGGGACTATTACCGCAGCCTGAAAGAAGCCGAAAGCAATTACCTGATAAAATTTTACTTCAACCTCGAATCGAAAAAGCTGAAGAAGTTTGAAGATGAGTTGAAGAATGCCGATAAGATTTTTGCCATTAGCCGCAGCGATTATGAGTACCTGCGCCAGAGTTACGAAACCATTAGCTATGTGTCGGCGTTTCATAACAACGAGGCCATTACCAGCCTGCCGGGTACCGGCAATTTTATACTATACCAGGGCAACCTGAGCGTGGTAGAAAACAACCAGGCCGCTATGTATATAGCCAAAAAGATTGCAGAAGGCATGCCGTACAAGTTTATTATAGCCGGCAAAAACCCCACCAATGCGCTTAAGAAAGAGATAAAGAACATTAAGAACATTGAACTGATAGAAAACCCTACGTTTGAAAAAATGGCAGAGCTGATGCGCGAAGCGCACATTAACCTGCTTATCACGTTTCAGAATACAGGTATAAAATTAAAGCTGCTTAACTCGCTGCACCGCGGGCGCTATGTAGTGGTAAACAGTAAAATGGTAAACAATACCGGACTGGAGCCACTTTGTATAAATGAAGATAACCCCACGGCTACCAAACGCATTCTGGAAGACCTGATGAAACAACCGTTTACACAAGCCGAGATAGAAAAACGCGAGCGTATATTAGGGGCTGGTTTCAGCAACCGCGCCAATGCCTTGCGTATAGCTAAAGAGATTTTTAATCCGTAGAGGGAGTTTCAAACAGCCACCCCAACCCCTAAAGGGGCTTTAACAGCCGGTGCGCGTTTATCCTGCCAATCCTGTAATCCTGATTCAGACTACAAAAGGTTGCGCGCCTACGGGGCGCTGTGTTGCTGTCACTAATGGTGCTACCCATATTCAATCCCTACGGGATTGTACCGCCAATACAAAGATTGCTTCGTCGTTCGAAGGGCCTCACTCCCCTCGCTGGCGCACGTCTGCGACGTGTGCCTTTTGTAAATACAATCACCCACCGGCTCGCAAAGCCTCGCCACCTCCCTCAAGGGAGGCTCAACTCAACAGCCACCCCAACCCCTAAAGGGGCTTTAACAGCCGGTGCGCGTTTATCCTGCCAATCCTGTAATCCTGATTCAGACTACAAAAGGTTGCGCGCCTACGGGGCGCTGTGTTGCTGTCACTAATGGTGCTACCCATATTCAATCCCTACGGGATTGTACCGCCAATACAAAGATTGCTTCGTCGTTCGAAGGGCCTCACTCCTTGCAATGGCGCCGCTTTTGCGCTAATCTGTTATTGTTTGTTTATTCCCGATAAAAGAACGGGGCGGGTATTTAGGGGTGGCTATCCGCGCTTGCTGTCTATTTCTTTTTTTAACCAGCCCAGGTAATCGGCGTAGTAAAAAAAAGAGGCGTTGAGCGGGTCGGTGCTTAGCTGTAGCAGGTGGGTGTATAGCTGTGTAAGGCTCTCTTTCATTTTATTGGGTGTGGGGCTGGTTTTTACAAAGCGCAGCAGGGCACGCTCGGGGCCGTATAGCTTTTCGCGTTTCAGCAGGCTTTTGTAAATAGAGTTGGCCGTACTGGTTACCAGGCTATAGTCGTTAAGCTTGTAGTAGCACATTAAAAACATAAACTGGTACGTAAGGTGCATAGTAGCGCGAAAAGTTTTTTCGGCATCGCGCACCAGTAGTAGATAGTCGAGTGCCTTATCGGGGTTGTTATCCATGTAGTATAACTGTGCCCCCAATATGTAGTTCATATAAGCCAATGGCGAGCTTTGCCATAGCAGTTTGTTTTTGGGCTGTGTCCAGTGGTTAAGCGTTTGTATGCCGGCAGCATAGTTGTGCGTAATAAGGCCGTGTGCCAGTTCGGAAAACATAATGCGGCCGTATATTTTTTGTATTACAGCACGCTGGCTTACATGTGGCACCAGTTGATGTAACTGCTCTACCGCTGCGGGTATTTCGGAGGCCAGTTTGGCACGGTAGCAATTGCTTAGCAAACTATCGAGCAGGTAAAAAGCAGCCATGTGGTTATCGCGCATGTTAAACCGGCGGTAAAACTCTTCTAACGCCAGTTTACTATCGGCTATGGCCTGCTCTGGCCCTACCGATAGGGTAACCATATCTATTTTAAGCGGGGCAAACATGGCAAAGGCCTGCTTGCTTATTTCGCTAAAGGGTGTTTGCCATATAGAGTGATTGTAGATAGGCTCGTATAATGCTATGTGTTTCTTTTCGCGGGCATCGCCTATTTTATGTACCAGTTCGGTTACCTGCAGGTTAAGGCGCATCACCTCGGTGTATTGCAGGTTATCGCGCGCTATTTCGCGACGCTTATCTATTATCTGCAACCGGTGGGTAAAATCCAGGTTGGTTTCGGGGTTGCTGGCCACTATGGTGCTGTTAAGCTCCAGCGCACGGGCCAGCAGGCCAAAGCTGTTGTGGTTATACAGTTTAGGCAGCAAGCTGTGCAGGTTTTTTTCGGCCACATCGTACAGGCCCTTGGCCAAAAAAATTTCTATCAGCATCAGCTCTTTTACCAAACCAAAAGTACCGGTGGCGTTGCCCTGCCCCGCCAACAGCGATTTGCATATAAAGTTGAAGAAATAATCGTTGGCCTCGGTAAGGCTCATACCGCTTACATCGGCGCTCAGTTTCTTTTTTAGTTTATCGGCATCAAACTCCTGCTGCTCATTTATGGTGCGCAGGGCATTGGCGTAGCGGTCTCGTGCCTGGCCACCCATAGCGGTTATCATCAGGCTCAGGTTTTTCTTCTCGCTCTTATCCAGCGCGTGTACCAAACTGTATAACTGCTTAAGGGTGGCCATGTGTTACAAATGTAACGTTATGCGGCGGTTTTGGGTTTCCCAATTGGGGTAAATTTTAGGTAAGTCAAACCAGATAATCGCAAACCAACGGCAACTACCACGCCCAGCTAACCAAGTAAATAAAGAATGTAAAACATTATATTTCACTACATTAAAGCCAATTGCAGGCGTTTATAAAATTAGGTAACTCAACAGCCACCCACCAACCGGTTTTCGGGCTATTAAACCAGCACAAAAAAGCGGGCAAGCCCGCTTTAATAGTATAAGTTGTTTATGCCAGGTGATTGCGGCGGGCCAGACGGCGGGCCCTCCTCTCCTCGCGCGCCAGTATTACCTGCTGCACCGGTACCGTACCCGACCGGTAATACATGTATATAAAAAACAAACTGGCCGCATTAAATATGTGCCACAGCGCGTGGCCCTGCCATATACTTTCGGGGCTGCAGGCTACGCTGGTACGGTCAAGCAGCCACACTACCGTAGATAGCACCAGTATGACCACGGCTGCCCACATGTAGTTGGTAAAGTAGTGCTCTCGGCTTACAAACAGCAGATAGTAGCAACTGGTTAAAAACACAAACAGCACCAGCACCGGAAAAAGTATGTTGATGTTTATTTTATAGATGGTAAGAAACAGCACATAGTTAAGCACCAGCCCCAGTACTATCATCAGCGCATGCGAGCTGCGGTAGCCGCCCTTAACGCGTATAATGGGAAAAATTTTGTACAGGTTAAACACTAGTACCATTATTACCACGGCGTACATACCGCCCTGATCGAGCTTTTGAAACACGCTGCTTAGCGAGGCATGAAAAAAGAAACTGCCCACAAACAGGTAAATAGCCGATAGCCCGAACATGATAGAAAACACCGGATAGCGCACCAGAAAGTTATCGCTCTGTTTGCGCTGGTGGTATTTTAAATCGTGTATGCCCAGGGTAATGGTAAACAAGCCCACCAGAAAGAAACCGAGGTTGCTCCAGGTGTTGGCCGGCTGGCGGATAAGCTGGTCCATGCGGTTCATTTCGCAAAAGTGGAAGGCATTGCCGTTGGCCGCTACCCAGTGCGCCCAAAAATCGGTATGCTGAAACAGGTTATAATACAACACCAGTGCCAGTGTACCAAGCAGAAATACCAGGCCCGGCAAAAAGAACATGCGAGCATGTATCCGCTCCAGGTAGAGGCGGGTTTTTAATAATTTCCACTTAATACGGGTGTTGAGGGTCATAGTGAGGTACGGGGTTTAGGGTGTACGATTAAAAAGTGACGGCTATTATTTTAAAAAATTGTAGCGGCAGATACATATTTTTGAGCGAAATATGTTTAACCCTATGCGCCTGCTGTTTTTTATTGCTGTAGTAATTTTACTTACTGCCTGCAACCAACATACAGATAGTACCACTACACCCACCGCCAGTAACGCTACGCAGGTAGCAGAAGCCGTACCCTTTGCCGGCTATTGGGTTAACAAAGGATATTACGATACGCTGTTGCTTACCGGTTCGCCGCGGATAGCACAAAATGGCTGTACCATACTTATACTACCCGATAGTACCGGTAAGCCGCTGTTGCAAGGGTGGAATTTTCATGAAGGCTCAGCAGAATATACCCTGTACAAAAGTGATGAAACATACACTGTGTACACTACCAGCGATGATACCCTGATAAACACCGGCAGCACCATTAAACCATTACCTGGTGGTATGCTTGAGTTTGCCGGTGCTACGTTTGTAAAAATAGCGGGGCCCGGTTATGATTTTGCTTTTCCGGTAACAGAAGAAATACTGTTTAAAGGCCGCTACACCGATAGCACGGGCAACAGCATACAGCTAAGCGGCAATGGCACCATAACCGGCTGGCCGCAGTTTAACCGCTACGCGGTAGTAAGCGACTACTACGACCGTGGCTTGCAGGTAGACCAGCTAAGCCTGCAACAACCGGGCAGCAACCAGCCAGAACTACTGGGCTTTAAATATGCCGGCGATACACTAAAAATGTACAGCCTTACGTGCCTGCATGAAGATGAAGACGGCGATTGTGCCGAGGTAGATTTTGGAGACCTGAAATATACTTTATTGCGGGTAAAATAAGCCCGCCCCCCATTATTAACAACCATTAAGGGCAATTAGCACCCATGGGGTTTTTGTGTTACGTAATTTTATTAGGTTTGAACCGTGCTCAAACAACCCGTTAAACTGATAGAATGCCCCCGCGATGCCATGCAAGGCATCCGCCAGTTTATTCATACCGAAAAGAAGATTTCGTATATTAATAAACTGCTGAAGGTGGGTTATTATGCCATCGATTTTGGCAGCTTTGTATCGCATGATATAATACCGCAAATGGCCGATACCGCCCGCGTGCTGGACGGGTTGGACCTGAGCACCACCAAAAGCAAACTAATAGCTATTATAGCCAACGAGCGCGGCGCTAAGGATGCCTGCGCGTTTCCGCAGATAGATTGCCTGGGCTTTCCGTTTTCGGTATCGGAAACGTTTCAGCAGCGCAATGCCAACTCTACTATAGAGGAGTCGCTGGAGCGCGTTAAGCGCATTAAGCACCTGTGCGACCAGCATAATAAAGAACTGGTGCTGTATGTAAGCATGGCTTTTGGCAACACCTACGGCGACCCGTACAGCCCTGCCATTGTAGAGCAATGGGTAAGCAAGCTGAAGGACCTGGATATTAAAACTTTTATGCTGAGCGATACCGTTGGCGTGGCCGACCCGCAAACGATAGAGTACCTCTTCTCTACCCTAATACCGGCCCTGCCGCAGTTAGAGATTGGCGTGCACCTGCACACCGCCCCGCATAACTGGAAAGAGAAAATAGATGCCGCCTATAACAACGGCTGCCGCCGGTTCGATTCGGTGATAAAAGGCTACGGTGGCTGCCCCATGGCCAAAGACGACCTGATAGGTAACATGCCTACCGAAAACCTGCTGAACTATTTTAGCCGCGAGCAACTGGGCCCCGATTTTAGTATCCGCGCGTTTGAGGACAGCCTGCGCGAAGCCAACCTGGTGTTTCCGGCGCAGCATTAGTACGTACCCTATAAAGAGGGAATAATACAGTAATAACCATTACGTACATGAAGGGCATTAAGCGTTTTGTATAAAATGCATTTGCCATCAATGCACGAATAATGCATAAGCACGGCATTGTATTATTCTGTGTATTCTGTGCTATCTGTGAGAAAATGCAGTAATAACCATTAAGTACATAAAGGGCATTAAGTGTATGATTAATGGAAGAATTTGCATGAGTTACTATAATAGCAGGATTGCATGTTGAGTAATGACTCAATATAGTTCGTTCGTCATTGCGAGGAGGCTCTGCGACGAAGCAATCTCATGCCTTAATACTTGCAATACAAAGATTGCTTCGTCGGTTCCTCAAAACCGAAACCTTCTCGCATGACGAGACGCCAGAGAGATTGCTTCGTCGTGCCCAAAGCGGCACTCCTCGCAATGACGAACAAATTTTATTTATTCCTACGATGATTAATGGAAGAATTTGCATGAGTTACTATAATAGCAGGATTGCATGTTGAGTAATGACTCAATATAGTTCGTTCGTCATTGCGAGGAGGCTCTGCGACGAAGCAATCTCATGCCTTAATACTTGCAATACAAAGATTGCTTCGTCGGTTCCTCAAAACCGAAACCTTCTCGCATGACGAGACGCCAGAGAGATTGCTTCGTCGTGCCCAAAGCGGCACTCCTCGCAA
>CAYREY010000065.1:0-29273 GCA_964423405.1 uncultured Chitinophaga sp. | reverse complement strand
CGGAGACCCCGCTGGAACTAAAACTCCCGCTATGGTGGAATAATTAACTGCGTTTAACTATATAAATGAGCTGGCGTTATTGTAACACCGGCCCAATTTACCATCCTACCGGCTGTGTGTAATCCAATCAATATTTTGCAAATATGTAAGGCCCGATAAAAGTTCTTTAGATGCAGACTGAAGCAATTCTTGCTCATATTGCTTTTTTAATTCAGCCCGCGATTTTTTGTCGGGCAATAAAATAGCCCGGTTCAAAAAAGCAAGCGTTTGCTTTTCTATAAGGTAAAAGGCATCGTTTGTTTTTTGAAAATAATTATAGTTGCGCAGCCTGTTACCCAGCCACTCAAAATTCAGTTGCTCGTACTCGGCAATAAGCTGATAAAGCATAGCCACCCTGAAAATTACGGTTCGCTTTCCCATAGCCTCCTTAGAGTTGATTACCGGCAACAGACGCTTTTGAGCTTTGGCATATTCTTTCTCTTTAAGGTACAATGCCGCCGTGCTGAAATGAAGCTTTACCAGGTCTATTTCATTTAACCGGCTTTGGTGCTCTTTTAGCTCCCGCTCTATCCACTGTACCAGTTGCTTACCTTGTGGGGTAGCGTTGCCTTCTAAATAGTAGGCCAGCCTGGCGCGCGCCAGGCAAACAAACTTTTGCACGGCGCCATACCTGCTTACCGGCTCGTATTTTTCCAGCTCCTTAATTAAATCTGTTTTTTTTCTACTACTGCCCGATAGGGTGCTTATGGTATTAAACAGTATGTTGATGTAACCAACATCGGCACGCACCGATACATCACCTCCATGCCTATGTATTTCCAGCAATCTAAAGTTTATGTTTTGTGCCTCTTTGTAGTTTCTTGCTACTGTTTCAATCAATCCTCTTGTAACCTCCTGCGTTCGCAGGGCTCTGCTGCCAGCTGGTTTTAGCCCCGGCTTTAACAGCGGATGGTTTTTATAATCATCTAACCCTTTACTGTTTTTAGAGCCCCGCAAGGTATAGGCATTAAATACCTCTCTGAATAATTTGTGGTACTGAATATACTCCACCATCTTTTCGTGGGTAGTTTCAATAGCAATATTGTTCTCTATACTACGGTGTGTTTGCGAATACAAAACCGATAGTTCGTTAGCTGCCAGCATTTCTAACTCTATTTCGTTGGTAGTGCCGGCCAGCTCCAACGCATCTTTCAGCCTGTCCTCGGCCTGTTGTAATAGCTTTCTGCTAAGCAAAATCTCGGCCTGCTGTAGTTTATCAAAAATTCGTAGCCGCGTATAATAATTTTTTACAGGTAGTTGCAAAGTGTCTAATAAAGCTTCATATAAATAAGCCTTGGTTTTACCCAGGTGATTTATAAACGTTTGTCCGGCAAACTCTTTCTTTGCATCGGCATCGTTGTTCACCTTACCATTGGCAATAGCATTAAACAGGCGTACATAGTTTTCATCCTGCCTTTTCCCATGCCTTTCCGAAAACAACTTTTTCTCTTGTGCATTTAACGATGCCACCAATTCGTACAGGTCGTTTTTCTTCATACTTGCCAATATAGAAATTGGCTGCCACAAGGTTCCGATTTTTAAAAATTTGGTTTCTGCCGGCCAGTCCGCTACTGCATTTTTGCAAGTACAAAACACAGAAAAATGAAAAACAGAAACACAACACTTTTAACAGCTATACTGCTGGCCTTTATCCTATTTTCTAACGCCCAGGTTAATTATAACCAGTATGGCGATGGTAGCCTGCGCCTTAAAAACGAGCGCAAAGAGGCGTGGGATAACAACTCGCTACAGTGGGACATGACTGACTCTATAGCCTATTTTTACAACATAGGCGGCAAAACCGAAGAAGTCCGTACCTTTTTCAATCCTAATGGTAGCTGGGTGTACACATATCAAAAAATATTTACCTACACACCAGCCGGTAATTGGCTGGTAGTCACAGACTCTAATCTATTAGGCTCTCCGGGGTGCAGCCGCAATACCTATACCTATAACGCCAACGATCAAAGAACCCTGGTAATAAACGATAGGGTTTCTAATAATACCTGGGTTCCTCAAATACGCACTCAAACCAACTATACGGCATTCGATAGCTTAAATGTAGAGCTAAATGAATTTTATGATAGCAATGTTTGGACAAACACCAGCCGCATATTACATACTTATAATGCCCAGAACCGCGACACCCTGCTTACTAATGAAAACTGGAATAGCAACACCAACCAATGGAGAGGCAATAGCCGATACATTTTTACACTAAATGCCAACGGACAAGTTGCTACCAGTACATTGCAAAAATATGATACTATAGCGGCCTCTTATATAAACTATATTCAACAAAATTACGAATACGATACTGCTAACCGGTTAACCGTTTACACACGTAAGTTTTGGAATAGTGCAATAAGCTCGTGGGCAAACAGCGATAAATCAACTTATAGCTACAATGCAAATGGAGATATTGACCAATCGCTGGCAGAAACCTGGGACTATACAAACTTAGAGTGGTTACTTGCTACTTTAACAACAACAACATATAATGCCAACAATTGGCAAACCGGATTCTTACTTCAATCACGCAATGGCTCTTCGTGGGTAAACAGTGCACAGTTGCATTACACGTACAACACACAGGGATACCTGACAAATGAACTACGGGAACAATGGAATACCAACACGTTTGAGTGGAGCAACTACGCGCAAAATTTTTACGAGTACGAAACCAACCCGCTGGTTAATAGCATACAGGATATAAAGCCGGTAAAGCTATCGGTGTACCCAAATCCAACTAATGGCCCTGTAACATTTATTAATACCGATAAAAATTCGGCGTACGAAATTTATGATATGCAAGGCCGCCTGGTTCAGCAGGGCAACCTGCAAAGCGGCACCAACAGCATTATTTTAAGCCAGGTAAAAGGCACCTATATAGTTAAGGCCGGTAACGCCGCTACACAAATAATTATGCAATAAAACTTTCTGTGTTTTTTCGTAACGGCTACCGGGCAACCGGTGGCCGTTTTTTTTAAACCGGCAGCGTCTCCGTTTAGGCGCTCTGCACAAGCAGGTCTTCAAGCATAGTTTAGCAAAATATGGTTATAGCTATAATTATCGCTGCAACGTTGTTTAGTGGCCGGTAACGCTGCGCTGCCTGTTTTTTTAAAGAAGCTAACCACTACGGAAAAATAAATCTCCTTGTTACTCGTCTACTGTTAACCGGCATAATGGCAAACACGTTGTGCCTTTATTTACCCAATAAACATAAACTTAAAAACAGCAGCATGACACCAGTAGCAGAAAACGTTTGGCAACTAGCTGTAATGCCACGAAACTCTATTAACTGCTATGTGGTAGAAAACTATTTGATTGATGCCGGTGTAAAAGGTTCTTCGGCTAAAATTTTAAACAACATTCAGCAGCGCAATATTACAACGCACGTGCTTACCCATGCCCATGCCGACCACCAGGGAAGCAGCAAGGCAATATGCGAAACGCTGAACATACCGCTTTGGTGTAGCGCTTTAGAAAAAGCACAGGCAGAAACCGGCAATGCAACAATGGAGTACACCTCGCAAAAGCATGTACTTACCCGGTTTCAAAAAAGCTTTTGGGCCGGAGATGGGCACCGGGTTGCCAGAACAATAAAAGAGAACGACCGCTTAGGTGAGTTCTGCGTAATTGAAACACCCGGACACTCCAGCGGGCATTTATCTTTTTTCCGCGAAAGAGATGGTGTATTAATTGTGGGCGATGTTGCCACCAATATGAATCTTATAACAACGGCAGAAGGGCTGCACTTACCGCCCGACCTGTTTACAAAAGATAAAGAAGAGAACATAAAGTCTTTGAAAAAGCTGGCAGCCCTGGCACCCAGGGTACTGTGCTTTGGCCATGGCCCCGTTTTAAAAAACAACAACCGCCAGTTTGAGCAGTTTGCTGGTAAACTGTAGCATCTTTCAAGGCACGGGTGGATGATAGCTCAGTGGGGGGCTGCAGTTATTATGTCAGCGAGTCCCGATAGCTATCAGCTGCGAAGCATAACCTATAGTAAAGGCAACGAACCCAATAGCAGTTTTATTGCTATGGGAGCGCTTACATGCATATATCCATTATAGAACAAACCACCCACAACATTGGTGGAAACACCGTTGACTTTTTGCTATTTTTAAACACAAAACATTTGTTTGTAATGGCGATAAAGCTGCCGGTTTTTTTCAAAAGAATAATGTGCAATGTACCGGTGACCAGTACACAGGTGATGTCTGATACCGGCAACCCACGCATGCTATACAACGCCCGCCGGCATCTATCAAAGCACGGTGCCGTTTGTCAGGCACCATCGGTAAATATGCGTTTTGCAGCAAACGGTACGGTTACGGCCTGTTGTATGAATAACGAAAACATACTGGGCCGCTATCCGCAGCAAACCATCGGCGAAATATGGAATAGTGCACAGGCGCAGGCTTTCAGGCAAAGTATGAGGGACTACAAATTTCTATCGGGTTGCCATGTGTGTGCTCGTGATTATAACCACGGCGATTTTGAGCAGATAGGTGCACGCCAGTTCGATGACCTGCCACAGCATACCACTTATCCTACCATGATGGAGTTTTTGTTAAGCAACACCTGTAACCTGGAGTGTGTTATGTGCAATGGTGAGCTGTCGTCGTCTATACGGGCTAACCGCGAAAAACTACCCCCGCTAAAAAATCCTTACGACGAACAATTTGTAGAGCAGTTGCAGGAGTTTATACCACACCTTACCGAAACACGGTTCAGCGGTAGTGGCGAGGCATTTGCCATTAAAATAAACTACACATTTTGGGAGATGCTTATAGCTCAAAACCCGGCCTGTAGAATTGTAGTGCAAACAAATGCCACAATCCTTAATGCACGCGTTAAGGATTTTCTTAACCGTGGCAATTTTACTATTGGTGTTTCACTTGATTCGCTTGATAAGTCACGTTATGAGTCTATTCGTGTAAATGCATCATTTAATCAGGTAATGAGCAATATTGATTACATGGCTAATTACAGTAAGGTGAATAACAGGCCGTTTTTAATAGCCATGTGTGTAATGCGCGATAATGTAATGGAGATGCCGGACTTTATACATTATTGTAACCGTATTGGTGCTCACGTTTGTTTTCACAAGGTATGGGCACCACTGCACTGTGCCGTTTATAATTTACCGTACAACCAACTTCAACAAATTTATACCACACTTAGCCGGTATACCTTTAAAGCAGAAACAAGTATAGAGCGCTACAACAAAGCACATTATGCGTATTACCTATCGGTTATAAAAACATGGATGCAGGAGGCCGCAACACAAACACAAAATTTTGAAAGTGTGGTAAGCCTGAGCCTGGCCGAACTGCAGGATTACGCCAAGGAAAGGTTGCGTGTTTATATTAACCGCGAAACTATGTTGGAAGAAAACAAGGAAGAGTTAATAAGAGTATGCATTGGCAAACTGGATAGTGTACTTGCCATGTGGCCCGATGATGAAAAAAAGCAGGCTATGCTTATACGGCTTTGTTTGGTAATAGAAACCGATGTACTAACCGCACTAAAAACTATGACCGTAGAAAAGTTGTACGAAATGTCGGTGGCGACAAGTGCTAACTAATAATATGCCCACCTCCATGCGCGTTATTGATGGGTAGAAATAGCAGGTGTAGTTAACCATGAATAATAACCACGGTTATTTTGCCAAAGTAAACCATCAAATATCAATTTTTGGGTTGGCATTACCGGTAATCCGCTTAAGCAATGTAAGTAAACACATGTTATACTTTTTCATCAATCGATTGCCTATGCGATAATGCGCATGGTAATTACCGCTATATCCTGCTAGTAAACAAAATGCCGGTTTGGCAACTACTGTTTACGCTGGTATAATATAGCGCGTCCGTTAGCCGAGGTGTAAATATGTGTAAAGCCAGAATCTAACTGCATCAGAATATCCTGTGTGTACGGATGGTTTCTGTATTCATCATCCAGGCAAAGCAGTATAACATAGTTAAGCTCTTCGCCCGATTTTTCCTTGTAATGAAGTAAATCGGCCGATGGCGGGCAGCCCTCAATGCCAGAGTTAGTGGCAATTTTATTAAACGGACTTTTGTTTTTTGCCCACGATAACGGAAAGAAAGGTGTATTGGCTTCGTAATTACCACACATAATTAACGGCTTACCTGCCCCCATATAATCGGCCGAGTGAAAAAATATCCATGTTCTGTTAGTCAGTAATTTGCCATCGGTTGTTTTGCCGTTATGTGCGTAGCTTAAAGGCAATACGGTAGAGTATGGCTTAATATATTTTTCGGTGCTTTGGTATTCTTCTACCAGTAACGATGCCTGCCTGTGTACAGGTAGCCTTACTACCAACAGGCAAAGCGAAAGGCTAACTGCAGTAGCTGCTACAGGTATTTGAAACCACCGTGGATAGTTGAGCGAGGCAAACCAGCAAATCAACGGTATAACAGGTAGTATCTGTAAGCGGTCGTTTATCATGCCCCCACCGGCAAAGCTTGCAGGTGCGCTAAAATAAAACCACATTAAAGCAGCAGATATAACCAAAAAAATATCGTATGCCGCCAGGCGGAAAGTAAATACGCGAACTACTATACCTACAAGTAGCAGTATCTCAAAAAACGAAAATGCAATTTTGGTAAATGGCTCTTCGGCCTCAACCATATTTAGTATACCGGTAAACGATGTAAGTAAATCGTACAGTTCTTTACCGGTTGCACGTACGCCACTGGCCGGTTCTGGTGAGCTAACAAAAATAAAGTATAGAAAAAAGGCAAACGAAGGAAGTATTATCAAAGTAAACGCTGTGGCCGATTTAAGTAGCGAAGTAAACTTGTGTTTGAGTGGTTCATTAGTGAAGGCCGCATTTAAAAATAAATAACCGGCTGTAGTACCTACCGCTATCAGGTAGCCCATGGGGTGGGCTATATAGGTTAACATAAATACCGCAACACCAGCCAAAATAAAACGGGTAGTTTCCATGCGCTGGTGGTACTTAATATAAAACCACAGCGAGCCCATCATAAAAACCAACCCGAACGAAAAGTTGTAAAACCCCATTTGAAACACATGGGTAAAAGCAAACAATAGCAGCAGGTAGCTAAACATTTTGTTAGCCGGGTTAATACGGGTTACAAGTGCCCGGCCAAGTATAGAAAACAACAAAACGTATATGCTTACAAGTATTTTTTCCGCCACTTCGGGGCTAAAAAAATTGAGCAAAAACGCCAGTGTTAAATGCGAAAACCAATTGGGGTTAAATTGGTTTTTTAAAATATAAAACCTGCCCCAAAAATCGGTATCGTGATGTTTTAAAAACTCAAGTACAACAAACGAGTTGTATACATGCGAAGGCCCATCGAGGGTAACAAAATACCGGTTTGCCCATACCGGTATCATCCATATAGCAACAAGTAGTATGAATACAAGCCACTCGTACTTGTATATCAGGCGCTCAGCCTCTTTAAGGGCGGAAATCATAGCGTGGCGTTTTCAAGCCGCAAAATAGAACATTAAATGATAATTTATTGTTCTGTGTAGCGGCTGCATCTTTACCTTTTGCTAAATAGCCCCCAAACTACTACCCCTATTTAGTAAGCAGTACACGCTGTATAGAATCTGTATTACAAAAGCAGGCGTGGGAATATTTATACCGGGGTGCCGTACCACGGCACCCCGGTAGTTAGGCGGTTATCGCACTGCTGCATCCGGTGCTTTAGGCATAAGGGCCAGCAGCACTATTGCCACCATAAAAAATACACTTTCTATTGTAAGCCAGCGGGTACCAAAGTCGCCCAGAGCGCCGTCGTGCAATAACGTGGTAATACGGCTAAGCGCATAAAAGCCCCACAGCAGGCCCAGCAAACGCAAACCGTTTACCGGTTGGCGCAGCATTAGGTAAATAAGTGCTACAAACAGCGATAGCCCAACCCCACCATACACGCCGCGTATGCTGCTTAGTGCATCGGTATTGCCCAGTTGTACATTAACCAGGTCCATAACCTGCTGCGGACTGGCCCATGCCATAATACTTACCGATAGAAAACTCAGGGCCGATAAAAGAATAAAGCCTTTGGCGGCCAGCGGAACAAACGTTGTCTTTTTCATAATTAAATTGTTTTGGTTGCTGCAAACGTACGTGTACCGGTGCGGCTAAATCTTGGTAAATACCATCTTTAATAACAGCCGGGGCTTAGCCCAGCCAACCGGTTACAGCAGGCAACGTAAGCACCAGGTACCACAGGGCTGTGGTAGCAAAGCCCACTACTATACTTATACCTATGGCCATGTTTATGTACCGGTAGTTAAGCCCGAACTGCTCGGCAATAATGGTACTGGTAATAACAGTAGGCATGGCTGCCTCGAAAATGCAGATCCACGCAATTTCTTTTTGTATACCCAGCACTATAGCTACCCCCAATACCAGTGCCGGTGCCAGTAATAGTTTATACAGCAGAGTAACGCTAAGGTCGGGTACTTCTTTCTGCCAGCCTTTAAAATCTAACTGCAACCCTACCGAGAACAACGCAAGCGGCGCAATGGTGGCTGCCAGTTTGCTAAACACCGGTGCTGCAAAATTTAAATCTATCAGGTTGCCCAGGGTAAGTGCGGCTACACAACCCACAAACGGCGGAAAGGTAATCAGCCGTTTAATTATCATACCCGGCGTTGCGTGCCCGCCGCCATTACCCGGGTTACCGTTTATTGCAATAAGTACCCCCGCGCTCGATAGCAGGGCAAACATGGCCTGGTCGCATATCACCGCAATGTTCAGGTACTGTTCGCCAAAGTAAGCCACCACCAACGGAAAACCCACAAACGATGTATTGCTGAAACCGCTGGCAAGTTTAAGGGTGCTCATTTCGTATTCGCTGTGCTTTTTGTAGTGCCCGAACAAACGCATATAAGCTACACTACCCAGCAACACAATGGCCGGCGATAGTACCGGAAAAAGCATCTGGCTGGTCCACTGGGTATGCGGCAGGTACTTAAAAGAAACGGCTGGCAGGGCCACATACAGCACCCAGGCGTTAATGCCTTTGTGCGCATCGGTGGGTAGCAGGCGGCTGGCCTTAAGGGCCATACCGGCGGCTATGCAAACAGCTATCAGTACAAAATTTTCCATGCGCTTAAAGGCCTGTAGCCACAAACATAAACTAGTTTTTTAGTGCCCGTATCAGGCAAAAAAGCCGGCTATTATATTATGTATAAAGTACAAAAAGTTATAAATAAAGAAGTATAAAAACTATAATTTGCAGATTATCAGGTATATACGATTTTTTGGGGTTGATATATTAATGGCTTAACGCTTGCGGGCTACAAACCTTATTACACTGCCGGTGCCGTTGTGGTATGCCCCCTCGTTCAGTTCTATTTCGGTTTCTGCCAGTTCTGTAAAATCGTAGTTGGCAAAGTCGGCCTGCACTTCTTCAATTGAGAATAATTGCGCCAGATCTTTCGGACCGCCTACCTGTTCGTTTTTGGTTACATAGTCCAGGTGCTTTTTGCTAAAGGCCTCAAATATTACTACCCCGCCGCTACGCAGGTAGGTATCTAAACTGCGGTGCATGGCGCTTTTTACTGTCGCCGGAAAATGGGCATATATCAAGGCAATAGCATCAAACTGTGTCGGCACAAAACCAAGCGTATCCAGTTCGCCCACGCGGTAGTCTATTTGTACCCGGTTGGCGTTGGCCAGTTGTTGTGCTTTCTTCTGCCCCTCTGCACTAATATCAAACGCCGCTGCCTGCCAGCCAAGTGTGGCTGCATATACGGCGTTACGCCCCTCGCCTTCGGCTGCAAACAGTATGCTGGCGGGGTTTAGCTTTTGCAGTTGCTCTTTCAGGTAATTGTTGGGTGCGGTGCCGTAGGCAAATTCTTCGTTGCTGTAGCGTTCGTCCCACCGGGCGGTCCAGGTATCGTTCATATATGCGGGGTTTGTGTTCAGGCAAATATCGCTAATCATTTGGTACACCTCTGCCTGCTGCTATAAAATACTATCATTACGGCACAATACATATATGAACCAACACATAGCACATATAGCGCTGGTAGTAACCGATTACGATGAGGCCATTGCCTTTTATACCCAAAAGCTACATTTTATACTGGTACAAGATACTGTACTAAGCGAAACCAAACGCTGGGTACTGGTAGCGCCACCCGGCGATGGCAAGTGCTGTTTACTATTAGCCAAAGCGGCTAACGAACAACAAGCCGCCAGCGTAGGCAACCAAACCGGTGGGCGTGTATTTCTGTTTTTGCATACCGACGACTTTTGGCGCGATTACAACAACCTGCTACAACAGGGTATTAAAATTGTACGCCCCGCTATAGAAGAACCGCACGGCACCGTTGCTGTGTTCGAAGATTTGTATGGCAACCTGTGGGATTTGATACAGCCGCGAAAACAATAACACCGGTAGTTATTGCCCGTAATATTACTGCGCCTATATTTTTCTACCTTCACCCCTCATTAATTTTTTGAAATGGGACACACCGACTGGACCGACAATAAACTTTTTTTGCTGGATGCCTACGCGCTTATTTTCCGTGCGTACTATGCCTTTGGCGCATCGTATGGCAAAAGCACCGGTAAGCCGGGCCTGCTTAACAGCAAAGGGCAAAACACTGCCGCTATATTTGGTTTTACTACTACGTTGTTCGAACTGATACAAAAAGAAAAGCCCAGCCACCTGGCTGTAGTGTTCGATTTGGGTGGTAGTGTAGAACGTGAAGCTGACTATGCCGAGTATAAAGCCAACCGGCAGGAAACACCCGAGGATATCATTTTTGCCGTGCCGTATATACAGGAGATTATCCGCGCCTGGAACATACCCGTACTACAACTGGAAGGTTACGAAGCCGATGATATAATAGGCACCATTGCCAAACAAAAAGCCGCCGAAGGCCATGTAGTGTACATGGTTACGCCCGATAAAGATTATGCGCAGCTGGTAGATAAAAACATCTTCATCTACAAACCGGGCCGCCAGGGTGGCGAGGTAGAGATAATGGGGGTAGAGGAGATAAAAAACAAGTGGGAGATAGACGACCCCAAGCAGGTGATAGACATACTGGGTATGTGGGGCGATGCCGTAGATAACATACCCGGCATACCGGGCGTGGGCGAAAAAACTGCCAAGAAACTGATTAAGGAATATGGCAGTATGGAAAACACCATTGCCAATGCCGCAGGTATAAAAGGTAAGCTGGGCGAAAACATCCGCAACAATGCCGAGCAGGGTTTGCTATCGAAAAAGCTGGCTACCATTAACCTGAATGTGCCTATTACTGTTACCGACGATGAGCTTGTAATGCAGGCACCGGATAAAGAAAAGCTGAGCGCCATATTTGCCGAGCTGGAGTTCCGCACCCTGGGTAAACGTATAATAGGCGATGAGTATAGCGCTAACCAGGCAGCCCCCTCTGGCTCCCCCAAAGGGGGAGAACCACTTGGCCCTCAGCTTTCGCAGGGTAGTTTATTTGGAGCAGGCGAAACCGAAGCCCCCTTCGGGGGTTTGGGGGCAGGTACTACCGAATTGGGCGCCGGCAAAAACATAAATAATACCCCGCATACATATAAGGTAGCACAAACACCCGAAGAGATTAGTGCACTGGTGGCTGAACTGGCCGCCCACCCCGAATTTTGTTTTGATACCGAAACAACCGGGCTGGATTATTTTACCAGCGACCTGGTAGGTATGAGCTTTAGCGTAAAAGAAGGCGAAGCATACTACGTACCCGTACCGGCTGTTTATGAAGAAGCCAAACAACTGGTAGCTGCATTTAAACCGGTGCTTGAAAGTACTACGCTGGTTAAAATAGGCCAGAACGTAAAGTTTGATTTACTGATGCTGCGCCGCTACGATGTAAACGTATGTTTGCCGGTGTACGATACCATGCTGGCGCACTACCTGGTAGAGCCGGATTTGAAACACGGCATGGATTACCTGAGTGAAACCTACCTGGGCTACACACCTGTAGCTATTGAAGAGCTGATAGGTAAGAAAGGAAAAAACCAGGGCAACATGCGCGATGTGCCGTTGGATAAAATAGCCGAATACGCTGCCGAAGATGCCGACATTACCCTACAGCTAAAACACAAGCTGGCCCCTATGTTGGCCCATCAGGAAGTGGATAGCGTGCTACAAAAAATAGAACACCCGCTGCTGGCTGTACTGGCCGATATGGAATATGAAGGCGTAAAAATAGATGAACCGTTTTTGCGCAACTACTCGAAAGAGCTGGAGGGCGACCTGATACTGGTGCGCGATGAAATATTTAAACTGGCTGGGTTGGAGTTTAATGTAGACTCGCCAAAACAACTGGGCGATATATTATATAACCACCTGAAGTTGCCTTTTGAAGGTAAAAAAACATCTACCGGTCAGCTTTCAACCAATGAAGATGCACTACAGGCCTTGGTAAAGGTACACCCCATTGCCGATAAAATACTGGACTACCGCGAGCTGGCTAAACTAAAATCTACCTATGTAGATTCGTTACCGTTGCTTATCAATCCGGTTACAGGCCGTGTACACTCTACGTTCCGCCAGGCGGTAGCAGCTACGGGCCGCCTTAGCAGCGATAACCCCAACCTGCAAAACATACCGGTGCGTACCGAGCGTGGCAAGCGCATACGCAAAGCCTTTATACCGCGCGATGAAGACCATATACTGATATCGGCTGATTACTCGCAGATAGAGCTGCGCCTGGTAGCCGAACTTAGCGGCGATGAAAACATGATAGAGGCCTTTAAAAACAAACTGGATATACATACCGCTACTGCTGCCAAGGTGTACGATGTAGCCATATCGAGCGTAACTAAAGATATGCGCTACAAAGCCAAGAGCGTTAACTTTGGTATTATATACGGGCAGGGTGCTTTTGGCCTGGCCGATAACATTGGCGTAAGTCGGGGCGAGGCAAAAGATATTATTGCCAACTACTTTAATCAGTTCCCCAAAATTAAAGAGTACATGAACAACAACATACAGTTTGCACGCGAGCATGGCTATGTACAAACTATTATGGGCCGCCGCCGCTACTTAAAAGACATTAACTCTAAAAACTTTACCGTACGCGGCTTTGCCGAGCGAAACGCCATTAACTCGCCGGTGCAGGGCAGCGCTGCCGACCTGATTAAACTGGCCATGATAGATATACACCGCGAGTTCAAGACCCGCAACCTAAAATCGCGGATGACCTTACAGGTACACGATGAGTTGGTGTTTGATGCGCATAAAGACGAGGTAGAAATTATCAAGCCAATCATTTACGAGAAAATGACGCAGGCCATTAAAACAAATGTACCTATAGAGGCTGAAATGGGCATGGGTACCAACTGGCTGGAGGCGCATTGATTTTTTTACTTATTTTGGTTCAGTTTTATTTGAATCGAACCTAATGTTTACCGGGAAACGCTTGCTAAAGCCAGTATTGTTTTTAACAATATGGGGGCTACTTGTTTTGCTGTCATGGAATATGAAAAAGTGGCGCATTGGCGATTTGTTATATAGCGACACAGAAGGATATTACATGTATCTGCCGGCTATGTTTTTAAATAACGGTTTCGAGAATTTATTTATTAATACCCCGGCCGCTTTTAAAAATTATGGCAACTCTAATCTTATTTTTACAAAGTACACCTGTGGTGTAGCCATATTACAAAGCCCGTTTTTTATTGTAACAGATACAATCTACAACCTATCGGGCAATGATAAAGAGTGTGGCTACGCGTATGGGTACTTTTTATCGGTAATAGCTGCCGGTTGTTTTTATCTTACTGTAGGTATATGGTTACTGGGTAAATTGCTGGCAAAGCGCTTTGGCTATTGGGCGGCTGGTGCAGCTATAGTGTGCACCTTCTTTGGCACCAATCTGTATTTCTATTCTATTTCTCAACCAGGCATGTCGCACATATACTCTTTCTTTCTGTTTGCAGCATTGGTGTACTTTACTCCTCGTCTATATTATAACACCTCGGCTTTCTACTGGATATTGAGTGGCATAGTAATGGGAATGATTGTGCTGATACGCCCTATAAACTGCATTATAGTACTATACCCATTGCTATATGGTGTTGTTACTTGGCAAACATTTAACGAACGCGTCAGGCATCTATATTACAGGCTACCTTACATATTACCCGCTGCTATTGCAGGCCTATTGGTTTTTGTACCCCAACTACTGTACTGGAAATATATATCCGGCCATTTTGTATTATATTCTTATAATACAGAAACGTTTGAGCATTGGGCAAACCCCAAAATATTAAAAGTGCTGTTTGATGTACAAAACGGATGGCTGCTTTACAGCCCCATGATGGTATTAGCGCTGGCTGGCATTATATTGCTATACCGGCAAAAAACTGTAGACTGGCCAGCAATAGCACTGGCTTTGTGTATTGCAACCTACCTTTTTGCCAGCTGGTGGGCGTGGTGGTTTGGCGGGGCATTTGGCCACCGGTGTTATGTAGAGTATTATGCAATATTGGTAATTCCGTTTGCAGCATATTTTGTTTGGCTACAGCACCGTGTAGTAGCGGTAAGGGTACTATCGGCCCTTTTTATAGTAGCTGCGGGTTATTATAATGTTAAACTAACGTACCTGTATGCACCACCATGGGATGGCAGCAGCTGGAACTGGGATGTATTTGGTAATATACTAAAACAGCTATTGTAGCTCCTCCTATAACATCCGTATTTAATTGAACTTGTTACGAACACTTTTGTGTTGAACGCAGTAACAAAATTTAGCGCATAGTAAGTATTTAGCTCTATTTTAGGACCGAATGAAACTTGGCTTTTCTAAACCAGTAACACTGCTCGTTACTATATTTTTGACGGTGTCGCTGTTTTTTTTCAGTAAGTGGAACCGGTCGTCTATACTGGCCGGTGGCGATGCCTGGGGCTATTATTGTTATCTGCCTGCCGTGTTTATCCATCACGATCTGGACAACCTGAAAGGCTCGCTAACCGCCCGTTTTCATAACGACTACAATCAGCCATTCGATACTACAAAAGCGTTTAATACGGCTGAACTATCGTACCCAAAAGACGGCCGTACACCGGTTATTAAATACACCTATGGGGTTGCGCTTTTCGAGGCGCCGTTTTTTTTAATTGCCCACTGGATGGCACCACACCTGCATTACGAGCCCGATGGGTACAGTCAGATTTACATTATACTGTTACATATATCGCTGGTGTTTTATTGTGTAATTGGCTTGTTGTTTTTGCGTAGCTTTTTACTTGAATACTACAGCGATGTAATTACCGCCATTATACTACTGGTGCTGGCTACGGGCACCAACCTGTACTACTTTGTGGTAGAATCTACCCCCATGTCGCACGTGTATTTATTTTGCCTGTTCAGCATACTGCTGTATAGTACCCAACGCTTTTATAAAAACTACCAATGGGGTTATGCGTTGGCTATTGGCCTTAGCTGTGGCATAATAACCCTCATACGCCCCAACGAGATTGTATGTGTAGTAATACCGGTGTTTTATGGTGTTACCACCCTTGCCGGCTTTACCGGCAGGTTGCAACTGTTTTTGCGCGAGTGGAAAAAAGCGGCACTGGCGGCAGTTGCCTTTGTTACACCCATTATACCTTTGTTGTTTTACTGGAAAACCATGTCGGGCAAGTGGCTGTACTTTAGCTACCCTAACGAGACCTTCGATTTTCTTCACCCGCACCTGATAGGTGGCTTGCTGAGTTTTAAAAATGGCTGGCTGGCTTATACGCCGGTAATGTTGCTGGCTATAGCCGGTATGCCGTTTTTATTCGGAAACAAAAAGCAATGGCTGGTGCCCTTTGTGTTGTTTATGCCGCAACACGTATATGTAATATACAGTTGGTGGTGCTGGTATTATATAAATGGTTTTGGTTCGCGGCCAATGGTAGAAACCTACCCGCTTTGGGCCATACCGCTGGGGGCTTTTCTGGTATTTGCAGGTAGGCGCATATTGTTATCGGTTGTTACCGGTGCGGTTATTGTTTTTTGTATAGCGCTCAATGTTTTTCAAACCTGGCAAATGGCCGAAAACCTGCTGCTGAGCGAGTTTGGTAACTATACGTTTATTAAAAACACGCTGTTTAAAACCAGCCTTACCGAAAAAGACCAGATAGAGTACGATAACGGCATTGAACAACCCACCGGGCTTACCTGGCAGGCCGAACTTTACCGCGAAGGGTTTGAAGATTCGCTGAACGAAAATTACGTGTGTTCGGTAAAAGACACCGGCCGCTTTTCGTACAGGGTAACCGGCAATCCGCTTTACCTGATAGATTACCACAAAACAGCCGCTGAAGCAGGCCTGCACAAAGGCGATTGGTTAAAAGTAGCCGTATGGTGCCGCACCGGCAAGGGTGTTAACCTGCTTAACAGCACAACCGCAGTAGTACAGTTTTTGCATAATAATGCCGGTGGGCCCTACCATGTAATGCGCCTGCAAAACAAGGTGCTTAAACACAGAACCATACACCCCTATGTACCCGATAACCCGGAAGGGGGCTATGCGCACTATTTTGTGCCCGTACCCGATAACATACTGCCCGATGATATCGTTAAGGTGTTTCTAAGCACATCGGACAATGTGATATATATTGATGATTTCGTGGTTGAAAAGTGGAAATGATTTTGCCCCGCACCACCTGAATTAATAGGCTAATAAGGCTTATTTTAGCCGCCGATGAAGTATTCCTCTAAACTTATTGCAGATGCGGTGGGCGAGTTTACCAAACTGCCCGGCATTGGCGAAAAAACAGCCCTGCGCCTGGTGCTACATCTGCTAAAACAGGATGAAGAGAAAGTTGACCACTTTGGCGATGCTATTACCCGCATGCGTAAAGAGATTAAGTTCTGCAAAACCTGCAACAACGTATCCGATCAAGACCTTTGCGAAATATGCGGCAGCCACCACCGCGATGCGGGCACTGTTTGCCTGGTAGAAACTATACGCGATGTAATTGCTATTGAAAACACCAACGTATACAAAGGCGTTTACCATGTGCTGGGCGGGGTTATATCGCCTATAGATGGTGTGGGGCCCGATAAGCTGAACATTGCATCGCTGATAGAGCGGGTAAAGAGTGGTGTGGTGAAAGAAATTATAATGGCCATAAGCCCTACTATAGAGGGCGACACCACCATTTTTTATGTAAGTAAACAGCTTAAAGATTTACCCGTAAACATTACCACCATTGCCCGTGGCGTATCGTTTGGCGGCGAGTTGGAGTACACCGACGAGATGACTCTGGCCCGCTCTATAGCTACCCGCCTGCCCTACGAAAATTATCTGGTAAAGAATTCCAATTAAAATATCAATTTGGCGTTCGTTACAGCCAATGCAGCTATCCATCGTCATAGTTAACTACAACGTCCGTTACTTTCTGGAGCAATGCCTTGTTTCGGTAGAAAGGGCTATTGCAGGTATAGATGCAGAGGTGTTTGTGGTAGATAACGCCAGCGCAGATGGCTCGGTAGAGATGGTGCAGCAGCGTTTTCCGTTTGTAAAAACCATAGCCAACAAAAACAACGTGGGTTTTTCTAAAGCCAACAATCAGGCTATAGAAATAGCAATCGGTAAGTATGTGCTGCTGCTTAACCCCGATACCGTAGTAGCCGAAGATACGTTTACCAAATGCATAACTTTTATGGATGCCCGCCCCGATGCCGGTGCACTGGGCATACGTATGGTAGACGGCAAAGGCAATTTTTTACCCGAAAGTAAACGCGGGCTGCCTACACCCTCGGTGGCGTTTTACAAAACGTTCGGGCTGGCAAAGTTTTTTCCTAAGTCAACTATCTTTGGCCGTTACCACCTGGGCTTTTTAAGCGAACACCAAACCCACGAAGTAGAAATACTATCGGGTGCTTACATGTTTATGCGTAAAGAAGCGCTGGATAAAGTAGGCCTGCTGGATGAGACCTTTTTTATGTACGGCGAAGATGTGGACCTGAGCTACCGTATAATTAAAGGCGGCTACAAAAACTGTTATTACCATGATACTACCATTATACACTATAAAGGCGAGAGCACTAAAAAGGGCAGCCTTAATTATGTAAAAGTGTTTTACAACGCCATGATAATTTTTGCCCGCAAACATTTTAGAGGCAATCAATCGGGCCTGTATTCGCTGCTTATCAATTTTGCTATTGTGTTCCGCGGGTTGCTAACGTTGCTGGCGGGCTTGTTTGCTTCTTCCTATCTGTTTATTGTAGATGCGCTGCTTAGTTTTACCGGTATCTACTTTATTAAAACCTATTGGGAGGATATGATAAAGTACCACGAGAACTACTACCCCAACGAGTTTCTGTTTATAGTGGTGCCTACGTATATTTTTATATGGATAGTGGCCGCCTTCTTAAGCGGCGCATACGATAAGCCTTTCCGCGTAGCCAATATACTGCGTGGCATACTGCTTGGTACTATTGCAATTGCAGTGCTGTATGCGTTTATACCTAACGAGTGGCGCTTTTCGCGCGCTATAATTTTACTGGGTGCTGCCTGGACCGGCTTTGAAATGCTGGTTACCCGCACCGTGTATCAGCTTATAAAAAATCAGAGCTTTTCGGCAACCGATAGCGATGAAAAACACAGCCTGGTGGTGGGTAACACCGATGCTGCACGCGCCGTAAGCATACTGCGCAGCCTGGGCAACACACAGGAGATAAATACCGTTACCGATTTAAACGCGGTAAAAAAAGCAACGGCTATTTACCGCAACAACGAAATTGTTTTCTGCTCGGCCGATTACAGCTATACCGGTATTATTGAACAGATAACTAAATGCGGCAACCGCATTGACTATAAAATACTAAACCCCGGTAGCGATGCGCTGATTGGCAGCAACAGTAAGGACAGTGCCGGCGACCTGTATGTAGCCGAAAAAAGCTACGCCCTGTTTAAGCCAGAAAACCTACGCAGCAAACGCGTGTTTGATGTAGCGGTAGCATTACTGCTATTACCGCTGCTACCGGTTAACCTGTTTGTAGTTAAAAACTTTGGCAGCTTTATGGGCAACTGGCTACATGTGCTGAGTGGTAAAAAATCGTGGGTGGGTTTTAGTACGGGCACTAACCTTAAACAGTTCCCCAACGCTAAGGCCGGTGTACTGCACCCTACCGATAGTATACAGGGACTGCAACTAACCGAAACCGACCTTGCCGAAGCCGAACTGAACTACGCGCGGCGGTATTCCGTAAATAATGATGTATCTTTAGTGCTAAACAACTATCGTAACTTAGGAAAATGAAAGCGCTGTTAGCTATATTACTGTTGTGGGGCTTATCGGCAAATGCCTCGGAACGTAACTGGTACAGAATATACCTGAATTCTAAAGTTGAAAGCACAACTAAGTATGCCGCGCTATATAACAGCAGAAATAAAATCAGCTTGGCCCCCATCCCGCGTTTCGAACGCCCGAAAGGCGCCATCTTCTGCCGTATGGAAGATTACCTGACAGCCAAAACAAAAGTCTGGATAAAGGTAGGGGTGAAGTAATCAGTCTAACAGCGCTTCCAGTATTTCCGGCGATTTAAGGGTAAAGTTTTCGAGGTGCAGCTGGTAATACTTCAGCAGGTTATGCATCATTTGCCGGCGTTCGCTGCGGGTAATTTTAAGCGGTTCGTTGGCAAACAGGCTCTCATTTAGCAAATCATTAAGCAACCGGCTATCGTCTTTATCCAGCACATAGGGCGTTTCTTTGCCGGTAATAAAAACTCCTTCGCTCATTTCAAAGTAACACTCATCATGGCTATAATTATTGTGCGGTGCAAAACCCAGGTAGCGCGATAGGTTTACCAGAAACACCAGATGAAAATCGGGGTTTAGTTTTTGCTCTGCATCCAGCGCACAAAAAGCTTCATAAATAAACTCAAACATTTCGGTGTTGGGTTCGTGCTCGCGTATAGCTTTGGTTATTACCTCCAGCAAAAAAAATGAGATGGTTGACTTAAGCGTATCGAAGGGAATGCTTTGATATACATAAGCACGGTGGTATTCGCGTATATATTGCAGTCCTTTGTTTTCGCGGTGGCTAACCTCCATCTCCAGCAAGGTAAGCGGCTGTAACATAGCCGCTTTCGATTTGGATTTAGATGCCCTTACTCCCTTTACTATATACGATTGCAACCCGAGTTTCTCAGTGTAAACTTTGGCTATTACACTGGTTTCGGAATATTTTATGGTATGCAGTACAATTCCCCTTGTTTTGTGATACATTCATCTCCTGTTGTGAGTAAACTACGCCCCGTACAACGGTTTCCAATATTAGTGATTTTAGGAGTGCTTGTATGCGCTTTCTGGCAGGTGGCCCTTTTTGTTAACACCATGAAATGGGACATAATGGATTATTACCTGCCTACCCGCTACTTTATGGGCGAAAGTTTGCGCAACGGCGTATTGCCTTTATGGTGCCCGTATATGTCGTTCGGCTACCCCTTTTACGCCGATCCGCAATCGGGTTTCTGGTACCCGCTTAACACACTTATTGCATTTACCACCGGGTATAATGTATATGTATTGCAGGCCGAGTTTATGCTGCATTTATTAATTGCAGCCTGGGGTATGTACAAGCTGTTACAAACACTACAGGTACCTTCTGGTGCAGCATTAACAGCTGCTATTGTGTACCCGCTTACGGGTTTTTTTGTTGCGCATGCCAGCCACCCAACGCTGGTTATAAGTATGGCATGGATGCCATATGTATTCAACTGGTTTTTAAAACTGCTGGACGAGAAAAAATACATATGGGCTGTTAAATGTGGTGTAGCGCTGGCGCTGTGCTTAACCGGTGGCTATGTGGTGTTTTTTGTATTTGCCTGTTATGGGCTGCTGTTAATGCTGCTATACCACGTTTATATAAACCGTAACCAACCTGGGTATTTAGTAAAAGCAGTATTGCTGAGCGGTGCTGCCGGTATGGTGTTGCTGGTACTTTGCTCGGGCTTTTTATTTTCGGTAGTGCAATCGTTGCCGTATTTAAAACGCGCCGATGCACTTAGCCTGGAAACCGTTAACGTAAACCAGCTAACACCCCGGGCACTGCTATCGTTTTTATTGCCCTTTGCTACCCTGGTTAAATCGGCAGCATTTAATACCGATGTTACTATGCGCAACATATATGGTGGCTTGTTGCTGTTGCCGCTGCTTGTAACTGGTTTATGGTATGGTAACCGTCGGCGTAATATACTGTTGCTGGTGTTGGGTATAATTTGTCTGGCAGCAGCTTTGGGCAATTTTTTACCTGTGCGTACCATATTGTACTATACCCTGCCCTTTATGAAACATTTCAGGCATGCGGCAATTTTCAGAGCGGTAACACTGTTCGTATTTATACTTATTGCAGCCGATGGTTTAAAAGTTTTGTACACTAATACCAATAAAAACGCCTTACGTATCACAGTAATTGTATTGGTATTGCAGGCGTTTGTAGTAGCCGCGCTTACAGCTTTTGCTTACAACTATGCCACTGTTGCAGCGTATGTTAACCATTTACAGCAAGCCGATAGTATAAATGAATATCTTTTGAATGGCGATTTGTATTCGCATGTTTTTTTACAAGGTAGCTGGCAACTGCTACTAATGGCAATGCTTATACTATGCCTGTTTACGCTAAAGGCTAACAGGCTGGTGGTTGCCTTATCGGTTATTTGGTGTATAGATATGGTGGCAGCAACACAGTTTAATATATACGGTACTGTTGTATCGGTCAACAGTGCAGTATCGCTTAACCGGGCTTACCACCAACTGCCCAAAGGCTTTCCGGTGCCGGACTTAACCAAACCTGTAGAAGAGTACAATGCTTATTGCGCACCCTCGTTTGCTCCACAGGTGTACGGAGGAAGCCTGTTGCGCAAAGAACCCTGTGGCGATGGCTTTAATCCGTTTTATCTGAAACAGATTTCAGCATTTCTTTCCTCACCGGTGCAGCAGGCAACGGTTAAGCACCCGGTGGTTTTTATTCCGCAAAAGGTATTGCCGCTTACCGATATTGAAAAAAGCCGGGGCGATACAGATGTATTACACAACGCTGTGTACACCAACAAAGGTGCCACCGATACCGGTATAGCCACTAATGCCTCTATTGCTATGCAGCAGTTTACACCTACTGGTATTGTTGCTACTGTAAATACCAACAAGCCCGCTCACCTCACTGTATTACAAAACTATTTTCCGGGTTGGACCGCACAGGTAAACAACCAGCCCGAGGTAATAGAGCAAACCAACTATGCCTTTATGAGCGTGACTGTGCCTGCTGGTAACTCAACCGTACGGTTTGAGTTTAAGCCGGCAGGTATTTATTGGTTGTGGTACATTTACCTGTTTAGCTATGCAGCGGTAGCAATTACCTTACTGCTTCATCGGTATAAAGTAACAAGAGCGCTTAATTAGACAGAAGTATTTTGGCCACCCTGCGCTGTTTACCCAAATCGGTAGAACTAAATACCAGATATACGCCGCTTTTTACACGTGTGCCTTTGTATCCTTTGCCATCCCAAATCATCTGGCTGCCATTGGCGCGGCCCTGGTAAACCAATGTGCCGCTTATATCTGTAATTTTTACGTAGGCATTTTCTGTAAGGCCTTTAATAGCTATGGGCCCATCATAATCGGGCTTTACCGGGTTAGGGTACACCAGTGCTTTGTCGCAGCCATCGCAATCGCTGCTCAAGGCATCGCCCTGATAGCTTACCATACCACCCAGCGTGCCAATGAAAACCTCGCCGGTTGCATTATCAATAGCAATATCTGTAATCTGATTATCGGGCAGCGGGCTGTTATCTGTAGTAAATTTCAGTAACTCCTGTTTGCCATCGGCTGAAACCAACCACACACCGTTGGTAGTGCCCACCCATTTTCTGTTGGCAGCATCTATGGCAATTGCTCTAATGGTTTCGGTACCGAACAGGTAACCTATATAGCCATCGCGCTCTACTTTTATCTGGTCGGCATCGCAACCATTGGTAGTTAATATACTGCCACCACAATAAAAAACGGCAATACCTTCGTTGGTACCAACCCATATATTCCCGTCTTTATCTTCGGCTACTGCGTTTACCACATTGCTGGGTAGTGCCCCCGAGCCCGAACCGGTGGTTAGCAAGCGCGATACATCATCGCTGGGGTCATCTATCGTTCCGTTGTAGCTCCATACTAACATGCCTCCGCCGCTTGAAGAACGTAGCGGCGCCCAAAGCTGGTCATTTTGATCTACGATCAGCTTTTTCATCAGGATATTAAAGTAAGGCACCGAAAACGATTTCCACTGGTTATCGGCAGTGTAAACTTTAATTGGTTTAAGGGCACCGGCATTCGAAATCCATACATTGCCATACCGGTCTGTTGCCAAAGCACTTACACGTGTTCTTTCTTCGGCACCAACAGCACCCTCCAGCGGGCTGTTGTTCTTGTCATACAGCGTAACTGATTTGTCGGCCATGTTACACTCTATAAGCCCCGAATAAAACGAACCAAAGTATGCTTTGCCTTTTGCCGGTACCGGCTCTACACAAAGTACATCAAACAGGTTTTGAAAAACCGGATTATTAAACTGATTAATAACTGTCCATTTGTCATCGGTATACATTCCTATTCCATCGCTGTTGAATACATGTAACCACGAGTCATCTACACCGCCCGGTGCCAGGTACAGTGTTCCTTCGGCAGCGCTCAAATCAAATACGGCCGCACTGGGTGGCCCGTCGGGTATAATTCTTTCAATACTACCGCTTATGTTTTTACATAACCCCAGCCACTCATCTGCCTCCCATGTTACATTACCACTTTCAAACCAGCCTAACGGACGGGGGTGCTGGGCTGCAACAACGGTCAATTGTCCGGTTGCATCAATCTTGCCGTTTTTACCGGTAGAGCTATTGGTGCTGTTTGTAGTAAAATACAGGGTATTATTATCTGCTTTAAGGCTGGTGAACACCGATGCTGTTTCGTAATACAGGCGCGACCAGGTGCCACCATTCAGCGCAAACAGCGTATCGCAACCGGTACCGGCTATTACGGCATATACTTTATTGTTATATGCAGTTATAAATGTTGCTTTCTTTTTAGGCAGGCCGCTGGTAGAATCGTATAAAGACCAGTTATTAAAATTTTGCAGGTTAGGCGATGAAAGCGAGGCGTGCTTTACTCCTTCGGCAGTAGCGGCATATATATTACCGGCATCAAGCGTGGTGGCATATACCTTTACCTGGCCACCGGTAGAACCGATAGTATAGGTATTGCTTATTTCTTTTCTATCGAGATTAAGAACCGATATGCCGGCATCTGACGATATGTATGCGTTGCCATTAAAAAAGGAGAAAGCATTAATACCAATAGCAGTACCCGAGCCGGCATTTCTGAAATCCTGGATGTTGTAAATATCCGTGCCGTTAAAAACCAGATCTATATTGCTGTTTTGATAGGCTATGGCCAGCACACCTGTAGCAGGGTCGTACCCGGCGGTTTTCATTCCAATATCACTAAGCCCGGTTGCCTTATCGTATATCTGTATGGTACCGGTTGCTTTATCGTAAGAAAACATGCTTTTAAGTGATGCAGAATATACCTTATCGCCGGCATTAAACACGCCAAAGCAATTGCCGTATGGCATAAATGCTTTCCAGGTGCCCAGTGTACGCTCCTGCGCGCTAAGCAGATTACCGGTTATTGTTACCAATACTGCTGCTGTTAGCAGCTTAATAAACCCTTTGTTCATACAGCTAAAGTATTAAAAGCCTACGTAAACGTTCAGGCCGGTTGTATATTGTGAAAACGGCACCGTTACTCCTCACTTTCTTCGGCTGCGGCGCCTGCAGGCAAGCCATACAATATGTTAAACACCGGCTGAATATGGTATACCGAGCGGTTATACTTGTTAGATAGTATTATAACTGCTGCGGTATCGCGCACATTGCGGAAAAACACTGTGTTGTTACCATGCCACCAGCCGTTGTGGTACACCAGCCAGGTAGAATCGGGCTGTTGCATCAGCCGCCAGCCATAACCATAGTTACGCTTGCCGGGTTTTTCGAAACTGCGGGGGGCGTATGCCTCGGCCATCATTTGCTGCGATAGCAGCTTGCCATCGTAAAACGCTTTATCCCACAAAAACATATCGTGTACGGTGCTGTAGCAGCCTTTATCGCCCACCACGCCATCAAAACAATCGTTGTGCTGTATCTCCCATTTGCTGTTGTAGCTAATGGCAATTTTGCGGTCGGTACTATCGGCAAAATCGTACACAAAAGTATGCTGCATGCCCAGCGGGCCGAAAAACGTTTGCTGCATAAAATCGTGAAACCGTTCGCCCGATACTTTTTCTATTATAGATGCCAGCAGCAGGTAGTTGGTGTTACAGTACTCAAAACGCTTATCGGGTTTGGCATACACCGCCGGTTTTTCTTTTGCCATCAGGGCTATTACCTGTGCGTTAGTCATGTACTCGCCTTTGTTGCATTTACCCGAGCAGAAATACAGGTAGTTGGGTAAACCCGACCGGTGGCAAAGCAGTTGCTGAACCGTGATACCGCTGTAGGGCAACTCCGGAAAAAACTTTTGCAGCGAATCTTGTAGCGATAGCAGTCCATGCCCTACACACCAAAGCATGGCTGTAGCTGTATAGGTTTTAGAAACAGAGGCCAGCTGAAAAGCATTGGTATCGGTAAGCAGGTCTTTATTGCGGTAGTCGCAGTAGCCAAAGCATTTTTCGTACACAGGTTGGCCTTTAAGCGATATAAGCACGCTGCCGCTAAAACCATTGTGCAGGCTGCGGTTGGTAAAGTAGGTATCCAGCGAGGCGTAAATCTGCTGCAGGCGTGGGTCGGGGGCCTGTTCTGTTTTAACGGAGGCCGGCAGTATATGCACCCCGGGCTTTTTACCTGTGTAAAAATAATACACTATTGCTGCAAGTGCAGCTACCATCAATACAACAATGCCTGCTTTTTTCACGCGGGCAAAATAAAACAAACAGTATAGTGCACAACCGTTACCGGTGGCTACTTAATAACAACAACAGTTTGAAAATATTTTTTTACTGCACCTCGGTGGTTTCTGCTACGCTTTCCATGTTGCGTATCTGGCCCAGTGCGTTCCATATTGGTTGGGTCCAGTAGTTGGCATGGTTAGATTTGTTACCCAGCACTATGATGGTAAAACCATCTTTCAGGTCGCGGGCAAATACGTTGTTGCTGCCATGCCAGAAACCGTTGTGGTATATCAGGTACGATTTATCGGGTTGGCGGGTCATGCGCCAGCCATAGCCGTAGTTGCGGGTTTTATCTTTGGCAAACGAGTAGCGGTCCAGGCTGCGCGGTTTGTATGCTTCTTCCAGTGTTTCCTGTTTAAGCAGCAGGCCGGTGCGCAGGGCGTTGTCCCATTTCAGCATATCATCTACCGATGAATAAATACCTTTATCGCCCACCACGCCATCGGCCGGGCAGTCTTTCCACAAGCGGCCTTTGCTATCGTAGCTGATAGTGCAGCAGGTGCCACCTTCTTCTGGTGCAAACACATACGTGTTGGTCATACCCAGCGGGGCAAAAAACATATCGTGCATAAACTCGCGGAACGTAAAGCCGGTTACTTTCTCTACAATAGAAGCCAGTATGGCATAGTTGGTATTGCAGTAAATAAACATGTGGTCGGGCTTGCAACGCACGGCCGGTTTTTTGGTAATCAGCACATTCATCAGCCCCTGGTTGGTTAGGTACTGGTTGGTACCAAGCCCCAGAAAAGTTTTATCCCAGTAGGTATAATCGGGCAGGCCGGTGCGGTGGCTTAGCAGCAGGCCAACGGTAATACCTTTGTACGGAAAATCGGGAAAGAATTTCTGTATGCTGTCATCCAGCGAAAGGAAGCCCTGTTCGGCTAGCAACAAAATAGCTGTGCTGGTAAATGTTTTAGAAACCGACGCCAGTTGTATAGACGACTGGGTGGTAAGCGTATCTTTAAACGTAAGGTTGCCATAACCAAAGGCAGCCGAGTAAATAGGCTTGCCATCTTTAGCTACCATAACACAGCCATTAAAATGGTCGTTTTTTACGCGTTTGCGGTAAAAAGAATCTATCTGGCTGGCAATCTGTTCGGTAAATGCTTGTGTATTAGAAACTTCGGTTGTTTCGCCGGTGGGGTTGGTGTTACCTGCGGCCATAGCGGTGCCACCCGATAAGCCGGCGGCTACTAATATTGCTAAAATGCTGTTTTTAAGTGTATTACGTTTCACAAATGCGCCAAGGTTTAATTGTTGTCTCTACATCCCCATTTTTACTGAACCCACACAAATATGTTTCACTACAATGATATTAAAAAGAAGGAAATCAACACGATAGACGGGGATTGTACTATCGTTTTTAACGGTTTTCTAAGAAATATTGACTTTTCTGCTATTTCTCTGCTGCGGCAATAGCCACAAAGCTGGCCGATGTGCCCGGTACGCTCAAAATAGTATGCAGGCAGGCCTCGGCGGTAGCGCCGGTGGTCATTACATCATCTACCAATAGTACGTGGCGGCCCTGTAGCGCTGCGGGGTTTTGTACACTAAATATGTTGGCTACGTTTACCCAACGCTCAAAGCGGTCCATTTGTGTTTGCGATACATTCTCGCTGTTGCGTATTACCGCATCGGGTAGCCAGGGCTTGCCCAGCACCTCTGCTATGCCGCTGGCAAAATAATCGCACTGGTTGTAACCGCGCTTGCGCTGTTTTTTCCAGTGCAGGGGTACCGGTACTACCAGGTCTATATTTTTTATTACCGATTCCACCTCCAGCAACCGGTGGCCCATTAAGCGGCCGGCATATTCACCCACATCTTTCCGCCCACGGTATTTCAACTCGTGTATCAGCTGTTGTACCCCACTGCCTTTATTAAACCGGTATAGTGCTGCTGCGCCCTGTAAATCAACCCGCCCCCAAAAACGTTGCGCCAACTGATTGTGGCTGTCTTTCCAGAAACCGGTTTCGGGCATATCGGCCATGCACCGGTAGCAAACCAGCTGCTCGCCCGCTAACAAGCCCTGCCCGCAAGCCACACAGGTGTGCGGGTAAAACAGGTTAAACAATCCGGCGGCATAGCGCTGTGCAGCTTTCAGCATGCGGGGGCATTTACACTTACTACCTCTGTATCGTCCAGTGTTTGTTTATCGGCCTGCAGGCGCAACAGCAACCGGGCTACGGTTACCACATCGCGGTTGCAGTATTCGGCTATGCGTTTAAGGTTATGCTCGTGCCAGTACACACGGGCTACATCTTTACCTTCTATATCGCTTTTGGGTGTGGGTATGCCCATTACCTCGGCCAGCAGTTTCAACGATGTGTAGCTCTTGTAATCTCCAAACTTCCACAGTTGCATGGTATCTATATCCTGCACCTCCCAAGGGCGCTTGCCGCCTATGTTCAGTAGGTCGGGCAGGGGCAACCATTGTATAAGCAACCGGCGGCAGATATACGGCAGGTCGAACTCGCGGATGTTGTGCCCGCAGAAATGGTAGCGTTGAGGGTTAAAGTTTTTTGTTATCAGGTCCGAGAAATCTTTCAGCAATTGTTTCTCATCATCGCCGTACAACGACTTGACCCTGAAAATACGCTTGCCGGCAATTTTATCGCTGTGAAAATACCCTATGCTGATACAGATAATTTTGCCAAACTCGGCATATATACCGGCCCGTTCGCTATAACCGGTTTCGGCTGTTTCATCGGCCACCTTTAGCGTGGCATGTTTGGTGGCCCACAGCTCCTGCATGGCGGGGCTTAGCTCTGCAAAGGTGGCATACTGCGGCACGGTTTCTATATCTATGTAAATAAGGTCGTATATATTTATCTGCCCGCTCATTACACTTTATTTTCAATTAAATGTAATAAGCAATTTTAATTATCCATGCAGCCGTGCTTAATTGTCTGAATCGGGATTTGAACATTACAGCATGGGCAGCAGAAAGGCAAAATTACATGCGCTACTTATGCACGAACAGGAATGGCTTACTTTGAACCTGTTTTTTTCAAGTGTTGTTGAGGTTTCTCTTTTTGCCTTATACGTATGCTTAACACCGCGTAGCGGTCGTCTGTTTGTAGTAGCTAATTTAGGCTATATGCACCGGATGTAGCTTCGGCAAGGGTGGCCAATCTAGAGTGTAGGGAGGAGTATTTTATTGTACTATAATTGAAGAATTACTTGCGCAGAGTACCGAAACGGAGACTCTGCTAGGGGTGACGGCTTCCCTGCATTTGTCAT
>CAYREY010000064.1:0-29672 GCA_964423405.1 uncultured Chitinophaga sp. | reverse complement strand
AAACAGCCAAAGACCAATTTCTGCTTAAGTTAATGGCATGGGGTTAACGTTTTTTGAGGTGAGAGTCTTTCTTGTTCAATATACAGGGCCGGTTATACAGGCATTACAAAATGTATAAAAACAAAACAGCCCCGCATGTGCAGGGCTGTTTTGTTTTATTTAAGCAGGTAGTTTATTAGTCTTCGAAACCTTCGGCAAAGTCGCTAGGCGGTGCCGCTGTAACAGCCGATTCAGAACCGGTGTCATCGGCCTTGCGGTTGTTTTTAGCTTCCAGGCTAAGTGTAGCATGTGGTACTATACGCAACCTTTCTTTAGGTATCAGTTTGCCGGTTACGCGGCATATACCGTAGGTTTTGTTTTCTATACGTACCAGGGCAAGTTCCAGGTTACGGATGTATTGGTGCTGGCGGGAAATCTGGTTCATCAGATATTCCATTTCAGAAGTATCGGTACCTTCTTCCATGTTCCAGGCTTTGTTGCCGGCCTGGCTTTCGGTATGGTTGTCCAGGGCCTCTTTCAGGTTTTTCAATTCTTCGCGTGCGGCAGATAACTTACCATCAATAAGTTCTTTAAATTCTTTCAGTTCCTTATCACTGTAACGCAGATTCAGTTCTTCTTTCATATTTGCTCGTTTTGCCGGTGTTGGTTCAGGTGCCGGCTTAACCTGTGTTTTATAAAGTTGTTTAACGGGTTTTACGTCATCTTTTACAAATCGTTTCAAATCGTCGGATTGCTTTTTGGCCGACACTTTTTTTCCGACAGTTTTAGCAACCGGTTGAGGTTTGGCAGCTGGTTTATTTACTACTGGTTTTGCAACAGGTTTTGCTGCTGGTTTGGCAATTGGTTTTTGAACAACTGGCTTGGCTTTAGGGGCCGCTTTTTTAGCTGCTGGTTTGGCAACAACTTTTTTCTTAGCAACAGGTTTGGCTTTTACCACTGCTTTTTTTGCTGCTGGTTTTGCCGCTTTTTTAGCAACTGGTTTAGCCTTTTTAGCTACCGGTTTAGCCGTTTTTTTAGCAGTAGGAGTAGCTTTCTTAACCGGCTTTGCAGCCTTTTTGGCGGCAGGCTTGTTGCTTGCCTTTGCGGGTTTAGCCGCCTTCTTGTTGTCTTTCCCTTTTGACTTTGCCATGTTTAAAAATTTAGCTGCGAATTTAACCAAATTGTTTATTGTCGCCATTGGTGAATGATGTTACGAAGCGGCAAAAGTAATAAAGCAATTCATAGTACATAAAGCCAACATGCGCTGTTAACGCCGCGCCGCTTTTTTGTGGATAAACGGGGGCATAACGGCAGATAGTACCCGGGCCCCTGCCTGATTTTTAGGCCCGGGCGGCACACTGTATCAGTCAGAAATTATATTATACTTGTAGGATAATACTCTATTTACCATGAAACTTAGCTTTACTTTTATTCTGGCTGTATTGTTCAGCTCATTTGTTTTTACTGCCGCTGCCCAGGATGATATCCCCCGTTTTCAGAAACACGAAGTACAGGAGGGCGAAACGGTAGCCTCTATCTGTAAGGCATTTAATGTTAACCTGCAGGAGTTTTGCCTGTTGAACGATTTTCCGGAAAGTATAACCCTGAGCGAGGGGCAGATAGTGCTGATCAAGCAACTGGCACCCGGCGAGATGGAAGTAGAGGAAACGCTGCCAGCTAAAAAGGAGCGTAAAATAGTACGCACCGATGATGCTATTACTTACGAAAAAGAAGAAGAGGCTAAGCCGGCCGATAAACCAGCGGCATCGTCATCATCTTCTGGCCGTGCTGCCGAAAAGCCAGTTAAGAAAGAAGCTACCCCGGCACCTACCGAGCGCCAGGTTGCCAAAAGCGAACCGGCTAAAACTGAATCTGCACCAGCCAGAACTGCATTTGTAGATGAGAAACCGGGTGTTACCCCGGCCTCTACCAAAGCGGTAGAAGTAGGCCCCGGCGGTGTAAGGTATAATGTATCGAAAGACGAGTACCATGTGGTATCTAAAGGGCAGACCTTTTTCCGTATAGCGCTGATATACGGGCTTACCATAGAAGAGCTTAAGGAGATAAACGGCCTGACCAGCACTACTGTAGAAATAGGCCAGCGCCTGAAAGTACGCAAGTAACCACCTGTTTAAATACAACATGGCTGCTAACCATTTAAAGTGGTACACCCAAACCCTGAGTGCGTATCTTACCAAAGAGGAGATACAGCAGATAATGCAGAAAAGCGATTGGAAGGCAGCTTTTGAAGTATTGCATACCTGGGCCTGGATAGCTTTTGCTTTTGCGCTTAGCGGGTTGTTTCCCAATCCTGTTACAATTATTGTTTCGCTGTTTATACTGGGTGGTAAGCAACTTGCCTGTGCTATTATTCTGCACGATTGCTCACATGAGTCTATGTTTACATCGCGCAAGCTAAACAGGTGGGTTGGTAACTGGTTTGGGGCATACCCCATTATGCACGATGTAGATAAATACCGCCCGTACCACATACAGCACCATATGCATACTGGGCTTGATGATGACCCCGACCGCCCGCTTACTACAGGTTACCCTACCTCGCGTATAAGTATGGTGCGCAAGTTTCTGCGCGATTTTTTTGGCCCCACAGGTATTAAAAGCAACGTAGCTGTACTGCTTATGCAACTGGGTATATTAAAGTACTCGCTGAATGGTAAAGCCGAACGCGCCCAGTTAAACGATAAAAGCGCGTTGCAGATTATAGGTACGGCATTGCGTAATCTGGCTGGGCCGTTTACCGCTAACCTGCTGTTGTTTTTAATACTGCTGGCATTTGGTAAACCGTGGCTGTATTTACTATGGGTAGGTGCTTTGTTAACTACCAATAACTTTAGCCTGCGGGTACGCAGTATGGCTGAGCATAGCATGGTAGATGACCGGGCCGACCCGCATAAGAATACGCGTACCACCTATGCTAATTTTGTAGAGCGGATATTGTTTGCACCCCACCATGTAAACTACCACGCCGAACACCACCTGTGTATGGGGGCGCCCAGTTACAACCTGCCTTACATGCACCACCTGTTGCTGCAAAAGGGCTACTACAAAAACGGTACCCTCGAAAAGAACTATGCCGCCATAGTAAAGCGGGCTATAGTTAACAGCAGCCCCGGTTAGCAACATTTGTTGCTATGTAATAACACCACATATTTGTCCCTGTAAATTATAGTTATGCCCGAATTTAGATGGAACCCTTTACTTGATACCTGGACCATGGTGGCCACCAACCGCCAGAACCGCCCGCATTTACCTAAAGATTATTGCCCCTTTTGCCCTACCCACAATAAAGCCCTGCCCGATTATGATGTGCTGGCCTATGGAAATGATTTTCCGGTAATGGCACTGGATAATGTGTGGCCGGTAGAGCCGGTAACCAGGCCTGCCAGCCCTGTGTTTAAAAATGCCCGGGCGGTAGGTAAATGCGAGGTGATACTGTACTCGCCGGAACACAACAAGCAGCTATATGAGTTAAGCGATGAGCACGTACTGAAAATAGTAAACCTGTGGGCCGAACGCTATAAAGCAATAGCGCAGGATAAACGGGTGAAATACATTTTTGAGTTTGAGAACAGGGGAGAAGAAGTAGGGGTAACCATACACCACCCGCATGGACAGCTATATGCCTACTCGTTTATACCATTTAAAATACGTGCCGAACTGGATAACTGCAAAAAGTACTACCGGCAGCATGAGCGGAATTTATTTGCCGATTTAAATGCGGCAGAGAAGAAGTACAAAAAGCGAGTAGTGCTGGAGAATAAAAGCTTTGTGGCATACATCCCCTATTTTACAGATTATCCGTTTGGGGTGTATGTGGTAAATAAGAAACTTAAAGGCAACATTACCCAGTTTACACCGGCGGAGAAGAAAGACCTGGCGCAGCTGCTGAAACAGCTAACTGCCGGGTTTGATAAACTATACGACCGGCAGTTTCCGTATATGATGTGCCTGCACCAAACACCGGTAAATGATAATAAGTACGCCGATGCCGGCGATTACTATGCTTTTCATATAGAGTTTTACCCACCGCTAAGGGCTAAGGATAAAATTAAGTGGTATGCCGGTAGCGAGATGGGGGCCGGCGCGGCTGCCAACCCATTGGATGTAGATGAGTGTGCTGCTATACTGCGCGAAAAACTAAAGCCATGATGAAAAAATATTTTGCACCCGGGCGGGTAAACCTGATAGGTGAACACCTTGATTACAACGGAGGGCTGGTAATGCCGGCTGCCATTACGTTGGGTGTAACTGTTACGCTGACACCTATAAGTGGTAACGATATTGTACTTCGTTCTACATCGCACGGGTTTAGTAAAAAGGTAAACCTTGATGATGATATAGTTTACGAACCTGCCAATGACTGGACAAATTACCCGCTGGGTATTATTGCGCAGTTGCGAAAAGAGGGCCATGCTGTACCGGCTTGTGAACTGGTATTTGAAACAACCCTGCCGCAGGGTTCGGGTTTATCATCATCGGCAGCTGTAGAGGTGGTAACGGGCTATGCGTTGCTGGCACAAACCGAAAGCAAAATAGATATGGTTTGGCTGGCCAATATGTGTAAGCAGGTAGAGAATGAATTTATAGGCGTAAAGTGTGGCATAATGGATCAGTACTCGGTAGCGCTGGGGCTTAAAGACCATGCTATGTTGCTGGACTGTGCTGCTTTACGGCATACGTATATTCCCATGGAGTTGGGCGATTATACCCTGCTGATAATGGATAGTAAAAAGCCGCGCTCGTTGATAGAGAGCAAATACAATGAGCGAAAGGCTGAATGTGAGGAAGCATTAAGGCAGATACAGTTGACAACCCATGATGTGCAACACCTGGCCGATGCCGAAATGCACTGGCTGGATGTATTAAGTGATGAGCTATTGCTGAAACGTGCCCGCCATGTAGTAACCGAAAACCTGCGTGTAAAGGAGGCTGCTAAAGTATTGCAGGTAAACGACCTTAGTACATTCGGGCGATTGATGAATGCTTCGCATGCCTCGCTTAAAAATGATTATGAGGTTACGGGTAAAGAAATGGATACCCTTGCCGAAACCGCCCAGCAGGTTAAAGGCTGCCTGGGCGCGCGTGTAACAGGGGCTGGTTTTGGCGGTTGTGCCATAGCTATTGTACATAAAAGCGCCATAGGCGAGTTTAAAAATACAGTAGGGTATAAATACAATGCTGTAACCGGCTTAACCTGTGAGATATATGAAGCCGAAGTTGGAGATGGTGTACGACAGGTGTAGTAATGGTATAGACAGTATAAAAACAAAAATCCCCGTTAGCACAGCCAACGGGGATTTTTTAGTAATAAACGCTGAGTTACTATCTTCTGCGTGAATGAGTACGGTTGATTTTGCCGTAGTTGTACTTTCCGTGTTTTTTAGGACGGAATTTTATACGTGGGGCAGTGCTGGCCGAAACCTCGGTTTCGGTTGTTTTTTCTGTGCGGGCCAGTTTAGCTACAGCTGCATTTTTCGATTCTTTCATTTTATTCTCACCGGTGTACATATCTACCGCCGGGAAATAGTAGGCATCTGTTACGGTTGTTTTATTCTGGTCAACAGCAACCATTGGTACAAGTACTTCTATATCGTTAGGCACTGTATTATTAGTAGGAATAAATATGTTCTGCTCAACCGGTGCCTTTTTGGTTTCGGCTGGTGTTTCGGCTTTAGCCAAAGGCTGCACATTGCGTTTGGTAATTGGTTTGCTGCTGGCAAGAGGTAATGTAACCACTGCTTTTTCTACCGGAGCAATAACTTGCTGCTCGGGCATGGTAGTTATAGCGGTAGGCTGTTGTACGGTATTGGCTATGGTAAGCTGATTGTTATCGGGTGTGTTAAGTAAGTAGGCAGTAACCAGCGATGCGCCAATTACCAGTACACCAATCATCATACCTGTTAAGGCACGTTTGGGTGCCGGCGTAGCTGTTGAGGCCGCAGTTGCCTCGGCCGCATCCAGGTCGGCCGATATGCGGTTCCACATTCCAAACGGCGGCGCAACTGCGCTTTCGTTCATCATGTGTTCTATAGTTCTGTCAAAATTTTTTATATCGTGGCTCATGTGTACTCGTTTACTTCAATAAATGGGTTTTTGTTTCAGTTTGGTGGTATTTCTCTTATCCGTTCTGGGTTTGGCGAACTACCTGGCCACTATCAGTTATCATTTTCTGCAGCAGGTAGCGTGCGCGTGCCAGTTGCGATTTAGAGGTACCTTCCGAGATACCCATCATATCGCCAATTTCTTTATGAGAAAAACCTTCTACTACGTACAGGTTAAATACAGTACGGTAGCCATCGCTTAGTTTTTGAATCATACGCATAATGTCTTCCTGTTTCAGGGTCTCCAGCGCATTTTCGTCGTAGTATTCGTATGCTTTCGATTCCGAATCGTGCAGGGCATACATGTTTACCTGCTTACGGTAGTGTTCTATAGCTGTATTTACAAATATGCGGCGCACCCAACCCTCAAAAGAGCCTTCACCACGAAACTTTTCGATGTTGCGGAACACCTTTATAAAGCCTTCCTGCAGCAGATCCTGAGCGGAGTTGTACTCGTTGGCATAGCGCAGGCACACAGCAAACATTTTTGCCGAAAACATGTTGTACAGCAATTGCTGGTACCGGCGGTCACCTTTGGCACATCCTTCACGGATCTGCTCTTCGGTGTGGCCCTGAAAAACGACAGTACTCATGGTTTAGTTTTTTAAGTTAGGGTTTAACTAAATTACTGTTTTTCTTACACTTCCTATTAGTTAGACGCCAATTTTTTGCAAATGGTTGGCAAACAGGTCGAAACTTTTTTTACGGTGGCTGAAGGTGTTTTTTTCATCCAGGCTCATTTCGGCGTAGGTTTTATCTGCTCCGGCAGGTTTAAAAACAGGGTCGTACCCAAAACCTTCGGCACCTTTGCGCTCATAGAGTATTTCACCTTCGGTAATACCCTCAAATTGAACGTATTTTCCGGCATCGTAGTATGTAATTACCGTTTTAAAACGGGCTTTGCGGTTGGGTAAACCATCCATTTTGGCCAGCACCTTGTTAACGTTATCGTCAAAAGTGGCATCGGGGCCGGCATACCTGGCAGAATATACCCCGGGCTCGCCGTTCAGGGCATCAATGATAAGGCCGGTGTCTTCGGCAAAACAGGGGGTATTGTAAAGTTTAGACAGGTATTCGGCTTTTTCGAGAGAGTTTTCCTCGATAGTTTCGTGCGTTTCGGGTAGTTCTCCGGTAAAGCCTATGTCTTTCAGGCTTACTATCTCAAGTCCCGGTAATGCTACTGCTTTTATCTCGCGTAGCTTGTGTTGGTTGCTGGTGGCAAATATTAGTTTCATACTGCTAAAATATTTTAATCGGTTATTTTTGTGTGTTGCACATTTGTTTAGCTTAGCACTAGTTAATCAATCAATTAAAAACATCAAACCATGTCATTATCTAAACCCGTATCGGCTATTATGACCCTTAAACCAGTAGTAGCTACCCAGTTTCACAACTTTTCGCAGGTGCTTAGGCTGTTTACAGAGTTTCCGGTGCACCACTTGCCAATAGTTGACGGAAACAATAAACTGATAGGTATTATCAGTTCGAACGATTTGCCTAAAGTTTTTTTGAACCTTAGCAAACGCGATGAAAAAGTAGCCCTGGATCTTGATGTTATTGATGCAGCCATCAACTTAGCAGATATTATGACACCCAACCCGGTAATCATTACATCGTCGGATACCATTGAAACAGCCGCCAAAATTTTCGGCGATGCAAAGTTTTTAGCACTGCCAGTGGTAGATAACGGAGAGTTGGTGGGCATACTTTCGATAAAAGACGTAATGAGCTACATGGCTCAGTAATAAAGCATAAATTTATGTAAACCCCGGATACAGGTTTTGTACTGTATCCGGGGTTTTTGTTTGGCTAAGGATGGTGGTATTGAAAAAAGGTATCATCTTTGCCGCGATTTACAGAAAAATGATATCAGCTTCGTTAAACTCAATTATTACGGTAACCTTTACCCTGTTTGCTATTATTGATATAGTGGGCAGTTTGCCGGCTATAATCGGCATTAAGCAATCGCATAAAAATTTCAGCCCGGTAATTGCTACGTTTTCAGCCGGCGCGCTAATGGTTTTCTTTTTACTTACCGGCGAAACTTTTTTACGTTTAGTAGGGGTAGATGTACGCTCGTTTGCGCTGGCCGGCTCTATTGTAATTTTTATAATAGCCATGGAGATGATACTGGGTGTTAATCTGTTTAAAACCAGTTCTGACGATGCCCATGCCGGTAACCTGGTGCCCGTTGCCTTTCCGCTGATAGCCGGCTCGGGCACGCTGACAACTATTATATCGCTGCGCTCTGTTTACTCAGTAACCGAGATACTTATTGGAATACTAATAAACCTGGTTATAGTATTTGTGGTGCTGCGCAGCATGAACCTGATAGAAGACAGGATAGGTAAAACAGGTTTAGCAGCTATAAAAAAGTTTTTTGGCGTGATACTATTGGCCATAGCTATTAAAATTTTCAGCACTTACATTAAGATATAGATACCTGCCCCCCTAATTTATGAATAAGACTAAAGTGAAAATTGTAGTACTGGCAATGGCAGTATTAGCTGTAGCCGGCGGGTTGATTTTTTTTCGTAAAAGCATATTTGCCGATGCGCGCGAAAGGCTTACACAGCTTATAAAAGGCAAAAAAGCGGTTACCGTACAGGGTGATACCGAGGCTATTAACAGCAGTGAGTTTCTGGAAAAATATTTTGAGACATACGGCTACGAAACCCGGTGGAGTGATACTTCTGCTACACACAACATTTACCGCGACATGCTGATAGGTATGCTGCAACAGGCCGATAGCCTGGGGCTGGACCGGAGCGATTACCACCAGGATTATATATTGAAATTCGATTCGCTGCTGCGCGTGCCGGGATTTAACGTTAGCGCATTTGAAGAGGAAAATGAGTTGATATTTACCGACGCCGCTATCTCCTTTTTGTATCATGTAGCTTATGGTAAAGATATACCACAAATAGAGTATAATGGGGTGAAGTACAATATTGACTCTACCCGTATACTGAATGTGTTTGGTGGATTAATGCAACACCATAACTGGCAGCAAACGCTGGATAGTATAGAGCCACGCACCACCCAGTACAAGCTGTTAAAAGGCGAACTAAACCGCATGCAGGCTTTTGTGCTTGCCTACCCCGGTATAGATAGTATGGTGGCTGCCGCAAATACAGATACCGGCAAAGCTGTAACTATAATAAAGCTGAAGGCACTGGGCCTTATTGCAGATACATTGAGTAAAGACTCGGTTACCGATGGAGACTTTAAAATGGCTTTGCGAAGTTTTCAGCGAATGGTAAGCATGGATACAACCGGCGTGGCCGATGCCAAAACACTGGCCGCGCTAAACCTGCCTATGCAAAAACGGGTGCAGCAGTTAAAGCAGAGCCTTAACTACTGGCGCTGGACCGGCAGGTTGAACGAGAAAGAATTTATACTGGTAAATATACCGGCAGCCCGTTTGCAGATTGTAAACCAGGATAGTCTGCGTGATATGAGTATGCGGGTAATAGTGGGGAAGAAGAATACCCAGACCCCGTCGTTTACGGCATACATTACCAGAGTGATAACCTATCCCTACTGGACAGTGCCATTTAGTATTGCTACTAAAGAGATGCTGCCTAAAATACGTAAAAGCATAGCTTACCTGGATAATAATAACCTGCAGGTTATTAATGGCAAAGGGGTAGAGGTGGACCCCAAAACAGTAGACTGGAACAGGTTTAGCCCGAAATATTTTCCGTACACCCTGCGCCAAAGCACCGGTTGCGATAACGCTTTAGGAGTATTAAAGTTTGATCTTAACTCACCTTTTAGTGTGTACCTGCACGATACCAACCGCCGCGATTTGTTTGGTAAAAAAGACCGCTTTATGAGCCATGGTTGTGTACGGGTAGAAAAGCCTATGGAACTGGCACAGTATGTACTAAGTAATGGACTGGATAGCGCCACCATAGCCAACCTTAACCAGTGTGTGCGCGACCAGAAACCAACGGAGTTTCCGCTTAAGAAGAGGTTTCCGGTATTGATACTGTATATGCCAGCAGATATAGATGAGGATATGCACCTGCGCTTTTATGCCGATGTATATGACGAGGCAAAGAAGGCCGCGATATAATGTTGTTTAATAAATGAATGTGCAGACAATGGCAGCAAGCCCAATAGAAACATTTTTACAAAGTTTTGTTCAGACGTTACAGCAAGGTCGGTTTATTAAGCTTACCCTTAGCGATAAACGTAATAAAGACGCTGAGCTTAAGAACGTATTTGTAAAGCCGGTTGTACTGAAACAGGGTCAGCGCTTATCATTTGTGTACCGCTACCCTACAAAAGATGTAACCAAAAATTATGATGCAAACGAAGCCGCTTTGCTGGTAAAGGCGTTGCTGGAGCAGGAGTTTTTTAAAGCAGACCTGTTTACGGCCACCGGCGATTATCATCTGGCAATTGATAAAAACAGCAAGGCAATACTGAAACATAAGCCTGCTACCATGCAGGTGCCGGAAGTTACTACACACGACCATCAGAAAAAACGCACTATAGATGCTGTAGGTAATGTATATCTGCAACAGTTGGGTATTACTACCGCCGATGGGAAAGTGAAAAATGATAAACAGGATAAGTACAGGCAGATAAATAAGTATGTAGAGATAATAGAAAGTATAGTAAACGAGGCTTCGCTTAATAGCAACCTACAGGTTACCGATATGGGCGCAGGTAAGGGTTACCTTACATTTGCCTTGTACGATTACCTGGCTAACAGGCTTAAGCTATCACCGCAGATAACTGGTATAGAGTTGCGTAAAGAACTGGTTGAGAAATGTAATGACATAGCAAAACAATCTGCTTTTGATGGTTTGGAGTTTAAAACTGGCTCGATAGATACTGCCGAACTGCCGGCTACCGATATGCTTATAGCCCTGCACGCCTGCGATATTGCTACCGATCAGGCCATTTACCGTGGCATTACCGGTGGAGCCAAAGTTATAGTATGTGCCCCCTGTTGCCATAAGCAGATACGTAAACAGCTACAGCCGCAAAGTGCTGTTAGCCCGGTTACGCGCTTTGGTATTTTAGAAGAGCGCCAGGCCGAGATACTGACCGACACCATCCGTGCGCTGATACTGGAAGCGTATGGTTATAAAACCAAAGTTTTTGAATTTATAAGCACCGAGCATACGCCCAAAAATGTTTTAATAACAGCTATTAAAACGCGCGATACTACTACACCCGACCCTAAAGTATTGGAGCAGATAAGCAGCCTGAAACAACTGTTTGGTATTAAGCAGCATGAATTGGAAAGGTTAATGGGGTTAGTTTAAGATTTGTTTATGAAGCCCCGTGAATTATTAAACCGAAAAAATATTCCAATAGCATTTATGCTGATGGGCGTTATTTGGTATTTTCTTGAGGTAGGTGCCAATAGTAAATTCTACATAAGTACATTGTGCGTATTAGCACTGGTTTTATGTTATGTGGTTTATACTAAAGGGTATAAGTATTTGTTGTTTATAGTGTTGCTCGCAACATTATTCGGATGGGTAAGTTTTTTCCCCACAGAGGGATATATTCGTTTTAGTATGTTTAAGATAGCACTAACCATACAGGTAGGCGGTCTTTTACTTGTTGGGTGTACATATTGGCTTAATAAAGAAAGCGTAAACATATTTATAGTAGAGTCATTTCAGCGCTTGTTTGATATTACACCAGAGCGTATGCAAATTATGAATCAGGAACGGTACAAAAGTTCTGTATCGCGTTATAAGCAACGGTATCAGGAATATACCAGCGAACAGCTTACTCTTATATTAAAGGAAAATCGCTATGTGCCAGAGGCACTTGAGGCAGCCAGGCAGTTGCTTGAGGAAAGAAGAAATACTGATATTGAATTATAAATACCTTCAGTATCAAAAATACTTCATCTGCCGTGGGCTAATAACGTTGTTGCGTTTAAATATAAAATCGAAGCTTAGGGCTACCTCGTGCGTGCCGCTGGTATAGCCGCGCAGGGGCGAAACGGTAAGATCGTAGGTGTAGCCAAGGCGTAGCTGGCGGGTAATATTTACTGCGGCCATAAAGTTGTAGCTATCGTTAAACCGGTAGGCGGCACCCAGCCATAGCCGGTCTACAAATACAAACGTAGCGTTAAAATCGAACGTTACGGGTGCATGTGCCGGCACATACTTTAGTAAAAACGAGGGCACAAATTTTACTTTTTTACCCAGGTTAAAAACATAGCCACCGGTAACCAGCAGGTGGTAATACTGCCGTGCAATATCCGGCGAAGTTTCGAAAACCGACATGGGGCCACTGAGGCGGTTGAGTAGTATGTGTGGCAAGGCTACGCCTGCAAAAAATCTATCGGAGTAAAAATATATACCCACCCCTACATTGGGTAACCAGCGGCTTTGGTTATTGCCGGCAAAGTTAGGGTCGTTGGCATCGGTAGTAGCAACGCTATTAAGGTTAGCGCTGTAGTGGCTAAAGCCAGCCGATAAGCCCAGCGATAGTTTTACTTTTTTCTTTTTACCAATGGGTACACGGTACGCAAAACTGGCGGTAAAGCTATTGGTTTTGGTTACGCCAATCTGGTCGTAGGTGTAAATGGCGCCCAATGCCAGGCGTTCGTTTTTAAACGGCGAGTGGGCTGCCACACTGGCTGTTTGGGGCGCGCCTTTCATTTTAAGCCACTGGTTGCGGTATATGGCATTGGCACTAAGTACATCGTGGCTGCCGGCGTATGCAGGGTTAATGTAAAGCCCGTTGAAACGGTACATACTGTACTGTACATTTTGCTGTGCCTGCAAAGTGGTAAGCAGCAAATAGTGAATAGCGAATAGTATGAAGGAGCGTAGTTGAATTCGTGTCATGCTCTACCCCAAATGTAATAGATTTCTTTTCTCCGTGTTCTTGCGTTCTGTGCTCTGCGTTCTTCTTGTGCATTTTCCTATTTTCGCGCCCGCATGACAACTACCGACGAAATTAACAAGCGCAGAACCTTTGGTATTATCTCTCACCCGGATGCCGGTAAAACCACCCTTACCGAAAAGCTACTGCTTTTTGGCGGTGCTATACAGGTGGCTGGTGCTGTAAAGAGTAACAAAATAAAAAAGACAGCTACCTCTGACTTTATGGAGATAGAGAAGCAGCGTGGTATATCGGTGGCTACCTCGGTAATGAGCTTTGAGTACCTGAACAAACTCATCAACATATTAGATACCCCGGGCCACAAGGACTTTGCTGAAGATACCTACCGTACACTTACCGCTGTAGATTCGGTAATAATGGTGGTGGACTCGGTAAAAGGCGTTGAGGCACAAACACGCCGCCTGATGGAAGTATGTGCCATGCGCAAAACGCCGGTAATTGTGTTTATTAATAAAATGGACCGCGAAGGCCGCGATGCTTTTGATCTGCTGGACGAGATTGAGAAAGAATTAAAGATAAGGGTGCGTCCGCTGTCGTGGCCTATTAACCGCGGTAGTTTGTTTAAGGGCGTTTACAACCTGCATAAAAAATACCTGAACCTGTTTAAACCCAGCACCACTAAAGTGGCCGATGAGGTATTGCAGATAACCGATATAAACGACCCGGAGCTGGAACAACTGGTAGGTGAGAAAGATGCAGCCCAACTGCGTGAAGATGCAGAAACGGTAGAGATAGTTTACGACCCGTTTAATGTGGAAGAATACCTGAAAGGAAACCTGGCCCCTGTGTTTTTTGGTAGTGCGGTAAATAACTTTGGTGTGCAGGAGTTGCTTGAAACGTTTATCGAAATTTCGCCAACACCGCGTGGCCGCGATACCGATGTGCGTTTTATAACACCGGAAGAGAAAAAAATGACCGGGTTTATATTTAAGATACACGCCAACCTGGACCCCAAGCACCGCGACCGTATTGCGTTTATGCGTATAGTAAGTGGTAAGTTTCAGCGCCACACGTACTACCACCATGTGCGGTTAGATAAGAACTTTCGTTTCAGCACACCGGTTACCTTTATGGCGCAGGAGAAAAACATTGTAGATGAAGCTTACCCTGGTGATGTAGTAGGGTTATATGATACCGGTAATTTTAAGATAGGTGATGTGTTGACAGAAGGGGAGGACTTTCGTATTAAAGGCATACCAAGTTTCTCGCCCGAAATATTTAAGGAGCTTATTAATACCGACCCGATGAAGTCGAAACAGTTGGAGAAAGGTATTATGCAGCTAACCGATGAAGGGGTAGCCCAGTTATTTACCCAGCAGCCCGGTAACCGCCGCTTTGTAGGTGCCGTGGGCGAACTACAGTTTGAGGTTATTCAGTACCGCTTGTTACACGAGTATGGCGCCAGTGCCCGTTTTGAGCCGATAAATATGACCCGTGCCTGCTGGCTGCGTTCCGATGACCAGACAAAGCTGGAAGAATTTATACGCTTTAAACACAGCAGTGTGGTGCGCGATAAAGATGGCCACCTGGTGTACCTGGCACCAAGCGATTGGTTTTTGAAAATGGAACGCGAAAACAATCCGGACATAGAGTTTCACTTCAACTCGGAGTTTAAAACCGAAACTGTTTAACCCTTTCAGTAGTTTTAATAAGACTCTTTGTCTGCTATGTTACATCCTGTTGTTATCCGGCATTAATTACATAGAGTTAATGTGTTGGTATGTTATGTACAATCAAATACTTGTCACAATAGCTTGCGCTTTGTTTTGTGTTGTTTGTTTTAGTCTGCACATTTGTGTTTCATCCCCTCAAAAAATGTTTAACAAGGTGTATCAATAAGATATGCCTGGTCGGTTATAGGCGTATGTTTATTTGGTTGTAGTAATTGTATTGGTACATTGTAACTACACCATACGCATACGTGTATGTAAATTATGTTTAAAACGGGCATTTTAGAAAATAATAAGTACGCCAAAATTGTGGTTGCAGTAAACATTGCAGTTACTGCGCTTGCGATGCTTGTTTTGTTAGGTTGGGTGTTTGATATCCCGGCTGTTAAGAGCATTATTCCAGGTTATATCTCTATGAAGATTAATACGGCTGTCATTTTCCTGATGATAGCTGTAGCTTTTTTGTTACTGGCTGCAGGTGGTAAGGGCAAGTTGCATCTGTCGCGGATAATTACGGGCATTGCTTTGGTTTTAACTACTGTTACCTTGTTACAGTACATAACAGGTGCTGATTTTGGAGTAGATCAGTTTTTGGGTGCTGATAGTAATCTTACAGGTTCATTACACCCCGGGCGTATGTCGCTTGTTACAGTAGTATGCTTCTTGCTGCTGTGTGTAGTGCTTTTTACGTTTAATATAACCGGGCGGTATTTCAGGCTGGCCATGCAGGGTTTTTTGCATATAGTTGCCTTGTTATCGTTTACAGCCATAGTGGGTTACATATTTGATGTGCCTGGTTTTTATACTCTTTCGGTACTAACTACTATGGCAATACATACTGCCGTAGCATTTTTTGTTTTATCAATTGCATTATCGCTGGTACACCCTACTGTAGGTATTACAGGATTGTTTACCGGTGCTGAAATTGGTAATGAAATGGCCCGGCGAGTATTTGTACAGGTATTACTTGCCGGTATTGTATTGGGCTATTTGCGGTTGCTTACACATCGTAACAGGTTGGTAGATGTTGAGTTTGGTATTGCGCTTTTTGCAATGGCTTTTATATTGGTTACGCTGTTTATTATCTGGCGGGTATCGCTGCAGCTGAACGATATTTCCTCGCAAAAAGATGAAGTAGAAAGTAGTCTGGAAAGAGCAAAGGCTTTTCTGGATGCCACACCAGACCCGGTTATAATTACAGATGCAGGTGGAGTAATAAAGCTTGTTAACCAACGGGTAGAAACAGTTTTTGGTTATACCAAACAACAGCTATTGGGCGAACAGCTAACCAAACTGCTACCTGTACCCGGGCAGGATATACCAACCTATTTGAAACAGCAGCTACAACAAACAACCGACCCCGCGGGCGTTGAGTTAAGGGCTCTCCGCAAGGAGGGATTGCCGTTTTGGGCTGAAGTGAAGTTTAATAAAGTAGATATAGCTGATGGTTTTTTTGTTTCAGTAGCTATGCGCGATATATCGTTGCGCAAACAGGTGTTGGAGCAACTGGCTGTATTAAGTAATAGGCTTGCGGTAGCTACTACCGGTTCGGGTATTGGTATATGGGAGTATAAGCCGGCAGATAATTTGCTTATATGGGATGATTTAATGCATACCATGTTTGGCATATCTAAAGCTATGTTTAACGGTAAACCAGATGCCTGGTTTGATGTGATACATACAACCGATAGGGCAAAAGTTAAACAGGCATTGCAAGATGCATTGAAAGGGCGTAATGAATTTAGTATCGAGTTCAGAATACACCGTAACGACAATGCAGAGCAGTATGTAAAAGCCCGTGCAGGCGTGCAGCGCGATGCACAGGGTGAGCCAATAGGTATGTTGGGTGTATGCTGGGATATTACCAACCGTAAACAGGTAGAGCTTCAATTAGCTGCAAGTAACGAGCGTAACCGCATTTTTGTTGAGCAGGCGCCTAATGCTATTGCCATGTTTGATACTAACATGCAATATCTTGCCGCATCGCGTAAATGGATTGAAGATTATCATTTAGAAGGAGTAGAAATAATTGGCCGCTCGCACTATGATGTGTTTCCAGAGATAGGCGATGACTGGAAGGCTATTCATAAGGCCTGTTTGAAAGGGGCTATAGACCACACCGATGCATCGCCTTTTGAACGTGCCGACGGCACTGTGCAGTGGTTAACATGGGATGTAAGGCCATGGTATGTGGCAGAAGGCCAGATTGGAGGGCTGCTGATGTTTACAGCTGATATTACTGAGTTAAAACAGAAAGATGCAGACAGGCTAAGGATTGAGAAAATACTTAGCCGCACCAACCAGATTGCACGTATTGCCACCTGGGAGGTAGATGGGTTGAGCAATGAGGCTGTATGGAGCGATATAGCTTACGATATATGGGAGTTGCCCCAAAGCGATGGCGTGCCGGGTAGAGAACAACTACTGAACTTATATACCCCGCGCAGCAGAAATATGTTGTGGGCGGCTATTACTAAACAAATACAGGATGGAAGCAGCTACGATCTGGAGCTGGATTTTATTAGCGGTAAAGGAAACAATAAATGGGTCAGGGTTATTGCTGATGCTGATTTTGAAAACGGTGTTTGCAAACGGAGGTTTGGGGTGTTTCAGGATATAACAGAGGCTAAACATACTGAAGATGCGATTATCAGGGCAAATGACGAACTGGAAGCTATTTTCCATTCGGGTTATGTGTCTATCATCAGCACCGATACCAGGGGCGTAATTACCAACTTTAACAGGGGCGCCGAGATACTTTTGCAATATACTGCCGCCGAAATGGTGGGTGTACAAACACCTTACATAATACATTTAGCCGATGAGGTAGAGAAGCGGGGTAAGGAGTTGAGTGCTGTTTACGGACGGCGAATTGAGGGATTTGATGTATTTGTAGAGTTGGCCCGGCTGGGCAAATACGAATCGCGCGAGTGGACATACGTGCGTAAAGATGGTACGCGTTTTCCGGTGCAGTTAATAGTAAGTGCTATACGTAACAGTGCCGGTGAGATAACGGGCTTTTTAGGTGTAGCTACTGATATTACAGAGCGGAAGCAGGCCGAGGAGAAATTGCGCAACTATTCCATTCTCGAATCGAAGAGTAAAGAAATGGAGCAGTTTGCCTACATAGCATCGCACGATTTGCGCGAGCCGCTGCTTACTATAAAAAGTTTTGCCGGCCTGCTGGATGAAGAGTATGGCGCTACGTTTGATGATGACGGCCGGATATATATTAACGCCATCATAAAATCTATAAACCGTATGGAGGCCTTAACCAAAGGGCTGCTGGAGTATTCAAGACTTGGGCAGATAAAGCCAATGGAGATGGTTGATTGTAATGCTGTGCTGAACGATGTGGTTGCCGATTTAAATTCGCTTATTACCAAAACCGGTGCAGAGATAATGGTTGATGAATTGCCGGTAATTAATGGGCATGCTTTAGAATTGAAATTGTTGTTTCAAAATCTATTGAATAATGCCATTAAGTTCCGTAAAAGTGATACTACACCAAAAGTACACGTTAGCGTAGCTAAAACGAGTAAAGGATACCGGTTTAGCGTAGAGGATAACGGCATAGGTATAAGCGAGAAAAACAGGGAGAAGATATTTGTAATGTTTCAACGCCTGCATAACCGCGATTTGTATGAGGGCACTGGTATCGGGCTGGCGCAATGCAAAAAAATAGTTGAGATGCACAATGGTGAAATATGGGTTGAATCGGAACCGGAAAAGTATAGTCGTTTTTGTTTTATAATTTCTATATAACAAGCAATGGATTACAAAGTAAAATCGGTTTTATTAATTGATGATGACAGAGAGTGTTTGTTTTTACACAAATATGCCATTAGGGAAAGTGCCCGTGTTGAGCACACAGAGGTAGCTATGAACGGAGAGGAAGCACTTGACTATTTGCACGAGGCGATAAATGCCAATCAGCCGTTGCCTGAAATTATTTTTGTAGATATAAATATGCCGGTAATGGATGGGTGGGAGTTTATGGAGGAGTATGCTAACCTGCCGGCCCACGCAAAAAGTAAAATGAATGTGGTAATGCTTTCTACGTCGGTTAACCCCGATGATGAAATCAGGGCATCTACTAACAATAACGTATGGCGGTATTGCCAGAAAAACCTGACCAGCCATACCGTAACTGAGTTGGTGGCGGCGTTGTGTGTAAATATTTTGTAATAATTTGATTGCTTATCAAAACAGGAGGTGGTGTATGAGAAAACTAAACTGTATTTTGCTGGTAGATGATGATAACGATTGCAATTACCTGCATAAGCGGATATTAATGAAAACCCGGTGTGCCGAGCGGATAGAGGTTGTAAACGATGGCGAGCAGGCGCTGCATTTTTTAAAAACAGCAGTAAATGGCTTATACCCATGCCCCGATTTGATTTTGCTGGATATAAATATGCCCGGTATGAATGGCTGGGAGTTTTTAGAAGAATATGAAAAGCTGGATAGTAATGTAAGGGCCAGAATGGTGCTGGTAATGCTAACGTCATCGGTGAGCCCGGACGATGAAGCCAGGGCACTGGGTATGAATTTAATAGGCGGCTTTAAGCGGAAATATCTGAATGAAGAGTCGATTATGGATATTATCCGCACCTATTTTCCCGAAAATGTGCAGGTTTAACACCCTGTACCCTATTTAAAGGGGACGTATTGTTGCAATAACAGGCGCGTTTTTATATTTGCCGCGCTTAAAATACAACTATGTCTAAGTTTCATAAACTAAAAGTTAGCGCAGTAAAAAACGAAATAGCCGAAGCGGTATCAGTATCATTTGATGTTCCAGAATCGCTTAAAGCAAATTTTAATTACCTGCCCGGCCAGTACACTACCCTTAAACTAAACATAAACGGCGAAAGTGTTAACCGTAGTTATTCATTCTGTAGCTCTCCGTTTGCCAACGAGCCGCTTACTATTGCTGTAAAACGTGTAGAAGGTGGTAAAGGGTCTAACTTTATTAACGATAATTTCCGCACCGGTGTAGAGGTAGAGGTGATGGAGCCCATGGGTAATTTCCATTCGGTGATGGCAGAGAGCAACGAGAAACACTATGTGCTTTTTGGTGGCGGTTCGGGCATTACACCGGTTATGGCCATACTTAAATCGGTACTTATAAAAGAGCCTAAAAGTAAGGTAACCCTGTTTTATGGTAACCGTAATGAGAATACTATCATTTTTAAAGATAAACTGGTAGAACTGGAAGCACAGAGCGCTGGCCGCTTAAAGGTAGTGCACGTGCTGGATGCTGCCATTGGTGCATGGAGCGGCCCGGTGGGCCCAATTGTAAAAGATGTGGCTTTGAAGCTGCTGCGCGAGAACACCAATCTTAATTTTCAGCATGCCGAGTTTTTTATTTGCGGGCCAACCCCAATGATGAAAAGCGTGGAAGAAGCGCTGGGACTGCTGGGTATACCCAAAGATAAAGTACATATAGAGTACTTTACTGCTAAAGCTGATGAGGATAAAAAAGCGGCCGATGTGGGTACTACTGTAGAAAGTGCAGTGCCTTTTACCGGTAAAACCAAAGTGAAAATTATATATGATGGCCACGAACGCGAGTTTGAGGTAAGCGAAAAAGAAACCATACTGGAGGCTGCACTGGATGCCGGTTACGACCCACCGTATAGCTGTATGGTGGCTGCCTGCTGTACCTGCCGTGCCAAATTACTATCGGGTAAGGTAGAGATGGATGACCGCGAGAGCCTGACCGATGCAGAGATTGCAAAGGGTTATGTGCTTACCTGCCAAAGCCACCCGAAGAGCCATGGTATAGTGTTGAATTACGACATGTAAACCCCTCTAAATCTCCCCTAAAGGGGAGACTTAAACAGCCGACATACATTTATGAAACGGATTATAATAATTAACGGACCTAACCTGAATCTGCTGGGCAAGCGTGAGCCGGATATTTACGGCGATGTTAGCTTTGAGGAGTTTTTTGATGATATAAAAGATGTGTACAGCAGCGATATACAGCTTAGCTATTACCAGAGCAACGTAGAGGGCGAGTTGATTGATAAGTTACAGGAGGTTGGATTTAAATATGATGGCATTATACTAAATGCCGGTGGCTATACGCACACCAGCGTAGCCATACGCGATGCTATAGCTGCTATTAAAACACCGGTAATAGAAGTTCACATCAGTAACCCACATGCGCGGGAGGAGTTCAGGCATACCTCGTTGATGACCGGAGTATGTAAAGGTATAATAGCAGGTTTTGGGTTGGAGAGTTACGTGTTGGCACTGGATAGCTTTTTATAACCGCAGCTAGTATAAACAACAAGGGCCGCTCAATTGAGCGGCCCTTGTTGTTTATACTGTAGTAACTACTTATTAGATTACAGTTTAAATACTATGCCGCCATTAACAAACTCGCGGCCGTAAGGTGTACCCAGCTCGGCGTTAACACCAAAGTGGTCGGTAAAGTAGTAGCGCACTCCAACGTGCACGCCACCAAACGCTATTGGCACTACCTGGCTATCGCCATTGCGGAAAAACTGTGCAGCAATACCACCACCTACGTTTACACCACCGTAAATATCCAGTTTATCGCTGTGTATGTCTTTACCGGTTTTATCGGCTATTAACTGGTAAAAGTGAAAGTTGGCGATTACACCAAGCGGTACTGTTACTTCACCGGCACTGCCATAAGCGTTATAAAAGCCCCAGTAGTAGCCTGCGCGGCCACCCACACCGGTGTGGAAACCAATACCTACATAATCATGTACACCAAATTCGCCTTGAAAGTTAAACTGGCCTGTAATAGGCGAGTTCCAGCCCGACCAGTAATTTCTACCTGAATATATGTGTGCAAAGTTCGACCCACCTATACCTATACCCAATACTTTAGTGCTTTTATCCCATGCCTGTGCCTGTGTTGTTTGTGTGGCTGTGAACAATACAGCCAATGTAACAACTGCATATACTACCTTTTTCATTTTTTTACTGTTTTTTTGAGTTAACAAATGCAATGCAAATATATTTCTATGCGTTTTTCAATGATTAAAAACAGGCAGCAATTTTCAAGATACTTATGCACCTGTGTGGTTTATAAAATACGGTGCGTTGCAATACCACCGAATGATTGCTATCTTGCACCGCAATAACCATAAAAACTATACAATGGAAAACAACCAAGAAGGAGGCAACAAAAAGCTATACATAGGAATTATAGCATTGTTGTTTCTTTTAAACTGCGGTACCCTGTACATGTACCTTACTACCAACAAACAGAAGACCGATGTAATAGCAGAGAAGGATAAACTTCAAGGCGATTTTACCTCGTTAAGCGATACGCTGGATGTTCGTATTATGGAACTGGAGCAGTACAAGGGTAAAAATGCCGAACTGGACCAGGAGATAGCGCAGAAACAGGAGGAGATAGAAAACCAGAAAAAATCGATAGCCGGCCTGATGGCCAAGGGTAAGCTTACCGATAAGGAACTGAAAGCTGCCCGTGAAAAAATTGCGGCTTTTGAATCATCGATAAATGACCTTAAACAACGTATAGAAGAGTTAACGCAGCAGAACCAGCAACTTACTGCTCAAAACCAGCAACTGAGTACCGATTTGAACGCTGAGAAGCAGACCACCAACAACTTATCTGAGCAGAATAAGGGGCTGAGCAAAAAGGTAGAAATGGGCTCGTTGCTTAAATTGCAGACACTTACCGTAACCGGTATTAAAAAGAAAAGCAACGGTAAAGAAACCGAGGTTAAACGAATTAAGCAGATTGAAAGCCTGAAAGTATCGTTTGAAACCGGCGAAAATAAGGTGCTGGACCCGGGTAACCTTAGTTTGTATGTACGTATCATTAACCCTAAGGGCGAAACCATTTCGGTTGCCGACCAGGGTTCGGGTACGTTTAAATTGGCCGAAAATGGCCAGGATGTACAATACAGCAAGCGTGCAGATATTGACTACAACCAGGACAACAAAAAGGTTAGTATTTACTGGAGCCAGAACCTGAACGTGGCCGGTGTTTACAAAGTAGAGGTTTACCAAAGCGGCTATATGGTAGGCAAGGGCGAGGTTGAACTGAAGTAATTTTTAATGTTATAACGCGTAAGCCTCTCTGTATCAAATGCAGAGAGGCTTTTTTGTTTGCGAAAATTACTCTGTTTACTTTTATATACTACACTATCCAGTTAACCGGTACATTGTAAATAACCGTGGTTGAAAAAAGTTTGCAGGCTTGCACATTTGCATTACATTTAAATTAAACAAAACTAACCACCACATGGAAGATAATCAAGGCGGGGGCAATAAGAAGATATACATTGCCATTATCGCGCTACTGTTGCTTATTAACGGCGTAGCATTGTATCTGCTTTACTCAGAAAACAAACAGAAACAGGAAATTGATAACCAGAAAATAGCCCTGCAAAAGGATTTTGATAAACTGACCGTAACACTTGATGAAAAGAAAGTAGAACTGGAACAGTATAAAGGTAAAAATGCCGAATTGGACAGCCTTATAGTTGCCAAGCAGGAAGAGATAGACCAACAGAAGAAGACTATTGCCGGTTTATTTGCCAAAGGCAGAATGAACAGCAAAGACCTGGAAGAAGCTAAAGCCAAAATTGCACAGTATGAGGCTTCTATTGCCGAGTTTCAGAAGAAAGTAGAGGAACTTACCAAACAAAATCAGGAGCTTACTAACCAAAACCAGCAGTTAAACACCGACCTGAATGCTGAAAAGCAAACTACCAGCACACTTACTGAGCAAAACAAAGGCCTGAGCAAGAAAGTTGAGTTAGGTTCGTTGTTGCACTTACAGGGTGTGAAAATAGAAGGCATAACCGGTAAAAAGAACAAGAAAGGTGAGGATATTACTATTAACAAAGGCAAAAAGACTGCTCAGCTAAAAGTAAGTTTTGAGACTGGAGAAAACAAAGTGCTGGAGCCTGGTAACCTTAGCTTGTATGTACGTATTATCAATCCTAAAGGCGAAACTATATCGGTGGCCGATCAGGGTTCGGGTAGCTTTAAATCTGCCGAAACAGGCGAAACTATTCAGTACACCAAGCAAGCTGATTTTCAGTGGGACCAAAGCAACAAGAAAATTGTGGTTTACTGGAGCAGCAACGTAACCGATGCGGGTACCTATAAAGTAGAGGTTTACCAAAGCGGATACCTGGTAGGCAAAGGCGAGGTAACACAAAAGTAACAACCACATATAGCCATAAGTTAAAACCCTGTAAGCTTGCTTACAGGGTTTTGTTTTTTATGCCAGGCAAATGTAAGTTAGTACATGGTCGTTAAAAAAACGGTAGTGTACGGTAAGGTTATTTAATGGCTGCTCTATACCGGTAATAGTTGCTTTTAGCTCGCCTTGCTGGGCCAGAGTAAAGGGTTCTATCAAAAGCTGAGTGGTAAACGCTATTTCGCCCTTGCCATATAGTTTATACAGTGCTTCTTTGGCGCTCCAGTACAGTATCAGCTTTTCAATTTTTTCGGCAGGGTGGATGGCGGCCACTTCATCATCGCGTAAAAATTTGTAGGCAATACGTTCTACCTTGGGGTTCACCATCTCAAGGTCTATACCTACACTGTGGCTATGGCTAAGCATGGCGGCTGCAAATTCGGGGGTATGCGATAGCGATAGCTGTGCGCCGGCTAGTAATGGTTTGCCAGCATCATCTTTGGTAATGAGTAGCGGTTGCCCTGCCAGTTGGTTAACCAGGTGGCGGGTGGCATACCATTGCAGGCGTTTGTTTTCGTTTTTAATATCGGGGTGGATGGTAAACTTATCTTCAAAAAAAGATAGGCCCTCTTCTATACGCCAAACAGCCAGTTGAAATTGCAGGTTGGTTATGTTGCTGAAAAGGGGCATAGCGCAAGGCTTTATGCAGGTAGCTTTATCCTTCCAGGTTGAGTGTAATGGTAAAGGTACGCGAGTACATACGCTCTATAGTACGCGAGTAAATAAGGCCCGGCGATGATGAGTGTATATTGATAAAGCCGTGGCTTACTTTTATCTCGGGCGACAGGATAAAGTAAGGGAAGTAAATCATAAACCCTAAGCCGTACTCGGCAGCGGCATCGTTTTTGCCCAGCTTAATAATGTCATCGGCCTTACGGGCTTTTACGTTGCTGGCCAGGTCAAAGTCGTAACGCAGGCCGGCAATTACGTATATACGGAAGTCTTTAATAGGGTCTGACTTGAAACGTATCTGTAAAGGAAAATCGAGATAAATAGACGAGATAGTCTTCTTTATTTTGTTGTGGTCCAGGTCCTCATATTCTATGCCTTTATCGCTAAAAGAGAGAGTAGGTATAAAGCGCAAATCGAAATAGCGGTGAAACTGGTAGTTGCAGATAATGCCGAGGTTAAAACCCGGGCCAAAGCGTGGTTTAAAGTAGCGGATAGAATCGTTAATAGCCTGGCGCTTGCTGTGTATTACTTTAAAATCGCCAACGTTTACGCCCAGCGCTATACCAAAGTACACATCTTTGCGGCCCAACTCGTGCACGTTAAACTGTGCTTTAAGGCCCAATGAGATTAAAAAAATAATAAGCGCTAACGCTGCTTTTTTCATTCGTATGTCTGTCCCTTACCGGGTTTACTTTTCCATGGTATAAAACGCACAAGCTCCAAAAGTTAAAGGCTGCCACTTCACATTTTTAAAGCCAATGTTCTCTAAAATTTTCACGAACTCCAAACCCTCCGGAAACACTTTTACACTTTCGGGAAGATAACTGTAGGCACGTGCATCTTTAGAGAAAGCCCTGCCAATAAGCGGAACTATCTTGCCGAAGTATAAACTGAAAAGGGCGCGGTTTATTGCATTTTTAGGCATACTGGCTTCCAGTATAGCTACTTTACCACCTGGTTTTAACACTCGCAGCATTTCGCTTAAGCCCTTGTTCAGGTTTTCGAAATTGCGTACGCCAAACCCTACGGTAATGGCATCGAAACTATTATCGGCAAAAGGCATCTGTTCCGAGTCTCCCTTTACAAACTCTACCACATTGGCTACGTTCAGCTTTTGGGCTTTTTCGCGGCCGTATTTCATCATACCCTCCGACAGGTCGAAACCCGTAACTTTCGCTGGTTTCAGCACCAGTGCTTCAAAAGCAAAATCGCCGGTGCCACTGGCTACATCCAGTATGGTTTTGGGTTGTATGGTGCCTATATACTTTACAGCCTTTTTACGCCAGGTTATATCTATACCCAGCGACAGCATGTGGTTTAAAAAATCGTAACGGTGGGCTATGTTATCAAACATTTCCTCTACCTGCTCTTTTTTAGAGCGGGTATCGTTGTATGGTGTAACCGTTTGTGCCATCGGGGCGCAAATATAGCCAAGAATACGGAATACAGGTGTTAACAGATGTTCGTTTTACGCTTACAGCCTACAGCGAATTGACGGCTGTATGTGTTTTTACTCCCAACTTCCCACTTCTAACTTCTAACTTGTTATTATTGCCCCATGTTAATTAAGCAGGCAGAGTACACAGCCAGTTATGTATCGGTAGATAAGTGCCCAAAGCCCGAGGTGCCTGAGTTTGCTTTTATTGGTAGAAGCAACGTGGGCAAAAGCTCGCTTATTAACTACCTGTGCGGGCGCAAAAAGCTTAGCAAGGTAAGCGGTACGCCCGGCAAAACTCAAACCATCAATTACTTTTCGATAAACGGCAATATAAATTTTGTCGATTTACCCGGCTATAGTTTTGCCCGTGTAAGTAAAGAAATGCGCGATAAATGGGATCACATGATCCGCAACTACATACTGCACCGCGAGCAGCTAATGTATGTATGCCAGCTGGTAGATGCGCGTATACCACCACAAAAAGTTGACCTTGAGTTTATAGGTTGGATGGGGAAAAACCATGTGCCGCTGATTATAATTTTTACCAAGGCCGATAAGCACGGCAAAGAGGTTAGCAGCAACATTGCTGCCTTTAAAAACGAGTTGCTTAAAAAATGGGCCGAGTTACCGCTTATGTTTGTAACCAGCAGCGAGAAAAAGACCGGTGCCGATAAGGTGCTGACTTTTATAGAAGAAGCTACAAATAGCTATTATGAGCAAAAAAGCCGCTCACAATCAGCTGATTAGGAAAATGTTTTTATTTTCCAAACCAAACACTATATTTGCCGTCCCAAAAAATAAGAACAATGAAGAAAGATATTCATCCGGCCAACTACCGCACCGTTATTTTTAAAGATATTTCGTTAGACAAAGCATGGTTAGGTAAAAGCACTGCCAACTCTAAAGAAACTGCTACCTGGGAAGACGGTAACGAGTACCCGTTGGTAAAGCTTGAGATTTCGAGCGAGAGCCACCCTTTCTTTACCGGTAAAATGAAACTGGTTGATACCGCAGGCCGTATCGACAAATTCAAAAAACGTTACAGCAAAAAAGGCGAATAATAAGCCTGCCGTACCTGTACGGTTATATAACCTATTAAATGCCTCCGGATTACCGGGGGCATTTTTCGTTTATCTTTCGTAGCTGGTATCACCTGTATTGCTTTCTATTTTTCATTTAGATTAGCCGCCATGAACGTAGTATTGTTCGATTGCCATAAAACGCGGGCCAACCTGCTGCCGCTTACCTTTACCCGACCTATAGCCGATATACGGCTGGGGATTTTAACTATCCGTGAAAAATGGGAGAAGGCGTTTGATAAAAAGTCGTATTCGCTTACCGAGGAGTACCTGCTGGGCAAATTTGCTGCCCTGCCCGATAATACCGGTGGAGTGTATATAAACGGTGCTGTATTGCCCGATGTGGGGCTTATAACAGCTATACAGGCACTGGCGCCACAACAAAAGCTGGTACAGGGTGAGGTGCTTATTGCCTTTAACAGCGAAAAGCAGCACCTGAACTACGAAAATTTTGAGGCCATAGTAAAAAGTTTTGCCCCGGTAGAGTATGCCGGTAAACTGACCGATGTAAAGAATCTGTGGGATATTTTCGGGTTGAACGGCGTAGCATTAAAAGCTGATTTTGATGTGCTGACAAAGGGCCGGAAATCGCAGCCGCTGAGCGATAGCAATAAACTGATAGGCCCTGTAGAAAACCTTTTTATAGAGGAAGGGGCAGTGGTAGAAGCCAGCGTACTAAACACCAACACCGGTGTAATTTACATTGGTAAAGATGCTGAGATAATGGAGAACTGCGCTGTGCGCGGGCCATTTGCCTTATGCGAACATGCGGCGCTTAAAATGAGTGCCAAGGTATATGGTGCAACTACGCTGGGGCCGCATAGCAAGGCAGGTGGTGAGCTTAACAACGTGGTAGTGTTTGGTTATAGCAACAAAGCACACGATGGCTTTTTGGGTAATGCGGTATTGGGCGAATGGTGTAACCTGGGGGCCGATACCAATAACAGTAACCTGAAAAATAACTATGGTGGGGTAGAAGTATTTAACTACCGCGAAGGTAAAGCTATGGAAACAGGTTTAACTTTCTGCGGGCTGATAATGGGCGACCACAGCAAGAGTGGTATTAATACCATGTTTAACACCGGTACGGTGGTAGGTGTAAGCGCCAACGTGTTTGGTGCCGATTTTCCGCCCAAGTTTATACCATCGTTTAGCTGGGGGGGTAACCGCTGGTTGTTAACGTTTGCCTTTGATAAAAGTATGGAAGTAGCCGAGCGGGTAATGCAGCGCCGTGGTATTGCGCTGAGTGATGCCGACCGGCATATACTACAAACGGTGTTTGACCGCGAGGAGAAATACAGAAAGAGATAATAGTTGGCAACATGCAATTGGCAGTTGGCAAGAAATACACAATACAAAAAACACAGCGATATAATGAGAAGAAAGATAGTAGCCGGTAACTGGAAAATGAATCTGGATATGAATGAGGCCGCCGAATTGTTGGCGGGTATAGATACCGGTTTGCGCACCGATAAATGCGATGTAGTGGTGTTTCCATCGTTTATACTGATAAGCGACCTGATGGATATGTATGAGGGGGACCAGATAATGTTTGGTGCACAAAATTGCTCGAACAAAGAGAGTGGTGCTTATACCGGTGAGGTATCGGCGGCGCAACTGGCCAGCATTGGTCTCGATTTTGTTTTGATTGGCCACTCGGAGCGCAGAGAGTATTTTAATGAGAGTGGCGAAATGCTTAAAGAAAAGCTGCAACTGGCTATTAAACACGAGGTAACCCCCATATTTTGCTGTGGTGAACCACTGGCAGTACGCGAGGCCGGCACCCAGAAAGAATATGTAAAGAAACAACTGGAAGAGAGTTTGTTTTCGTTTTCGCCGGCAGCTATTAACGAGATTGTGATTGCTTATGAACCGGTATGGGCTATAGGCACCGGCTTAAATGCAACGCCTGAGCAGGCACAGGAAATGCACGCTTTTATACGTGCCGAGATAGCTACTAAGTTTGGCGAAACAGTAGCTAAAGATTTACCAATACTATATGGCGGTAGTTGTAAGCCCGATAATGCCCGTGCATTGTTTGCCTGCCCCGATGTAGATGGCGGGTTGATAGGAGGTGCATCGCTGAAAGCAAAAGATTTTCTGGAGATAGTAAAGGCGGCTTCGTAATAAACGATTGTGAAAACAAAGAGGGGGGGGGGCCCCCCGCGCGGCCCGGGTGTTTTTTTGGTTTTTTGGTGGCCGCGTAGGTTTTTTTGCGTGGTGCGCAAATCGCCTCGGCTATTGGCGCACCAAACAGATCACGCCGCCGAGCTGTTGACGCCCATGCTTTGCAGATATTTCTTCACATTGCGCGCGGCCTGACGGAGGCGGTGTTCGTTTTCCACCATGGCGATGCGGACATAGCCTTCGCCTTCCTCGCCATAGCCCACGCCTGCCGCCACTGCGACGCCGGCATGGGTGAGCAACTGCTTGGAAAATTCCAGACTGCCCAGATGCGCCAGCGCGGGCGGCAGCGGTGCCCATGCAAACATGGAGGCGCGCGGCGGCGGAATATCCCACCCGGCGCGGCCAAAGCTTTCCACCAAAATGTCGCGGCGCTTGTGATAAAGCTCGCGGTTCTGCTGGACGATGTCC
>CAYREY010000063.1:19256-29723 GCA_964423405.1 uncultured Chitinophaga sp. | reverse complement strand
GTTGGTCCGGTGGCACCACCACCATTACCGGTAGGGCCGGTTGGTCCTGTAATACCGTTGGCACCCGTAGGTCCTTGCAGGCCGGTATTGCCTTGTGGACCGGTTGGCCCTGTAGCCCCGCCACCGGTTCCGGTTGGTCCGGTAGGGCCCGTTGAACCTGTTGAACCCGTGCTACCTTGTGGACCGGTAGCACTATTGGCTGCAAACAGCGCATAAGGCACACTTGTCAGCTGCGAGGTGCCCATATCGCTAAAGGTTCCTGTATTGTTTATATCCACTTCTACTTGTAGGTATTTAGCTCCGTTGCCCCAGCTAACAGCGGCCAGCGAACTAACTGCACCTATTTGTAAGGTAGCCAGGCCAAACTGGTTGGTTGTTGTAGTTTGTGTTTCAGTAAACACAACGGTGCCTGTTGCACTTTGGTCGTGTATAGAAAACCTGAAAACAACAGTACTACCCACCGTTAACGGATTGCCTGCCGAGTTTCGTACCACAGCCTGATAATTCATGCGTTGTGGTGTTTGAGAAAACAGTATTAATGTTTGGATAACTGCGGCCAGTACCAGTGCCGCTTTTAGAAATTTGAGTTTCATGCCGGGGAGTTTTTTTGCAGGCTCAAAACTATTTCGGGCGGCTGTGCGGTTAAAGGCAAAATATCACATACTGTGATGCTGTAGGGTGGCTGCTGGGTACTGTTTTTTATTTTTATTTTACTGATAACTAGTTGTTTGTGTTTGCTGTTGTAGCTTAGGGTGTGATAAAAGTGGATTCTTTTTAACCTGCGCCTTATTCAAACTCATTTATACTTTTGCTTTATGAGAACCCTCGAATTATTTCGCTCGTTTACCGACCGCGAGCTGGCAGAAATGGATAAACTGATAGCATCTGGTAAACGCAAAACCCTGCATACGCTTTACAACGAGTTGAAGAAGTACCGGAAAAAAAGCGGAATACCCTCTTCCGAAGAGTTGTTTCGGGCTATTTACAATAAGTCTTACACTGCGGCGCAAAGCTATTTGTTACGAAATGAACTACGCCTGCTTAATGATGTGTTTTACGATTTTATGATAGAGGAAACATACCGCGGGCATATCCGGCAACATAAAAGCAGTTACAACTATTGGCTTGGCCGGGCTTTTTTTGAGCGAAACCTCCATCAGGTTTTTGGTGCCGATATCGATAGGTTTATAGAAAGCGCTGCTGCCACTGTAAAGCGTGAGGACATGGCGCAGATGATTGCATTGAAAGGCTTATGGATGATTTATACACAACCTAAAAACGCCACCAACCTTAATTTACAAAAGCAGGCGTTGCAACAGTGGAAAGATGAACTTATCCGCTCGTTCAGGTTTCAGTTGCGTGAAGTAGAGGCCCGCGAAGCATATCTCGATCACACATTGGGTAACATAATTGGCCACGATACAAGTAAAGGTGACGATTACCGCACTCCGCCGCAACTAACAGTACAACTTGCCGGCAATGATGCCTGCGATGAAACAGAGGAATATCTGATATTGAAAAAGCACACCTACCAAACCAGGGGCATTAACCGTATTGCTGTGCTTAAACGAATGTTGGAGATTGACCGCAACCAGTTTGAGCAATATGGTACAGCATCTATCCGCTCGCTGCTTAGCTCGTTAACCAACTTAGCTACCGAGAGTATATTAATTGGCAGCTTTGAGCAAGCTGATACCTACCTGAAAGAAAGTATTGATTTAAGCGAAACACATAAAGTGCCATTACTTGCTGCCACTATGCAAAACTATATTTGCAACAAAGTAAACATTGCAGCATACCTTGAAGGCATACTATTTTACGAAGCTCACGAAACAACCATCCGGCAAAGCCGGCAGTATATAGCTACGCTGGTTGGTAAAGTGTATTGTCATTTGTTTATGGGCCAGGCCGATGAGGCACTTTCATCGTTGCCGCAAAACATACAGCTTACCGATCAGCAACACCTTACTTTTCGTATGGTGTACCTTATTGCATTTATTATACGCGGGCAGCACGATTTGGCTATGAACGAAAACAACAACATAGGCCGAATGATAAAAGCCAATGAGGGGGCATACTATACCAGTTACCACACTATAAATACCATGTATGGCCGTTACCTTTCTGCCATCATCAGCACACGCGCCATTCGCAAAAAGGCATTGGAAGATATACTGCACCATTTAACCAATGGCCCTGAGCAGATAAAACAGTTGGCTATTACCGAGTTCTCGGCGCGCTGGCTAATAAGCCGTATAGAGAGCCAGTTAAAGTAACAGGGTATTAATGCCAGTCGGCTATAAACAGGTTGGTATCGCGGGTGCCGCCATTGTTGCGGTTACTGCTCCATACTAATTTTTTTCCATCCGGCGAAAACATAGGGAACGCATTAAACACGCTCTCGGTAGTTATCTGTTCTAAACCGGTTCCATCCAGGTTAATGGTGTACAACTGAAAATCGTAACCACGTGGCGAGGCATGGTTAGATGAGAAGATTATTTTCTTTCCATCCGGTGTAAAGAAAGGAGCCCAGTTGGCTTTGCCCAGGTTGGTTACTTGTTTAAGGTCGCTGCCATCGGCGTTGCAGGTATATATCTCCATGTTGGTAGGTGCTACCAGGTTTTGTGCCAGCAGGTCTTTGTACTCTTTTATATCTTCTGCTGTTTGCGGCCGCGATGCACGGAACACCAGCTTTTTACTATCCGGCGAAAAGAAAGCACCGCCATCGTAACCCAAACCGTTTGTTATTTGTTTCTGGTTGCTGCCGTCAATATCCATAGTCCACAGTTCCAGGTCGCCGCTGCGGGTACTGGTAAACACAATCTTCTTGCCATCCGGCGATACAGTGCCCTCGGCATCATAGCCCGGTGCATTGGTTAGCTGTTTGGTTATCGTTCCTTTTTTATCTGCTACAAAAATGTCGAAGTCGGAGTAGATGGCCCACAGGTACTTACCGGGTATGTGCGGCGGTGGCGGCGGGCAGCTATCGCCACCCAGGTGGGTAGATGCATAAAGTATTTCTTTATTGCCCGGCAGATAATACGAGCAGGTAGTACGGCCTTTACCAGTGCTTATCAGGTTGGGGCGATAGGTGCTGTCGTTGGCAGCTTTGGCTATATCAAAATCAAAAATCTGGTCGCACGCAGTGCCCCATTTTTTGTTGGTAACCTGGCAGCTAAGGTTCTTACCATCAAAACTAAAGTAGGCCTCGGCGTTATCGCCGCCAAAGCTTAGCTGCTGTATGTTGCTCAGGTGCTTGCTTTCGTTTGGTTGTGCTACAAGCGTAGCTGCTGTTAGTAGTAACGAAGAAATGAATGAAACTTTTTTCATAATCGCTGAAATTTGAATTTGGGGTATCCTTTAATACCCGCATCGTTATAAAAATCGAAGAACTGTAATTTCCAGTAGTTGCCCTCGCTGTCTTTTACTACAAACAGGTTGGGTGCAATAGTATAAAGACTAAGGTCAAAATCATAGTATTTCCAATTGTAGCCAATCGTATCGTTTTTAGTGCTTAGTGGCAGGTCTTTCACCATATCGTAGTTTACCGAATCAAAGTTGGTGCTGTTTAGCCTTATAGCCGATGTATTAACCGCATTTAGCAATGCACCGTTTACCAGGTAGGGGGTAGGCACGCCATCTTCTATAAACACATATCGGTAGCGCTCAAACTTAATATCGTACAGTTCAGGTGCCGGTTCGTAATCAACTACGCTGTTGGTGGTTAAATCAAAATAGGTGTGGGTAGATACCCTGCTTTTACCAATACTAACTGTATGCACGTTGCTGTTATCGGTGTTAGCGTATTTAATGGTATAGGCTGTATCGCTCACACCTTGTATCTGTAGTTTTTTATAACGCGGTGTTGCGTTCAATCCCATATCCAGTATATACACCTGCATGGCGGGTTGCCGGCTTGCTGTATCGGTAAGCCAGTTACCTATAGCGGTAGAATCTGCATTGCCATCGGGTGTGTCCCAATCCCAGTTCGATTGCTCTGATGGGTTAAACGTATCATCAAAGTTGGTTGAGCCGGTGCGCCATACCTGCATGGCCCTTCCGCCGTTTACACGTATGCGCCAGCCCTCTGGCTTCGATTCAAACGCCAGGTGCCAGGTGTTCAGGTTGTAGGTTATGCTGCTTTGTGTAGCAAATTTGTAGTAGATAGTTGTTTCATAATTTTCGCCCATGGCTACCTGCCCGGTTTGTTCGGTACCGGGCGGTGGCAGTTTCCACAGCGGTTCTTCTTTCTCGCACGAGCTTAGGGTAAGCAGCCCCAGTACGGCTAGTATCATTACCAGTGCAACCAGCCAGTTCCATAAGCGTTGTTTTACGGGGTTCATTGGCCTGTTTTAAAGTTGTTGGCTAAGTTTATTTTAACCGATACAAAACCGGTAATGCCCATCCCTACATTCATGCTTTGTACGCCCGATGAATGGGCTCCGCCGCCTGTAGCGTTATAGCTTATACTTTTTACGTTCAGCAGGTTTTTGGCACCGGCGCTTAGTATAAACCGTTCTTTCCATATACGGGCAGTTACGCTGGCATCCAGTATGCTGTAGCTTTGTATAGCGGTTTGGTACACGGTATTGTTTTCGTTGATGGCATAGCCGGGTATGGCACCGTTGAACTTATAGAACACAGCTATGCTGGTATTAATCTTTGGTACGTTAACCGATAGCGACGAGGTAAACTCCGGCGACCAGCTAAAGTGCGGTACATTTAGTGTTGCGCTAAGCGAATTGTACCGGCCGGTGTAACTCATACCAGCCGTAAAATCAAAATACGGGTGGCTTACTGCTGCATTAACGTTAGCACCGGTGCTTTGAAATTTATCAATGTTCAGGTACGTATATAGCTGGGTAGCAGGGTCGGCCAGCGCCAGCGATATCATGTTACTGATATGGTTGAAGAAGAACACCGGCCGCAGCGTAAACCTGAAATCTTTAACCGTTGGTTGGTAGGCTACTTCTACCTGCGCATTGTGCGAGCGTTCTGCTTTAAGCTTGCTGTTGCCCTGTATATTGTGGTTTACATCTACAAACAACAGCGATAGTTCTTTAAGCGAGGGCGCGCGGAAACCCTGCGCATACGAGGCCCGTATAGATACCGTTTTACTTACATCGTACTTAAAGTTAAAGCTGGGCACTACCGGCGTGCCGTAGCGGGTATTGTATGCACCCCGCACACCGGCTTTAAGCGTTACTTTATCAATGGGGGTATATTGCAGGGTGGTAAACAAGGCATAGTCCTGTATGGTTTGCAGGTTGCCTTCTAACCGCTGACCGGCTGCGGTTTCTATATTAAAATCGTACCCCGCCTGAAACTGAAATTTCTTTAAACGGTTGTTTGTCCAGGTACCTCTGAAAAGCATCAGGTGAAACACACTCGTATCATCATCGGCTATAGTAGGCGTGTACTCACTGTTACCGGTGGTAAGGTCTTTACGCATAGTGTTTTTAATACGCTGGTAGTGTGAGTATGAGTTAATAAACTGCAACTGGTTATTGCCTTTCAGGTACACATCGCTTTGCATACCCAGCCCCCAGCGCCGCGTGTAGTAGTATTCATCAAACCCGTATGCACTATAGGGTGTAACTACCGGTGCCCCTCTGTTGGTAATCTTCTCATCAAAAAAACTACTGAACACCGAATGCCGGCTCTGCTTAATACTGAATGAAAGTGTATTGTCGTTAAAGTATTGCGTACGTGGTTTCCATTGCATTACACGTTGCACTGCTTTAAAAGCAGGGGAGTAGCCATCAAAAAAGTTGCGCCCACCCGATGTGGTAAACGCTACGTTCTTATACTTAAAGCTAAACCGCCCATCGGCATTGTACGTGCCGTTGCTTTCGTAGTAACCATTCAGGTGGCCGCTTACCTCTTCTTTTACCTTTCGTTTGCTTATCAGGTTAATAACCCCGCCCAGCGCATCGCTGCCGTATATCACACTCATAGGGCCTTCTATTATTTCTATACGCTCTATGTTGGCCAGGTTTAACTGGCTAAGGTCAAGGCTGCCATCCATACGGCCTATTACCGGCACACCATCTACCAGTATCTTTATGCCCTGTCCACCTACACCCTGTATGCTCGCCGATGAGCCCAGCACATTATCCTGTTGCAGGCGCACGTTTAGCTGGTTGGTTAAGGCATCGCGCAGGTTTACAGCCCCCATCTCATCTATCTTTTTCCGGTCTATTACCTTAATGGTGTTTATAGATTGTTGTGTGGTGGTAGCTATAGCCTGTCCGGTTACTACCACATCTTTCATGTCTATGTTATCGCGTTGTAACTGTATAGTGGTAACCGGTTGCTGTATCTCGGTTTGTGCGGTGTAGGTAACGTAGCCAAGCTTTTTTATGTGTAGGGTACACCTGCCGCTAACCGGTAGGGTGGCCAGGCCTTTGGTGTTGCTAAAGCTTATGTACTCTTTGCCGGTGCTTGTTTGTATCACCGTTACAAAGGCATCTTCTACGGGTTTGTTTGCAGGGTCGGTTAGTTGTAAAAAATACTGCGCTACCGCTGCATTGCACATCAGTAGCGCAGTGCAAACCAACACCAGTTTCACATTAAACCTCAGGTTGTTTGCCAACATATGAAAAAGACTTACTCAATAATCAGCTTGCTGCTGTTGCTGCCAAGCGTTAGTATATATATGCCACGGTTAAGTGCCGATACATCCAGCACATTTCTGTTCATGCCACCGGTAGCTTCAAACAGTTGTTGTGTAACTATGCGTCCGCTCAGGTCGCTGATGGTTACAGTTGCATTGTTGTTGCTGCCATCGTTCTGGTACACCAGGTTTACCAGGCTGGTAGCTGGGTTAGGGTAAACACCCAGTGTGGTAATGCCGGCTGTTTCTTCTATGCCGGTAGTGGCGGTATATACCTGCTCTTTACTAAAAATATAATTACCCGATGCTCCACCTGTGAAACCGGTAAATACAAGTTTCCATATATCGCCGTTAGTACGCTTTACAAAAAACACCAGCGAGTCCTCTATCGTCCAGCTACCTGCAAAGTTTTTCCAGTTGTAGCCTATGGTGTTTATATCAGTCTGAAAAGTATAGTTGTTGTAATCTACCGTTGCTACATCTACACCACTGGCTTTTATGCCGGTTACACCTTTGTTAAGCAATACACCGGTTACACCATACGGTGTAGGGTCCGGTGCATATATCACTGTCATGTATTTGGTAAAGGTTATATCCCAGTCGGCGGTTGCCGGTTCACGGTCCAGTGCGCTGTTGTTCTCCAGCGAGTAGTAGCCAAAGTTTTTACCGGTGTAACCGTTTTTAGCCAGCGTGGCTGTCTGCTCGTTCTGCCCGTCTATATCGGCCCAGGTAAACGAGTACGTACTGTTAGCCAGCGAGTTTACCTTAAATTTTTTCCAGGCACCACTGGCCAGTTTAATAATGTAAATGCTATCGCCGGCTACGGTGTGCGTATTCATATCATACACGCCCCAGCCCAGGTCCAGGTTATCATCGGGGTTGGTGTTCAGCGCGCCTTCGCTCCAGCTGGTTTCGCTGTTGTCGAGTGTTTTCCAGTTGGCAATACCGGTGGTGTCAACACTGCTCCATTGTGTGGCAGCATAGGGGCTTTGGTACACCGTCAGGCCCTTTTGTGTATTGGCCAGTACCGAGGCAGTAAAGCCGCTAATTTCAAAAGCTACATCCCAGTTATCTTTGGGGGCGTTGCCCTGTTCATCGTTAGGCAGGCTGTACCAAACCTGGTTTACATAGCTGGCGCCGGTTGTTACGGTATCGGTAGTAGTAGTGGCGTAGGTTAACTGCAGGGTGGCTATGGCTACCAGCAGGGTCATCATTCTTCTCATGTTCATTTTTATGTTGTTTGGTTGATTTTTTCGGGTGCGAACCTACACTGCCCAACCCTTATTTGTAGGCCCGCAAACAAGGTTTTACAGAAGAGTTACAGCCGTTTTACAAACCGGTTACAATTGCGTAGTGGTAGTTGCCTTTCAGCCTTGTTTATTGCCGGTAGTTCAAAATATGTTAACCCACCCCGCAGTTAATTCATTGTTTATTAATGGATTGCAATTTTTTCATGTTAACCCACCCCCTGCCTTTATATATTTAAATATATATTAATACAAGTGCCCGTCATCGCAGCATTGGCTGCTAAATAATGCTAAGCAGTATTGTTGCTTTAGGCTATTATGTCATTTGGTATTTGTACTATCAAAATATAATTTTAGATTTGTCTAAAATTAATTCACGGTGCCCCGAAAATTTGCATTCCTTTTTATAGGCCTGGCTCTATGGCAGGCTGTGGCTGCCCAGCAGTTGCTTATTAAGGGCAGTGTAAAAAGTGCTACCGGTGGCGAGGGTGTTGCCTTTGCCACTGTACAGGTAGCCGGCAGCACCACCGGTACCCTGGCCGATGAGTTTGGTAACTTTCAGCTAACGGTTACGCCACCGGTGGCGGTTGTCATTTCTTCGGTAGGTTATGTGGCCGATACCGTAAATATTACTACCGGTAAAACCACGTACAACGTGGCATTAAAAACTGCCGGTGCCAACCTGGGCGAGGTAGTGGTAAGCGGCACTATGAAAGAAATCTCTAAAACCGAATCGCCGATACCGGTAGAGGTGTACACCGATAAGCTGTTTCGCAAAAATCCATCGCCCAATATTTTCGAGGCTATGAACATGATAAACGGCGTGCAGCCGCAGCTTAACTGCAACGTGTGCAACACCGGCGATATACACATTAATGGTATGGAAGGCCCCTATACCATGATATTGATAGACGGCATGCCGGTGGTATCATCGCTATCTACCGTATATGGTTTAATGGGCATACCGCAAAGCATGGTACGGCGTATAGAGGTGGTAAAAGGCCCTTCATCTACCTTATACGGCAGCGAGGCAGTAGCCGGTCTGGTAAACATAATTACCAACACGCCCGAAACCTCGCCACGGCTTAAACTGGAGCAGACCGCCACCAGTGCCGGCGAGTTTAATACCGATGTGGCCGCCGCGTTTAAACTAAAACGCGCGCAAACCCTGCTGGGTATTAACTATTACAACTTCCAGTTCCGGTGGGATATAAACAACGATAACTTTACCGATGTAACGCTGCAAAACCGCTTGTCGGTTTTTAATAAGTGGACGTTCAACAGAAAGCACAACCGCATAGCATCGGTAGCCGCGCGCTACATTTACGAAAACCGTTGGGGAGGAGAGATGCAGTGGAACAAAAAATTTCGCGGTACCGATTCGATATACGGCGAAAGTATTTACACACAGCGAGCCGAGCTGATTGGTGTGTACCAGTTGCCTGCCGGTAACGAGCAGGCGTACATAGATTACAGCTACAATTTTCATTACCAGGATAGCTACTACGGCACCGTAAAATATCTTGCCAAACAACATGTATTGTTTGCCCAGCTACGCTGGAACAAAAGCTGGAAACGCGCTTCGCTGCTGGCCGGCATACCGTTCCGCTTTATTTATTACGATGATAACACACCGGCTACTGCTAACGAGCAACTTACGGCCACCAAACCATCGGTAACATACCTGCCGGGTGTTTTTGTGCAAACCGAAGTAAAACCGGTAGAGCAGTTTACCATACTGGCCGGTATGCGCTATGAGTATCACAACGAACACAAAAGCATTTTTTCGCCAAGGCTATCCTTTAAAATTACACCGCACCGCAATCATACAATCCGCCTAAGCGGGGGCAACGGGTTTAGGGTAGTAAACCTGTTTACCGAAGACCATGCCGCACTTACCGGTGCGCGTAAAGTGGTTATTGCCGAAAAACTGAAACCCGAACAAAGCTGGAACGGTAACATCAACTACACTACCACCATACAACATAAGCATGGGTTTGTGGGTATAGATGTAAGCGGCTTTTACACCTACTTTACCAACAAAATTGTGGCCGACTATACCACCAACGCACGCGAAATAATTTACGATAACCTGAAAGGCTATGCCGTTAGCACCGGTGCATCGGGTAACCTCGATTTTAATTTTACCAACGGGCTTAAGGTGTTGCTGGGCGCTACTTATATGCAGGTGTACCAGGTAGAAAACAACATACGCACACCGCAAATGCATGCGCCTGAGTTTACCGCCAACTATACTGTTAGCTATACCTTTAGTAAAATTGGTTTCAGTATAGATTATACCGGTAAAGTTACCAGCCCCATGTACCTGCCGGTAGTGCCTAACGATTTCCGCCCGGCGCGTTCTCCCTGGTTTTGTATCATGAACATTCAGTTTACCAAAAACTTTACAAAAGGCATCGAGGTGTTTGCCGGTGTAAAAAACCTGTTGCACTACATACCGCGCAACCCCATCCTCCGCCCCGAAGATCCGTTTAATAAACGCATTACCGAAAACAACCCCTACGGCTACACCTTCGACCCCAGCTACAACTATGCCCCCATACAAGGTGCCAAAGGCTACATTGGGTTACGGTACACGTTGCA
>CAYREY010000063.1:0-19156 GCA_964423405.1 uncultured Chitinophaga sp. | reverse complement strand
GTAATAGCCCGTAGTTCTTGTTTAATGGTTTCGTTTACATCCAGCGTGTCTATAAAGTGGTGGATGCTTTCTTTGGTAATGCCACCGGTGCCGCGGGTAAGTTCTTTCAGCTTTTCGTACGGCGATGGATAAGCCTCGCGCCGCAATACGGTTTGTATAGCCTCGGCTACTACCGCCCAGTTAGCTTCCAGGTCGCGGTTAAGTGCATCGTTATTCAACAGCAGTTTAGACAGGCCTTTTTCTATTGATGAAAACGAAATAAGCATGTGGGCTACCGGCACACCTACGTTGCGTAGTACGGTGCTATCGGTAAGGTCGCGTTGCAGGCGCGAGATCGGTAACTTGGCCGACAAGTGCTCCAGCAGCGCATTGGCAATGCCCAGGTTGCCCTCGGCATTTTCAAAATCAATAGGGTTTACCTTATGCGGCATAGCCGATGAACCTACTTCGTTTTTGTTTACTCGCTGCTTAAAGTACTCCATACTGATGTAGGTCCATACATCGCGGCACAGGTCTATTAATATAGTGTTGATGCGTTTCATGGCATCAAAATGGGCGGCCAGGTTATCGTAGTGTTCTATCTGTGTAGTGTAGCGGCTGCGTTTAAGGCGCAGTTTGCGTTCAACAAACTCGTTGGCAAAACTTACCCAGTCTATATGCGGGTAAGCTACATGGTGTGCATTCAGGTTACCGGTAGCACCGCCAAATTTTGCACTGTAGGGTACCTGCTCTAACTGGTGTATCTGTTCTTTCAGGCGTTCAACAAACACCATAATCTCTTTACCCAACACCGTAGGCGATGCCGGTTGGCCGTGTGTGTGTGCCAGCATGGGTATGTCTTTCCATTCTTCGGCCAGGGCTTGTAGTTGAGCGGTTAGTCTTTTTACTATAGGCAGGTAAACATGGTTGTTGGCATCTTTAAATGATAAAGGCACCGATGTGTTGTTTACATCCTGCGAGGTAAGGCCAAAGTGTATAAACTCTTTCCAGGCGCCCAGCTCCAGCGCATCAAACTTTTCTTTTAAAAAATACTCTACCGCCTTTACATCGTGGTTGGTTATTTTTTCGGTGTCTTTTATGGTTTGCGCATCGGCTTCGCTAAAGTTGGTTACTACATCGCGCAGCGATTTAAAATGCTTTACCGGAAAGTTTGCCAGTTGCGGCAGGGGTATTTCGCACAAGGCAATAAAGTATTCTACTTCTACATGTACCCGGTACTTTATTAAAGCATACTCCGAAAAATAAGCGGCCAGTTCGGCTGTTTTGCTACGGTAGCGGCCATCTACAGGGCTTATGGCCGTAAGCGTGTTTAATTGCATGTGCTGGTATTTTTGCCGCGAAGATAATTATCTAAACCACGAATTTTACCATCACCCATCAACACAATAACAGCCACACTAAATAAATACCATTATATATGTAGCGTACTTGGTTGTATGTATGGGCGTGTGCACAGTTATAAAAAGTGTGTTTCTGTAAGCACCTGTACTATAAACAAAGTATGCAAATGCAACCAAATGCCCGGTTTGGGCGTTTATAGCTAAAAACAGCACAAAAATTGGGTGGTTTGTTGTTTTGGATGCAAAAACATTTATTTGCCACTCGTTAAAAAACAGGCATGAGTAAAAAACTGATCATAGTTGAGTCCCCTGCGAAAGCAAAAACCATTAATAAATTTCTGGGCGACGATTATGTAGTTACGTCTTGTTACGGCCACATACGCGACTTACCCGATAGCGGCCTGAACATAGATATAGAGAACGGATTTGAGCCTAATTATGTAATTAGTGAGGACAAAGAGAAAGTAATAAAAGAGCTGAAGAAACTCGCCAAAGATGCCGGCGAGATCTATCTGGCAACGGATGAAGACCGCGAGGGTGAGGCCATTTCATGGCACCTTTGCGATGTACTGAAACTGAACCCAGCCAAAGCAAAACGTATTACCTACACCGAGGTTACCAAAGAGGCTATTATAGATGCGGTTACCCATCCGCGTACTATTAATATGGATCTGGTTAATGCACAGCAGGCCCGCCGTGTGCTCGACCGCCTGGTGGGTTACGAAATATCGCCGGTGCTTTGGAAAAAAGTAAAACCATCGCTTTCGGCCGGCCGTGTGCAATCGGTAGCCGTGCGCTTAATAGTAGAGCGCGAGCGGGAGATACGCAACTTTACCACTACCGGTTCTTACAAAGTAGTAGCCTACTTTTTTGTAACCGATAGCAATGGCAAAAAATCGACCTTTAAAGCAGAGCGTGCCAACAACTTTAAAACCCAGGCTGAGGCCGAGAAGTTTTTAAATGAAGTAGCCAACGCCGAGTTTAAAGTTAGCGCTATAGAAAAACGCCCCGGCAAACGTTCGCCGGCTGCGCCGTTTACCACCTCTACCTTACAGCAGGAGGCATCGCGTAAACTGGGCTTTTCGGTAAGTAATACCATGCGGGTAGCCCAAAGGCTGTACGAGAACGGTCATATTACTTATATGAGAACGGACTCTACCAATCTATCGGAGACAGCACACAAGGCACTATCAAAAGAAATTACCAGCCGCTACGGCAAGCAGTTTTACGAGCAACGCCAGTATGCTACCAAGCATGCCAGTGCGCAGGAGGCTCACGAAGCCATCCGCCCATCGCATATGGAGAATATCAATATCGATGCCGAATCGGATGAGCAACGCCTGTACGATCTGATATGGAAACGTACCATAGCCTCGCAAATGGCCGATGCGCAGATTGAGAAAACGGTTATAGATATAGTAAACAATAAAAACAGCGAAACGCTACAGGCTAAAGCCGAGGTTATTTTGTTTGAAGGCTTTTTGAAAGTTTACAACGAAGGTGTAGATGAAGAAGCCGATGGCGATGAAGAAGCAGCAGCGCTGATACCACCGGTTAAAGAAGGCCAGATACTTGACTTGAAAGAACTGACCGCCACCGAACGCTTTACTAAACCTGCTGCCCGCTATACAGAGGCCAGCCTGGTTAAAAAGCTGGAGGAATTGGGTATTGGTCGTCCGTCGACCTATGCACCTACTATATCTACCATACAAAAACGTAACTACGTTATTAAAGAACCACGCGAAGGTGTAGAACGTAAATACAACGTACTTACCCTGAAAGGTGGTAACGTATCTACCGAAGTAAAAACAGAAATTACCGGTGCCGAAAAAGGCAAGCTGTTTCCAACTGATATTGGTTTGCTGGTAACCGACTTTTTGGTAGAGAACTTTAAAGACGTACTAGACTATAACTTTACTGCCGACGTAGAGGCCCAGTTTGATAAAGTGGCAGAAGGCAAAAAGGTATGGAACAAAATGATTGGCGACTTCTATAAGCCGTTCCATAAAAATGTAGAAGATACCACTAAAGGCGCCGAGCGCGTAAGCGGCGAACGCTTACTGGGTACCGACCCGGCCAGCGGCGAACCATTGATAGTACGTATGGGCAAATTCGGCCCTATGGCACAGATAGGCAAAGCCGATGAAGAGACCGGCAAAAAAGCCCGCTTTGCCAAACTGCGCGCTAATCAGTCGCTGGAGACTATCACCTTTGAAGAAGCAGTTGAACTGTTTAAGCTGCCGCGCACACTTGGCCAGCTGGATGGTAAAGATGTAAAAGCAAACATTGGCCGTTTTGGCCCGTATATACAACACGATAAGCTGTTTGTATCTATACCAAAGGATAGAGACCCGTATACGATTAATTTAGAGGACGCTCTTACGCTAATCCGTGAGAAAGCCGAGAAGGACGCTGCTAAATTGATACTTAACTTCGAAGCCGAAGGCATACAGGTGCTCAACGGTCGTTATGGCCCTTACATTAAAAAAGGTAAGGACAACTATAAAATACCGAAAGATAAATCAGCCGAGCACCTTACGCTGGAAGAGATACAAATGATAATTGGCGAACAGGGCCCAACCAACAAAGGTGGCCGCCGCTGGGGTAATAAAACAGCAGCAACCACCACCAAAGCTCCGGCTAAAAAAGCCGCTGCTAAAAAGAAAAAGTAAGTTGGACGGGGCTGTTCATTAAATAGCGAACATGACCAACGAAAGCGAACTGAATGCACTGATACAATTACTGGACGATACCGACCAGGAGGTTTTTAAGCATGTGCACGCTAAGTTGATGAGCTATGGTATAGAGGTAGTGCCCAAACTGGAGCAGGCCTGGAGTGCCGACCTGCCACCTGCTGCACACGAACGCCTGGAAGAAATAATACACGAGATACAGTTTAACTCGCTTACCAAAGAGTGGAAACTATGGCTTAGTAAAGAAAGCCCCGACCTGCTTACCGGTGCCTTTCTGGTAAGCAAATATTTTTACCCCGATGCCGACCTGAACGAAGTACACAAGCGGTTGCAAAAGCTACGGCAAAGCATCTGGCTGGAGCTAAACTATAACCAAACCCCGCTCGAGCAGATTCAGATTTTTAATCAGGTGTTTTATAATTATCATGGCTTTAAAGGCCAGCAAAGCTCAGCCACCTATCAGGATTACTGTATTAACCACGTACTCGAAAACCGCACCGGCAATGCCGTTTCGGTGGGCATTGTTTATCAAATACTGGCCAACGAACTTAACCTGCCGGTATATGGTGTTAACCTGTTGCGCCACTACATACTTAGCTTTTGTAAAAATAACATCTACGACTTTAGCGCCGAAACCAACCTGGAGCGGGAGGTGATGTTCTATATTAATCCTATCAATCGTGGTGCTATCTTCTCGCGCAACGAGATTAAAGACTACCTGGAGAAAATGAAGGAAGAACAGAAGTACGAATACTTTGCCCCTGCCGATAGCAAAGCTATTATCGGCGAGCTGATCCGCAACCTGGTAGAGATGAACACCGGGCAGGGCGAAACCCTCCGCGCCGATGAGTTAACTTATCTCGGCAAGCTAATTACAGAGTAAACTGGATTACACCTTCTTAGTAGCGTGCAGCAGGTAGGCTTTAATAAAGTCATCCAGCTCGCCATCCAGCACCGGTTGTACGTTACCGGTTTCAAAGCCCGAGCGGTTATCTTTTATCAGCTTGTAGGGGTGTAGTACATAGTTACGTATCTGCGATCCCCATTCGTTTTTCATCTTCGTACCTTCCAGCTTATCGCGCGCCTCGTTGCGTTTCTGTACTTCTATTTCATACAGCTTGCTCTTCAGCATTTGTAAGGCACGGTCGCGGTTATCGTGCTGCGAACGCGTTATCTGGCAGCTAACCACTATACCGGTAGGTATGTGCTTTACACGTACCGCTGTTTCAACTTTGTTTACGTTCTGCCCACCGGCACCGCTCGATCGGAACGTAGACCACTCCAGCTCCGATGCCGGTATGTTTATCTCTATCGTATCATCTACTATAGGGTAAACAAACACCGATGCAAACGAGGTATGCCGCTTGGCGTTCGAATCGAAAGGAGAGATGCGCACCAACCGGTGTACACCGTTCTCGCTCTTCAGGTGGCCATACACAAAATCACCATCTATCTCCAGCGATACCGATTTAATACCTGCCACATCGCCATCGGTGCGGTCCACCTCGGTTATCTTAAACCCATGCCGCTCGGCCCACATTACATACATACGTAGCAACATGCTGGCCCAGTCGCAACTCTCCGTGCCACCGGCACCGGCGTTAATCTCCAGCACAGCGCTAAGCTGGTCTTCGGGCTGGTTAAGGGTGGTCCTAAACTCCAGGTCATCGGCGGCTGCCAATGCGGTGTTATAAGCTTCTTTCAGTTCGGTATCGGTTGCCTCGCCAGCTTCGTAAAACTCGCGCAGCACGGCCACGTCTTCCATAGCCTTCCAGGCAGTGTCAAACGACTCTACCCAAAACTTATTTACCTTAATTTCCTTTAGTATTTCTTCAGCCTTTTTGGGGTTGTTCCAAAAGTCGGGGTGCACGGTAGTGTGCTCGTCCTGTTGTATCTTTAGCTTACGGTTAGCGTAGTCAAAGATACCCCCTCAAAGCCTCTAAACGGCCTTTTATATCATTTATGTTTTCGGTTGTCATACCTGTTTAATTGAGCCGCGAATATAGCAGAAGTACGCACTTTTTTGCCCTGTTTTTATACCGTGTTAATACCCTGTTGTATTAAATTGCTCATTAGTAGGTGATTGTGAAATTCAATGTTAATACCCTCCCCCCTTATATGTTAACCCTGTTGATTTTTATGTATTTATTAATTATTTAATTTGTTTGTATGGTAATTGGATAAATAAAAATCAGTACCTTAGTAATACACTACCCCTACCCATGAAAAAATCAGTACTTACCTTGCTGCTGTTTATGGTAAGCACCAGCCTGTTTGCTGCGTTGCATGTTAACCTCTTATACCTGCGCCATGCCGGTTGCGATAGCAGTGGTGTAATGGCAGTATATGGAAGCGGAGGCAACGGTGCCTACAGTTATAAGTGGAGCAACGGCCATGCCGCCACCGGTGCGGCCGATTCTATTACCAACCTGCGCGAAGGCATTTACAGAGTTACCTGCTACAGTGGTGTCGATTCGGCAAATACTTCTTTACACATATATGCTTTTGGTATAGATACCGTACTTCGGCGCAGTGCCTGCTCTGGCGAACTGGGCTGGATAAATCTTTTCAGTGGTTTATCGGGTTTTACCTGGCCGCTACATACACAATGGTACTTAAACGGCGATTCTCTGGCGCACGATGAATTTGAACTGGATAGCCTGAATGGAGGGTTGTATTCATACTATCTGGTAGATGGAAAAGGCTGCGAAGCATCGGGTACGGTAAAAATAGGCGAAAGCTCGCCGGTGTTTAATGTGTACACTAACGATCTGGTGGTATGCTACGGTGAGCCCGGTACAATATGGTACACTCCGGGTTTTACATTAATATATCAGGATTATCCTGCCGGCTCTAGTAACGATACGCTGCATCCGTTTATGTCCTACTGGGGTGGGTTCAACTATCCGGTTTGTGGTATAGATACCGCCGGCTGCATGGCCTGCGATGATACCCTGCCTGCTATTGAAGCCCTTGGCCACCCCTTTAACCTTACCCTTATGCGCTTTGGCGATACCATATCTATTGGCTATCCCAATCCTAATCAAAGTATCTTTAATACCTTTGGCTTTAGCACCCCGCATGGGTATATCGAAAGTGCTTACAACTTTATTGTGGCCGATACGGCGGGCAACTACTATGGCTCGCAATTATACAAAGGCTGCGTTACCGGCACCGGCTCATATACTATTACCTATTTGCCGGTAAACACCATCTATCCAACTACGCAGGGTATTGCTATCAGCCCCAATCCTGCCACCTCTTTTATCACCATCACCGCACCACCACAGCTACTTAACCAAACCATACAGGTGTACGATATTACCGGCCGGTGGGTAGATGAGATACGGATAACACAAACAACCCAGCAACATAACATCACCAATCTCGCACGCGGTACCTATATGCTTAAAGCAGCAAACAATACAATCAGGTTAGTTAAAGAGTAAACTTACACAACGCATTGGCTGTTATCCAACTGCCGTAAGGCAGTATGTCCTCCGCTGGCGGAGGTGTCCCGCTTCAGCGGGACGGAGGTGGATGATTTATACATATTTGCTGTTATCCTGATACGGTTAATCTGTATTGGCTGTTGTCAGGTAAATCCTGTAATCCTGCAAATCAAGGTTCAGACAATTGGCTGTTCAATCCCCAATCACATTTTTCTCCATGTATCTCCGTGCATTCCGTGCCTCCGTGGCAAATGTTTTTGTAACAATTACCCATTCATAAACCTTAATGCTCTTAATGTACTTAATGGTTAACTGTATTTGGCTGTTATTCCCCCTTTAGGGGGGCAGGGGGGGCTGTTCAATCCAAAATCATACATCTAAATCACCAATCAACTCACTCTTCATAAAAAAATGCATCCTTAATGTAGTGTATCTGCGGCTCGCCGTTTAGTATACTTATCGCTATTATATCAAACCGCATACCGGCATCCAGTTTATGCTGGTACAGGTACTCCTCGGCAGCCTGTTTAAGCAACCGGCGTTTCTTTTTATCTACCGCCTCTTCGGGGTAACCAAAGGCATTGGTACTGCGCGTTTTTACTTCGGTAAAAACTACATCCCGCCCATCGCGCGATATAATATCCACCTCGGCCTTGCCAAACCGGTAGTTGCGTTCCAGTATAAGGTGATTATGCTGCAGTAAAAAATTAACTGCGGCCTCTTCGCCTTTACTACCAAGCTCGTTGTGCTGCGCCATACATGGCTAAAATAACATATTTACCCCTTGCTGAAAAATACTTAAATACATACTAACCACTAAGGGCACTAAGAACCACAAAGAGTGGTTTTGATAAATCAAGGTCCGCGCAGTTAGAGATTATTCTTAGTGCTCTTAGTGTACTTAATGGTTAACTGCATTGGCTGTTATTCTGCAAATCATACAGCACATACCCGGCTATTATCCAATAAATACATATTTAACCACTAAGGGCACTAAGAACCACAAAGAGCGGTTTGGGTAAATCAAGGTTAGATAATCAGCATTTATTCTTAGTGCTCTTTGTGTACTTAGTGGTTTAAACTGTATTTACTATTGCTCTTAATGTACTTAATGGTTAACTGTATTGGCTGTTAAAGTCACCTTTGGGGATTTAGGGGCCGGCTATTCAATTCAAAATCTCAAATCCAAATATTTTCTTTCATTTTAGCTTCTCACAATAAAAGTCAAACCTTGCTTATTCGTCCTTCCCTCTCTGTAGGAGAGGGAAGGTGCCGAAGGCGGATGGGTGAGGCCGATGTATTATGCAACATACCAATCAACTGATAGACGAAACCAGCCCCTACCTGTTACAGCACGCCCACAACCCGGTGGACTGGTGCGCCTGGAACGAAGCAAGCTGGCAACGTGCCCGTACCGAAAACAAATTGGTTATTATCTCTATCGGCTATTCGGCCTGCCACTGGTGCCATGTAATGGAGCACGAAAGTTTTGAAGATGATGCCGTAGCCGATTTGATGAACGAGCATTTTATCTGCATAAAAGTAGACCGCGAAGAACGCCCCGATGTAGACCAGATATACATGGATGCTGTGCAACTGATTAGTGGGAGAGGAGGCTGGCCGCTTAACGCCTTTGCCTTACCCAATGGCAAACCCATATATGCCGGCACTTACTACCCGCGCGAAAACTGGAAACAGGTGCTGCGCTACTTTATAGATTACTGGCAAAACCAGCGCGATGAAGCCTATAAGCGCGCCGATGATATTACAGCCGGTATAAAACAAATGGATGGCATACCGGTAGTTACTAACGGCGAGGTGCCGTTGCGGATAGACCCCGCCGCTGTGCTGGCTAAGTTTGCCCAGGTGTGGGATTTTGAACTGGGTGGCCGTACCGGTGCGCCTAAGTTTCCTATGCCGGTTAACCTGCTGTACCTGCTGCGCAATTACCACTACACTAAAAACGAACAGGCCCTTAAAGCCGCACAGGTAACGCTGGATGGTATGATGAACGGCGGTATATACGACCAGATGGGCGGTGGCTTTGCCCGCTACAGTGTAGATGAATACTGGACCATACCGCATTTCGAAAAAATGCTGTACGATAATGCCCAACTGGTTAGTGTTTACGCCGAAGCGTATCAGCTTACCCGCAACCCACGCTATAAAGAGGTGGTGTACGAAACGCTTGATTTTGTAGAGCGCGAATTGAGCGATCCTGCCGGCGGTTTCTACTCAGCGCTGGATGCCGATAGCGAAGGAGAGGAGGGGAAGTTTTATGTGTGGAGCTATGCGGAATTACAGCAACTGCTGGGTGCAGAGTTTGAGGCTTTCTGCAAAGTATACGAGGTTACTCCACAAGGCAATTTTGAGGGGCACATTAACCTTACCCGGATAAGTAATGACGTTACTGCTGAACAGTTAACCGGTTGGAAAAACCTGCTGATGGCCGAGCGCAGCAAGCGCGTTCGCCCGGGGCTGGATGATAAAGTACTTACAGCGTGGAACGCGCTGATGCTGAAAGGTTACACCGATGCCTATAAAGCATTTGCCGATGAACGCTTTTTAAATCGTGCGTTGCAATGTGCTACATTTTTAAAGCAGTACATTATACAGCCCGACTATAGTATTATGCGCAACTACAAAAACGGCCGCGTAACTATCAATGGCTTTTTAGATGATTACAGTTTTACCTGCGAGGCCCTGCTGGGTTTGTACGAGGTTACGTTTAACGAAGCCTGGCTGCAACTGGCCGCCGGTATTACCAACTATGTAGTGCAGCATTTTTATAACGTAAGCACCGGTATGTTCTTTTATACCTCGGTTACCGATGAACCACTCATTGCCCGTAAAACCGAAACCAGCGATAACGTTATACCGGCATCTAATTCAAGCATGGCTAAGGTGCTGTTTGTTATAGGTACGCTGTTAGATAATAACGACTATAAGCAAAAAGCCCGCCGCGCGTTGCAAAATATGCAGGATAACGCCATTCAGCATCCATCGTTTTACGCCAACTGGGCCATACTAGCCGATTGGTTTTTACACCCGCCTTACGAGGTAGCCATAACCGGCGATAACGCCGAAGCGCTGCGTAAAGAACTATCGCAGCATTTTTTACCACATGCTATTGTACTGGGTGCTGCCACGGCTTCGCAGTTGCCACTATTGCAGGGCAAGCACCAGCCGGGGCAATCGTTGCTATATGTGTGCTTCAACAAAACCTGTCAGTTGCCGGTAAAATTGGTAGCCGAAGTACTGCCACAATTGGCCTGAACATAAATTTTTAGGTTTTTGTGTTAAACAACCATTATACATATATGAATATTAGTGGTTTGTATTAAATTGCTGCTCTTATCCACTCACAATTGCAGTATATGAAAACACTTTACTCGTTAGCAGTCAGCTGTTTATTGCTTATATGTTTAAACGCTAATGCGGGTAACAATGCTGTTTACGAACAGCGCCGCGCCGATTATGTAGATACCGCTTTGGCAAGTCCTAACGGCACTAAAATCATACTACAGGCCTACAAAGGCGTACCGGTAGATACCAACCTGCTCAATGCCAAACTTGGCAATATTTACACCGGTGTTACCAGCGATTTCGATATTATAGAGTTGGTGCGTATACTGTACCTGCAACCCGGTGTGTACGATAGTAAGATACTGCCGGTACTCAACTCAGTGCCCTACTGGGTTACCAAAGGCGATACAGTGCGCAATTATTGGTCAGAGAACCACATGATTATGTGGATGGGTAGCGACTGGTTGCTGCACGAAAAGTATAACAAGCCTATAGATGCCACCCTGCGCAACCGCTTGGTGCATTACCTCGACCTGAAAATACAGTATGGCTACTACGAGTTCTTCTCATCGGTATATGCTCCTTACTGTCTTAGCGGCCTGCTTAACCTGGCCGATTTTGCACAGGATAATGAGATTAAAACCAAAGCCACCCTTGCCTCGCAAAGCCTGTTGAAAGAGTTGCTGATGCTTACCAACGATAAAGGCGTTTTCTTTCCGGTGGCTGGCCGCAATTACCCCGGCAAATACAAAACACCGTACGGACAAAACCACAACAACCTTATTTACTTGCTTACCGGTTTGGGCGAAGCCCCTAAAGGTTCATCGGCAGCAGGCCCGTTTCTAGCCTCATCAACTATACCGGTAGATACTGTTATCAGTTCGTGGGCACCGGTGCTGGATACATTGCTGCATATTGGCCACTCGCTCGATAGCGGGCTGGTGCTAAACAGCGGTATGTCGTTTGTAGATAAAGTAGTGTTTCAGTGGAGCTCAGGCGCTTACTTTCACCCAACCGTAGTACAGGAAACCGTTCAGCTACTCGATGACTCGCTGCTGTGGGACCAGGTAGATTTTGCCCTGTTACAGCCTATCCGTTCTATTATTACACCTGCCACTGCACCGGCGCTGGCCGAAAGCCTGGGCTGCATATCTAAAAGCACCGTAATAAGCGGGCAGGATGTACGCATCTTTAAACACAACTCTATTACCCTCGCTTCCGTTCCCGATTTCTGGAAAGGTAAAGTAGGTTTTCAGCAGCACATTTGCGTGGCCAACGTAGGTACCACGGCTGTTTACCTGGGCTCTGGCGAGGTGAAAGCCGATTGGGAAGACCGCACCGATAACCACGCCAACATTCACTTGCCTTATGTAGGGCAAAACCACAACGTAGCCCTTCTTATGTACCGTCCGGAGTTTACACCGGCCCTGCTGGGTGCTACCTACACCAACAAAGATGTGGCCCTGCACTGGCAGCACGCCGATTTTGATGAAGAAGTAACCGACAGCCTGTGGCTGATTGGTCGCCAGCAACAAAGCTATGTAGCAGTACGCCGCTACTGCAATGGGCAGGTTAACGGGGTAGATGCCTGCTCTATGCCGGCTACCAACGGTCAGGCCTGGGCTATCATGGTGGGCGATTCGGCCATGTATGGTGGTTTCAATGCGTTTAAAGATGCCGTACACAACGCACAGTTTACCGAGCAGTGGTATATCGACTCGGTTAACAGCAAGCACGTGTACTATGCCAAAATACAAACCGATACCGTTGCAGTAGAATATGCCTGGGGCGTAGATACGTTGTTGAGTACAGGCCTTAAACCTATGCAGCCGCAGCAGTCGGCTATACGTGTATTGCCAAACCCGGCTACCAATTATGTGGCTATAGATTTAACCCTGTTCGATGAAGAGCCTATGCTGCTTACCATTACCAACACCAGCGGCGTGGTAGTAGCTACCATTCAGGTCGATGATCCATCTCAACCGGTTACTATCAAAATAGCCGATTGGCCATCGGGTATGTATTACGTTACGGCAACTGCCAAATCGGGAGCGCGGGCAGCGGCCAGGCTGGTTAAGCAGTAATTAATTTTTCAGGCCTTCCGTAAAGCGCCCCCTGCTTCGCAGCAGGGGGTACTTTAATTTGCACTGCTATTTATAAAACCGAAAGAAAGCACGGCAAATATGCCGGGCCGGTGTAAGTAAATTGTAACCTCATGATTATTTAATCTGAATGTTGGATTGAACTTCAAAATCCTCTTGTGCTGTCTGTGCATTCTGCGAGAGCTCAACGTATCGTTATGTTCCTATAAACTACACTTTATCTGTTCGTGCTCCCCTCTACTTTTAAGGAGAGGGGAGCTGCCAAAGGCAGAGGGGTGAGGCAATGTATTATAAATCTTCTCACAGACTACACTAACCACACAGAAGAATACAGTGGCTGTTTTCTGTGCTGTCTGTGCATTCAGTGAGAACCCAAAATATCGTTGTGCTATCAACTACACTATATCTGTTCGTGCTCCCCTCTACTTTTTAAGGAGAGGGGAGCTGCCAAAGGCAGAGGGGTGAGGCAGACCATTCTCATAATTATTTAATACTAATTATACTACGCACAGTTTATTATTGTAGCACAAACCCGCTACACCAACACTGTATGAAAAAGTTTTTACTGCTGCCGCTTATACTGGCAGCCACCACCTGTATGGCACAACTTACTGTTGCCACCTACAACATTCGCAACAGCAACGCTGCCGATGGCCCCAACAAATGGGAGCTGCGCCGCGATACACTGGTAGCGCTGGTTAAACAGATAAACCCCGATATACTGGGCACGCAGGAGGTACTCAAAGATCAGCTGAAGTATTTAACCGCCACGCTTACAGGTTACACTGCTTTTGGTGCGGGGCGCAACAATGGCCACCACGCCGGCGAGCACAGCGCCGTCTTTTTTAAGAAAGATAAATTTGACCTGATAACCGGTGGCAATTTCTGGCTTAGCCTTACACCCAAACGCCCCGGCAGCAAAAGCTGGGATGCCGCCATTACCCGTATATGCACCTGGGTAAAACTGAAAGATAAAGCTACCGGCGCACAGCTACTGGTATTCAATACCCATTTCGATCACCGCGGTAAAGAAGCCCGCCGGCAAAGTGCAGCCCTGCTGCGCGGCATGGTCGATTCGCTGGCTGCCGGCCTGCCCGTACTGGTAACCGGCGATTTTAACTTCGGCCCCGATGATGCGGCTTACTACACCATGGGCAGCAGCAACTACAAGGTGGGCCTTACCGATAGCTATACCCCCGGCAACCTGCCCTACACCGATTGCGGCTTTGAGGTAAGCAACCAGCACTGCAGCCGTATAGATTATATATGGTACAGCCGCCACTTTACGCAGCAGGGTTATAAAGTGCACACCAACAACAACGGCACCTATTACCCCAGCGATCACCTGCCCGTTAGTGCTGTATTTAAATGGCTTTGATAATGTAATGGTAATGTATCTGTAACCTTAAAGTAGTGTTACAATAATGTAAAAGAGTTGTTTTAGTAACCTCAATATTTTTGTAAAAGTGGATAAAATGCCCGTTACTTAACATTAGCATAACATTAAGGGAAATTATAGGTAACATTAAATTGATGTTTTTGTAACTAAATAAACGTTACAGAAATGCACCAATTCTACTCACGTATTTTCAAACAGTTATCGCTCACATTACTGCTTGCAATTGTTACCACAGCCCTGTTTGCTTCACCCGAAAAACTGCCTGCCGACAGTATTAAAATCGGCAAAAAAACCTACGAGTTGCCCCAATGGTTCAGCCTTAAGCAGGGCATAGGGGTTACAGCGCCCAAGTACTTTTCTATTTATTTCCGTTTCCGTATGCAAAGCCGGGTGGGGTATGTTTCTACCTCCGATAAAGATGCTACACCCGAGGAGTTTGATTTTCGTGTACGCCGCCTGCGCCTGCGTTTAGGGGGCTTTATTTACACACCGCAGCTTACCTACGATATTCAGTTATCGTTTACCCGTGCCGATATGGACTGGGATGTAAGCGGTGTGCCCAACGTGCTGCGCGATGCCATGATTAACTACACCATACCGCAGGGTTTTACATTCAGCATGGGCCAGGGTAAACTGCCCGGCAACCGCCAGCGCGTTAACTCGTCGGGCGCGTTGCAGTTTGCCGACCGCTCTATTGTAAACGGTGCCCTTACCCTCGACCGCGACTTTGGCGCTTTTGTAAGCTATACCAACCATTATAAAGACTTCCACTTTATTATTAAAACGGCTATTACCAGCGGTGAGGGCCGCAACATTATTAAAACCGATAAAGGCCTGGCCTACACGGCCCGCGTTGAGTTTTTACCGCTGGGCAAGTTTACCGATGGCGGCGATTACTTTGAGGGCGATGTAATAGGAGAGAAGAAGCCTAAGCTGAACTTTGGCGGTGTTGTACACTTTAACCACCTGGCGCAGCGCACCGGCGGCCAGTTGGGCCAGGCGCTATACGAGCCGCGCAACCTGTTTTCGGCCATGGGCGATCTGGTGTTTAAGTACCAGGGCTTTGCACTTACCAGCGAGTACCTGTACCGCCAGGCCAACAACCCCAAAACCTATAATGCCGATAGCACCAGCATGCGTTATGTGTACACCGGTATGGGCGTAAACACACAGGTTAGCTATTGCTTTAAACCAAAAGTAGAAATAGCCCTGCGCCACTCACTGCTTATACCCTCGCTGGCTATACAGGATAAAGAGAAAATGAAAAGTGAATACGCTATCTGCTTAACCAAATACTTTATGCAGCACAAGCTGAAAGTACAAACAGATTTTACCTATCAGCGCCAATACGATATGGTAAAAGGGGCCAATCATCACAATAACTTTGGCTGGCGCTTTCAAATAGAACTGGGTATATAACACACCTGTAGAGGCGGCTTGCAGCCGTCTCTTTTTTATGTGTACATACGCATGGCTTTATATCTGCGTTTGTATTTTCTTTTCTTTTTAGTATTTTCATACCATGATGCGTTTAGCAACATATACTGTCAATTATTATCGCTACCACCATAGCGGGCAGTATTGATTTTGTAAAAACAACAATTAAAAAATATATGCGCCCGGCTCTTAACTGAACCGGGCGCTTTCTTTTTCTGAAAATTAAAATGAACAGTATGTTACAGCAGCAGTACAACACCTACACCGCCGAACACTTTAAAGTGTGGGATATTCTTTTTACCCGTCAGATGCAGAACCTGCAAAGCACCGTTACGCAGAAGTATCTGGATGGGCTGGCCAAAATAAATTTCAGCGCACAGCGCATACCCGATTTTGCCCAAACCAACACCCTGCTGGAGCAGCAAACCGGCTGGCATATACAGGCCGTGCCCGGTATTATACCCGATAAAGAGTTTTTTCTGCTGCTTAACCAGCAGCGCTTTCCTGCCACCTGCTGGTTGCGCCGGTTCGAACAGCTCGATTACATAGAAGAACCCGATATGTTTCACGATGTATTTGGCCACATACCCCTGCTTACCGATAAGCACTACTGCGATTTTTTATCGGGCCTTAGCGATATAGCCCTGCAGCATATCAACAACCCGTATGCTATAGAGCTGATGAGCCGTATCTACTGGTTTACAATAGAGTTTGGCCTGATAGAGGAAAACGGTAAAACCCGTATTTACGGGGCGGGTATTATATCCAGCGCCGGCGAAACAGAGTATAGCCTGGGGCCTGTACCGCAGCGCCATGCGTTCGATGTAGAACAGGTGCTCAATACCTCTTTTCATAAAGATAAAATGCAGGATAGGTACTTTGTAATTAACTCGTTTGAGCAGTTGTACCACTGCCTGCCTCAGTTACAGCACCATTTGCAGCGTATGCTGGCAACCCCGCACTTGTTAGAAAAAGATTAGACTACGGCTTGTAATACCCGGCTTTTTGTGGATAATAACCCGCAAAAGTTAACCTTGCCATGCAACACAATTGTGTATTAGGCTGTCAATAGTTTGTATACATTTGTGGGTGGCGTATAATGCTATTTATTATACATTTACGCTCTTCATTTTATATTAAACGAACTGGCAATAAAACTTAGCTTAGGCTGGCAAAATTATATGTTAAATAAGTTTACCCTTTTGGTGTCGATTGTTTTATTAACTCTGGCAGGCAGCGCGCAGCCATTAAACGATGTTTGTATCAGCGCCACGCCAATAGTTATTCCGGCATCGGGCAATATTTGCATTACCAGCTCAACGGCCACGGCTACCAGTACTAACTGGGCCAACGCTATATGCGGTCAAACCACCTGGACCAACGATGTGTGGTTTTCGTTTGTATCTAACGGAAGTTTAAATACTATCACCGTGCGTCCTACTGGTTCACCGGCGGCTCAGCAGGTTGGTGTTGCTGTATGGACCGGCAACTGCGCCAACCTTACATCGGTAGGTACTGCCTGTAATATTGCCGCTACTGCCGGTGGCACTGCTACAGTAACACAGGCCAGCGCTGCTGGTACTACCTACTATGTAGAAGTTAGTTCATTTACCGCAGCAGGTGGGTTCGAGCTTTGTATCAACTCTGCCACGCCTCCACCCAGCCCGGGTAGTAGCTGTGCTACTGCTGCTGTAGTGTGCGACTTATCAAGCTTTACGCTGGCCAGCGGCCCGGCAGGTACTGGTAATTACGACCCTTCTTGTTTTCTTTTTGGTGCAAGCTCTTCGCTTTGGTACCAGTTTTCGGTAGGCACTTCGGGCACACTGGCCTGGAGCGCTACCCCTACCACAGCCGGTACCGAGTTGGATTGGGCCGTGTTTGATATAACCAACGGCTGTGGCACAGTTAACCTTAACAACAATACCGTTGCCTGTAACTATAACTTTAACAACGAGCTTTCATCGCCTGTAGGTATGTCGCCAACCTCGGTTACAGTTTGCCCTACATCGGGCGCTGCCGGTGCTGCCGGCGAGTTTTGCCCCTCTATTACTGTTCAGGCGGGCCGTACCTACGCTATTTTTATTGATAACTTTTCTAACAACAACTCTGGCTGGAATTTTAACTGGAACGGTAGTACTTTCCAGATGAGCCCTACCTCATCGTTCACATTAAACACCAACCGTATCTGCGGCACATCGGGCAGTGTTACCATTACCAACAACAGTGTGGGGGCCGCCTCGCAGGTGTGGGATTTTGGCGATGGCTCACCCACATTCACCGGTGCCAACCCCGGTACACATAACTATACCAGCCCCGGCACTTACCTCATTTCGTTGGTTGTTACATCTGCCACCGGTTGTACCGATGTCAGCTCACAATCTATACAGATTATTGCTCCGCCTGTTGTATCCACTGTTAGCGATACAATCTGCACCGGTGGCCAGGCAACTATCAGCGCCTCGGCTAACCCATCGGGCGGTACCTACTCGTGGAACCCCGGTGGCTTTAACACCGCCTCGGTAAACGTATCGCCGGGTGCTACCACTACTTACACGGTTACCTATAACTCTACCGATAACTGTACCGCTTCGGCAACTGCTATTGTAACAGTCAACTCAGGCAACTTTACAGTTAACGCCGGTGCCGATACTACTATTTGCGGCAACCAGGCGGTGGTGCTTAACGGCTCTGTTACCCCGGCAGGTACTTATACCTACCAATGGACCGGTGGCACCGTTACAAACGGTACCACGCTTAACCCAACCGTATCGCCGGTTATTACCACTACCTACACGCTATCGGTTACCAGTGCAGGTGGTTGTTCGCGTACCGATGATGTGCAGGTAATAGTTAACGGTATAGCCGTGCCGGTTACGGTTACAGCTACACCATCGGTAATATGCCCCGGCCAGCAGGTACAACTGGCTGCCAGTATATTGCCGGTAAGTTGCGGCATCAGTCCGTTCTGTTCAGGCAATAACATTACTAATTCGATAGGGTCTGGCACTGTGGTGCAACCGGGTACTTCGCTGCAGCCGCCTACCCTGTTTGGCAATTTCTTAAAAAGTGGTCGTAACCAAATGTTGTACACCGCTGCCGAGCTTACCCCTGCATTGGGTTCGGCGTGTATCATTAGGGCGCTTACGTTTAATATTGCGGTGTTTAACAGTAATGCCTTCCTGCAAAACTTTACCATTAAAATGGCCTGTACCAATGCTACCAGCTTAAGTAACTGGGAGCAGAACCTTACAACCGTGTACACGGCAGCCAACTACCAACCACAAGCCGGCTGGCTAAACGGTATACCACTTACCAGCCCGTTTTCGTGGGATGGTGTTTCTAATATCATAGTAGATATATGCTGGAACAACCCCAGCACCTTTGGTAACCAGAACAACAAAGCCGAGTGTACCAACACCGGTGTAAA
>CAYREY010000062.1:12019-29861 GCA_964423405.1 uncultured Chitinophaga sp. | reverse complement strand
ACACCATGAGTAAGATAAAATTCGGAACCGATGGCTGGCGTGGAATTATAGCCAAAGATTTTACTGTAGATAACGTGAAACGGGTTGCTAAAGCAACTGCCGATTGGGTATTGCAACAAGACCCTAAAGCAAAAATTGTAATAGGTTACGATTGCCGGTTTGGCGGTAGCTTGTTTTCGCTTGCGGCCATTAATGTGTTTTGCAAGCACGGTATAAAAGTATTTTACGATAAACATTTTGTATCTACCCCTATGATATCGCTGGGGGCTAAAAACCTGGGTTGCGAAGTGGGGGTAATACTTACGGCCAGCCACAACCCGCCATCGTACAATGGGTTTAAACTTAAAAGCAAGCATGGTGGCCCGCTTATACAAAAGTATATTAACGAAGTAGAAGCGCTGATACCGGATAATTACCAAACAGAGGATTTGAGCCTGGAAGAATGGGAGGCAAAAGGTTTGCTGGAGTTTGTAGACCTGGAAACCATGTACTACGAACACGTAGCTGCTAATTTTGATTTAGAGGCTATGAACGACAACAGCGATTTGGTGGTGGCATACGATGCTATGTATGGCGCCGGCCAAAGCGTTTTTCAGCGTATAATGCCACATGCCGATTTATTACACTGTGAGTACAATCCATCGTTTTACGGACAGGCACCCGAGCCTATCAGCAAGAACCTACAGGAACTGGAAAACTATCTGCGCGAAATGAAGCATGTGGACCTGGCTATTGCTACCGATGGAGATGCAGACCGTATTGGTTTATACAATGCCGGAGGCAAGTTTGTTGATGCGCATCATATTATATTGTTGCTAATACATATTTTGCACAAGTACAAAGGGCTAACCGGTAAAGTGGTTATTGCCTTCTCTGTTTCTAACAAGGTTAAAAAGCTATGCGAGCAGTATGGTTTACCTTACGAAATTACCAAGATAGGGTTTAAGTACATATGCGAAATAATGCAGAATGAAGATGTGCTGGTAGGTGGCGAGGAGAGTGGTGGTATTGCGGTAAAAGGCCATATACCTGAGCGCGATGGTATATGGGATGGCCTTGTAATTGTAGACCACCTGGTACAGAACGGACAAAAGCTACAGGACCTGATAGATGAGGTGTATGAAGTGGTGGGCCGCTTTGCCTACAACCGCGACGACCTGCACCTGAAAGAAGAGCAGAAACTACAGATAGTAGAGAACTGCAAAAACGGCGTTTACAAAGAGTTTGGCGGCATACCGGTAAGTCATGTAGAAGACATAGATGGCTATAAGTTTTACCTGGTAGATGAAGAAACTGTGATGATACGTGCCAGTGGTACCGAACCGGTGCTGCGGGTGTATGTAGAAGCCAGTAGCGATGAGCGTGTACGTATTATACTGGATAAGGTACGCGAAACCCTGTTGGGGAAATAGTATTTGGTATATTGTATCTTAAATTAATATAGTTGAAACCGGTCCGGATCATATGTATTGCTATAGCATGCCTGATGTTGGGCCGGTTTTGTTTTGCCCAGGATACAACCATTTATAAACGTAGTTTTCTTGATTTTCCGGACCGGATAAATAAGAAGCGTCTGACCGGTGTAACGGTAGGTACTGTTGGTTTGTATTCGGCTATAATGGTTGGGGTGGGTATAGAGTGGTATGGTAAACAGCCGTTGGGTAAATTCAGGTGGTTTAACGATGCGCGCGAGTGGAACCAGATAGATAAGGTAGGGCATTTTTATGTGCCGTATTTTATTACTACCAGCACGTATAATATGTTGCGGTGGAGTGGTATGAAAAATACTCCTGCTGCGTTGGCGGCCGGTGCCTTCGGTTTTTTAAGTCTATCGGCTATAGAGATACCGGATGGTATGAGCCCCAAGTATGGTGCCAGCTGGAGCGACCTGTTGTTTAATTTTGGAGGTGCCGCACTGGCTACTACCCAATACCTGGTGTGGAAAGAGCAGCGCATATTGATTAAATACTCTATGCACGAGGTGAATTACCCTAAAGGCGAGTTGCGTGACCGTGCCAATGAATTATATGGCACCAGCTTTGCCGAAAAAATACTGAAAGATTATAACGGCATAACCATGTGGATGAGTTTTAACCTATACTCATTTAACCACAACATAAAGCCGAAGTGGCTGAACATTGCTTTTGGTTATGGCGCAGGTAACATGTATGGTGGGTTTGATAATACGTGGACGGATAAAAACGGTGTGTACCACAATCGGAATGATATAAAGCGCTATCGTAAATTTTTAATATCGATAGATGCCGATTATACGAAGTTTAAAACAAAATCGAAGGCGGGTAAGATGATATTGGGAATACTGAACATAGTAAAACTACCTATGCCTGCACTGGAGTTTAATACACTGGGGCAGGTGGTGTTTCATCCGATGTATTTTCTTAACCTGGATGTACCGTTGTATTTGAGAAAGTAGGAGACCCCTCTAAATTCCCCTAAAGGGGAGACTTAAACAGCCCGAACTACAAGCGTATATTATGGAAACACAATTTAGGAAAGCTACACAGGAAGATATTGCGCTGATAGAACAATTAGCGAAGAAAATATGGCACGAGCATTATCCATCTATTATTACAGTAGCGCAGATAGATTTTATGCTTAGTAGCCGGTACTCGGCAAAAGCTATACTGGAAGGTATGGCGCAGGGCGAGGTGTTTTATCTGGCTTACGCAAATGGCGAACCGGTGGGGTATGCCTCGGTAGAGCTGAAAGGTGATTATTACTACCTGCACAAATTTTATATAGATGTGGCTAAACACCGCGGCGGTATAGGTGGTAGATTTTTTGAATATATTTTACAACAACTTGATGCGGCTAAACCTATCAGGCTACAGGTTAACCGGCAGAATATAAAGGCCATTAATTTTTATTTTAAAAATGGCTTTATAATTGAAACCACCGGCGATTTTGATATTGGTGGCGGCTACTTTATGAATGACTTTATAATGGTGAAGAACCTATAGTGTGATTGTACGTGAACAGGGGGTGGGTTAACATGAAATTTTTATAAATAATTATCAGTCAGTTTTTTAGATTGGGGGTGGGTTAACACATTTCAGGTCCCTGTAAGCGGGCTATTTTATTTTTTGCAATAAGCCAAACCGCCAACTGTCTATACTGTATTTAATGCGTCGGCCAAGGCTTTTGCCTTCCATCCCTGCTACCTGGTGTGTTCGGAAAACAGGGTTAAGTGCCCACTTAATCATGCGCTTGTAAATGGGTAGTTCGGCATAAGGGAACTTACTAATATTTAAATGCGGTTTTAACCTGGGGTAAATCTTCTGTTCGTACTCGTTACGGTTATGCGTATAGTATTGTTCATCTACCGGCGGCATTACCTCGGTGCCTATATGGAAGGTAAGGTGCAGGTCGTCAACCAGTTTTAGTTTTTGTGCAAAGGCTATCAGGTTATGCGTAAGGGCTACCTCTATAAATGGTACACCTATGCATATGTTTTCCAGTATTAGCTTTGGAAACAGATCGCGCTTAAAAACAAAGCAATCGAAACCGGGATGAGGCTTGCCATAGTCGGAGTACATTAACGGTAGCTCATCTACACTATTATACCCGGCAGATATACCACGGCGGTTAATCAGCAGGGCATCGTAACCTTCTTTCAGTATTTCGCCCACGGCTACATAAAACTGAGGCATCAGGCTAATATCCATGTTGGTATATATCAGGTAATCGGCGGTAGTAGCATTGTACAACGATGTAAGTATATCGGCTATGAACGGATACTTTTTGTTGCGGTTAAATTGCCCGATATCCTGTATGGAACGCTGCAGGTGAGGCAGCGGGGTAAAGAAGGGAGGAATAATTTCACTGTCCTCCGGGTAGCAAACTGTGTACAGATCTACCTCAATTTTATTTTGTGCCAGCTGGCTGGCTATGCGTATAGTTTCGAATGTAACCGGCTGGGCTACGTACAGGTCGGACGTAGCAGGTACTTTAACGGGGTTGATGATATGGGCCAGTTTCATGTATAAACAAAACTAAAAAATATGGCCGCATACAACTACCCAACTACCGGTTCTGTTCTATTTTATAAAGCATTACGCCGGCTATGCTTCGTGCACGGTCGATGGCTTCCTGAGCTTTAGGGCCGGCGAAATGCTCTTGCACGGTGGCTATCCATAGCTCTAGCCAACGGTTAAAATGCTGTGGCGTGAGGGTAGTTAGCTTGTCCAGCTCCATATGTTTCACCATAGGGTTCCCTTTATAGGTGTTTTCACCCAGCAGCATAGTGCCCCAGAACGAATACATAACAGGTATATGTTTTTCCCATGATAGCTTTACTACATCGGTAAAAATAAAGCCTATAACAGGGTCGGTTATTACTTTCTTATAAAACTCATCTACCAGTACTTCTATATGGGCCCGGGTTGATATGTCGGTCATTTTACAGCGTATTTATTCTGCAAACATATCTATTTGCGTATTGGCTTCGGGTGAGTGTTGTCAATAAACCGGCAGGCTCAATTTTTGGGGTGTTGTAAAAGTTCTATTTTCACCCCATGGTAAAAACAGTATACGATATTGCGATAAACGATATTAAAGGCCAGCCTTTAAACCTGGCTCAATACAAGGGTAAAAAGCTGCTATTGGTTAATACTGCTTCGGCCTGCGGGTTAACGCCGCAGTACAAGCAACTGGAGGAGCTACACCAGCATTATAAAGAAAAGCTACAGGTAATAGGCCTGCCCTGCAACGATTTTGGTGAGCAGGAGCCGGGCAGTGCCGATGAGATTGTTCAGTTTTGTGAGGTGAACTACGGAGTGAGTTTTCCATTGAGTGAGAAAGTGAAGATACTGGGCGATAACCCGCATGCGCTATATGCCTACCTGCTTAATAAAGAACAAAACGGTTATAAGGATAGCGAGGTGAAGTGGAACTTTCAGAAATACCTGATAGATGAGAATGGCTATCTGGTAAAAATCTTTTCGCCAATGGCCGAGCCGTTATCGGAAGAAATATTAAACGCGCTGGAGAACTAACATTATTATTGCGGCAACTACTAAACTATTACGGAACGGATGTTTTTTAAGGATATTATAGGCCAGCAACCTGTTAAAGATAAGCTACTGGGAATGGTGGCTACGGGCAAAGTGCCCCATGCGCTGATGTTGCTGGGCCCTGAGGGTAATGGTAACCTGGCACTGGCGCTGGCATTGGCGCAATACATACAATGCGAAGACAGGCAGGAGAGCGACAGCTGTGGTAAATGTTCATCGTGCCTGAAAAATCAGAAACATATACACCCCGATGTACATTTTACGTTTCCGGTAGTACCTAAAAAAAGCGGCGAGCCGCCGATAAGCAATGATTATATTACCGAATGGCGAACTGCGCTGGCGGGTAATGTATATATGAGTGTAAACGACTGGCTGCAAAGCATTGAGGCCGAGAACCGCCAGGGTAATATTACTGTACGCGAATGCCATGAAATAATACATGGCATGAGTATGAAGACTTATGAGTCGCCATACAAAATACAGGTAATATGGCTGGCAGAATATTTAAAGGAGGCCGGCAACACACTTCTTAAAATTATAGAAGAACCACCTGCCAATACATTTTTCATCTTAGTGGTAGAGAACATTGAGATGATTTTGAATACAATAATATCGCGCACCCAGCTTGTGAAAGTGGGCCCCATAGATGACGCGGATGTTAAGCAGGCCTTGCTGGATAGGTTTGAGATGGGGGAAGATGCGGCGAGGCGTATAGCCCGTATAAGCGATGGAAACTTTAACGCTGCAACCGGCTATGCAGCGGGCGATGAAAATGCTAACGATAAGCTGCTGCATAAATGGCTGGTATGTTGCTATAACCTGAAGCATAAAAACTCGCCTACCAATGCCAGTAACCTGTTTGAGTGGGTAGAGGAGATTGCCAAGATAGGCCGTGAGAATCAGAAGATTTTCCTGAAATACGCCTTATTTTTCCTGCATCAGTGTAGCAAAATTGCTTTGACAGGCAGTAGCGATAAGCTGGACGGAGAGGAGTTGAAGTTTGCCACAGGGCTTTCATCTAAATTACAGCCCGATCAACTGGAAACTATATCCAGAATATTAAATCTGCTTTATTATCATATAGAGCGTAATGGTAACCCCAAGGTATTGTTTGTTAGCAATTCGTTTAAAATAGCATCTGCCTTTAAAAACGAACCGGTAACAATAGAGTAAAGCCATCTTGCGTAAGAACAGCTTTTAAAAAACAAGCGAAAAGTGCTTTTTAATTGATTTTTACCGCCTTTTGAAAAAAAAGACGTGTTTTTTTTGTGATTCTCCTTTTACGTCTTATTTTGCCGCAGGTTTCGTCTATCCGGATTTTTTTCGGGTGGTCTGACACATATTTAAATTACCTATTTAAACAAAAAAACTCATTACGCATGAGAAAACGTTTATTCTCTAAGTTATCCCTCAAACTTCTTTTCGCGGTAGCGTTTGCTTCGCTTTTTGCTCATACTGCCAATGCGCAGTGTGGCGTAAGCGCATTTAACGAAGGTGGAACATTGGTTCCAGGAGCATCCTGGACTTCTGTGAATGTTGGTAGTGGAACCTATGTGAATTTTAATACTACCCCTGGTAGAATTTACTCATTCAGATATTCTACCAACTCTGCAATATTGCCTTATGTGTGGGACATGACCCTGTCTTCTTCTTCAGGGGTGTTGAATTACAACAACTCAATAACACCAGTACAGGACCCCTGGACAGGTGGTAATTGCCCTGTTGCGCCACGCCCGGAGTCAGCTGAATGGTGGTCGGGGACATTTAACGGTATTCTTGCTGTTAATACAAATTCGTTTAACGGTACAATATGTGCGGGTTATGTTCCGGGTCAGGGTTCTGCCATTTTGGAATATAAAGAATGTGTGCCTTCAGCTGACCCCGGCCCCGGAAACGGTGTTTGGAATGTAGAAGCTTTTGCTACAGCTGATATTGCAATTCCTATTACAGATGCCCGTTATGGTTACTATGTAGATAACAACCTGAATTTTGTTACAACCAACGGCTATGCAACCAACGCAAGTGCTTCCAGCGCACCAGGCTGGATAGGTTGTGAGGTGCCTAATGACCGTGCAACCGTACGTGCTCGCCGCCGTGGCTTCCCTTGCGGGTTATATACCATAGCCGATAATGCTCACGATGATAATATTCAAATATACGTTAACAACACCCTGATTTACAATGCATCTTGTTGTGTTCCGGGCGGTGTAATTGGTAATACCAATGGTTATGTGCTAGGTACAAACGATGTTGTGGAAGTACGTTTAGTAGATGTATGTAACCCAGGTCAGGCTAACGTAAGCCTTAATCCTCTACCGTTACCTGCGGTTAACGGTGGTACCATAGGTGGTGTAGCTGATAACTCAAGTATATGCGAGGGCACTGCAATTGGTAACTTTACAAATCTATTGGGAGCCACAGGTGGTTCGGTAGGTTTTGCCGAGGGTGGCGTATTTACTTACGATTGGGAACTTTCTACCGATGGTGGTAACAACTTTACACCGCTGGGCATTAACAGCGATTCATGGAACAGTTCTACATTAGTTCCGGCTGGCGCTACATATGTTATTAGAAGAAGAGCTACCGATAAATGTGGAAATACCGCACTGTCTAATACTATTACAGTAATTGGACGCCCTACCCCTAATGCTACTTTTACTCCTGTAACTCAAACAATATGCCCAGGAACTACCGGTACGCTTAATGTAAACCTTAACCCTGGAACTGGTCCATTTAACGTTACTTACACAGATGGACTTAGCCAGTTTACTGCTACAGGCCTTAACAATGGCGATCCTGTAACAGTTACTCCGCCAACAAATTCTACTACTTACACTTTTGTTTCATTAACCGATGCTTATGGTTGTACCCGTACCAGTGGTTTTGCGGGCAGTGCTCTTGTTACAGTAATACCACCAATTACGTTTAATACAGTAACATCTACCGATGTGCTTTGTAATGGAGGAAACACCGGAACTATCACTGTAGGTGCAACCGGTGGTAACGGTGGGCTTGAATACTCTTCCGATGGAGTTAACTATCAGCCATCTAATATTTTAACCGGATTGGTTGCCGGTACCTACACAGTTTATGTTAGAGATAATTTTGGTTGTGTACAGCAATACGGAAACCCTGTAGTTATTGGTGAACCAACTGATGTTACACAAATTTTAACTGGCGTTGATGCAAGTTGCGCTAACGTATTTAACGGTACTATAACTGTAAACGCAACAGGTGGTATTCCTCCATATTCATACTCTTTAAATGGCGGCCCTCTTCAACCTGGCAGTACATTTAATGGTATGGGAGCAGGAAACTACCTGGTAAGTGTTTATGACGACAATAATTGTGTTGATACTGCAAGCATTACCATTAATAACTCGTATGTAATAAGTGTAACAGTCGACAGCCAGTCTAACGTATCGTGTGTTGGTGCTGGCGATGGTTCTGTATCAGTGCATGTAAACGGTGGTATTCCTCCTTACTCATACTCACTTAACGGCTTACCTTATCAGTCTTCAGGTACTTTTACAGGCCTTGTTGCAGGTTCATATACAATTATTGGCCGCGACTCTAAAGGTTGTACTGAAACTGCTGTTGTTACTATAGCTCCTCCACCGCCATTTACTGTTGTGGTAGATTCTGTAGACAACGTGCTGTGTAATGGTTCTGCTACTGGTAACATATTTATTTCTGTTACAGGTGGAACAAGTCCATTTACATTTGCATGGAATGATGTAAACAGCTCAACTACTGAAGACCTGATTGGTGTAGGTGGTGGAACATATAACGTTGTTGTTTCTGATTCTCGTGGATGTATTACCAACGGTTCAGCCACAGTTACAGAGCCTTTAGCCTTATATCTTAACGTAGCTTCTTACAACGATCTGCTTTGTGCAGGCGACTCATCTGGTGCCATAGATATTACTGCTAATGGCGGTGTTCCTCCATATTCATACGTATGGAATGATGCTAATAACTCAACTACTGAAGACTTATTTGGTCTTGAACTAGGCTCATACACTGCTACCGTAACAGATGCTAACGGATGTGTAGCTACCATTACCCAGGTTATTGCCGAGCCTACTCCTATAGTTGCAAACTTTGTAGTTACCGATGTTAGTTGCTTCGGTGGTTCTACTGGCTCAATTAACCTTAGCGTTACAGGTGGTACACCTTCGTACACCTTCTTATGGTCAACATTTGCTACATCAGAAGACTTAACTAACGTTCGCGGAGGTACTTACAATGTAATTATCAGCGATAATAATGGCTGTCAGTTTACTCAATCTGTAGTAGTAAATGAGCCAACTCAACTGGTTTTATCAACTAACGTTACCCAAACTTCATGTTTTAACACCAATGATGCCTCTATTGACCTTACCGTATCTGGAGGGGTTTCTCCGTACACTTACATCTGGAGCAATGGTGAGACAACAGAAGATTTAAGTGGGTTAGGTGGTGGAGTTTACTCGGTAACAGTTACCGATGCTAATGGGTGTACAGCTGTAACAACAGCTATCATTGTTGTTCCTACACCCATTAATGCAAGTTTTATAGTTAAAAATCCACTTTGTAACGGAGAATCAAATGGTTCAATAGATCTAATACCTTCAGGAGGAGCTTACCCTTACACTTTTGTGTGGAGTTCAGGTCAGGCTACTGAAGATCTTTCAAACATTGGTGATGGAACGTATATTGTAACTATTACAGATTCAAGAGGCTGTTCAAGAGTTGATTCTGCTGAATTGGTTGAGCCAGGCGCAATCTTTACATCTGGATTCATTAAGAATGTTTCTTGCAATGGCAATAAAGATGGCTTTATAGATATCACTGCTTACGGTGGTACACTACCTTACTACTTTGCCTGGAGCAATGGGCCTACTACAGAAGATGTAGGAAGCTTGGAAGGCAATGATTATTTCGTGACAGTAACTGATGCAAATGGTTGTCAGGCGGTATCTCTGTATGTTGTTACGGAACCTGCCCCGCTAGTGGTTCAATTAGTTTCAACCAGCGTATCATGTTTTGGTTCTTGTGATGGAACTGTAGCTGTTGTACCAGCAGGAGGTTCGAAACCATACGAGTATCTGTGGAATAACTTTAGCGATGATTCGCTTCAAACAGGAGTTTGTGCAGGCCAGTACACTGTGCTGCTTACCGATTCGAACGGTTGCCACACCATGGATACCATTACTGTGGGCCAGCCTAATGAGTTGCTTCTGAATGCTACTGTTACTAATGTGTTCTGTAACGGAGCTAACACAGGTAGCATTAACCTTGCAGTTACAGGTGGTACTCCTAACTATACAATTACCTGGTCAAATGGTCAATCAGGTCCATCTGCAACTGGTTTATTTGCCGGCTCATATTCTGTAACTGTAACTGATGCCAGAGGTTGTGTAAAAACCGGCTCATTTGAGGTGACAGAGAATCCTGGTATGCATACTACGGTCTCTATTTACAGTCCTACCTGTTTCGATGGAAATAATGCTTTCGTTTCAGTAAGCGTTACAGGCGGCTTACCTCCTTATATTTATAACTGGAGCACTACACCTTCTCAGCTAGGTGCTACTGCCACTAACTTGATAGCTGGTACTTATGTATTAACTGTAACTGACGCAAACAACTGTTCAGCTACAGTATTGTCTACAGTTAATAATCCATTGCCAATTACAATAGAAACAACAGCAACAGATTCGCGTTGCTCGAACGCATCAACAGGTACTGTAACTGCTACTGCCTCTGGTGGCAAAACTCCTTACACGTACGAGTTGAATGGTATTGTTCAGGTTTCAAATGTATTTACCAATCTGGCTCCCGGGGATTATGCTTTGGTAGTGCGTGATGCTAATGGTTGCGAAGCAACTAAGGTGTTTACTATTTCATCACCAAATCCACTTACTGTAGATCTTGTAGCTCCTCAGATTGTAATACTACAAGGTATGAAAGTGCCTTTAATAGCTAACACAAGTGAGCCTGTAGTTAACTTTACCTGGACACCTCTACAGGATTCTATGAATCATAGTATTTTTGATTTTAGTGGTTGCGCAGATGCTGCAAACTGCTACAATCCTTACGTGGCTCCATACTTTACCACTGTATTTACTGTGACAGCTATGAACGCAGATTCATGTTATGCTACAGATACCGTTACTATTATTGTTGAATCAGAACCTAAGGCTTACGTGCCTTCGGCATTCTCGCCAAACGGTGATGGTATCAACGATAGATTCCAGTTCGATATACTTGGCGCTGAATCAATTGATATTGAAATTTACGACCGTTGGGGCCATTTAATTTATGCAGATAAGCAACAACCTAATGGTATAGATAATGCTGCTTCATATGGATGGGACGGCAAAATAAATGGTACTGTAGCTCCTTTCGATACGTATGTATGGCAAATGAAGATTAAGCCACAGGCGGATATTGAAATGCTAAAAGAAAGGACAGGAACTATAACGATAATGAAATAACACAATCAATTACCCCTTGCCACAGGCAAGGGGTTTTTGGCATATAGACACACTACATTAAAACTGGTTTAAAATGAAAAAGCACATGCTCCCTGGCAACAATGCTTTGCTGAAATGTTTTGTCGTATTAATGGCAATTTTATCAGCTTATTCTTCAAATGCACAATGTAATGTTGGTGCAGAGTCTAACCCTTCGCCCATTAGCCCAAGCGGCTGTAGCGATGGCCGCGTATTGTTAGGCTCGGGTGCTAATTATTCGTTGCCGGTATCGCCTAATACGTATTACAACTTTTCATTTTCAGCCGGACCTAACACAAACGGTTTTTGTGCTACACCTCAAAATGGTGGAGCCTCAAGTTTTACCTCAAACCAAATTGGTTGGTTTTCAGGCACTACTACTACACTTTTGGTTAGTTCGAGCCGGGTTCCCGGTACACCGGCAACCAGTTGGTCTGGTTCATCTTCTACCCTTACATATCGTTATACGCAGGCTACGGTTTCATCTATAAGTGTTTCACCTAATCCTGTTTGCTCAGGCTCAAATGTTACTCTTGATGCTACTGCCGGATCTGCTTACTTCTTTTCTTGGAGTGGCCCGGGTGGTTACTCTTCATCACCTACCAGCAACCCCGATGTTACCGTAAGTGGTGTAACTACAGGTGGTACTTTTACGCTGATAGCTCAAAACCCTCAAACAAACGGTTGTAATGCTTCTTTAACGTCAGCCAGTTTAACTGTTAATCCTTTGGCTACAGTTGAAGCAGGCGGTCCGGAAACTGTTTGTGAATCATCAACACCTTATGCTTTAACAGGAGCTTCTGTTGGTGGTGGGGCCAGTACTGCTGCGTGGTCGATTATTTCGGGTTCAGGTACATTGAGTTCTACTGCACAAACTGCCAGTCCGTCTTCTGTTACATTTACTCCTACTACAGTAGGTACCGTTGTATTGCAACTTACAACAAACGATCCGGCCGGCCCTTGTGGTGCCGTATCGGATACAAGAACTATTACTGTACAACAAGCTGCCACAGTAAATGCAGCCGGGCCTGATGTTGTTTGTCAGTCTGGCACAGCGTTTAATTTATCAGGTGCAACTTTTGGTGGAAGTGCCTCTAGTGCAGCCTGGAGTATAGTTTCGGGCGGAGGATCGCTTAGCAGTGTTGCCCAAACCGGTAGCCCTGCTACTGTTACTTATACACCAAGTTCTTCGGGCACCGTTACGTTACGTTTAACCACTAACGATCCGGCTGGTACCTGTACAGCAGTAACAGATGACAGAACCATAACAGTAAATGCCGCTGCTACTGTAAATACAGGTGGAACTGTAACTACCTGCCAGAGTTCTACACCATTAGCACTTACGGGTGCCAGTGTTGGTGGAGGCGCTACCACAGGTGCATGGTCAATTACCTCGGGTACCGGTACCTTAAGTACAATAGCACAAACCGGTAGCCCGGCATCTGTTACCTTTACTCCAACAACGGTAGGTACAGTTGTACTTACGTTAACAACAAATGATCCGGATGGTGCCGGCCCATGTGCTGCCACAAGCGCAACTAAAACAATTAATGTTACATCTGCGCCTACAGCCAATGCTGGTGGCCCGGATGTGATGTGCCAGTTTGCTACGATAACACTATCGGGTGCAACGTTGGGTGGAGGCGCAACTACAGGTGCATGGTCGGTTACTTCGGGTAGCGGATCTTTGAGCACGGTTGCCCAAACCGCTAATCCTGAATTAGTTACTTTTACCCCAACGTCAACAGGTACCGTACAGTTAACGCTTACTACTAATGCCGTGTCGCCATGTAGCCCGGCCACATCAATCAGAACTATTACTGTTAATCCAGTACCAGTAGCTTCAATAACTGTGGCTGAAACTTCGGGCAATGCCAATAACGATGGTACTACCTGTGCCGGAGCCAGCGTAAGCCTTACAGGTCAGCCTAACTCAATGGTTACCTATTCGTGGTCTGGTGGATTGGGAACCGGCCAATCAAAAACTGTTTCACCAGTATCTACAACTACTTATCAGCTGACAGTAACGGATGCAAATTCATGTTCGGGTTCTGCTGCAACAACAGTTAATGTAAATCCACTTCCAACGCCTTCAATAACAATTACAGAATCATCGGGCACAGCAAATAACGATGCAACAACCTGTAGTGGCGATAATGCGACACTTACAGCCAATCCGGCAGCTATGTTAAGCTACCAGTGGAATAATGGATTATCTCCTGCCCAGACTAATGTAGTAGCACCAACCAGCACCACTACTTATGCTGTTACTGTAACCAATCTTAATAACTGTTCTGCTTCTGCTATAGGTACTGTAAATGTTAACCCACTACCTACTCCAACCATTTCTTTAACAGAAACCTCTGGTGTTGCTAATAACGATGGAACTATCTGTAGTGCATCTACTGTTGGTTTAACTGCCAATCCGGGTGGTTTAACTGCTTATAGCTGGAACAATGGTTTGGGTACTGGCGCAAATAAATCTGTAGCTCCAACCGCTACTACTACATATACCGTTACAGTTACTAACTCAAACAACTGTACTGCCCAGTCATCATCAACCATTACAGTTAACCAGTATCCGGTGTTTGGTACTCCTGCCTATACTGTAGGCAACGTACTTTGTAATGGCGGTAATACCGGCGATATTACAATCAATGCAACTGCAAGTAACCCACCTCTTATTTATTCAATAGATAACGGTTCTTCTTTCAGGATAGGTAACTTCTTCGACAGCCTGGTTGTAGGTAATTACAATCTGGTTATCAGAGATAATGTTAATTGTCAAACTACTTACACCTTCAACCCTGTTGTAATTACGCAGCCAACTCCATTAGTTCATACTACTATAGTTGAGGATGCCAGCTGTGCTAACGTTTTTGATGGTAAAATTACAATAAACTCTAGTGGTGCCACACCGCCATACTCATATTCATTAAATGGCGGCCCTGTACAAAGTGGTAATGTGTTCAGTGGTTTATCTAGTGGAGCGTATGTAGTAACTACATTTGATGCAAACGGATGTATTTTTAATACTAACGATACTATTGATAACTCATATGGTATTGCGGGTGCAATACTTTCACAAACAGATGTTTCATGTTTTGGTGGTGCTGATGGTGTGGTTACCGTATTTATAACTCAACCAGGTATTGGCCCCTATTCATATTCAATTAACGGGGTTACTTTCCAGCCGGGTGGCTTTTCATTTACCTTCTCCGGCCTTACTGCGGGTAACTACATAGCAACAATACGCGACTCTAAAGGTTGTACTGCTTTTGTGCCTGTGAGCATTACACAGCCCAATATTCTTCAGGCTCAGCTTGATTCAATAGTAAACATAGCTTGTAATGGCGGTGCTTCCGGTGCCATATATATAACCGTAAATGGTGGTACACCTGGTTATACCTACACCTGGAGTAATGGTGATTCTTTTGAGGATATTGAAAATCTTACAGCCGGAACATATAACGTAATAATTACTGACTCTAAAGGGTGTACAACTTCTGCCGGAGCTACAATCACTCAACCACTTCCATTATTCCTTACTATTGCATCTACAACTAACCTACGTTGTTTCAACGATTCTACCGGTAAACTTGATGTAACAGTAAGTGGAGGCGTTCCACCTTACTCTTTTGCATGGAGTAATGGAGCTACCTCAGAGGATATCATAGGATTGCATGCTGGTACTTATTCTTTGACTGTTACTGATAACAATGGATGCCAGCAGAACATTTCTCAAACAGTTACCGAGCCAACTCAGTTAACGGCTTCTGCTGTTGCAACTAACGTGCTTTGTAACGGAGCTTCAACCGGTGCGGTTGATCTTTCTCCTGTAGGCGGTACTACTCCTTACACTTATCTGTGGAGTAACGGTGCAACAACACAGGATGTTTCGTTGGTAGTAGCTGGTACTTATACCGCAGTGGTAACCGATGCCAACGGTTGTAGCGTGTCGAATACCACTACAGTAACACAACCAACAGCTATTTCTGCCAGCGTAGCAGTAACTAATATTGCATGTACGGGCAATACTTCAGGAAGTATTAACCTGACAGTAACCGGTGGTGCAGGTGGTTATACGTTTGCATGGAGTAATGCCGCAACTACTGAAGATTTAACAAACCTTGCCCCAGGTACTTATACCGTAACCGTTACCGATGGCAATGGCTGTACTGCTACTGCAAGCGGTACAATTACGCAACCCTCTTTGGCAATAAGCGGAACTATATCATCTACGGATGTTACTTGTAACGGTGCCGCTAATGGTACGGTTAACTTAACTATAACCGGCGGTGTACAACCATACAGCTACCTTTGGAACAATAACGCGACTACTGAGGATTTAACAGGGCTTGTAGCAGGAACATATGATGTAACTGCTACCGATGCAAATGGATGTACTTTTGTTGGCTCTGTAATCGTTAACGAGCCAGCAGTACTTACAGCTACAGTAATACCTACCAATGTTACTTGCTTTGGTGGTAATAATGGTATAGCAGATTTAACAGTTACGGGAGGTAACCCTGGTTATACTTACCTGTGGAATAATTTTGCAACTACTCAGGACCTTAATGGTATTACTGCAGGTAATTATGTGGTAATAGTAAATGATACCAAAGGCTGCCAGACTATACAAACTGTAACAATTACACAACCAGCACAAATCAGTATTGCAGCTTCTGTTACCAATATATCATGTAATGGGGGAACGGGTTCAATAGACGTAACAGTATCTGGTGGTGCCGGATCTTTTACTTATGCATGGAGTAACGCTTCTACGGCAGAAGATCAAACTGGTCTTACTGCAGGAACATACACATTGACTGTAACTGATGCCAATAGCTGTACTGCAACCGCTACTTATACTTTAACTCAACCGCAGCCGCTTGCTGTTAGCGGTTTAATTACCAACGTAACATGTAACGGAGCAGCCAATGGCGCTGTTAACATTACTGTAACAGGTGGTAATGCTCCATTCACTTTTGCATGGAGCAACTCGGCAGTTACGGAAGATATTTCGGGCCTGTCAGGTAACACATATAGCGTAACTGTAACAGATGCTAATAGCTGTACTGCCAGCGGAACTTATACCGTTAACGAACCTACTGCTATTGTTTCTTCTATTGTTGGTACTAATGTTACCTGTAGTGGTGCTAATAACGGTGCTGCAGATCTTACTGTAAGCGGTGGCACCACTCCATATTCATACCTATGGAGTAACTTCCAGTCAACACAGGACATTGCAAATATTGGGGGCGGTACTTACTATGTAATAATTACTGACGCTAATGGATGTCAGAAGCGCGATTCTGTTGTAATTACAGAATTACAGGCTTTGGTTCTTTCTACAACAGTAACTAATGTAGCCTGCAACGGAGGAAGTACCGGTGCAGTTAATCTTACAGTAACCGGTGGTACGAATACCTATACCTATCTATGGAGCACTACGGCAACTACTGAAGATGTTACAGGCCTTTCTGCCGGCACTTATACTGTTACTGCAACAGATGGTAATGGATGTTCTGCATCGGCAAGTGCTATTGTAACTCAACCTACAGCTCTTGTACTTAATGCCACTACCGATAATGTTAGTTGCGCAGGTGGAGCTGATGGTTCAATTGATATTACCGTGCAAGGAGGGGTATTCCCATATAGCTTTGCTTGGAGTAATTCAGCTACCACTGAAGATGTAAATAACCTGAGTGGTGGTTCTTACACCGTAACTATTACCGATGCCAACGGTTGTACAATAATAGGTTCTTATACAATAACAGAATCTAACCCTATCCTTACATCGGTAGCTGGTACCAATGTGACCTGTAACGGAGCCAGCAACGGCTCTGCCGACCTGAGCGTAAGCGGTGGTACACAGCCATACAGCTACCTGTGGAGCAATTTCCAGGCTACACAAGACCTTAGCAACATAGGCGGTGGTACATACTATGTAATAGTAACCGATGCCAATGGTTGCCAGAAGAGAGATTCAGTAATAATAACCGAACCAGCGGCTCTGGTATTATCTACTACAGTAACCAACGTATTGTGTAATGGTGCTTCAACCGGCGCAATTGACCTGACTGTAACGGGCGGTACCGGTGCTTACACCTTTGGCTGGAGCAACAGTGCAACTACCGAAGATATTACCGGCCTTGCGGCAGGTACCTATACTGTAACCGTAACCGACGGCAATGGATGCACAGCAACTGCCAGCGCAGCCATTACTCAGCCAGCTGGTCTGGTACTTAATGCAACAACAACCAATGTAGGTTGTGCAGGTGGTGCAAACGGCTCGGTAGATATAACTGT
>CAYREY010000062.1:0-11919 GCA_964423405.1 uncultured Chitinophaga sp. | reverse complement strand
CAACAACCAATGTAGGTTGTGCAGGTGGTGCAAACGGCTCGGTAGATATAACTGTGCAGGGTGGTGTGTTCCCATACAGCTTTGCATGGAGCAATAGCGCTACAACTGAAGACATAAACGGCCTGAGTGGCGGTACATACACCGTAACTATTACCGATGCCAACGGCTGTACACTTACCAATAGCTACACAATTACCGAACCAACCGGTATTACTACAACAGTAACCGGTACCAATGTAACCTGTAACGGAGCCAGCAACGGCTCTGCCGACCTGAGCGTAAGCGGTGGTACACAGCCATACAGCTACCTGTGGAGCAATTTCCAGGCTACACAAGACCTTAGCAACATAGGCGGTGGTACATACTATGTAATAGTAACCGATGCCAATGGTTGCCAGAAGAGAGATTCAGTAATAATAACCGAACCAGCGGCTCTGGTATTATCTACTACAGTAACCAACGTATTGTGTAATGGTGCTTCAACCGGCGCAATTGACCTGACTGTAACGGGCGGTACCGGTGCTTACACCTTTGGCTGGAGCAACAGTGCAACTACCGAAGATATTACCGGCCTTGCGGCAGGTACCTATACTGTAACCGTAACCGACGGCAATGGATGCACAGCAACTGCCAGCGCAGCCATTACTCAGCCAGCTGGTCTGGTACTTAATGCAACAACAACCAATGTAGGTTGTGCAGGTGGTGCAAACGGCTCGGTAGATATAACTGTGCAGGGTGGTGTGTTCCCATACAGCTTTGCATGGAGCAATAGCGCTACAACCGAAGACATAAACGGCCTGAGTGGCGGTACTTATACCGTAACGATAACCGATGCCAACGGCTGTACGCTTACCAATAGCTACACTATTACCGAACCAACCGGTATTACTACAACAGTAACCGGTACTAATGTAACCTGCAACGGAGCCAGCAACGGCGCTGCCGACCTGAGCGTAAGCGGTGGTACACAGCCATACAGCTACCTGTGGAGCAATTTCCAGGCTACACAAGACCTTAGCAACATAGGCGGTGGTACATACTATGTAATAGTAACCGATGCCAATGGTTGCCAGAAGAGAGATTCAGTAATAATAACCGAACCAGCGGCTCTGGTATTATCTACTACAGTAACCAACGTATTGTGTAATGGTGCTTCAACCGGCGCAATTGACCTGACTGTAACGGGCGGTACCGGTGCTTACACCTTTGGCTGGAGCAACAGTGCAACTACCGAAGATATTACCGGCCTTGCGGCAGGTACCTATACTGTAACCGTAACCGACGGCAATGGATGCACAGCAACTGCCAGCGCAGCCATTACTCAGCCAGCTGGTCTGGTACTTAATGCAACAACAACCAATGTAGGTTGTGCAGGTGGTGCAAACGGCTCGGTAGATATAACTGTACAGGGTGGTGTGTTCCCATATAGCTTTGCATGGAGTAATAGCGCTACAACCGAAGACATAAACGGCCTGAGCGGTGGTACATATACTGTAACCATTACCGATGCCAACGGCTGTACGCTTACCAATAGCTACACCATTACCGAGCCTTCTGCAATTGTATCATCAATTGCGGGTACTAACGTTACGTGTTTTGGTGCTAATAACGGTGCGGCTAACCTTACTGTTAGCGGAGGCACTGCTCCATATACTTTCCTATGGAGTAATTTCTTCTCAAGTGAAGATCTTAACAACATAACAGCAGGCACCTACTTTGTAATTATTAAAGATGCCAATGGTTGTGAGAAGAGAGATTCTGTTGTAATTACCCAGCCTGCGGCACTTACACTTACCACAGCCGTAACCAATGTATTGTGTAATGGAGCAGCTACCGGTGCTATTGATTTAACTGTAGCTGGTGGCGTATTTCCTTACGATTATACCTGGAGCAGTGGCCAGAATACACAGGACTTAAGCAACGTAGTGGCAGGCACTTATACTGTAACAGTTAAGGATGCCAACAACTGCACCGCTACCGCCACGGCCACAATAACCCAGCCTACTGGTCTGGTACTTACTGCCCTGGAGACAGATGTATTCTGTTTTGGTGGTAATGATGGTGCAATTAATACTACGGTATCTGGTGGCGTACAACCATATACATTTAACTGGAGTAACAATACATCTACCGAAGATCAAAATAACCTTAGCGCCGGAACCTATACATTAACAGTAACCGATGCAAATGGTTGTTCGGTAACTGCTACTTATGTATTAGATGAGCCTACTGCAATTACATCATCAATATCAACTATAGATGTAACTTGTTTTGATGCTAAAAATGGTTCTGCTAATCTGACTGTAAGCGGTGGAACACCAGGCTACTCGTTTGCATGGTCTAATTTCCAGATTACGGAAGACCTAAACAACCTTGATGGTGGAGTATATTACGTTGTAATAACCGACTCTAAAGGCTGTACGCATCGCGACTCAGCAGTTATTGATGAACCATCTCAGTTGTTGTTATCTACCCAAATTACACAGATCTCATGTTTCAATGCTGCAAATGGTGCTGTTGACTTAACAGTTACCGGTGGTACTGCTCCTTATACTTTTGTATGGAATAACGGCGTTACTACTGAAGATCTGAATGGATTGTCGGGGGCTACCTATTGTGTAACCGTTACAGATGCTAATGGTTGTACTGTAAGTACCTGTGCGCTTATTATAAATCCATCTGCAATAAGCACAAATGCGGTTATAGATAACCCTAACTGTTTTGGCGATACGAATGGCTCGATAAATGTGGTTACTGCAGGTGGTACCCCTAACTACACATTTGCATGGAGCGCAAACGGAGTAACAACGGAAGATATTTCGAACATTGGCGCAGGTACATACTCGCTAACAATTACCGATGCCAACGGCTGTGTGAAAATTGAATCGTTTGTTGTAACAGAGCCTAGCCCATTGTTTACATCTGGCTTTATTAAAAATGTAAGTTGCTTTGGCGCTAACGATGGTTGTGTGGATATAACCGCATATGGCGGCACATTGCCATATACCTATAGCTGGAGCACTGGCCAGTCAACTGAAGATATCTGTGGCTTGGCCGGAAGTAATAATACAATTACAGTAACCGATGCTCAGGGTTGTTCTGTGGTTTCGTTGTACATAGTACAGGAGCCTGCGCAACTTACAGTAGATGTAACCGGAACAAATGTTTCATGCTTTGGAGGCAACAATGGAACATTAACCGTGCTGCCTGCCGGTGGTACATTGCCATACGAATATCTGTGGGATGATTTCAATACAGATTCACTTAGAACCTCTGTTGAGGCGGGCTTGCATGTAATAATGCTTACCGACTCGAACGGTTGCCATGTATTTGATTCAATTACTCTTACACAGCCAAGCGATTTGGTTATAACCGGTGTGGTGTCAGATGCACAATGTTTTAATACACCTAGCGGTGGTATTGATATTACTGTAACCGGAGGCACACCGGGATACACCTATCTTTGGACTAACGGTGCTACCACCGAGCCATTATCAGCATTAGCTGCTGGTACATACACGGTTGAGGTAACAGATGCAAATGGTTGTAAGAAATCTGCCAGCTTTACAGTTGGCCAACCAGATGCAATTTATCTTACATTGCTAACTAACAAGCCTACATGTAGTGGTTCTAACAATGGTAGCCTTTCGGTAGTTGCTACTAATGGTGTAGTGCCTTATACCTATGCATGGAATACAACACCTTCACAAACTACTGCATCTGCTGTAGACCTTTCGCCAGGCAACTATGAAGTTACAGTTACTGATGGTAATGGTTGTACGGCTGTTATTTCAGATAATTTGACAGGCCCTACACCAATTATTGTTACTACACAGGCATTTAACTCAAACTGTTTTAATACTACCGATGGATATGTAGTATCAAGTGTGAGTGGAGGCTTGCCGCCATATGTATATCAGTTGAATGGTGTAACCCAACAGGACACTGTGTTCTATGGATTAGCGCCAGGTACATATGTATTACTGGTAACAGATGCAAATAGTTGCCAGGGCAGCAGTACATTCACCATCAGTTCTCCTATATCTCTGAATGTTGACCTATCGGTTACAGAGCAGTTTATACTTACTGGTATGCGTTCGCAGTTAACGGCGGTTATTACCCCAGATACGGTGCAGCCGGCCAGCATTGTTTGGTCTCCATTGGTTGATTCGGCAGGAAATGAGCTAATTGATTTCAGCTCTTGTGGCAACCCGCAGGTTTGCGCTACACCTTATGCAACACCGCGTACATCTACTATTTACACTGTTACAGTTGTAACAGGTAATGGTTGCTCGGTATCTGATACGGTTACGGTATATGTAAGTAACGAGCTTTCTAAATTTATACCTACCGGATTTACACCAAACGGCGATGGATTGAACGATAGATTTGAGTTCGATATACTTGGCGCAACAAACCTTGATATTGTGATTTACAACCGTTGGGGACAACAGGTATATGCTAACCCTGCCCAGGGCAACGGAATTACCGGCAGCAATGGTTGGGATGGAAAAGTAGATGGTGAGGTTGCTCCAGCCGATACCTACGTATGGCAAATGACCGTTACTTACTTTGATGGAACTACAAGTAAACAGCAAGGTACTATTAATCTGATGAGATAACAGGCAATGATTTGATATTTAAAAGCCTTCCGGATTTCCGGAAGGCTTTTTTGTTATAGGCTAACTAAGAATAATAAATGAATGCGGTACAGAAGTATAAGTGGCTTATTTGGTTAATTTGTTTAATAGCTTTAGTTAGCTGCAGCCGTATTTTGGCTAAATAGAAAAGTGTTTTGCTTGATACGATAGATAAAGTGTATCCTTTGTTTAACGAAACTGTAAAGCATAGAAATACAATAAGGTCCGTTTGTCTACTTTTAAACGGTTAGCTTTATCCCCGACGCAAAAACATTTACTGCAATGCCAATGGAATTGGTATTGATGCCAGTTATCATTTTGCCTTTAATTGCAGCCGGCAAATAGCTGCTAATGTTATTGCAATAAGTATGTTATTGCCTGATGCAGATAAAAACTATTCTGTTAGTATTGGTGGTGCGTTAGGCTGGTGGCTATTTGATGATATACGCAGGTTACCCCGTTCTTAGACTGCAGGTGGCGATTTGTACAGAATATTTTGGTACAATACAATAGCTTTAAAAGGCCATTTTCTGGATTTAGATCTGTAGCTTTTGTTACTGAATTACCAGTTTTCTGCGTTCTGTTTTAGTGCCTGCTGTTACTTCGGCAACGTATATTCCTACAGCCAATTGAATGGGGATTGTTGTTTGTTCGTAAAAGTAGTTTCTGTACATGCTTTTACCATTCAAATCGTAAATAGTAACCCGGGCTACATCGGTACAATTAGTGGTAAGGTTAATGCTACTGCTTACAATAGCCGGATTTGGGAATAAGCTGAAGTTTAAAGCGTTTTCGTTAACGGTTGGTATAGAAGATAGTAATGTGTCCCCATATAAATGAAGTGCCGATCTGAAACAGGGGACTACACTATCGGATGAAATTGTGTTGCTATTGAATAACGAAAAATCCCAGCGCCAGTCCCAATAGAACCAAGGCATGTTAAATGAATCTATTTTACTGCCAAATACAGCTAACCAATTACAACGGCTTGCTTCATCGCCAAATACACCGGTACCAAACTCGCCAAGAAAAACCGGCTTTTGATACGTATCTCTCCAACTAATAACGGTATTCCAGGCAGTGTAAAGTCCCTGATCAAAAGCACCGGGAAAGGTTTGCCCTGCTGGCATTTGCGGGCTGGCCCATGTAAAGCCCTGGTGTGTAAACTGGTAGGGGTCGTAGCTGTGCCAGGTATAAATAATATTTGTATCGCTGAATGGTGTATAGTTGGCAAAGGCGGCGCCGTTGCTTGAAAAGTTAGGGCTGGCAATAATGCTATGGGTGGTAGTATGTTGGCGTATAGAATCGATAGCATGGCTAAATACAATATTAAGAGAGTCAATAGCAATGCCGAAAGCGGGCTCGTTAAGTAGCTCGAAGCTATATCTTTCCGGGTCTAAATTTTTATAACGATTGGATACCACACTCCACATGTGTGAAAACCTATCAATTTTGTAGCGCCAGTTTTGGTTGAATATATCCCAGTTATGGTGGTTGTCTATTATCAGGTTTAATTCCAGATCGTCACACCAGCTAATTACGCTGTCAATTCTGCTAAAAAGCGGATGATTCAAATCTACAGCATAGGGGGCGGCTGTATCAGTTGCCGAGGCAAAACCAATTGGTAAGCGTATTGATTGTATGCCGGCCTGTTTCATTTTAACCAGGTCGCTGTAGCTGTATCCGTCTGGTGTAGGAAAGTTGTTTTGCCAGTACGCCTCCAGCCAGTTACTCAGGTTCATGCCTTTACCAAATGCATTGCAACGCTGCTGCGCCACAGATTGGGCCATAACCATATGGCTACCGATACCAACCAATATCAGCAATAGCACACCTTTTTTCATGCTTATTTTTTATCTGCATTCATATAAAACGAAAGTGCACCCGATGGGCATTTACTAACCTGATCTATCAATTGATCGGTAGTTGCTGCCGTTATATTTATCCAGGGGTTGGCTTTGGCATTAAAAACCTGAGGCAATCCTCGTACACATTTAGCTGAGTGAATGCAAAGGCTGTTTTTCCATACAATGGTTACTTCTCCATTAGTATATTCTTTGGTAAGGTTGTTAGGATCCATGGCAGGTTGGTTTTGGTAAGGTAATTAATCGGAAAATAATAAAAACCGCAGGTATAATATATTACGGCCTTTAGGATTTTTTGAGTAGTCAAGTATTATTGAACCGTATTTATCATTAGTAAACTCCAGGTCAGAAAGTGTTTTCGATTCTTTATTGGGTTTGCAGGATGAAACCCAGCCTTCGCTGGCAGGAAAATTCTGCATAAGGTTCTTTTCAAAGTCTTTGTAGGTATTTTGAAAAGAGGCATCAACAGCATCGCTTTCTTTTAGTACCGATACAAAATCAAGTGGCGATGTAACGAAAGGAAAGCTGTAAAGCATATTAAATTTTTCGCCGGGTATTTTTACGGTAGTAGTGTAGGTGTAACTGTAATTCCAAAAATTATTACTGCCACGTAGTTCATTTTTAATAGCAGTGAATTTCGAATCTCTATACGCCGCAAATACATCGAGCAACGATTTTTTAAAGGTAGATGTAGTTACACTTTCGGTAACCACAGGCGCTGCAGGCGCACTGGCAAAAGCCACATCCTCCAGCACGTTTCGTTTTTGCTGGAATTTATCTTTGCTGGTAGTTGTTTTCTTTTCTTCTACAACCGGTGTTTTAGCTATGGGTCTGTTTTCGTAATAATATTTTACCGAGGTTATCCGGTTGCTTTTCAAATCTGCATAGCTAACCTCTATTGCAAAATCGCCCGAGTAGTATTTCATAGTGCTGCGGCCCAGCATTTTCAAACCTGCGCCTAATTTGGTTGTTAGTGTTGCTGTATCGTCGGTTAGCTGCATATTAAAGGGTAGGGGAGATGAGTACGTAAGGTATTTAACCCCGTTTAACTCAAAATTATAACCTGCAACAAGTATGCTTTGTATTTTGCCGCTCACACTGTTTACATTCAGTTTTAACCCTCCTGACTCATTCTGCAGGTTTTTATCCAGCAGCCAAAACTCTTTAACGGGTTTAAAATCTTTTGCCAAAGGGTCTGCTCCCAGTAGCAACAGCAGATTATTTCCTGTATAATCCAGTTTGGTTGAGGCAGATAACAATAGCAGTAGCACTGGCAGTAGGGCCGGAACATATTTCTTCATCGTAATCACATTTACACTTATCCGAAGATATTGCTTTTGTGCGCCACCGTATTACGCCTAACTAAAAACTAATGTTTATAATGTTGTATATAGGACACACCAATTAATTTACTCTTTATTCCTGCGTTCTTTTTTAGCCTCTTTATCTAGTTTTGCTTTAGGATCGTTATGCCTTAAGCTGCCCAGGTTTAAATTTTGTGCCAGCACTAATTTATCGGTACCGTGTTTTGATTTTAAATCATCTATAGCTTTGTATAGCAGCACATCTTTCTCCCGGTCATCAAACATATTAATCTGGTAAGCACCTTCTTCCAGGTTCAAAAATTTTATTCCTAATAAACGCACCAGCCTGCTACGGTCGTAAAATTCATCAAACAGGTGTAGTGCTTTTTCTGTCAGCACTTTTGAATTAGAAGTTGATGGTATTGCAATTTGTTTGGTATGGGTTTCAAAATCGCTATACCTTAGTCGTATGCCTACACACGAGGTTCTTTTATTATCTCCCCGTAGTTCAAATGTAAGTTGCTCGGCCAACGATATGATTACATTTCGCATCCAGTCAATATCATTGGTGTCGCTATGAAAGGTGCGCTCACTACTCATGCTTTTTGCATTATGATTTGGGCGCAGGGTAGTGGTGGCACGGCCATGAGCGCGTTCCCACAGGTCTATACCATGTTTACCCATAATTTTAAGCATAGCCTCACGGCTAAACTGGCGTAATTGTAATATGGTGTAAATACCTTTTTCGTTTAGCATTTTCTCTGTCTTATCGCCACAAAAAGGAATTTTACCTACTGGCAGCGGATCAAGAAAATCCTGCTCGGTGCCGGGTTTTATTTCGTATTGGCCATTGGGTTTGGCTTCGTTGGTAGCCATTTTGGCCATCATTTTATTACTGGATAAGCCCCACGAAATGGGTAGTTTGGTTTCGTTAATTATCTGCTGCCTTAACTCAGTAGCCCACTTATAGGCGCCAAAATATTTATCCATACCTGTAAGGTCTATATAAAACTCGTCTATGCTGGCTTTTTCAAAAACAGGAGCTTTGGCTGCAATAATATCGGTAACCCTGCGCGAATAGTCGCCATAGTCATCCATTCTGCCTTTTAAGAAAATGGCATGCGGGCAAAGCTTTTTGGCTTTAACAGTAGGCATGGCACTGTGTATGCCATACTGCCGGGCTTCGTAACTACATGATGAAACAACGCCTCTGGTACTTGTACCACCCACTATTACCGGCTTTCCGATCAGGCTAGGGTCAAAAAGCCGTTCTACTGACACGAAGAACGAATCGAGATCCATATGTAAGATGCGTGTTTCCATGGTTTATTGCAGGGTAAAAATAGCGGATTAAACAGGTTTATATACAAAATTACATTGTTTGCTAAATTGAATACTAAATATTTTACTATATTTGATTTAACAAAACAATGAGTTATGGACTTTATAGCCACCAATCTTAAGTTTTTACGCAAGGCCAAATCGTGGACGCAAAACGACCTGGCAGAAGAATTAAAAATTAAACGATCGCTGATTGGCGCTTATGAAGAAGGTAGGGCACGGCCTACTTACGAGGTGTTATATGATTTATCGAAGCTATTTAAGTATTCGATTGATGAACTAATCACCAAAGATCTGCGCCAAATGGAGAAAGTATCGCTGTTTACCGAGGAGCAACTAAAAACTGATGTAACCGGCAAAGGTCTGCGTGTGCTGGCTATAACTGTAGATGAGGAGCAGAAAGAAAATATTGAAATGATACCGGCTAAAGCTGCTGCAGGTTACCTGAATGGCTATGCTGACCCTACCTACATTAAAGAGCTGAATAAATTCCGGCTACCATTTTTACCTGTGGGTACGTATAGGGCTTTTGAAATAAAAGGCGATAGTATGCTACCTATACAGCCCGGCTCGGTTATAGTAGGAGAGTATGTAGATAACTGGAAAAGCATAAAAGACGGACACACCTATATCATACTCTCTAAGCATGATGGAATAGTTTTCAAACGTGTATTTAACCAGATAGAAGAAAACGGCACCCTGGTGCTGCGCAGCGATAACACCAGCTATCCGGCATATTCAATAAAAGTAGATGAAGTATTAGAAGTATGGAAGGCCGCAGTAAATATCAGCTATATGAACAAAGGCGATATAAGCTACCAGAATATTTTACAGATAATGCAGGAGTTGAAAAAAGACGTAGAAGATTTAAAAGCGAATTAGTATTTCCCCTACTTTCATTGCCCAAGCCTCTGTTTATTACTTAATAACAGGGGCTTTTTTATTTAATGTCAGGCCCTTTTTTACGGGCGTGTAGTTACCTGCCATACAATCGGCAAAAAAATATACATGCTGAAACCCTTGCTGTTATTGGGTTTCAGGCAGTTGACATGAAATTATTTTGCGCAAAGTTTGCAGAAATGAAAACTGCCTTTATATTTGCGCTCCCAACGCGAAAGAAACGTTCTTTGTAACGCGAAGGGAAGGAAAGGAAAGAATATAGAGACACAAAGCGTTCCGATCATCGGAACCCATCGTAACAAAAAAGGATTTTCAGGGTATAAAAGAGCCGCAATAGCAGCCACCTTCAGCCTCTTCAAATTATACCGCTGCGATAGCGGTTAGCAAAGTAAATATTACCGGCAGTTTATAAATGCCTTTACATATGCAGTAGCATATATAAGGCGCATGTTTCTGTCGCTCCTGTATCAACTAAGTTGTAAGGAAAATAAAAAAAATTAGCTTAAATTTGGAGATGTGAAAAGTAAAATGATATATTTGCGCCCCATTTTAGAAACAACGTTCTTTAAACGACTAGGCAAAAATATAACAAGGTTTACAGGGTAAGTAAAAGAGTTAGCAATAACCACCCAGCCTTCCATTTAATATCAAACTTCAGACACCATTCATCTGAAAAGAAAATGAAAAAAAGTTTGAGAAAAATTTGGATATAAGAAAATGAAAATCATATATTTGCACCCCGTTTTAGAAACAACGTTCTTTAAACGATTAAGCAAATAGATATACAAAGCGCACCGATTCCGGAGCCCACCGTAAAAAGTCTCAAGGTAACCAAGAGCTGAACAAGCCACCTAAAGCAAACAAATCAACGCTGCGACAGCGGAGTAACTTAAACTTAATGGCAATTAGTTAATGCCTGAATTTAAACAGCTAAAGTTTTTTAAATGCAGATTGTAATTTAGCCGCCCAACTTCAGGCTTCAAAAGAAAATGAAAAAAAAGTTTGAGTGAAATTTGGAGAAGCAAAAATAAAAAACATATATTTGCGCCCCGTTTGAGAAACAACGTTCTTTCAAACTAAATGATTACGAACTTCTAACGAAGTGATAATCGCAGGTTTTACAGAGGTAACTGGTTAACACCGGAAGCTGAAGAAAAACAAAGTTCTTTGAAATATTGGATAGAAACATAGACAAAGTTTTGATTTAAATCAAAACTTAACTCTTCCGGATTAATTCCGGTTGAGAAACCAAGACAGGTAAGAATAGCTTATCATATTTATTTTTTTTCTCCTTTTCTTTTTGAAATACATTCGAAAAGGGATTAAACTCTTTTACAATGGAGAGTTTGATCCTGGCTCAGGATGAACGCTAGCGGGAGGCCTAATACATGCAAGTCGAACGGTAACAGGATAGCAATATCGCTGACGAGTGGCGTACGGGTGCGTAACGCGTACACAATCTGCCTTATACTGGAGCATACCCCCAAGAAATTGGGACTAATTCTCCATAATATATTTGAGTGGCATCATTTGAATATTAAAACTCCGGTGGTATAAGATGAGTGTGCGTCCGATTAGGTAGTTGGTGAGGTAACGGCTCACCAAGCCGACGATCGGTAGCTGGTCTGAGAGGACGATCAGCCACACGGGCACTGAGACACGGGCCCGACTCCTACGGGAGGCAGCAGTAGGGAATATTGGACAATGGGCGCAAGCCTGATCCAGCCATCCCGCGTGAAGGATTAAGGCCCTATGGGTTGTAAACTTCTTTTCTCTGGGAATAAAAAGTGGGATTTATCCTGCCTTGAAGGTATCAGAGGAATAAGCACCGGCTAACTCCGTGCCAGCAGCCGCGGTAATACGGAGGGT
>CAYREY010000061.1:0-31354 GCA_964423405.1 uncultured Chitinophaga sp. | reverse complement strand
GTGGGGGTGGGTTAACAGCATTTGGTAGGCAGGGGGCGCCGTGTTTACCACACGCGTTTAAGCAGGTAGTTATCTACCATAAACACATTTACCGATACGTTCTCGTAGTAGTTGAGGGTGGTTTTGTCCTTCATGTTTTTGGCAATATCAAATTTATAAGCCGAACCGGTGTAGTGTTGTGTTGCCAGAAAATCGGTAAACTCTGTACCGTAGTTGCTAAGGTTGTAAAGCAGAAAGTTAGTTATATCGTAACCCAGGTAAGCAAAGCGACCGGGTGCAATGCCAAACTTATCGGTATATAGTTTTATAAAAGGGTCTTGTTTTATTATTGCCTGTTGCTCATTGTAGTAGTCGGATATGCGGGTGTGAAAATCGTTTACATAGTCTAAGCGTAGCACATCGCCATTAAGCCAGGTGGGCAGGCCATATACAATAATGGTAGAGTCTTTAGCCAGCTTTTCGTGCAGTATGCGCAGGTTGCCGTTTACAAACGATTCATCGAATGAGGTGAGGATTAATATGTTTTGTTTATTGGGGCTAAGCAGCTCGGCAGCAGTAGTCTTTTTGCCGGCTACCATCATATCTTTGGTATTAAGCAGGCTTACCGTGAATTTTTTGGTGGCCGTGGTATTGTAATTGCGCAACAGCGAATCGAAGCGTTTGGCTATGCTTAGGTGGCGCTCGGCATCGGTAGTGTATATAATAACATTGGCACCAGGAAACGAATCAATAATTGACTGGTACATTACATCGGCGTGTACATCGATGGTAGGCGCAATTTTAATGTGGTAGGGGTTAGCCGTAGTAAGGCTTTTAGAGGGCGTAAAGGGCTGTACGTTTACAATCTTGTTCTGCTTGCAAAAATCGGCTACCAGCTTAGCACTGCTTGTAGTTGCGCTGCCAATAAGAATGTTGTTTTTTTTAAGCTCGGGCTTTTTAAGCAGCTCGGTGGTTATAGAGTCGTTGTTCCAGTTATCGTAAACGTTCAGCTCTATTTTAAAGCTGTCTTTATTTTCGCTGAGGGCCTGTAACACGCCCTGGTAAAAATCGATAGCGGTAATAGCATCTGCATCTATGTTCACGCGGCTGGCAGTAAAAAAATCTTGTGCGTTGGCAAAGGCTTCCAGTTTTTCGTGCGTAGCGGCTGTTTGAAAGGGCAGTATTAAACCTATGCGGTAAACACTGTCGGTTTGAGCGTAAGCGACGACAGTCCACAGACCACAGACTACGGTTAATACAACATTAAAGACTGAAAGTTTAAAATTTCGCATAGTTCTACTGCAAATACAAAAAACAGACCAACATCATTTAATACAGTCCACCTCCGCCAGCGGAGGACAAACAGCCGTTATTCCCACTCGATAGTGGCTGGTGGTTTACTGCTTATATCATACACTACGCGGTTAACGCCACGTACGTGGTTAATAATTTCGTTAGATGTTTTAGCCAGAAACTCGTACGGCAGGTGGCTCCAGTCGGCGGTCATACCATCGGTGCTGTTTACAGCACGCAGGGCCAGCACGTGTTCGTAGGTGCGCTCGTCGCCCATTACGCCTACTGTTTTAATAGGGGTAAGTATAGCGCCTGCCTGCCAAACTTCGTTATACAGGTTAAACTTCTTCAGGTTCTCGGTATAAATGTGGTCTGCCTCCTGCAGTATTTTTACTTTCTCGGCAGTAACCTCGCCCAGTATGCGCACTGCTAAACCAGGGCCCGGGAACGGGTGGCGGTACAGGATATCTGGCACCAGGCCAAGTTCTTTACCGGCGCGGCGTACTTCATCTTTAAACAGGCTGCGCAGGGGCTCTACAATTTTAAGTTTCAGCCTTTCGGGCAGGCCACCCACGTTGTGGTGAGATTTGATAGTCATGCTCGGCCCTTTAACCGATACGCTCTCAATTACATCGGGGTAAATGGTGCCTTGTGCCAGCCACTTCACCTCGGGATGCTTGTGCGATTCTTCTTCAAACACCTCTATAAACACACGGCCTATTATTTTACGTTTCTGTTCGGGGTCGGTAACGCCAGCCAGTTCAGAAAGGAAACGGTCGCCGGCGCGTACGCCCTGTACGTTCAGCCCCATCTCTTCGTATTTGCTCATTACATTCTCAAACTCATCTTTACGCAGCAGGCCGTTATCTACAAATATGCAAAGCAGGTTATCGCCAATGGCTTCCTCTAACAGCAAGGCAGCTACCGATGAATCTACCCCACCGCTAAGGCCCAGTATTACTTTTTCGTCGCCAATTTGCGCTTTCAGGCTTTTAACGGTTTCTTCTACAAAACCAGCAGCCGTCCATTTGTGCGAGCAACCGGCTACATCAAACAAGAAGTTAGATAGTATTTTGTGCCCCTCGGTGCTATGGTATACCTCCGGGTGAAACTGCAATGCATAAACCGGGTTGGTATAAGCACCAGCCTTGCCGCGGAAAGCAGCAACGTCTATCGAGTCGCTACCGGCTATCAGTTCAAAGCTATCGCCTATGTTTTTAATAGAGTCGCCATGGCTCATCCACACCTGGCAGTTGTTGGTTATGTTGTGCAGTAGTTTATCGTCCGCATCTTTTATTTGCAAATGTGCACGACCGTACTCGCGGGTGTTGCTTTTTTCTACCGAGCCGCCAAAGGTTTGTGCCAATAGCTGAGCCCCGTAGCAAACACCTAACAACGGACGGAAGTTGATTAGCTTCTGTACATCTATACGCGGAGCATCTACATCGCGTACGCTGGCCGGTGAGCCGGAAAGGATGATACCTTTAATGTCGTTGGTTAATTCGGGAAGCTTGTTGTAGGGTACAATTTCGCAGTAAACTTCACATTCTCTTACACGGCGCGCTATCAACTGGGTATATTGCGAACCGAAATCTATAATGAGGATCTTTTCAGTCATGGCGCGAATATAAAAATTGCCCGATAGCCTTGGGGGCATATCGGGCAACTGGTGATAAACTGTGAACAACTACCTACGTCTATTTCTCCATTATCATGGTTACGCCCTGGCCGCGGGCTGCACAGATAGAAATAAAGCCTTTACCACTACCTTTTTGGTTAAGTAATTTGGCCATGGTGGCAATAATCCGTCCGCCGGTAGCCGCAAACGGGTGGGCGGCTGCCAGGCTACTGCCTTTAACATTTAGCTTGCTGCGGTCAATTTTGCCAAGTGCGCCGGGTAAGCCAAACTGGCGGCTAAGCTCATCACTCTCCCATATTTTAAGTGTGGCCAGTACCTGTGCGGCAAAGGCTTCGTGTATTTCGTAAAAATCGAAGTCGGTCAGCTTCATATCTGCTTTCTGCAACATATTGGCTGCGGCGTTAACCGGTGCCAGCAACAGATTATGTTTGGCCTGCACATATTCAATAGCCGCCACTTCGGCAAAGGTTATGTATGCTAATACCGGTAGTTTATGAGCAGCTGCCCATTCTTCGCTGGCCAGTAATATGGCTGCGGCACCATCGCTAAGCGGGGTTGAGTTACCTGCTGTAAGGCTACCGTTTACTTTATCGAAAGCCGGTTTAAGCTTAGCCAGTTTTTCAATTGTGCTGTCGCGGCGCAGGTTGTTATCGGCAGCTATACCGGCAAAGGGGGTAATCATATCTGCCAGAAAACCCTCATCAATTGCGGCAGCATATTTCATGTGGCTTTCGTAGGCAAAGCGGTCCTGATCTTCGCGGCTGATGCCGTAATGCTTAGCGGTATATTCGGTGTGCCCGCCCATCGAAAGGCCTGTCTCTGGTTCAATATTGGCAGGAGGGGAGGGCGCAAAATCTTTCAGTCGTATTTTAAAAAACTGTTTTAGCCGGTCGCCGGTAGTTTTGGCACGGCTGGCGGCCAATAGTATGTTGCGCAGGTTGTTGCTAACCTCAATTGGCACGAAGCTTGTGCTATCAACTCCGCAGGCTATGCCGCTTTCTATTTGTCCCAATGCTATTTTATTGCCAATATACACAGCCGATTCTATACCGGTATCGCAGGCTTGTTGCAGGTCGCAACCGGGTGTATTGGGGTGAAGTTGTGTGTGCATTACACTTTCGCGTATCAGGCTGGCCTCTTTTGCCGATTTGATAACAGCGCCACCTGCTACTTCGCCCAGCAGTTCACCCTGTAAATTGTATTTCTCTACCAGGCCATTAATGGTTGCTACCAGCATATCCTGGTTGCTTTTGCCAATGTAGGCAGTGTTTTGGCGTACAAAAGGTATACGGTTGTAACCTATTACTGCTACGCGGCGGATTTGTTTATTGGTATTCATAAAAACTGATTTGGTTGGTTATATAAAGGGTGTGGAAATATGTGATTGTATACTGGTGAATGTAATTATAAAATGATTTATGCGTGTTTAAGCAATAAGCAGGTACTGGTGCTGTGGGCCAGCAGTGTATTGTTACCATCTACTAGTGTGGCTTCGGTTAGGGCTGTGCGATTGCCTTTGCTTATTACTTTGCCAATGGCACGTACATCGCCTGTTTTGATGGTTATGCCTTTTATAAAATTCACCTTCAACTCTACCGTAGTATAGCCTGCACCGGCAGGTAGCAATGTGTGTAAGGCGCAGCCCATGGCAGAGTCGAGTATGGCCGATATAACCCCACCATGTACACTGCCTATGGGGTTGTAGTGAAATTCCTGTGGTGTAAAACCAAATATTACTTCGCCGGATTTAGTAGCTATTACTTTAAAGTCGAGCGTATGTAACAGTGGTGGAAATGCTATTTCGCCGCGGTTCATAGCTTCCAGATATTCCATGCCACTCATTTGTATGGCTTTGTGTGCTCCTTCAAGCGGGTTCTGCCATTGTATTGTTCGTGTGCGTTCCATGTTTTATTTGTTTTAAAAATACCAATCGGTATATTTTGTGGTAAAAAAATTACAGGTTGTCTATCAGTTGTTCTGTTTGCTCTATCACTTTTTTAAAGTAGTCCATTTTGCCGGTTAGTTTGGCTATCATAATACCGCCCTCTATTTGTGCCATTAGTGTAACTGCTACCTGTTCTGCATCGGTGTATTTATTAAATTCTCCGCTCTCTATGCCTTTGTTAATGGTATGTATCAGGCTTTTTTTCCAAACCAGTAAGGCATTGCATGCTTTTTGCCTTAATGCAGGGTGGGTGTCGTCCGCTTCTATGGCAGTATTAAGTATGGGACAACCACCTGTAGGAAAAGGATGTTGCAGAAAGCCCCTGTAAACTTTGGGGTAAACTTTAAGTTTGTCACGAGCGGTTGTTTGTTGCTGTAATTCGCTTTTTATATGGTTGGTTACCTGTAGCAGGTTGTAGTCGAATGCTGCCAGTGCTACCTCATCCTTATTGGCAAAGTTACCATATATGCTGCCTTTGGTTAGGCCGGTAACTTCGGTTAGGTCGCTCATGCTGGTGCCGCTGTAGCCTTTTACATTAAAAACCGGAGCTGTTTTTTCAATAATAAATTGCCGTGTTTTTTCTGCCTTGGTCATAAACTGTTTTCTGTTTGGCAGTGTAAAAATATACCAATCGGTATATTTTGCAAACTTTTTTCATTTTTTTGTATTCAATATCTGCCAGCCGGAAATAAAAAAAGGCAAGCCAGTGTAAACTGACCTGCCTTTTTTGTGCCCGAAGCGAGACTCGAACTCGCACACCCGTAAGGGCGCTACCACCTCAAAGTAGTGCGTCTACCAATTTCGCCATCCGGGCTTCGAGGAAATACAAATATAAACGGAATACAAAAATTACCAATCCTGATTTGCATTAACATCATTGATAGCAATGTTATTAAAAAACTTAACGCTCATTTGATTTTTGGAGAGTGAAGGCAAACGTAGTGCCAACGCCTTTAGTGCTGCGTACATTTATTGTTTGTTGGTGAGCTTCCAGTATATGCTTTACAATAGCTAAGCCCAAACCAGTGCCCCCTTGCTCCCGGCTACGGTGCTTATCTACCCTGTAAAAGCGCTCGAACAGGCGGGGTAGGTGCTCTTCGGGTATTCCAATGCCATTATCGGTTATCTCGGTTAGTATATTTTCATCCATATCGTAAAAACTGGCAACCACCCGACCCGATTCGTTACCATATTTAATGGCATTATCTACCAGGTTGGTTATTACCTGCCGTATTTTTTCTTTATCGGCATTTACAAAAAACGGTCGGTCGGTTTCTTTTTTTATCAGCAGTATAAAGTTCTTTCTTTCTGCTTTTAGTTCCATCGAGTCGTACACATCCTTAACAAGTTGGTGTATATCGAAAGTTTCTTTGTGAATAGATTCTTCGCCACGCTCCAGCCTCGATATAGCATCTAGGTCGTCTACCAGGTTGCTAAGGCGTTCTATGCTTTTAGATGTACGCTCCAGGAACTGTCGGGCAAACTTAGGATCGTCCATAGCACCTTCCAGCAGGGTGTGTACATACCCTTGTATGTTAAACAGCGGTGTTTTAAGCTCGTGTGATAAATTGCCCAGAAACTCTTTACGAAACTGCTCCAGCTTGCGCAGGTCTTCCAGTTCGCGGCTGTTATTTACCACATAGTCTTTTACCTGGCGTTCCATTTCGGCCAGGGGGTCATCTCCAAGTGTATCGCCTATCGATTCTTTAAGGCTTTTACTAAGCTTAAACTGGTGAATAATTTTGTACACCAGTTTAATCCGGTTACGCAAATAAATATCTACCACGTAGTACATTAATAATGCCGATAGTACAAACACCAGTATGAAGATGACTGCAAAGTGTTTGATGCTTGCTTCGAAGTAAATATCAATACTACTGATAACAGCAGCCAGTACCAGGCTTATAAGTATGGTAAGGGTACGAGTAGAAAGATTGTCCATTGCAGTACAAATGTATAACTAATGTGTTAAGCCATAGTTAATAATGCAGGCAGCAGCGCAGTATTGATAAACTGCTGTTTTGTTAACATGACGTCAACTATTTTTGAGAAAACTGACCTTTAGCGGTTGTTTATTTTATCAATTTGTTGCAGAAAAATTAGATTTGGCTTACTAACACTATCTACCTCCATGAAAAGAAATCTACCACTTACAGTAGTAGCAGTAATGTTCTGTATATTACAAAGTAATTTTACCAAGGCACAAAACCTTGTGTTAAACCCCAGTTTTGAAATTACCAATGGCTGCCCGGCGGGTATTAGCGAGTTTGCACTTGCTACCGACTGGAGCGAAGGCAATACCGGGCAGGTAAGCTGCAGCAGTACCGATTTATATGCTGGTTGTTCATCGCAGATTGGTGGTGCTAACAGCCCTAATGCATTGCTGGGTTACCAGCAATCGCGTACCGGCGACCACCATGCCGGTATTATTTTAGGTGAAGGGGCATTGGCCTGCGTACTATCGGGTAGTAATTACCGCGAGTATATGGAAGGTACGCTTGCAAGCCCACTGGTTGCCGGCCAAAAATACCTGGTAAGGTTTTATATGAGCCTGCCCGATGGGGTAATGGCGGGTACAGATGATTTTGGGGTGTATTTTTCCAACACATTCTATTCGCGCAATGCCTGTGTAGGGCAACCTATATTACCAGTAACCCCTCAATTATCCTACTGTGGGGCCCCGATACTTGATACCCTCAACTGGGTAGAGGTGCGCTGGATTTACCAGGCTACCGGTGGTGAGCAGTATTTTATTATTGGTAATTTTAAAACCGATGCTAACACTACTTTAGCACCACACCATTGTAGTGGTTTTATACAGAATCCATACATCTACTATTTTATAGATGATGTTGAAATTTCGCCAATACCGCAGGGTGTGCAGGAGTGTAGTTACACAGTAGTTACCAATACCACCAATGCCGGATGTAGCGCCAATAATGGTAGCGCTCAGGTTACCGTAAATGGTTGCACATCGCCTTACACCTATATATGGTCTAACGGTGGCAGCACAGCTTCTATCAGTAATGTTGCTGCTGGTAGTTACACCGTTACTGTTTCGGACGCCAACTGTTCTGTATCTACCACTGTAAGCATTAGTGCTTATACAGCTCCTTCGGTACAGCTTACAACTATTAACGCTAACTGCGGGGCCAGCAACGGTGTGGTAATTGCCAACCCCACCGGTACCGGTCCGTTTACGTATGCCTGGAGCAACAACAACACTACACAAGCTGCTAACAACCTGGGCGCGGGTACTTATACAGTTACGGTTACCGGTGCAGGTAATTGTAGCGCTTCTGCGTCGGCCAGTATTACAGCATCTGCCGGCAGCCTTAGTTTAACAGGTAGTTCAACTGCTGCAAGCTGTGGTATAAACAATGGTACCGCAACAGTAAATGCCAGTGGTGGTAATGGCCAGTATACCTACAACTGGAGTAATAACGCAACAACGCAAACTGTTACCGGCCTGGCTCCGGGCACATATACGGTTACTGTATCTGGTTCTTCATCGGGTAATACGCCTTTCTGGTCGGAGTATTTTACCGGTGGTGGTGCCGGCTGGACATTTGCAAACGGGCCGGGCACCAATGGTGCACAGCCCAACGGATGGATAATCAATAACTATCAGGATTGTGAGTGCGACTCGGGTAATTACCTGCATGTTACCTGCAACCCTTCTTCGTTTTTCTGCACTGTAGATCCGGGCTCTTGTTCGTATTTTGCAGGTACCCCTATACCTAATCCGCTGCTTGGCGACCCAACGGCAGATAAACTTGCCATATCGCCTGCCATATCTACTGTAGGTAAAAGCAATATGGTGTTGAAATTTAAATATCAGGTGGGTGGCGATGCCAACGACTACTGCCAGTTGCGTTTTAGTGGCGATGGCGGTGCTACCTGGACCGATATGCCAACCAAGTACTTTAACCAGTTTCCATGTACTATTACAACTATTAATGTACCAAACACATTTGAAAACAAACCTGATTTCAGAATTGGTTTCCGTTGGATAAACAATAATGATGCTAACGGTGATACACCCGGTTTTTCGGTAGATAATATAGAACTAAGTGAAAGCACTGTGGCCAATTGCCCATCCACAACCACAGTAACCATAGGTACCAGTAGCACACTACAGGTAGCGGCTACCAACACAAGTGCCAACTGCGGACAGAACAACGGCACCGCCACAGCGGTAGTACCAGGTGGTAGTGGCTATATTTATGTGTGGAACACCGGTGGCAATACGCCAACAATAAATAACCTGGGGGCAGGTACCTATTCGGTTACTGTAAGTGCAGGTGCTAACTGCTCTGCTACTGCCAGCACAGTAGTTACTGCAAGTAATGGGTTAAGTATATCTACACAGGCTGTTAATGCCAGCTGCGGTGGCAACAGTGGTAGTGCAACTGTTACTGTTTCGGGTGTGGGTAGCTACAATTACAGCTGGAGTAATGGCGCTAACACAGCTACAGCTGCAAACCTGGCACCCGGTACCTATACTGTTACTGTCAGCCAGGGCAATTGCTCGGCAACATCGTCGGCAACTATCAATTCCGGTTCTGGCTTATCTGGTTCATTTACTGTTACACAACCATCGTGCGGACAGGCAAACGGCTCGCTAAGTGTAACCGCGGTTAATGGTGGTGTACAACCTATAACCTATCAATGGAAGTTGAATAACATTACTATCAGTACTGCGGCATCTGTAAGTAATCTGGGTAGTGGTGTTTATGTATTTAATGCTACCGATGCAAATGGCTGTAGACTGGATACAGGCTTTATACTTAACTCAACCGGATTGAATGGTGTACAGGCTACTACTGACAAGAACGTAATGTGTGCCGGTGACAGTGCCAATGTATGTGCCCCTGCCGGATACAATGCATATTTGTGGAATACCGGTGCCACGAGTCAGTGTATAAGGGTAAAAGCTGCCGGCAACTACTACGTTACCGTAACCGATGGAGGTAGCTGTACCGCTACTTCAAGTCCACTGGCTATAAGTGTAAGGGCACAGCCACCGGTTTCTGTATCGGTAAATGGCGATACGCTTACATCATACAATGCAGCCGGGTACCAATGGTACCGCGATGGGCAGTTGATACCAGGAGCCACAACTGCACAATATGTACCATCGCAGGGTGGTAGTTATCAGGTGTTGGTTTCAGATACGGCTGGTTGCAAGGCATTGTCAAATGCTATTGTTGTTACCGGTGTAGATGATGTTGCCGGCAACGGTAGTATTGCCGTGTTTCCTAACCCAACGCTGAACAGTTGGTATATAGATGTAACCGCCGACCTGATCAATGCAACCGCTCAGTTGTATGACAATAATGGTAGATTAGTACACCAGGTACAACTGGTTAATACCCGTACCGCAGTTGATTTTAATGCGGCACAAGGTATATACCTGCTGCGTATAAGTAATAATAACCGCACCATTAGCCGTAAGCTTATTAAATTGTAATGTAGTTGTACTTAAATCACAAAGCCGGAGTATTTACTCCGGCTTTGTGATTTAATGAGCTATTACTTAATAAACCTTTCCAGCAGGTTACTTTTCATGCGTACAGATACCTCTACCTTAGAGCCATCTGACATGATGAGGTAGCCCCCCCGGCCCTTAACGTAGCTTCGTGCATGGTCGAGATTGATGATATATGATTGATGTGGGCGGCAAAACTGTTCTTCATCCAGTATTTCTTCGAAATAGCTAAGTGGTTTACTTACCAGTATTTTGTCTTTATTGGTTAGCAGAAAATTGCAGTAACTGCCTTGTGCCTCGCACCATATAATATCGCCCTGTTCAATAAAAATCAGCCCTTCTAAAGTAGGTAATGCCAGCCGTTGTTTTTGCAGATTTTTTTGTTTTTGGTTTTGTAGGTAAATCTCCTGCCTTTTGTCATTCGTATCTGTATCCGGTATTTTTTTTACAGCAGCCACCAATTCATCGCTATCTACCGGTTTTAGCAAATAATCGAGGGCGCTTGCTTTAATTGCTTTAAGGGCGTAATGTTCGAAGGCAGTTACAAATATTACATAAAACTGCCCCGGAGGAAAACTTTCTAACACATTGAAGCCGTTTCCATCGGGTAACTCTACATCCAGAAAAACCAATTTAGGCTTAATGAGTTTTATTAATTCTATAGCACTTTTTACTGAGGGGGCTACTGCTACTATTTCTACTTCTGGGCAGCATTCTGATAATAATGTTTTCATTACATCGGCGCTGTGTAATTCGTCTTCTACTAACAACGTGGGTATTTTATTCATTGGCGGTTATATGTTAAGTGGTATAAAAAGCATGACCAGTGTACCGGTTTCACCGGTTGTAATCTCACTTTTATCCTGTATGGTATAACGAATATTGGTTTTGTTTATTTCGGCTATTGTTTTTATCCTGTCGTTAATTATATCCAGTGCATGGGCTTGTTTATTGCCCGGCTGATACTCGTTTTTTGCTGATTGGTTATAGCCTATTCCATTGTCATCTATTCTACAAATAAGAGTGTTCTTTTCAATTTCGAACGATACAAGCAGAATTCCTTGCCTGTCGAGACTGCCGATACGGCCATGTCTGATTGCATTTTCAACAAATGGCTGCAGGATCATTGCGGGTACTTCGGTACCCGAAACATTTATTCCGGGTTGCATATTAAACCTGAAATCGAATTTGTTATTAAACCGCATTTGTTCCAGGCCCAGATAAAGTTTAAGGAATTCCATTTCCTCTTCCAGCGTTACATTTTGCCTGCGCGAATTATTTAGTGTAGTGCGGATTAGTTTTGCGAAACTGGTTAAAAAACGACGCGCCGAGGCTGAATCGTTTTTGATGATAAAATCCTGAATGGCGTTAAGGCAGTTAAACACAAAGTGGGGGTTCATTTGCGCCCGAAATGCTTGTAACTCCAGGCTGGCAATTTTTAGATTGGTTTCGTTACGTTGCTCTTCTCTTTTTCTTATTCTGCGTATGTAAAAGGTGGTTGCTGTTATTGTCCCACCAATAAACAATAGTGCCATTAGTAAATAGAACCACCATTTTTTATAGAATGGGGTGCTGATTGTGAACGTAAATATTGCGGGTGTTGTACTTTCCAGACCTGAATTGTTAATGCATTTTACTATGAAGCGATAATCGCCGGGTGGTAGCTTGGTAAACTGTATAAATGTATTGGTTGTATAAGTCCATGTAGTGTCATACCCTTCTAACTGATATTTATACTGCTGTTTACCTGCGTTTTTAAATGTAAGACCAATGAAATTTATACCTATGAAGTTTGTAGTGTACTTAAATATATTGTTGTTTGAAATGGTAGTTGGTATATTGTCGATAGTTAAATCACGTATATAAACCGGAGGTGGTACATTGTTGTAAGCAATTGAGTCACGGTTGAAAATTGTAAGTCCTTTTTTTGTGTACAAGTAAACAAATTTGTTGTTGCACGATACCAGGTCGATGTCATTTGAGAGTAGTCCATCAGATGCGGTTAGATGAGCCAAACTAATGTTAAAGCTTTTTTTATTGAGCGTAATAATATTTACACCATTATTAGTGGTAAGCCAGATTGTATTGTTGTCGTCAATGAAAACCGATCGGCACATATTGCTGGTAAGCCCGTTTGTGGTAAGTATATGTAGTGTGGTATCGGGTAGGAATATGTATAGCCCACTACCTCTTGTTGCTCCCACTATTATATTGTGCCGTCTTTTAAAATCGACAAAACGATGTCTGAATATTGATTTGTTTTCCGGAGGGTAAAGGCTATCGTTTTTTAAACAATATACTCCATTGATAGTGCCAATCAGGATATTTCCATTGAAATCTTCGCATACAGTTTGAGCCCTGGCGGGTATGTTTACCAGTTTCGTTATTTTTTTTGAGGCAGCATCTATTTTTCGTAGTGTAGAAAGATTGAGCGACCAGATATTGTTACTATGGTCTGCAATCAGCATTCTGGAGTCATACTCGGGCCCATATTCATTTTCGAGCATGTTTATATATTGAATCAGTTTTTCATTAACTGGATTAACAACAGCAATACCACTGCTGGTAGAAATCCAGAGTTCAGTAGGCTTATAGTAAAACGTATTCCAATAATAAATATCAGCGTGCTCCTTTGGGTAACCAGTGCGGTCAAGTAGTTTATAAACTGGTTGTAAATCCTCTTTCATTATCATCAAAGAGTAGTGTGCTGTAATCCATGTTCCTCCGGGGCCGGCATTGATACTGGTTATTTTTTCTTCGGGCATCTTATCGCGGTTTCCAATGAGCCAGATAAATTTTTTCGATGGCAGATAAAAAATACCATCTTCTGTCGTGGTAAACCAATAGCCATTTTCTTTGTCGCGCATTACACTTGAAACAGTTAGCTGGTCAAGATAATGCCGCACAGAAGTGCGGTAATTGCCAGTATGATATAAGTTTATGCCATTTTTTCTTCCTGCCAGCCAGATATGAGAATCATTTTCGCTAAGTACTGTGGTTATTGTGTTCAGATTTACGGTAGCTGTTACTTGTATATTTTGATTTAGAACAAATGAGCTATCGCTGAAAATAACAATATAGCTTTTATCGGGGTTTTGCACCAGATTTATTAGGTGAGAATACCAATCGTTAATTATGGATTCGTGCGATTGAGTGTTGTTAACATACGTGGTAAGTTTAATGCTTGTAGCAGTTTGTGGTTCTACCGTTGCAAACGAGCTGTCGTTAAAAAGGTAGGTGTTTTTGTTATTCAGTTTTTCGATTTTTACCCATGAGTTAATGCCGCCGGCATCTCCAGGTATTATCTTAAGTAACCCATTAAATGTACCCAGCAATAGTGTGTCGTTATTTAAACAGCGGATACCTGTAAGGTAGCCATTTCGTAGGGTTGCCCTAAGTTGCTCATTAATTGGCATATCGGCACCATGTATGCTATCATTGTAGTAGTATGATAGTCTGCCGGAAAAACTATAGAACCATATCCGGCCCTTATAGTCTTCATAGAATTTAAATACGGTGTTATCCGCAAGGCCGTCGGCAGAACTGTAGTTTTTAAAATTATAGCCATCAAAACGGCTTACTCCCATGTCAGTAGCAATCCATATGTATCCCTTGCTATCCTGAAAAGCAGAGTAAGTTTCGGAACTTGGCAGGCCTTCGTTGGTAGAATAATGCCTGAAAGGTAGCTGAGCGACCGATAACAGGCCACAGGTTACCAATACAGCTATTAGTATGAGCCGGTGTGTTTTCATTAGCAAGCGATGAAAATTAACAGAATATTTGATATGGTCATACAGATGTTACCGGCAAAAAAAAACCGGAAAGCTTTGGTGCGATCCGGATTTACCAAAAGGTTCAAAGTTGGCAGCGTTTGTAAGCCAGCCCGTTCCGAATAATAGTATGGCAAAATTACGCGGGCCGGACTGGCTATATGTAAGGTTGATGGGGACAAAGACATCTACCTTTAAAACAGCGATACAAATGTTCAGCATTGTATCTGCATATTACAGATAGAATTGGTAAGTGTGGTGATGCACTTTATAAGTGTGCAAGCGAATGGAATGTATTGTCAAAATAGCAATGCGTTACTTTTCTTTGTTGTCTTTTAGCACTTTATGAACCTTTTTGGTCCCCTGATAGATACTGTAGCAAAAAAAGCGGCATTCTAGCTGCCCATTAAATACGGTTAACCGTCGTGAAGTTGACAGGCCTACGTTTTTTAAAGCCTCGTGGTTGCTGGAGACTATCCAGCAGTCGAAACCGCTGTATTTTTTCTTAAAAGTATCGCCTACAGCATGGTAAAGTTCGCCAATATCTTCTTTGGCCATTCGTTCACCGTAGGGAGGGTTCATCAGCAACACCGGTTTTGGGCCGGTTATCGGTGGTGCATCGCTTTGCAGAAAATCGGCATTGCGGATGCGTATCATATCTTCGGTTTTAGAGCGCTTAACGTTTTCTTTTGCTTTGCGTGCTACGTGAGGAGAAAGCTCGATACCATACAGGGTAAGGTTATCAGTAGAGATGCGATTTATGGCAGATTCGTGTATTTTTTGCCATAGTTCATCATTATAGGGCAAAAACAGTTTCCATTTCATAAAGCCTAGCTCTTCGCGAAAGTAGGCGGCAGGTATGTTGGCTGCCAGCATGGCGGCTTCTATAAGTATGGTACCCGAGCCACACATAGGATCTATAAATGTACTGCGGCGGTCCCAACCGGTAAGTTGTACCAGGCCTGCGGCCAGTACCTCGTTAATCGGTGCCAGGTTGGTTTTATCGCGGTAGCCGCGTTTGTGTAGCGAATCGCCCGAGCTATCTAATGCTATGATACAGCGGTTACGCGAAACGTGCAGGTGCAGGCGTAGGGTAGGGCTATCTAAATCTACCGATGGGCGTACACCGGTGCGCTCGCGGAAGCGGTCGCAGATGGCATCTTTAGCTTTTTGCGATATATACTGTGAGTGGTTAAATATTTCGGTGTTCAGTACGGTATCAATAGCAATGGTATCGGCGGCGGTTATCAGGTTTTCCCAGGCTATGCTTTTAACCTGTTCGTATAGTTCGTGCTCGTTGTTTACTTCAAACTCTACATACTGTACCAATACGCGTAAAGCCGTACGCAGCAGCAGGTTGGCTTTGTACATTACGCCCAGGTTACCATCGAAACTAACCGCACGGTTATGTATTTCGGTGCTTTCGGCTCCCAGTGTTTTAAGTTCGTTGGCGCAAAGCTGCTCCAGCCCATAGATGGTTTTAGCCACCATCCGGAAATTGCTGCCACCATCGGCAGGTATATCGAAAAATTTCACAGCACAATGATAAGAAAATACGAGGCAACAAGTAGGCTGTATGCGGCTTAAATACTAACCTGTATGGCTATATGTAATAGTTGGCTTATTGCCAGCCGGTAATGGGGTTTAAGCAATCAATTTTTAAACTTACTTTAGCCCCATGTTGCGATATACTGCCGATGTGCGTACCCTGTTAAATGTGGCCCTGTATTTTGCAGTGGCTATTAGTCCGTGGATTTTGTGGCCCGATCTGAACGGCTGGCAAATTGCCTTTTGGGTGGTGGTAAACTGCCTGATGTCGTTTATTTGTGCCGTTATAGTGCATAACACCATACACGTGCCCATATTTAAAAAACGGTGGATGAACAAGGTGTTTCAGGTGGTACTTAGCTTTACCTATGGCCACTCTACCAGCGCTTATGTGCCGGGGCATAACTTTAGCCACCACAAATACACCCAAACCCCTAAAGATGCCATACGCACCAGCAAGGCAAGGTTTAAACTGAATATACTTAACCAGCTTTTTTTCTTTTTTATAATGAGCGGCGATATACTAAAAGGCGAAATACGCTTTGCCCGTAAAATGTATACCGAAAGGCCGGAGTGGTTCCGCCAGTATGCGCTGGAGATGGCATTGGTAATAGGCTGTAAGGTGGCCCTGGCTTTTATAAACTGGAAATGCTTTTTGCTGTTTGTGGCCATACCGCACCAGTATGCCGCCTGGGGTATAGTGGGTACCAATTACTTTCAGCACGATGGCTGTGATGATGAGCACCCCTACAACCATAGCCGCAACTTTACCGGTGGCTTTTTAAACTGGCTGCTATTTAATAACGGCTACCATGGCGCCCACCACATGAAACCCAACCTGCACTGGAGCCTGTATCCGGAGTATCATGTTACGAACCTGCGCCCGTATATCCACCCGTCGCTGGACCGTGAATCGCTGCTGGCATACCTGATAGAAACGCACATATACCCCGCCAAGCGGTTAGATTACCTGGGCAACCCCATAGTGCTGCCACCGGCCGTAGCCGATGAAGACTGGGTAGAAAATATTAAGGTGAAAGACCACACCACCGATATGGCCGGCGCTGCTTAGTATTTTACTAAACGCTGCGTAACGGTATTACCTGCACAGCTTACTTTAAGTATATAAACACCGGTAGTAAGGTTACTAACCGGTAGCTGGTTATCGCCATTGTGCAATACCATAGTGCCCATCCTGCGGCCCTGTATATCGAACCATTCGGCTGTTGCATTATTATCTGCACCGGTTATTATTAGCTGGCTGTTAAACGGGTTTGGGTAAACCTGTATAGTAGTGGTTTCTTCAGTATCATCTATATCTACTGTGCCGCCCAGGGCTTTAAAGGCATTAACCCTACCGGCACCTAGCTGACCGGTAAAGGTGGGGTTAAGCAGGGTGATGTTATCGCAACTGCTTTTAAGTCGGGCCTCTACCTGTGCCGGTGTAAACGATGGGTTGGCCGCCAGCACCAATGCCGAAAGGCCAGCCACCAGCGGGCATGCCATAGAGGTGCCGCTGTACGATGCATAGGCTGAGTTGCTGCTGGCAACCGTGCTAAGTATACCCACACCGGGCGCCATTACATCTACCGTTGTGCCGTAGTTAGAGAACGATGCTTTCTGGTCGGTTTGGTCGGTTGCGCCTACGCTTATAACCCCGTTATACGATGCCGGATAAAACGGTGTGTTTGTATTATCGTTACCGGCAGCGGCTACCAACACTATACCTTTGCTTAGTGCCGAGTTTAGCAGTACCTGCTCGGTAACGGCGCTACCCTCGCTACCAAACGACATACTGATAACATCGGCATTGTTGCGGATGGCATAGGTTATACCATCCATAGTATTGCTTAACTGGTTGCCTGCCGATGCGTTGCTGCGCGTGCACTTAAGCGCCATTACACGGGTGTTAAACCCGATAGAGGCGATGCCTTTGCTATTGTTGGTAGTAGCCGCTACAATACCCGAACAATGTGTGCCGTGGTTCCATGCATCGCCCGATGTAATACCCGCCGGTGGGTTGGTGTTACCATCGCGGTCGGCTACATCAAAGCCTGTGCGGTCATCGGTATAGCCATTCAGGTCATCATCTAAGCCGTTGTTGGCTACCTCGCCGGTGTTTACCCACAGGTTGTTTACCAGGTCTTCGTGCGTGGTAGATACAGCATTGTCTACCACTGCTACTACAATGTTTTGCGAACCCTGCGATAGATTCCAGGCCAGTTGTGCGCCTATTTTTATTAAGCTCCATTGGGCCGGGTCAAGGTCGTTTGGTGTAAAACTGGTTCGGTGCAAGGGGGCTTTCTCTACATAATCAATAATGGGTAGGCTGCGCAGGGTGTCGCGACATAGCTCCATTTTGGCCGTATCGCTAAAGCGCAGGCAATACGTTTGCTCCAGTGTGTCAGAATTGAGGCCCATAAACGGGCGGTAGCAGGTATCCATTTGATATAGCCCCACCAACGGTAACAGGACCGGGTGCTGCAGGCTAAGTATGCCCGAAAAAGTGGGCTTTACTTTAAAGTATAATAGGCCATCGATATATGCCGGGTCGTGTACCTGTGCTTTGCCACATAGCGATACCAGCATTGTAAAGAATAACAGGGTAGATTTTAGTTTTTTCATCCGGGAGGTTTGTGGTGAAGATAAGTATTATGCAGTTTAGGTGTACCGGTTGTTTATTTTGTTAGATATTTACAAGTACAATTAATTTACGTGGCGCGCATAAAAGTAGATCTGCACGATGTGTTTAATAATAGCAAAGGTATAGATAAGGCCCTGCAGGATGCCTTTGATGAGGCAATAGAATGTAAAATACGTGAGGTGGAAATTATACCCGGTAAGGGTTGCGGGCAGTTACGTAAACGGGTAGAGCGTTTTTTGCAACAGCCACATATAAAAGCTAAATACCACCGCATAGAGAACGATAGCAAAAACTTTGGCCGCTTGTTTGTTTATTTCAGGTTCGATAAATGAGAACACTACTACTTGTATTGCTAACCGGTATAGGTGCTGTAACACAAGCGCAGGTATTAGCCAATGTACCCGAAGCTTTTGCTGCCCTACAGGCAGATAAACCGGCCGCAAAGCATTTTACCAACCACCATTTTACCGCACCTGCCGGTGGGCACCTGCAAGGCATACAGGCTACCGGTACCGGTGGCTGGTTAATTACTGCCAGCAGCGGCAGTTACTCGTACTATATACATGTGGTGGGCGATACGTTACAAAGCCTGCATAAACTATACGATACCCCTTACCGACATGCCGGTGGTTGCCAGTTGGCCGGTGGTAAACTATTTACCGGTGTAGAAGATAACCTAGCGAAAGATAAAGCAAAGGTGGTGGCAGTAGGGCAGAACGGCAGCATTGCAGTTATAGCCCAACGCAGTGGCAGGTATAAGCGCAGCACTGCCGGTGCTACCGGTGCGGTGTATGTAAATGGTAAGTATATAGTGGCCGTGGCCGACTGGGATTCGCGGAATATTGATTTTTACAGGGTAGATGCCGCCGGGTACGATTCGGTGGGTACGTTTAGTGCAGGTAATGCTGTAAAGTGGGGTAGCTACCAAAGTATAAATCTGTTAGCCGATACAGCCGGTAACTTATTTATGATTGGCTTTTGTAAATATGGCAGCCATAACCGCGCAGATTTGTTTGAAGTAGATGCAGCATATAAACTTAACCTGCTAAGCAGCCGCAATTTCGGGTGTACACGGGGGGGCAGTTTCCGCTACGGGGCGGGCCTGGGTATAAACAAAAACACGCTGATGGTATATACCTGTCAGCGTGTTTTAAAACGGCACAATGCCGTAAATGTATTTAGTAGTAACGATAGCTTATTGCTGCACCTTTTCGTTTTTAAGCAGTTTGCTGCGCAGTATTTCCTGGCGTTTTTCTATCATCTCCAGCGCAGCCAGTTCGGGTAGCTCCATTGCTACGTCCGATGTATCGTTATTTGCTATACCCAGTTGTGCTTTAAGCTCTGCGGCCTGTAGTAGCTGGTCTTCCCACACTTTAAGCAGCTCCAGTGCGCCCGTTTGGTCGAATCGTTGGGCACTATCTATTTGTTTTTTTACCAGTTGCAGTTTCTGCTCCAGCCTTACCGGGCTTAGGTGAGCCAGTACCGAAATGTTTTCAGCGTTATTGTTTAACGCGGTATGGAGGTATTGTGTGTAGTTCATACATTAAAGATGAATATATTTCGGTATACAGTCTGTATGTTGTTGTTCGGTTTTTGCACTGTACTATAAATACGTATATGTATGTGTACAATTTGTTGTGTAAGTATTTGTAAAACAGAGTGTTAGTTTTTGTGGTTAATTTATCACTAGAGCTGTGTTGATATAAGTTTGTATTTAATGCGCACTAATGTAGACAGGTCGCTATGTTGATCTTACAAAGTGAGATACTTTATTGTTGAGTAAGACATGTTGCTTTTTGAACAACGTGTTGGTGTGATATTGATACAAGATAAGTTGTGTTATGTGGTCTTTAAGACAAGTTATGATTTGTTGGGTAAAGGTGTTGACTTTTGAGAGAAAAGGATTATTTTAGAACTAGACCTTTATTGACACACAGGGTTTTCATTAATATGTCTTTCTGCTGAATAGTATTGTTCTGTATCATGTTTTGTTGGTATTGATAAAATATTACTGGTTCTTGATATTAAGGATTATTGGGTTAGTGTTTTTGCTCAAAGGTTTTTAAAACTTTAAAACGCTCGTTATGGCCAGACTTCGCCTCCAGACTTTTTTTATATGCTGTTTGATATTATTAACTGGATTCAATATCCCAATCTTTGTTGCAGCTCAGTCACCTGGTGGGGTAGCTGGAGCTAGGATATGGGTTAAAGCCGATGCTGGATTCACTTATTCTACTACAATCGGCTCATTAGGTTGGAGCGATCAAAGTGGGAATTCTAGTAATGCTATAGTTGACCAAGGCGAACCAGGACAAGCGATAAATACACCTGGTGCGTTTATGAATTTTAATCCTGCTATTGAGTTTGATGGAGGTGATATGTATCGGTTTAGCACAAATGTTTCGTCCGACTACACTTTAATTGGCGTCGGGCAAATGTATAGTACCAGTAAACAGCGTGTCTTTTCCGCTGAAAATTTTAATGCATTAATGGGTTTTCATAATGGATACGAGGATGTTTTATATGTAAACAATGCCCCCAACCTGCTAGCTACTAATGGAGTATTAGCTACTAATAATCCGCACATATACAATTTTACAAGGCAGTCTACCGGTGCATACAATTTTTACAGAGAGGGAGCACAAAAATTTAGTGGCGCATCCTCGAACGGTACCGCTTGGCAACCAAGCTTAGGTGGATATGGCTTAGGAAATAATGAAATGTCTCAGGTGTGGATACCTGAATTTATCGCTTATGATGTTGCTCTTACAGCCACTCAAAAAGCTCAAGTAGAATCCTACTTAGCTCTTAAATATGGTGTAACTATTTTACAAACCACCCCCACCAACTATGTAGCAAGCGATGGCTCTACTATTATGTGGAATGCAACTACTGGCGCTTCATTCAAAGCTAACATTGCAGGAATTGGTCGGGATGATGCTTCAGGATTAAATCAAAAACAATCTGTTAGCGGTAATTCTGCTAACGAGGTTGTAATCGGGCTGGGTTCTATTGCCGCTACTAATGCTGCTAACGCGAACACATTTGGCGCTGACAAGACATTTTTAACGTGGGGTGATAATGGCTTATCAACTTCGTCGTTTCTACAACTTACTTCAGGTGCAGGTTTACCCGCAGGCATTAATAGCTATAGGCTTAGTAAAATTTGGCGGATACAAGAAGTTGGCACAGTGGGCAATGTGCAGGTAGCTATACCTGCTAGTCTGTTTCCTGGCCAGGCTTATCTTGTTGTTTCAAATACGTCTGATCTATCATCGGGCAATACGCTTACAGCACTTTCTACTATTACAATAAATGGGGTAAGCTATTATGCTGGTACAGTTAATTTTAACGATGGCGATTACTTTTCATTTTCTGTTCAATCACCCGCTCCTGGCGGTGTAGCTGCTGGTAACACGCTATGGATTAAAGCTGATGGAGATATTGTAGATCCTACAACAAGTGTTACCAGTTGGAAAAGCCAATCTATAGGGGCAAATTATGCTTTGCAGATGTGTCTTACCAAAAGCAGCGATCCCGATTTGCAGGATAATGTATATAACTTTAATCCTGGAGTTAATTTTGATGGAGATGACTATTTTCGTGCCGGTAATCAGGGGCTGATACAACCTACTGCAACCTCAGGTGAGGTTTTTATGCTTGCTAATACTACCGTAGCCAATACCGTAGCAAGTGGCTATCCTTTTCAGTTTGGCGGTTCTGCTACTACTACTTTTCAGTACGATTTTTCTGATGCAAATGTTTATGATGGCTTTGGCACCAGTTTAAGGCGAAACTGGAACCCTGCTCTTGGTACTCCTTCCCGCAATGTTCGTTTACCGATGGTATATAATGTTCAAAGCAGTCCCGGTAACTGGACGGCTAATTTTAACGCTATTCAAAGTTTTACAAATGCATCTAATACAGTTGTGTTTGCTACCTCTGCTGATAATAATACTTATGTTGGTGCTTCCTCCAATGCAGCTTTTGTAGGTAATTTGGGCGAAATTGTTTTGTATAATCGAGTTCTTACTACTACCGAACGTCAGAAGGTGAACTCATACCTTGCAATTAAATATGGTACTAGTTTAGGCTCTAATTCATCAACTGTTGATTATGTCTCTTCAAACGGTACAACAATTTGGACAGGTAGTAGTACTTATCAAAACAGCATAGCCGGTATTGGGCGCGATGATCAGTCTGGATTAAACCAGAAACAATCATTTAGTACCTTAACTTCAAATGGTATAATAATAGCTAATGGTACAGTTGCATCTAGCAACCAGGCAAACAGTAATAACTTTTCAGCAGATAATTCATTTTTAATTTGGGGCGATAACGCTGGCTCTACAGTTCTTGCAACATCTGTTACCAATGGAGCACCAGCCGGACTACCCTCTTTCCGTATGGGTAGAATATGGCGTGTGCAGGAAACCGGTACTGTTGGTAATGTTCAGATACTCATCTCATCTGCTATTTTCCCTGCCGGAGGATTTCTGGTTACTTCATCGGATGCCACTTACTCATCTGGTAATACATTTACGTCTTTAACTGCCACTACTTATAATGGGCAAAGCTATTACACAGCTACAGTAAATCTTTCTACCAATACCTACTTCACATTTGCACAGCAGGTCGTTTCGCCAGGTGGAGTTACCGGAGCTAGTATTTGGCTTAAAGCAGATCAGGGCTTTAATTACTCAGCTACTCCTGGTGCTATTGGCTGGGGTGATGCAAGCGGTAATGCAAACTATGCAGTTGTCGATCAGGGCGAACCAGGAACCTCTGCAAACATACCCGGAGCAGTAGTTAATTTTAATACTGCAGTAAATTTTGACGGAAACGATATGTATCGTTTAAATAATACCCTGACATCTGATTATACTGTACTTGGCATTGCTCAATCTTATGGCACAAAAGCCAGAGTGTTTTCTACAGAAAATACCAACTCTTTGTTTGGATACCATGGCGGATATGAAGATGTATTACATCTTAATGGGGCTCCTAATTTTATAACAGGAGGTACCTCTGTAGGATCTGGTAATAAGCTAATTCCTGCAACTAATTTTACGCATCTTTACAATCTTACCCGCCAAACAAGCGGTGCTTATAATTTTTACCGCGAAGGTTATCAGGTATATTCCGGCGCTACATCCGATGCAACAGGTTTACAATTATCTATAGGTGGTTTTGGTAGAGATAATAGTGAGATGTCTCAGGTTTATGTGCCAGAATTAATTGCGTTTGATGTTGCAATTACTGCACTACAAAAACAAAAGATAGAATCTTATCTGGGGATTAAATATGGCTTACAGTTGTTAGATAATAATGCTATACCTACCAGTTATTATGCTTCTGATTGGAACGGTTCTACTGGAACAATTGCCTGGAATGTAGCTAATACGCCCGGTTATAATTACGCAGTCACTATCATAGGCCGTGATGATGCTTCTGGATTAAACCAAAAGCAAAGTAAGTCGGCAAGTAATGCAGGACTTATTACCATGGCTCTTGGTGGTGCAGTTCAACTAACCAACGATGCAAATGTTAATTCGTTTTTGGTTGATAAAGTTTTTAGTGGGTTTGGAGATAATATGGGAAGTTTTGCGATGTGGACAGCTACTGGCGCCCCGTTAAACAGGAGAATACTTGAAAGAGTTTGGAGAGTACAGGAAACCGGTACGGTTGGTGCTGTTCGTATACAAATACCTGACAATGGTAGTTCTTTAGCTGCAAAATTGCCCGCCGAGGTTACTAACGTTTATTTATTAGTTGATGCTGATGGTGACTTTACATCTGGAGCAACTTCCTACACCCTTACTCTTAGTGGTACTAACTGGGAAACTGATGTGGATTTAACCAATGGCCAATATTTTACAATAGCAACAGAGTCAATAGCTGTTCCTGCCGGCATTGTTTCATCTGGGCTGGTTAATGGGGTTTATTATGAGATTTACAATGGTTTTGAAGGAACTCCCGAAGATGGCATGGGCGGAACGCTCAAGCAATATGGCTATATAAGCGATTTTCAGGATGTAGATGATAATTTTGGAAACGAGATAGGCGATAACTTTGCAATTGTTACCAAAGCTAAACTGCTTATTACTACCGGTGGTACATATACATTCCAGTCGCTTAATACCGATGATGAAGCTGCAATATTTATTGATGGAGTGCTACGGGCTTTTAATAATAACATAACATTCAATACTCCAGGAGTTAGTTTAACAGCAGGATACCATGATGTGGAGTTTAGGTGGAGTGATGGAACAGGCGGTAATCTAGGTACTTTGTATTATCAGGGCCCCGATCAGGTTACTATGGGGGCCATCCCATCTGCGCGCTTATTTGTTAATGCAATACCGTTAAGCGTTTGGTATAAAGCTGATGCAGGAGTTACGCCGGCATCTGATGCCGCTGCGGCAACTTCGTGGTTGGATAATGGCTCCCATGCTAATCATCTTCCTAATAAGTCGGGTACGATAACCTATTATAATACCACAGAGGCACAACTTATAAATTATAATCCTTCGTTGAATTTTAATGAAGGGATGCTACAAACAGCAGATGATGCCAATGGTATGGCTTACAGGCAGCAGGGGCGCTCAATGTTCATTGTGGCCCGCTCTAATAATTCTGCCGATGTAGGGCAGCTACTTGGGTATGGAGCCGATAATACCGGTAATGGCAGCTACATATACAATAACGGCACCACAGATACGCGTTTCGGCGGTTTTGGTTCAGATCTTTACTATACGCCATCTCAATGGTTATTCCAGCCTACTTTTGGTAGCGTAAGTTCAGCTCCGCATTTATACTCTACAACTTATGCTACTTATACCACTACTACTACAGAAAACGCTATGCTTTATGCCGAAGGGCGTAAACTTACAACTACTACATCCCCGCTAGGGCGTAACTGGATTGTTTACCCTAACGATAATTTTGATGTGGCTATGGGCGGTACTCCTGATGGTAGTATAAGTGGAAATACCCTTAATGGTAATATTGCAGAATCTTTAATTTTCCCATGGTCTATGACCGCATCTGAGCGGAACAGGGTTGAATCATACCTGGCTACCAAATATGGTATTTCGCTCGACCAGTCTACAGCAACTAACTACACCGCATCAGATGCATCGACTATCTACTGGAATGCTTCTGCTAACGGTATTTACAAAAATAATATTACCGTAATTGGTCGTGATGATAACGCAGTACTTAATCAGAAACAAAGTAAATGTACATCTGTATCTGGTCTGGTAGCTATTGGCCTTGGTACAGTTGCCGCTACAAACGCAGCTAATTCAAACTCATTTGCAGCCGATAAAACTTTTGAAGCTATAAGCGATAATGGTACATTGATTAGCTGGACAGGCACTACACCTCCTTCCGGTAGATCTACCCTTGCCCGTGTTTGGCGGGTGCAGGAAACCGGTACTGTTGGTACCGTTCGTTTGCAGGTTCCGGATAATAATAGTGGTCAACGTGTTACACTTCCAGTAGAGAATTCTGCCGTTTATTTATTGATAGATGCGGATGGTAATTTTAGTAGTGGTGCAACAGAAGTTGCCATGACACTTAACGGTACTAACTGGGAGGCTGATGTTAACTTTACCGATGGGCAATACTTTACTTTTGCTACTCAAACTTTTTCACCTGCACCCGGTGGTGTAGCAACAAACAATGTGTTGTGGCTAAGAGCTGATATGGGTGTTACCGGTACTACTACAGTAAGTGGTTGGAATGATCTTAGTCATCGTAGCTGGCATGCTTTACAACCTAATGTGGTAAACCAACCAATTTATAATACTGCTGCCAATTTGTATAATTTCAATCCTGTAGTAACCTTCGATGGGATAAATGATTATTTGCTTAACGCTACCAATCTTTCATCGGCTATAACCTCTAATGCAATTGATGCATACATAGTAACAAATATTACCGGTGGTTCGGCAAATTATTCAGGTATTATGTCCATCTCGGCCAGCAATGGTACGCTTGATTATAATAATGCAAGTAATGCTGTATTGTTTAGAAGAAACAATGGTGCTAATAATATTACTACCGAGCGTAATGGTAGCTACGGTAATGCTACCAATATTACTGTTGGCGGCACCTACTTGTGTGAAGTTGGTTTTAATGGTGCTAATCAGTATGTGCAATACACCAATGGTAAGTCGCAGGCTGTTACCACTTACACCAACGCTGCTTTTAATTCAAGTAAGTTTAGTGTAGGATGCCGTATGAGTGGTTCGGGCGGTGCAGTACAAGAATATATTGGAGCCAATGTTGCCGAAATTGTATTGTATGATGCCGCTAATACCAGTGGTAATACTAAGCAGCGTGTACGTAGTTATCTTGCAGCTAAGTATGGTTTTACGCTTGATCAAACCACGCCTTATGACTATTTAGCCTCGGATGGTACTACTAAAATGTGGGATGCAACCGCTAACAGCGCGTATAAGAATAATATTACCATTATTGGACGCGATGATGCATCTGCTTTAAATCAAAAGCAATCAAAATCTAGGGATAATACGGTAACCACTACGCAAACTATAGGTATGGTTACCATAGGCTTAGGTACGGTAGAGGCGACCAATGCACAGAATACTGCCAGCTTTAGTGCCGATCGTAGTTTTGAAGCAGTGGGGGATAACGCTGCCAGTATAGCCGGATGGACTGGCACCACACCACCAAGCGGCAGACGTACCATGCCAAGAGTTTGGAAAGTGCAGGAAACCGGTACAGTGGGTACAGTAAGGGTACAGGTACCGGATGATGGTAGTGCCTTGCCGGTTAAGTTGCCAACTGAAGTGGCAAACGTTTACCTGCTGGTAAGCAGTAGCGGTACTGATTTTAGTACTTCTACAGAATATGCAATGACACTAAATGGTACCAATTGGGAAGCTGATGTGGATTTTACAAATGGTCAGTTCTTTACTTTTGCAACTTTCCCTCAGGCAGCACCTGGTAACGTGCTAGCCAATAATGTGCTTTGGCTTAAAGCAGATGCTGGTGTTAACACTTCGGGCGGCTCGGTAACTGCCTGGAACGACTTAAGCCCCCGTGCTTGGCAGGCTACACAGGCAACAGTTGCCAATCAGCCTCTTTATAATACTTCTGCAAATCTTATAAACTATAACCCTGTAGTAACATTTGATGGCAGTAACGACTTTTTTCAGAATGCGGTTAATCTTTCTACGCCAATAACATCTAATGCTGTAGATGCCTATATTGTAGGTAACGTAACCGGTGGCAATAGTGCAAATGCTGGTGGATTAAGTATAGCCAACGCAGGTACCCTGGATAATAACGTAGCCAGCAACGCGGTGTTGTTTATGCGTAACAACGGCGCAAATAATTTTGTAGCTTACCGTAATAGTGCGTATCAGGGCAATACCAATGGTATGACACCCGGTGGAACTTATATTCACGAGGCTGGTTTTAACGGGTCTAACCAGTTTGTTCAATCAGTTAATGCCCGAAACCTGGCAACAACTACCTATACTAATACTGTTTTTAATGTTAATCGTTATAGTTTAGGTTGCCGTATGAGTGGTGGTGCTGGTGCTGTGCAGGAATACATGGCCGGAAGCATTGCCGAAGTAATTATGTACGATGTGGCCAACACAAATGCTACCGATAGGCAAAAGATACGTAGTTATCTTGCTATAAAGTATGGTCAAACCCTCGACCAGTCAACCCCATATAACTACATAACAGCAGATGGGACCGTAATTTGGGATGCTACAGCTAACGCCGGATATAAAAATAATATTACCGTAATAGGTAGAGATGACTTGTCACTTCTTAGCCAAAAGCAATCACGCTCTCAAAATAACGGTGTAACCAATTCCGGGGGTATGGTGGTTATATCAAAAGGGGCCTCTATTTCAACTTCTAACAGTAGTAATACCGGTACATTTACTTCCGATAAATCATTTATTGCCTTTGGTGATAACGGGGCAAATACTTTCTATACACAGTTTGCGGGTACTGCAAGCTGCAATGTGCGTATGAATCGTACCTGGAAGGTGCAGCGCACAGGGGCTGACAACGGAACTGTAACTTTGCAGGTTAGCGATGCTGCTGCAACTCACTTGTTGATTTATGCAGATGCTGCACTAACAACTTTGGTGTCAGAAATTGCACTTTCTTCTTCTACAGCAACCGGTGTTGCTTTAAGTAACGGCCAGTACTTTACTTTTGGCAGATACCAGAACGCACCGGGCGGGGTAATAAGCACAACCGGTGATGTTAACGGGTTAACTTATCGTTTGTACGATGCGTTTACCGCTTCACCTGCTTTGGGCGTTCCCGGCAATTTACTTCAAACCGGTTTTATACATTCTGCATCTAACCCCGAAAATTATCTGGCATCGGAACGCGGCGATGCATTTACGATATGGCTTACAGGTAAGTTGCAGATTGCAACCGGTGGTAACTATACATTTAGTCTGGTGGGTATTGATGATGCCGCAGCTTTGTTTATTGATGGTTTACTGGTACTTACGGCTAATAATACTACAACCACCAGTAGTGCAATCAGTTTAGCTGCCGGCATGCACGATATTGATGTACGCTACAGTGATAATACAAGTGCCCAGGTGTTTGAGCTTCGGTACTCAGGACCTGATAACAGTAATGTGATGGGGTCGATACCGGACAGTCGTTTATTTACATCGGGCGCAACGTTGGGTATATGGGTTAAGCCAGATGCCGGTGTATCGCCTAATACAGATGGTGCAATTATGACTACCTGGGCCGACCAGAGCGCTAACAAGAATAGTTTTACACTTAATGGAGGTACTCCAATTCTTTATACAACAACTAGTGCCAACCTGCTTAATTTTAACCCATCGGTTGCTATAGTAAACGATGAGATGATGAGTATAGATAATCCTAATGGATTACCTATTGGTAGAAAAGGCCGCACCATGTATATGGTTAGCACAAAAACTACCGGCGGTTCAGATCACGCAGTTTATCATGGCAACGATCAGTCGAACTCAGGCCGTTTCAATTTCAATTCAAGCGCAGTAACAGGTGGCGATAACCTTATTCTTTCGAACGTAACATCACCTTTAAGTACTGGTTTGTTCTGGACTATTAATGGCGCGCCACGTATTGCTGAGGCGGTTTATGAAAGCCCCGGAATTACCGCTACAAATAATGCAACATTATTTGCCGATGGGGTACAGGCTGCACAGGGCACACGTGATGCAGCTACATGGACTGGTACTGTTGTAAATGATAACGGTGACTTTTCGATAGGTACTTATGTAGATGGTGGAACAACCAGCAGTGGCTGGGATGGTATGATACCGGAAGTGATATACTACCCATGGCAGCTAAGTGCTACAGAGCGGGTTAAAGTAGAAACATATCTGGCAGTTAAATACGGGTTAACACTTGGTACACCAGCCAGTCCGGTTTCTTATACGGCCTCTAACGGCACCGTACTTTGGACAGCCGATGCCACTTACCAGAATGGTGTACTGGCCGTAGGGCGCGATGATATTTCGGGCTTGCTGCAAAAACAATCTAAAACCCCAACCGGAACTGTTGTATTTACAATGGCACTTGGCAGTAGCATTGCTGCTACCAATGCGGCCAATTCAACTTCAATAGCATCTAACATACAGTTTCTGGCAGTTGGCGACAATGGTGCTACTAATACCTTTACGTCTTATTCGGGTACCAGTGTAAATGCCCGCTTGCAACGCGTTTGGAAAGTACAGGAAACCAATGGTGATTTAGGTAACGTAACATTGCGTATAGCAGGTATACCCGGTATTACACATTTATTGGTTAGTACTACACCCGGTTTTACTTCGGGTACGGTTACTGAAATTGCTGTTAACGGCTCGCAGGAGGTTACCCTTAATCTGGCCAATGGCAACTACTTTACTTACGGCCGTAACGTTGCAGCGCCTGCTGGTATTGTAACTGGCTTAAGCTTATGGTACAAAGCCGATGCCGGAGTAAATATTAACGGCTCTAATAACTTTATTTCCGGGGCTGGTGCATGGCAGGATCAAAGTCCGTTTGACCGCGATATTGATTACGTAAACAGCGATCCGCAGTTATCTGCCGGCGGGCTTAACTATAACCCGGTTGTAATATTTGATGGCGATGATTATATGCGTATAGACGGCGCACCTAATAATACATTCTACACGGCTCTAACATCGGGCGACGTATTTAGCGTAGTACGCAGTTACTCTAACAACGCGCAACGTGGTTTTCCTTATTATTTTGGCGGTCCGGGTTCTGCGTTTGGTCACCACTACACTTGGGATGATGGCAATATATACACAGGCTTTGGTACAGATGTGCGTAAGGCGTGGAACCCATCAACTCTTGCGTTGGTTGAAGGTGCTTCTGCTTCAGTACAAGGTCCGGTAGTGGATGCATTACGTTACCATGTATTCAATCAGCACTCTGCTACTAACAACTGGAGAGCTTATTTTGATGGAAGGCAACAATACCAATCGTTATCATCTAATGCTAACTTTAGTTCGAACGGTAATGTGCATTTGGGAGCTTCGCCGGGTAATGTTTTCTATGGTGAAGTGCCGGAGTACATTCTTTATAACAGAGTACTATCTACTACAGAAAAGCAACAGATTGCATCCTATCTAGCAGTGCGTTATGGTACCACACTGGATCAGACTGTTGCTACTAACTACATAGCATCGGATGGTTCTGTTATATGGAATGCTTCTACTGCTGGTTCGTACAATAAAGATGTTGCAATTATAGGCCGCGATGATGTAGGGGGTATTAATCAAAAACAATCAAAATCGGTAAACACATCCGGATTGGTTGCTGTTGCATTGGGAGGTACTGTACAGGCTACCAATGCACTTAACACTAATACATTTGGAAGTGATAAAGTATTTTTAGGTGTTTCTGACAATGGAGGTTCAATTACAACCTGGGCAAATACTGTATCGCCACTGGGTCGCATGATTGTAGGCCGTACGTGGAAAGTACAGGAAACCGGTTCTATTGGTAGCGTACGTTTACAGGTGCC
>CAYREY010000060.1:0-31675 GCA_964423405.1 uncultured Chitinophaga sp. | reverse complement strand
AAAAGCAAAAGGCGAAATCCATTTCTGAATTTCGCCTTTTCTATGTCGGGGTAGCAGGATTCGAACCTGCGACCCCCTGCTCCCAAAGCAGGTGCGCTAACCGGGCTGCGCTACACCCCGAAAGTGTATTTTAAAGTTTTAAGCGGTGAGGGAGGGATTCGAACCCTCGGTACCGTTTTACCAGTACGGCAGTTTAGCAAACTACTGATTTCAGCCACTCATCCACCTCACCTTGCTACCAGTTAAAACTTTAAGAACTGTCCCTTCTTTCAAAAGGACGACAAAAATATAAATTCCACACAATCAAGCAACTTCTATTCAGAAAAAGTATTGAGAATTTAGCATTGAGTATTGAGAAACAGCCATATGGCCCCAGTTTGGCAGCATTACTGTACAATAAAGCCCCTCTGCGAAATACACAGAGGGGCTTTATATGTTATTGGTCTAATTACTTGATACTAACTACTCAATACTACTACGATATGCTCATTTGTATCTTTTTCTGTATGTCGGCCACTGCCTCGCGAAACTCCTGATCGGTATCTATCAGGTTTTGTACCGCCTGGCACGAGTGGATAACGGTAGAGTGGTCGCGGCCACCAAAGTGCTTGCCTATTACTTTCAGCGAGTTTTTGGTATAGTTTTTAGCCAGGAACATAGATAGCTGGCGCGCCTGCACTATCATACGCTTGCGGGTTTTTTCGCGCAGCATATCTACCGGCACAGTAAAGTAATCGCACACAGTTTTTTGTATGTAATCGATAGATACTTCGCGTGAGATACTCTTAACAAAGTTCTTGATAATCTTTTTGGCAAGGTCAAGGTCAACCTCTTTTTTATTAAGCGATGCCTGAGCCAGCAGCGATATAAGGGCAGCTTCCAGTTCGCGCACGTTGGTGTTAATGTTGTAAGCTACAAACTCAACAACCTCGCGTGGCAATTCTATGCCATCGGCGTACATTTTCTTTTCCAGTATGGCAATACGGGTTTCAAAATCGGGAACCTGCAAATCGGCACTAAGCCCCCATTTAAAACGCGATAGCAAACGTTCTTCCATACCTTCCAGATCGCGCGGAGGGCGGTCGGTAGTTAATACCAGCTGTTTGCCGTTTTGGTGCAGGTGGTTGAAGATGTGGAAGAAGATATCCTGTGTTTTCTCTTTGTTACCAAAAAACTGGATATCGTCCACAATCAACACATCTATCAACTGATAGAAGTGTACGAAATCGTTAACCGAGTTATTTTTTACTGCATCGAAAAACTGATTGGTAAATTTCTCGCTGCTTACATATAGTACTGTCTTGTTAGGAAAGTTGGCTTTCACCTCGTTGCCTATAGCCTGTGCTAAGTGTGTTTTACCTAAACCAACACCACCATATATTACCAGTGGATTGAATGCAGTGCCACCCGGCTTTTGTGCAACGGCATAACCAGCGCTACGTGCCAGTCGGTTGCAATCGCCCTCTACCAACGAATCGAAATTGTAGTTAGAGTTAAGTTGTGGGTCAACATTAATTTTTTTCAATCCCGGAATTACAAAAGGATTTTTGATTTGGTTGCCACTTAAAAAATAAGGGAAGCCAACTTCGGGGTTAGTGTTGTTACCTGAGTTCTGATTTGGATAATCGACTGTTGAAGGTGTGCTTGCGTTTGAGTTCTCAACTACAATTCTGTATTCGAGCCTTGCGGTTACGCCAAGTTCGCGCTTAATGGTTTTGCGTAGTAACGAAACGTAGTGCTCTTCGAGCCACTCGTAAAAAAACTGAGAAGGAACCTGTATAGTAAGAACGCTGCCTTGTAACTCAACAGGCTTTATCGGTTCGAACCACGTTTTGAAACTTTGAGCGCTTACATTATCTTTTATTATTTCTAGACAGTTGTTCCAAACGCTGATTGCCGATTTTTCTTTCATGCTCACTATGTCTGTTTAAGGGTTGTTCTAAAATGTGTGTATGTCGTGAAGACGATGTGAAAATGAGGAAAAGAATGTTTACAAAAAAATTTTTGTGGTCTTGTTTTTGCAATATTTTTTTCGGGTGTGGAAATATTTTTTTTTGACTGAAAAATAGTTTCGCTTACTTCCTTTTTTACCAAAAAAAATTAATCTGAAGTCGTTTTATTTTCTATCAGCAATGGTGCCGATGAAGCTAACACAACTTTCTTTTCCGGTTCAAAATAAAAATCTAAACGGCCCACACAAATACCTGCCCAACCAACCTGATTGATCAGTACTTTTTTTCCATTCGCATTTAGTATCTCTTCGGGCTTATCGAAAAAAGTGTGAGTGTGTCCGCCCAGTATCAAATCTATGTTTTTTGTTTGATGTGCCAAATCAATATCACTTACTTTTTTCTCCTCGTATTTATATCCTAAATGCGAGAGGCAAACTACCAAATCACATCCGTGTTGTAACTTCAAAGCATCAGCCGTTTTGTTGGCTGCGCTTATAGGGTCGTTATACTGCACATTGCCATATAAATCTTTCGGCACAAGCCCCTGAAGTTCAATACCCACACCAAACACACCTACCTTTACACCATCCAACAAAAAAGTTTTGTGCGCCAGTATGCGCCCTTCCATTGCTGTATCGGCAAAGTTGTAGTTGCAATTAAGAAAAGGAAAGTTGGCGTGCTTAAGCTGTTTTACAAAACCATCTATACCTGCATCAAAATCGTGATTGCCAAGTGTGGTGGCATCATACTTCATTTCACTCATCAACTTAAACTCCAGCTCGCCGCCGTATATATTAAAGTAAGGTGTGCCCTGCCATATATCGCCGCTATCTAACAACAACACGTTGCGCTCCTGCTTACGTATTTGCTTAATAAGTGTTGCACGTTGCGCAAAACCACCAAGCCCCTGGTACTTGCCCCCATCCATTGGAAAAGGTTCTATCCGCGAGTGCTGATCGTTGGTGTGCAGTATGGTAATTTTTTTTGTATCACCTTTTGCAATAGCCTCTAACGGAAATGCGCCCGCACTCAATAATATGCCGGCACTAACAGTACGTTGTATAAAATCTTTCCGTTTCATGCTACTGTGCGTGTTGTACCCGGCCGTCAATAATACTCTTTATATGTTCACCACGCGTGTTTATTTCTTTCATCCCGTCAATCAGCGCATCGCGCAGCGATTTTTTCAGCATTAATTTAGGATAGGGTATCAGCGCTTTGCAATTATCGCCGCCCTGCGCCAGGTAGTCAGATACGGCCAGTGTGTATTGTTTATTTACATCCAGTGGTTGCCCTTGTATATACACCTCTACCGCTTTTCCGTTACTTATTTTGTAACGCGCCCCGCTTACCGGCCAACCACCTTTAGCAGCCATAAAATTAAACAGCGTGTCGAGTGTATGCCCATCTACCGTTATAATATCAATCAGATTTTCAAAAGGCATTAACTCCATTACGCGGCCCAGCGTAATGTTGCCTTTGGGTAAGTTGGGTAAGCGTATACCACCCGGGTTCAGAAAAGTAAAATCTATTTTAGATACATCGGGTATTTTACCCTGTGCGTAGTAACGGCTTTGTACCAACACCAGATCGCACATCAGGTTACCTAAATCTGTTTCGGGGTTGCCGGCTTTGCTAAGTATAGTATCGGATATGACCAGCACTTCGCCCATTTGTTTATCAAGCGAATCCTTATACGGGCGAATAACTAAAAGCATCGCGCTATCGGCGGCCGAACCTGCTATCAGCTTTCTTTCATCAAACTTATAGCCTGTTGCTACAAACTGTTTGTTGCACGACGCAACCAACAGTACCGATAGAAAAAGAAAAAACCCGCGCATGCCGCTAATATAGGAGTAACTACGGGCTATACTACCCAACTAAAGAATAATGAAGGTTAAAATTTACGAAACCTTACCAGCAATCATTTTAGCCCTGATACTCACCGTAAATTTCGCGCAGGCTATCAGCTATCTCGCCCAGGGTAGCGTAATTTTCTACTGCTTCTATTACAAACGGCATAATGTTTTTCTCATCCATGCTTGCCTGTTTAATAGCCTTGAGGGTTTCTTTTACCTTATCGTTGTTACGGCGCGCGCGCAGCGAAGCCAGTTTTTCTGATTGTACTTTGCGGATAGAATCATCTATACGCAACAGGCCTTCGGGTGCTGCTTCTTTCTCGGTAAACTTGTTTACACCCACTATTATTTTTTCCTGACTTTCGATAGCATTCTGGTAGCTGTACGATGCACGGGCAATTTCGTTTTGCATAAATCCCTGCTCGATAGCCGCTACACTGCCGCCCATTTCATCTATGCGTTCAATGTATTTCCAGGCTTCGGCTTCAATCTGGTCGGTAAGTGTTTCTACAAAGTAAGAACCCGCCAATGGGTCAACTGTTTCGGTTACTCCGCTTTCGAAGCCTATTATCTGTTGTGTGCGCAGTGCTACTTTGGCCGCCTCTTCGGTTGGCAGTGATAGTGCTTCGTCGTAACCGTTAGTGTGCAGCGATTGTGTGCCGCCCAATACAGCCGCAAGTGCCTGTAAGGTAACCCGCGATATATTGTTTTTAGGTTGCTGTGCCGTTAGCGTACTGCCACCTGTTTGGGTATGAAAACGCAACATTTGCGCCCGCGCATCGGTAGCACCCAGTTGCTTTGTCATTGTAGCCCACATGCGGCGTGCAGCCCTAAACTTAGCTACCTCTTCAAAAAAGTTGTTGTGCGCATTAAAGAAGAACGACAGGCGCTGGCCAAACTGGTTTATATCCAATCCCTTTTTTTGTGCGGCCTGGCAGTAGGCTTTACCATTGCTGAGTGTAAAGGCTATTTCCTGTACAGCAGTAGAGCCGGCCTCGCGGATATGGTAGCCCGATATAGAGATGGTGTTCCACTTCGGCACTTCGGTGTTACAGTATTCAAAAATATCGGTAATAATTTTCATGCTGGGCTTTGGGGGATAGATATACGTACCGCGGGCGGCATACTCTTTCAGTATATCGTTTTGTATAGTGCCCGATATTTTTTTTAAGTCGGCGCCCTGCTTTTTAGCCAATGCTATGTATAATGAGAGAAGGATGTACGCTGTACTGTTAATAGTCATACTGGTAGAAACATCTTCCAGCTTAATACCATTGAAAAGCGTTTCCATATCTTCCAGCGAATCGATAGCCACACCTACCTTACCTACTTCGCCTTCGGCCAGTGCATGGTCGCTGTCGTATCCAATTTGGGTGGGTAAATCGAAAGCCACACTTAAGCCACTTACCCCCTGCGAAAGCAGATAGTGGTAGCGCTTGTTACTTTCCTCGGCGGTAGAAAAACCAGCGTACTGGCGCATGGTCCATAGTTTACTACGGTACATCTCGGGGTGTACGCCGCGTGTAAACGGAAACTGGCCGGGCTCTTCGTTAGCCGGAGTTACGGGGCTATAGGTGCGTTGTATTTCAATGCCGCTATCGGTGGTAAATTTTTTCATTGGTGCAATGATAGTGAGTTACCACTAAAAGAAAATAGCTACACCAAATAAGTAAAGCAGCGACGATTAGAAAAGCTGGCGGCACTCGTTTTTGAGGTACTCCAGCGCATGCTCGGTAGGCAACGGGGCGTTGGCGTTTTGTATGCCGCTGAATATGGCATTGATTAACTGGCCGGCACTGGCATCGGGGGGTAACTTGGTTCCAATCAGGTTCACGGTTTTCATCATCTCTTCTTTCGATTGTACTATCAGGTTCCAGGCATCGCTCGATACATAGATCTGTTGCGAGAGGTTGTGTTCAAATTCCTCACGAATATTTTTTACCACGGCATACTGCAACTCGCTGGCCAGCATATCGGGTGTACGTACCCGCGAAATAACAGGGGCAAAATTAATACGCTCCAGAAACAGGGCCAGCCTTTCGTAGGCCTGCAGGCGCAGCATCACAATTTCTTTGTCGCGTTTCATTTTAAACTCAATAGCTTTTTCAGTAGCATCTTTAGCCATATAGCGGGTTAGCAGATAGTAAGCGGTAAGAAAAACTATCAGCGCGGGCAGGGTGTACTTAAGTATTTCGAGTATTACTGTTACAATCTCCATAGGGTGTGTTTTCAGTTATAACGGTTAAGGGTTTGGTTTTAGTGTGCCGAATGTAAAAATAAATGGCAACCGGTATTAGTGGGTGTCTTCTTCTATTTTCAGTTTTAGTTTTTCCAGATAGTATTTGCGGGTGTTGTCCTGTTTATCCTTTGCTTTCTCTATTTCTATTTTTAATAGTGGCAGGTATTTTTGTTTTAGTGGCTTATAGCCTACTATCATATTTAGGGCGGTCACCATTTCTTTCTCCAGCGGCAGGTACCTGCCTTTAGCCAGGTACAATTCATTTACAAAGGCTGTAAAATCGTTTTCTATTATCCGTGTAACCGGGTCGGTATATAGCTCTTCTACTTTAGCCGATGGGTTTTGGCGGATAGCGGCTAGTGCATCGAGGTACTTTTTGTTTTTGGTAGACACATAAAGGCCGGCAATTTTGTTCAGCAGTTCCTGACGGCAGTCGAAGGTATCTACAAATACACGGGTGGCATTTTGTTGTATAAACAACAGGCGGGCATCTACACTATCCATTAAAAAGCAAGGGTGGTACACCACCTTTGGTTTTTGTGCCTGTACCTGTGTGGCGGTAACAGCTAATAGTATAACTGCAACAAATTTTACTACACGTTTCATATCTGCAAGTTTATAAAATAAAAGAGGGCCGCTAAGGCCCTCTTTTATGTATTACTAATTATTGTCTGCCGCTTATATAGTCGGTTAACTCATCTACGCTCGAGCTGAAACCAAACACGTTGTTTATTTTAAAATAGTTTTTAGGCTCGGTGCAGTGGTCGTAGGCAAACTTGGCAAAATCCAATTTGGTTTGTTCAAAGCCAAACACTTTGCATATATCTACAATCTGGTTAGTGCTCAGGCAGTTGCCACCGGCAATCTGCTTGGCAGTTTTTAGGCGGGTTTCGTCAAAGCCCTGGCCTTTAACCGTACTAAGCGCGCTGGCAAAGTCGGTAGCGCCCATTGGGTAGCTGCCTACACAACCAACAGGTTGCACCGGCTGTACCGGTTGTTCGGGCTGGCGTGGTGTATTAGTAGTGGTGGTGGTAGTTGTCGTATGGGTGGTGGTCAGTTCGGTATTCATCAGCGGGTCGGTAACGGTAACGTTCATATTAAGACCGGCCACATTTACATTGGCGCCTACAGTTTCGCCGTTGGTACGGGTAGTAGTGGTTTGTGTTACGGTGGTGCTGGTAGCGGGTACCGGTGTTGGGGCAGGTGCCGGTGCAGGCGCGCCATAGTGTACTACATATACATTAGATGGTGCTACAAAACCCTGGCGAACCGGAATAGCCGAGAAAGGGAATGCACTCAGTTTAGGCTTGCCGGTTTTATCGCGTTTAATTTTGTAGGTAACATCCATCAGCGAGCCGGTAGAAGCATCGGCAATGTAAAGCGTTTTAGAAATTTCGGTCAGCTCCTTGTCTTCGAAAATGATTTTAGTGCTGTACTGCGGTTGGTTAAGGTCCTCTATACGGATGTTGGTTTGCGCCACACTATTCTGACGTTCGCCGTTTAGTATTAAATAAAATTTATCGCCGTCGTCTGAAAATACCGTCAGGTGGCCAATGGCCTGTGCCATTACCGAACCGGTAAAGAAAAATGCGATAATAGATAGTGTGAGTAGGAGTTTGCGTTGCATATTTTTAGTTTTTGCGATGGTACATACCATTTGCTTGCCAAAGGTGCCCTAAAAACTGATTTTTGCAAATTTTCAGAAATAGTATTTCCGTGCCTACTATGTTAACGCCGCACCAGGTATGCCGCCGATGTAAGAAATCCTATGCCCATACCAATAAACAGGCCAGCGCGAAACTGGCCGGTGAAATAACCTACACCCATGCCTACAAACAGGCACCCTACAAATACCAGCCCGGTTACTTTGTTTTTGTCGTCTTTCTGATTGATTTCCATAACTGTGTTTTTAGTTTACTTTTTGGTAATGTAATCCTTTAATGCTTCTACATATTTCTCAAATGCCTCAATACCTTTTTTAGTAATACGGCAGGTAGTAAGCGGGTAGTTGCCCCTGAACGATTTTTCAATGACGATGTAATCTGCCTCATACAGTTTTTGTAATTGCGCGCTCAGGTTGCCGGCGGTAGCCCCGGTTTTTTCTTTAATAAAAGAAAACTCGGCTTCTTTAACCCCCACCAGCAGCGACATAACCGCCAGCCTTAGTTCCGAATGTAATAACGGGTCCAGTGGTTTAAACATGGTTCTCCTTTTTATAGCCTTTCCATAGCAATATACCCGGTACTATGTAACCTAAGAATGTGGCTACTGCATTTACCAGCAACTGGTTTGCCGGTGTGGTAAGTGTACATACAAAGGCACCCAACCAGAATATTATGCCCCCGGCTACCAGCATTTTAAACCTTAGTATAGTGCCCGATACAAACGTACCCACGCCAACAATAGCCATAATAAAAGGCACTGGCGGTATATGGTTGCTTACGCTGATGTAAATAACCAGAAACATACATACCCCCACGGCCAGCCATAGCCAGCTAAACACCTGATCGAAAAGTGTTTTTACTTTTTCGGTTTTCTTTTTCTGCCACTCATATATAAGGGCTGCGGGTACACCTATTACCGGCATTACCATCCAGGGTAAAAAGTTGTTGGGGTATTCTGCAACCACTGCCAGGTAGTATTGGGCCAGGCTGGCCAGTATTACCAGTACCCCCCACAGTAAAAAATGAAACCCATCATCTTTAATGTTGTTTTTGGCAGTGGCAATCATACTTTGTATTATTTCCATGCTCTTATCGGCGGTAAGTGAGTTACGTGTAGTATCCATAGTTGTGCATTTTGGTTATAAACTATAACTCAAACATAAACCAGTTTATTTTATAAACCAAATTTATTTTAAAAAACCTGCCAACTGCTGTTTAGCATAAAGGCAGGTTTAATATCAGTTATACAGCAAAGCTTTCGCCGCAGGCGCAGGTACGGCTGGCGTTAGGGTTTTTAAACTCAAACCCCTTACCATTCAACCCATCCGAAAAATCGAGGGTAGTATTACATACATACAGGAACGAGCGCAGGTCGGTTACCAGCTTCACGCCCTTATCTTCAAATATCTGGTCATCGGGTTTTATTTCGTTATCAAAATCCATTTTATACGATAGCCCCGAGCAACCGCCACCGTTTACAGTAATACGCACAAAGTGGCCGGGCTTGTTGTCCTTTACTATAATCTCTTCAATTTTGTTTTTTGCACTATCCGATACAAACAGCATAACGTAATATTTAGTGCGCAAAATTAATCAATAATTGTTCCTTTGTAACGAATCAGAAAAAATGTCAGATGCACAAGATAGAACATATAGGAATTGCTGTTAAAGACCTTGAAAAATCGAACGAGGTATTTGCCAAATTGCTGGGTGCACCCCACTACAAGACAGAAATGGTTGAATCTGAAAACGTTAATACCTCATTTTTTAAAATAGGCGAAAGTAAAATAGAGCTATTACATGCCACCAGCCCCGAAAGCGCTATTGCCAAATACCTTGACAAAAAGGGCGAAGGCATACACCACCTGGCATTTGCGGTAGAGGATATTGAGAAAGAAGTAGAACGGCTAAAGGCCGAGGGCTTTCAGCCAATAAGCGAGAAACCTAAAAAGGGAGCCGATAACAAGCTGGTGTTTTTCTTTCATCCTAAGTCGGCCAACGGAGTGTTGATAGAGTTGTGCCAGGAGATCGGCTGATTTCTACCGGGCTTTAGCCCGGTTATTATATATCATCCAGCTTTTCAATTGCCGTTGGCTTTAGCCAGCGGTAGCATAATGCTTAATTTATTCTCACCTTTACACGCGTAATGAAACCGTACAAGCACATTTTTTTTGATTTAGACCATACCCTGTGGGATTTTGACACCAACAGCCGCAAGGCGCTGGAACTGATATATACCGAAGAGAACCTGGCCGAACGTGGCATACCGGTGTTTGGCAATTTTCATAACCGCTATGTGCCTATTAACGACCGCTACTGGGCCAAGTACCACAACAACATAGTAAGCAAAGAGCAACTGCGGGTGGGCAGGTTTAAAGATACGCTGAAAGAGTTTGGTGTAGTAGATGAACAACTGGCCGAGCGTATGGCGCAGGCCTACCTGGATTACAGCCCGCGCATGACCCACCTGTTTAGCGATGCAATTGAGGTACTGAATTACCTGCAACGGAAATATAAAATGCACCTTATTACCAACGGCTTTGCCGAGGTGCAATGGATAAAAGTAGAGAACAGCGGCCTGAAACCATTTTTTGAGCACATTATAGTAAGTGAAGAAGTAGGCACTCAAAAACCCGACAAACAGATATTTGAAATAGCCATGCAGCGCGCAGGTACCTTTTGCGATGAGTGTATTATGATAGGCGATAACTATAATACCGATATAGTAGGTGCGCGTAATGCCGGTATGGACCAGGTGTACTTTAACCCGAAAAAGAAGAACAGCAAGTACCAGCCGGTAACCTACGAAATAAATACGCTGACTGAGCTGAAAGCGATACTTTAAAACTTAACCTGCAACGGTACGCTTTTGTAAATAGCTACAAAGTGTGTAACCGTGCCTGCCAGTACAAACACATGCCATACAGCATGGTGGTAGTTTAGTTTTTTCCAGAGGTAGAACGCTACGCCTATGCCGTAAAAAATACCCCCGGCCAGTATATAGGTAAATATCTCTGAAGGGATATTGGCCACCAGTGGCTGTATAATAAACACCAGCATACTCGACAGGGCTATGTAAATAGCCACCTCCAGCAATACATACTTACCGGTATGATATACCTTTAAGATACTGCCCAGTACTATTATGCCCCACATTACCCCCAGAAACCAGGTAGCTGTAGGGGTGTCTATATACTTTAATACCAGCGGGGTGTAGCTGCCGCCTATCATTAAAAATATGCCGATATGGTCGAAAATACGCAGGGTACGTTTGGCATTGGTATTGGGTTTGGTGGCATGGTAAACCGTAGAGGCCAGGTACACTAAAAACATAGCCGCCCCAAACACCGATACCCCCCAGATGGTAGATACACTATTTTTTTCAATAGCATAGGCTATAAGAAATGGAATAGTAATTATCGCAAACGCAATACCGGCCGCATGGGTTATCCAGTTGGCTTTTTCTTCGTTAAAAGTTTGCTCACGGCGGTACTTGCTCATAAGGCTACAAAGTACGGTATTAAATATGTTAAGTACAATAATTACTCAGGAATAAACTTTCCGGTATTTTATAGCATGCAAAAGTATTTACCGCATCAGCCTACCCTCAATTTCACTGAAAAACGTTAACCCACCCCACTCGTAAGTGGTTTATTTACAGGCCAGTGCAAAAATTTGATGTTAACCCACCCCCTGTAGCAAATAAATTATTTAATAATTTAATGTGTTGTTAAAATTACTTACGAAAAAATAGTTCCCTCCCATTGTCACAAAACAGCTAAAGGCTGCTCCATGGTACAAAAACATAATTACTATGGATGCTCCCTTTCTTATGCCCGTAGAGAAACCCTCGGGCCTTTTATGGAAACTTATTTACCTTTTTGCACGCCTGCGCTTTGGCAAGGTTATTACACCGCTCAAAGTAACCTGGGTACGTATGCCGGTTAGCTTTGGTATGTTCTCGGGCAAAATAAACGAGTTGGATAAAAAACTAAAGCTACCCGCCGAAACTGTAATGCTGGTGCGCGAGCACGTTGCGCGTATTAACGTATGCCTGTTTTGTATAGATATAGGCCGTGCACAAACTATTGCCGCCAGTATGGACCAGGCAAAGTTTGATGAACTGGAAAACTATAACACCAGTTCGCAGTTTAGCACTAAAGAAAAAGTGCTGCTCGATTTTGTAACCATGCTGGCCCGCCATCGCAAAATGGAGCAGGAGATGTTTAACAAACTGGCGGCATACTACGATGAAAGAAGTATCTGCGAAATAGTATGGATTACTGCCAGCGAGTTTTATTACAACATTGGCAACATAGGCCTTAACATACACTCAGATATGCTGTGCGATATTGCTAAGAAAAAAAGAGGTTGATTCTACATAACCGGTAGCCATGCTGCCGGCTATGTTGTTTTATATTTGTTTTACAACGGGTAACCACTATGCAGCTTACACGCGATATTCTTGCTTTAAAGCCATACATATTTCAAATAGCCTACAACATGCTGGCCAGTGTACACGAGGCCGAAGATGTAGTGCAGGATGTGTTTGAAAAGTGGCTCACGGCTACCGATGTGGTAAATCCTAAAGCGTATCTGGCACGTATGGCGGTAAACCGGTGTATTAAGCGCCTGGATGAATTGAAAAAAGAGCGCGAAACCTACAAAGGTACCTGGCTACCTGAGCCATACATTACTACCGAACCCGACCCTTTGCCGACTATTGAGTATGGGTTACTGTTTTTACTGGAGCGGCTTAACCCTGTAGAGCGGGCTGTATTTGTACTGCGCGAAAGCCTGAATGATGAATATACCTACATAGCCGAAGTTACCGGCCTTACAGCCGATAACTGCCGGCAGGTATTACACCGCTCACGCGAGAAACTGGGGCGTTCGGCAACCTACCAACCCGATGCATCGGCTATCCGCACGCTTACCGAAGCATTTTTACTGGCACTAAATACACAGGACCGCAGTGCCCTCGAAACGCTATTTAAAAACGATATTGAATTATACAGCGATGGTGGCGGCAAACGTTCGGCTGCAGTACGCCCGCTGTTGGGCTTGGCTAAGGTGGTTAAGTTTTTACTGGGCATTATGGCACTACCCGAAAACACAACCGGCGATATGGCATACCAACCCGTATATGTAAATGGACTGCCGGCAGCACTAATAATACGCACCGGTACCGGCCAGGCCGATTCAATACAATATATAATGGCCGATGATAATCACATAGCACGCCTGCTAAGTATGCGCAACCCCGATAAACTGATAGTACGTAAAACCATAAGCGGGCTATATAGTATTACATAGCCCGCTTATGGTTTGTTGGTTAGGTGGTTACATTATCTCCAGCCACCACCCAGTGCTTTGTACACGTTTATCTCGGCGGCCAGTTGTTTTTTCTTTATCTCTATCAGTTCCATTCTTGTTTCAAGCGCTTCACGTTGTGTAAGCAATACTTCCATATAATCGGCCCGCGCCGATTTAAACAGGTTATCCGATACGGTGATAGATTGTGTAAGTATGTTCACCTCGTTAGCTTTGGTGTTATAGCTGTTGGTGTACTTATCTATACCCGATAGCTGGTTCACCACTTCTATGTGTGCATTCAACACAGCTTTTTCAAATCCGTAAACGGCCTGTATTTGTTTAGCCCGTGCGCTCTTGTAAGCGGCTACGTTGGCATTACGGTTAATCAGCGGTGCCATCAGGTCGCCAAACACACTGTATATAAGCGATGCCGGGTTAAACCATACCGCCGGGTTAAACGCCTGAAACCCCACCGATGCCGATAGCCTTATGTTAGGAAAAAACGCGGCTTTAGCGGCTTTAATATCCAGCTTACTGGCCACCAGTTCCTGCTCGGCTTTACGTATATCGGGGCGGTTTTCCAGTAGCTGGCTGGGCACACCCTCCCGTATCGAATCGAATACAATGGTATTGAACGAAGCCGTGTTGCGCGTTATAGGCTGCGGAAACCTGCCGGTAAGAAAATTGATTTTGTTTTCAGTTTCTACAATCTGCTGCTGTATTTCGTACTGCCGGTTTTGCGTGTTTAATAGCTGCGCTTCAAACCGGTTAACTGCCAGTTGCGATACCTTGGCATTCTCTTTCAGTTGCCTTGTCATCTGTAAGGCATCCTGCTGTATTTTAATGTTCTGGTTTATAATATCCAGTTGGTTATCCAAGGCTAGCAGTTCGTAATACGAGTTGGCTATTTCGCTCACCAGGTTGGTTACCATAAAGTTTTTACCCTCTATGCTGCCCAGATAACGCGCTGCCGCAGCGCGCTTGGCATTACGCAGTTTGCTCCATATATCCAGCTCCCAGCTAAACACAGCGCTAATAGCAAAGTCGCCTACATATTTCGGTTTGCTATCGGCCTCTTTCCACCCCTCTTCCGATTGTCCATCCCACGTGTACTTACCCGATTTATCGGGGCCGCCACCAAGCTGTAGCCCACCAAAGGGCAGGTACTCGCCTTTGCGCGCCTTTACTTCGTTGCGGGCTATGTTTATCTCCTGCAGGGTAATGTTTAGCTCCTGGTTGTTGGCCAGTGCAGTATCTATCAGCTTTACCAGGTTGGTATCGGTAAAGTAGTTACGCCAGGCTATGCGCGCGCTATTCACCGTATCTACCGATGTGCGGAAACTGGCCGGTACTTTACGGTTTTCTACACGCAGCGGCTCTTTAAACATTTTACAGCTGGCCGCCGAAAACATGATAAGCGCAACGGTTATATACTTAATTGTTGTTCTCATTTTTATTGTTTCTTCTTAACAGGTTAGATATTATTTTGCGTACAGTACGCGTAAGTGCAGCTTCCTGCTGTGCTTCTACAAAGTCTTCGGTAAGCGGGTTCAGGTCCTGGTCGTTTATCAGTTTACGCCCTGCCTGCATGCTGCCAAATATGTAATACAGCCCTGGTACTATTATCACGCCAAACACAGTACCAAACAACATACCACCCAGCGCCGAGGCTCCAATGGTGTGGTTACCTACGGCACCCGGACCGGTAGCTATTACCAGCGGCACCAACCCTGCTATAAATGCAAACGAGGTCATTAGTATCGGGCGGAAACGCGCCCGCGCTCCTTCAATGGCAGCCTCCAGTACAGTTGCTCCCTGTCCGTGCTTTTGCACGGCATATTCTACTATCAGCACCGCATTTTTACCCAGCAAACCGGTTAGCATTATCAGCCCCACCTGTGCATACACATCGTTGGCAAGCCCCATGCCTTTCAGCAACAGGAACGAACCAAAAATGCCCGGTGGAATAGATAACAGTACGGCCAGTGGTAATAAAAAGCTTTCGTATTGCGATGATAACACCAGGTACACAAAGAATATTACCACCAGAAAAATGTACAACGCTTCATTACCCCTGCGTGCTTCATCGTACGATAGGCCCTCCCAGGCAATATCATAGCCACGTGGTAGCGATGTGGCGGCAACCTCTTTTATCGCCTTTATCGCATCGCCCGACGAATAACCCGGTGCAGGCATACCATTAATAAGCGATGAGATATACAGGTTGTAGCGCGATATTTCGTTAGGCCCCTGTGTTTTGGTAATTTTCATAAACGCCGAGTAAGGCACCATTTCGCCATGCTCATTCTTAATGTACATATTCAATATATCCGATGGCTGTTTGCGGAACTGCGGCCCGGCCTGTGTATATACTTTATAAAAATTATTGAACCTGATAAAGCCCTGTTCGTAGGTACTGCCTATCATTATATTCATGTTCTCCATGGCATCGCCTACCGATACACCCTTCTGCATGGCCAGCGCATTATCTATCGTAATTTCGTATTGCGGGTACTTGGCCGAGAAGAACGCAAACATACCGCTCAGCTCTTTCCGTTTTTTCAACGCTTCCAGAAACTCTTTGTTTACCCTGTCAAACTCCTGGTAATCTACATCGCTGGCTTTATCCAACAAGCGTAGCGAAAAACCATCCGATGTACCATAGCCCGGTACAGCCGGTGGTTGGAAATACTCGATGGTAGCAGGCAGGTCTTTGGTCTTCTCCTCCAGTTCTGCAATAATTTCTTTAACCCCTTGTTTGCGCTCGCTCCAGTCTTTCAGGTTTATCAAACAGGTGCCGGCATTACTGCCACGCCCTTCTGTCAATATCTCAAAGCCTGCCAGCGATGTAACAGAGGTTACACCCTCTACTTTCTTAGCAATTGCCTGTAGCTTGCGCGATACCTCATTGGTACGTTCCAGCGTAGTGCCCGGAGGGGTTTGTATAATGGCATATATCTGCCCCTGGTCTTCGTTGGGTATAAAGCCTGCGGGTAGTATTTTATTAATACCTACTACACCTACAGCAAATACAAGTAGCACACCCCACGTAAGCACGCGGCGGTTTACCACCAGTTTAAGCAGGCTGGTGTATTTGCCGGTCATGTTATCAAAGGTGCGGTTAAACCAATCCAGAAAAATGCTGATGGGTGTTCTGCTTTTTTGATGTCCGTGCGTATTCTTCAATATCATAGCACACAGCACCGGTGTAAGTGTAAGCGCCACAAAGCCCGATAGTACAATGGCGCTGGCCATAGTAATTGAAAACTGGCGGTACAGTACGCCCACCGGTCCGGTCATAAATGCTACCGGTACAAATACCGATGTCATTACCAGCGTAATGGCTATAATGGCCCCGCTTATCTCGGCTATCACTTTCTTTACAGCATGAAAAGGCGATAAATGTTCCTCTGCCATTTTTACGTGCACGGCCTCCACCACTACTATGGCATCATCTACCACTATACCAATGGCAAGTACCAGCGCAAAAAGTGTAATCAGGTTTATACTTAAACCAAAAAACTGCATGGATATAAAAGCACCAATCAACGATACCGGCACGGCCAGTATCGGTATCAGCGTAGAGCGCCAATCCCCCAGAAAGATGAAAACCACAATTGCTACCAGTATAAAGGCTTCTACCAGTGTGTGCAGTACTTTCTCTATACTGGCATGTACAAACTTCGAAACATCGTAGTTTATCTCGTAATCCATACCCGGAGGGAAATCTTTCTTCAGCTCCTCCAGTTTGGCTTTTACTTCTTCTATTACTTTGTTACTGTTACTGCCGGGGTTCTGCTTTAGCACCAGCGATGCCGATGGCATACCATCTTTATTACTGTATATATCTACAAACTCGCTGCCTACCTCTACTTCGGCCACGTCTTTCAGTTTCAATAACTCGCCATTGGCATTGGCTCTTATTATAATCTCTTTGTACTGTTCGGGTTTGTTGTACCAGCCTTTGTAGGTAAATACATACTCCTGGCTTTGGGCTGTTTTGCCCGAGCTTAGCCCCACACGGCCGGGCCTGGCCAATACACTTTGTTCGTCAATGGCTTTCAGCACATCATCGGCACTTATGTTGTAAGCCCGCATACGGTCGGGGTTAAGCCATACCCGTATGGCAAATGCGCGGCTACCTATAGCCTCTGCCATACCCATACCATTTATACGCTGCAGCTCGGGTATTATGTAGGTATATGCATAGTTGAACAGAAACTTCTCATCGGTGTTTTTATCCTTGCTATACAGGTTCAGGTACATTAGCATACTTGGCTGCAGGGGTTTAATAATTACCCCCTCGCGTTGTACCAGTGGTGGCAGGTTGGTCATTACCTGGTCCACCTTCGATTTTACCCTTACTGCCGCAAGGGTTGGGTCGGTACCCGGTTCAAAAATTACTTCCAGGCTTGCTTCGCTGGCGCTTGTAGCGTCAGATAAAATGTATTGCATGCCCTGCACACCGTTTATGGCGCGCTCTAATATGGTAAGGGTACTTTTTACAAGTACATCTGCATTACTTCCCGGAAACTCGATAAACACCGAAACCCGTGGGGGCGCTATCTCCGGAAACTGCGCTACCGGTATGGTGCTTATGGCCAGCAGGCCCATAAACACTATGCCAACCGATAAGGCAATGGCCAGTACCGGCCTTTGTATGAATTTATTAAACATTGGTTATTGTATTTTTGGGTTGGTAGCCTTACTCGGCGTGCAAATTGTTCAGGTCGTGCATGGCCTTTTCAAAAGGCTCAAACTCATATTCTACTTTCTCATCATTTTTTACTTTGCCCAGGCCCTCCAGCAGTATTTTATCATTAGGGCCCAGTCCCTCGCTTATCACATACAGGTGTGGCATTTCCTGTGCTACGGTTATCTGGCGGGTATGTAGTACATGCTTTTCATCTACTACGTACACAAATTTTTTATCCAGTACTTCAAAGGTTGCTTTCTGCGGTATCAGCACGGCGTTTTTCAGGTGTACTGGCATTAGTATGTTACCGGTTTCGCCATGACGCAGTATCTGTTTGGGGTTGGCAAAAGTTGCGCGGAATGCAATGTTGCCGGTTTCATTATTAAAGTCAGCTTCTATGGTTTCAACCACACCGGTTTGCTCAAACAGTGCGTTGTTAGCCATCTGTAGCTGTACTTTCTGGTTGCCTTCTTTTTTGGCGCGGGTTATATAATCCAGGTATTCTGCTTCGGGTACATTAAAGTAAACCCACATTTTACTGTTATCGCTTAGCGTGGTAAGCAATGCCCCTTCATCTACCAGGCTACCCAGTCGCTCATAAAAGTGGTCCATAAATCCATCAAACGGGGCGCGTATATCGGTAAATGACAAGTGCGCCTGCGCCAGCGATAGTTCAGCCCTGGCTTTATCTAATGTAGCTTTGGCAAGGGCAAGTTCTTTCTTACTTACAATGTTGCTGTCTGCCAGGTTTTTTGTGTTCTGATATTCAATTTCAGCAAAGCTTACTTCGGCTTTTGCTTTTTCCAGTTCTGCCTGGTAAAGGGTAGGCATAATCTGAAACATCTGCTGCCCTTTCCGCACAAACTGCCCCTCATCCACATAAATATTTTGCAGGTAGCCTTTCTCCTGCGATCGTAATTCAATGTGGTTAATTGCCCGTATCTGGCATACATAGGTTTTAAAAATGGTGGTATCGCCTTGCCATGGGCTGGTTACTAAAAACTTAGCTTCTTCTTCTTTTGCATGCTCGGTATGCTTGCAACTGGTATAAAATAATAGTAATGCAGGGCAGATAAGAACTAATATGCTCTTCATATAAAATTCGTGGTTTAGAAAAAAAATAGAATAAAAACCTGCGTAGCAGGAGAGATGTATAAGCTACATAGGGGTGCCGTGCAGACACAAAATGCAGCGAGCCTTAACCTGTAAAACAGTTAAGAGCTTAGTAAGCGGCAATAAAACTTTTCCAGCAATGGTGCAGTACAAAAAGCGAAGCTTCCGACCGGTTGTGTGTAGATTGGTCTAGTTGATACAACAGCGCTTTTAAGGGAGAGGAATCTGTCAGTTTTTCGAACGACAATATCTGAAACAGGGCAACCCATTGTATTCCGTCACTATTTTCTGTTTCGGTATCGTCAACGGTATCTTCTTCAGCCACACCTTCCGATACAAAGGCCTGCCTGAAAAACAAGTGCTGATAGCCACTGGCCTGATAAAATGAAACAGTGTGCTGGTTGTTGTTGTCGGCGGGGTTATCCGTTAGTAAGGTTGTATATTGTCCGCCAAACAAGGCTACACCCAAAAGCAGCAACAGGCAGCGTTTAAATATAGTTTTGTACAAAAAAAAGAGGCGGCTAACCGGCATCACAAATAGTCGGTATGGTTTATTATCATGCAATAATACGCACATACTTTATAGGCTGTTAAAAAAATAACGATTTTTCACTACCCGATGGAGCGATGAAATTTATGTAACTACCGGTTATGGGTTATAACCGCTCAGCTCCAATAGTTCGCGCACAGGCAGGGTATATATGTCTTTCCAGCTATCGGCACCATGTTTTTGTACATAGCTTTGGCATATACGGTAGCCAATAAAGTAGCCTATTGCACCCGGCCCTTCTTTAAATATCCGTTGCCCTCTGTCGGCAAGTGCCAGGCCATGCTCCCGGTCTGCCGTTAGCAAAAAAGGCTTCAGTTTAGTATATATCAGTGCTTCGTTTTTAATACAATACTCCAGTTCCTCTTCTTTATACATCAGGTATTGTGCCAGCGTAAAGCGGTTACCCAGTAGTTGTTGGTTAACCCACACCGCAAACCCCTCGTTAATACACCTGTATAGCCCGCGGGCATTGGTATCAGGCTGGCTGGTGTAATCAAACACCTGGTGGTTTAGTTCATGTGGTAGTATAAACAGCACATGGTTTAATGTGGTCATGCGGTGGGCCATATCCAGCACCATTACTCCCTCGCCCAGACCGCCCATATCGGTTATGCCACTACCAAACGCCAGGTACCAGGTACCCCGCGCTGTATGGCCGCTGTATTGTTGCAGTAGTAAGGCGTTGCCCTCAAAGCAACTGTCTATTTTAGCTTCGGCAAAGCTTATAGCCTTTTGTATGTTAACAAGGCCGGTATCATCAAGTAAAGGTTGTATTACAAAATCCAGATAGGCCGTATCATCCCCCACATATCCATTCCAGAAACGCTTGTACGGTTCGTAGGTTTTGGCTAGCAGTTCGTGTTTAATTTCCGGCACTGGTTTGTGTTGGTTCTCATAAAGTGTTTGTAATTGCAGCTTAAACAGGTTGTACAACTTTAGCTGTCCGTGGTTAAGCAATACACTATCCTGTAACCGGTTAAGCGTAGCATACGTAGCTGCGCTTATTTTTATCTGTGCATTGGCAGGTAGTGCCAGTATGGCTACAAGGCATAAGGTAATCAGCTGTTTCATTTGGCAGTGTGCCGGCAAAACAAAATATTTTTACAACAACTGCCCTGCTATTACCACACATTATAAAATCCCCAGTATGCAAATGCTGCAATCAGTAGCAAACAAAGGGCTGTGTTAATCCGCAATAAGTGTTTTTGTAAGCCGGCAAGGCTACCGGTTTTTTTATAGGCAAACAGCAGTAATGGTATTACAGCCAATAACAGAACATAAGGCAAATACGAGGCATAGTTTATTACACTCAACCGGCCACTGTTGTACGGTGCATCGAAATAAAAGGCCCCCTGGTTTTGTAATAGTAATACGCAGTAGTACCCTAAGGCTATAAATAAAAGCGCTATGGAAATAACTATTGGTTTATTAACACCAGTTGCAGTATCCTCTCTTTTTCTTATTGTTTTGTATATAAAGTAAATGCCGCTAATGCAAAAAAGTAAACCGGTTGCCAGCAAAAAGCCAAATAACATACTGTTGTTTTGTGGTGTATAGTAATGTATAAACCGGTCGTATCCGGCGTTGCCTTTAAATAGCTCGGCATATTTGTAACGGTGGTTGCCCTTTTGTAATTCTTCTTTAAGGTTAAAAGCTACAACCCGGCTATAGTCGTGAAAAAAATAATTGTAAATAACTCCTTCCTGCAGGTCGTATATATTGGTATATAAAGTGCCATCTCCAATCTGCTTCCTGTTCACGCTCATGGTGTCGGATAGTGCTGTGCAAAATGCCAGGCTGGTATCTGTTTTGTTTTTTAAAAACTCACGCCCTTTGCAATAGCGCTCTGTTTTAATGCTGTTAAGGTCAGCGGTGCGGGCATAACTAAAGTTAGCCAATACAAACCGGTCGTCGTTTCCTATTACTAAAGTATCGGCCTCTGCTACCAGGTACTTGCCTGTTTTATCTATAAACAACAGCATGCCACCATAAAACAACGGACTGCCGTTAAGTACGTGCAGGTTTAAATTATGCAGGTAGTTGTAGGCTTCATCAACTGTTGCACATTTTTGTAGTATTTTTTTTAAATCAATGTAACCAAAGTCGCTTTTGTTGGGGTCTGGTTGCGGCAGGTTTCTCCGGTGTGGCATACTAAAGGCATCAAATGCAAGCCCCTGGTCATTCATGCCTCCATCTGGCCAGTTTTTATCAGTATAGCCTACATATACCGCACCATAGTTCCCATCAATAGCTTGCTCAAACCAAATAGCCGATGTTTCTCTCCAGCTATCTTCGTTATTGCCCACCATGGTTTTTCCATGGGCAGTTACTTTGTACATGCTGCATGGTAATGCATGCAAATGGTGTATCAGTAGTATAGCAGCTAAAACAATTTTTCGTATGATGGGTAGGTGCATAATGTGGTGTGTTGTTCTATAACGCAGTATAGAAACCGTAAATTGTATTGCTGTTAGTTTCAATTATATACAAAATAAAAACGGCGGAGATATTTCTCCGCCGTTTAACCATATTGCTTAAATCTTTATTTGCCTTTAAGTTCGTTTAGTTCGTTTAGTAGTAGTTCAATTGTTTTTTGCTGGTCTTCTACTTTCTGGTTAAGTGCCTGTATGGCCGATAGCGCTACACCGCTCGGGTCTATACTGCTGATGCGGCGGTCGTCTTCGCCTACATTAAACAACGAGTAAAAGTCCTGTGCCATAGGGCCAATGTGATACTCGTCGGTACCAATGTATTTCCATTTGGTAATAGGTAGTTGTGCTACTTTTTGTAGTATGGTTGCCGGGTCCAATGCAACAAAACCCTCCTTTAGGTTACGGTCCGATGCATTGGTCCAGGTACCACCTTTGGTAAGGTAAGCACCGTTGCCGTTTGTACTGTTAGTGCCTACTGTTAGTGCGTTGCTGGTACTGGTTGCACCATTCAGGTTAACCGATGTAAAACTTGAAGTACCAATAGCAACAGTATTGTTATTGCTATTGTTTACGCCTGCACCTATTGAAACAGAGTTAATACCCTGTGCCTGCGCCTGGCTTCCTATAGCAACCGAATTTTGAGCACTGCTATAGGAACGGTAGCCTAAAGAGATAGAACTGGCGCCCTGAGCCTGTGTGTTGGAACTGCCGCCACCTATAGCCACCGAGTTGGCACCACTGGCGTATGTATTGTAACCTAATGCAACTGCACCTGCACCTTGCGATTGAGAAGCACGGCCAATAGCTACACCCTCGCTTGCGTTGGTATAAGCATTACGACCAATTACAACCGATGACCCTCCCTGTGCCTGCGCACTTTCACCTATGGCTAACGAGTAGCTCTGGTTAACGTTGGCCGAGCCACCCACAGCTATGCTGTTGGTTGCCTGCACCTGTGCCGAAGCACCAATTGCTACAGAGCTTGAAGCTGCACCACCACCGGTTACATTTGCACTGCTGCCTATAGCTATGTTGTTAGAACCGCTACCCGGTTGTACCTGTGCAGCTTTACCTATAGCTACCGAGTTGGTAATACTACCGTACACGGTAGCGCCGCTACCTATACCTACGTTGTAGCTTCCGCCGCCGCCATAGTTTACACCATTGCCGAAGAAGACATTGTTATCACTATTCCCCAGGTAGCCATATTCGTTACTGTTAACTTTAAACCGTAACGGTTGCGAGTTGGTTGTACCTATAAAGTCTGTAGAAGAAACCGAGTTGCCGGTTAGTCCCCAGCCACCGCTGCCCGCAGGGCCTGTTGGTCCGGTAGCACCGGTGGCTCCCATTATATTCAATCGTTGTGTCCAGGTAAGCGAACCTGTTTTTTCAAATATGTCACCAGTAGTTAATCGCAGGTACCAATCACCAACATCGTATTGTCCGTTACCCACGTTACCGTTACCCGAGTACCAGTGTGTAGATTCTCCGTCTTCACCTGCCGCGCCGGTAGCACCGGTTGCGCCGGTTGCTCCTTTCAGGCTACCCTGCGAAGTCCATGCTGTAGAACCTGTTTTTTTATAGAAAGTACCATTAGATGAGTTGATGAAAAAATCATTAACCACACCCTGTCCGCCGGTAGGGGCTGCTGTACCTGCTAGCCAGGTTGCACCATTTGTTCCGGTTGCACCGGCAGCGCCGGCTGGGCCGGTCGCACCTGCACTTCCATTTGCTCCGGCAGCACCTGTTGGACCAGTTGCACCCGCAGCACCGGTTGCTCCGGTTACGCCTTTCAGGCTACCCTGCGAAGTCCATGCAGTGGATGATGTTTTTTTATAAAATGTACCGTTAGATGAGCTGATGAAGAAATCGTTGAGTGCACCTTGTCCGCCGGTAGGGGCTGCCGTACCCGATAGCCAGGTAGCGCCATTGCTGCCTGCTGCGCCAACGGCGCCAGCTGCACCTGTTGGGCCGGTGGCACCTGCACTTCCATTTGCACCCGCAGCACCGGTTGCACCGGTTACACCTTTCAGGTTACCCTGCGAGGTCCATGCGGTTGAAGATGTTTTCTTGTAATAAGTACCATTAGATGAGTTAATAAAAAAGTCGTTTAATGCACCTTGTCCGCCAGTAGGTGCTGCTGTACCGCTTAGCCAGGTAGCACCATTTGTGCCTGCAGCGCCTGCTGCACCTGCTGCACCTGTGGGGCCCGTAGCTCCTGTAGCTCCGTTTGAACCTGCCGCTCCATTGGCACCTGCTGGTCCTGTAGGGCCGGTTGCGCCCGGGTCACCTACTATACTAATACGCCAGTTGCTGTACGCCCCGCTACCTACAACCCGGCTTACATTAACCGTTAACACGCCTGCTGCATAAGCTGTAACTACACCTTCCATGTAATTGCTACTGTTATAAGCTACACGCACGCGGTCATCTACCTGCCAGGCGCTGCCGGTTTGGGTGGTGAAAATTTTAGTACCGGTACCTATGGTGGTAAGGGCCGATGATGTAGAACCATATCCTTCGCCCTGCGGGCCGGTAGGGCCTGGTACGCCACCACCGCCGCCAAGCCCACCTAATAAGGATGAGCCGTTTGAACCTGAAATATTAGTTACTATATTATTTAACTGGTCCACTGCCGGAAAGTTCAACCAGTTACTACCGTTATGAAAAAATACTGTATTAGAGTCAGCATCAAATACCATTAACCCCTTTGGCGGATTGGTAATAGCAAGCCTTTGTGCTTTGGTAAGTTTAGGCATTATTACGCCCTTGCCGCTGTTGCCCATATCCAGTATGGCATTGGGGTCGGGTACCGAAGTGCCCAGGCCCATGGTTCCTTCAATAATTAAACCACCTGCAGGTGCTTGTATGCCCGAGTAGGAGTCTCCTATACTCATATTGCCTTTAACCGATAACTTACTGGCGGGGTTTGGTTCACCTATGCCCGTATTTTGGGCAAAGGCGTTAATGCTGCATAGTACAGCTAGTGTCAGGGATAGCTTTTTAAACATAATTTGTTTATTTATTAATTGTCACTACCCCTTTGTAAACGGCACAACAACTTGTAGGTTTACTTTTACAGCATGATTAAAACAAAATTGACCTTGTATAACCTTAAAAACGATTACATTTTGGCATTTTAGACTTACAAGTAGCACCATGAGATTGTAAGTCTGTGTTATGATTATGTTCTTTTTAAAATGGTATCCATAACTTTTATATTCAACCAATCCCATTACTTTAACCCTCCGAAATAACCAGGATAAAACTCAAAACAATGTCTGTTTTTCAAACCAAAATCAACCGCAACTCCGAAAGCTACCAACGCAACTACGAGTTGATGAAACAAAAAATAGCCGAGCTGGAAGCGAAGCAGAAAGAAGCACTATTTCAGGGCGAGGAGAAATACCTGGCCCGTACTAAAAAAGCAGGCCGCCTGTTGGCTCGCGAGCGGATAGAAATGCTGCTGGACGCCGATTCGCCGTTTATGGAAATTTGCCCGTTTGCAGGCTGGGGCTCCGATGGCTTTGGTACCGGCGGTACCGTAGTAGCTGGTATAGGCTTTGTAAGCGGCCGTATGTGTATGATCAACTCTAACGTAGGCACTATTAAAGGTGGTGCTATTGATTATGGCACCCTGCAAAAGGGCTTACGTATTGGCGAAATAGCACACGAAAACCGCTTGCCCATGATTAACATGGTGGAGAGTGCCGGTGCCAACCTGCCCGACCAGGCAAAAATTTTTAATTACGGCGGGCAAAATTTCCGTGCTATTACACAGCGTAGTAAAGATCGTATACCTACCGTTAGTATAGTATTTGGCAGCAGCACAGCCGGTGGTGCTTACATACCCGGCATGAGCGATTATGTGGTAATGGTTAAAAACGAAGCCAAGGTTTTTCTTGCCGGCCCGCCACTGGTTAAAATGGCCACTAATGAAGTTACCGACGAAGAAAGCCTGGGCGGTGCTAAAATGCACAGCACATTATCGGGCGTATCTGATTATATGGCCGAAGATGAAATAGATGGCATACGCCTGGCCCGCGAAATAGTAGCTAACCTGCATGTAGAGCGTGCTGCAAAAGCATCTGCCGATACTATTGCAGAACCAAACTACCCGGCTGAAGAAATATTAGGTATCGTATCGGCCGATGTACGTGTGCCGTTCGATCAGCGCGAGCTGATTGCCCGTATTGTAGATGGTTCAGAGTTTGCCGAGTTTAAGCCACTATATGGCAGCACACTTATAACCGGTTATGCCAGCATTAATGGTTACCGTATAGGTATACTGGCAAATAATGGCGTATTGTTTTCAGAGGCTGCCAACAAAGGCGCGCAGTTTATACAACTATGTAACCAGAACAATACACCGCTATTGTTTTTACAAAACATAACTGGCTTTATGGTAGGCCGCAAGTACGAAGAAGAAGGCATTATTAAACACGGTGCCAAACTGATTAATGCAGTAAGTAATTCTACCGTACCTTCTATCACTATTATTACCGGTTCTAGTTATGGTGCGGGTAATTACGCTATGAACGGCCGCGCCTACAGGCCGCGCTTTCTGTTTACGTATCCAAACTCTAAAATAGCAGTAATGGGGCCCGAGCAGTTGGCAGGTGTAATGCAAACCATTGGCCGCCAGGCAGCCGAAAAAGCAGGTATACAGTACGATGAAGAACAGGGCCGCAACATGGCACAGTACATGGTGGCCGAGGCCGATAAGCAAAGTAATGCCTGGTACGCCAGCGGCCAGGTTTGGGATGATGGCGTTATAGACCCACGCGAAACACGCAACTACCTTAAAATGTGTATGGAGGTGATTCACCAAACAGAGGTAACCGGTGCTACCGGTTATGGCGTGTTCCGTATGTAACACTGCTATGGTTTAATTATTTTATTAATCTGTGTAATCGATTAAAATTTGTTTTTAATGAAGAATATAAATAAAGTATTGGTGGCTAACCGTGGCGAAATTGCCATCCGTGTTTTTCGTACCTGTTACGAAATGGGTATTAAAACAGTAGCGGTATATTCCGATGCTGATAAGAATGCACTGTTTGTACAAAAAGCCGACGAGGCAGTATGTATAGGTGGTACCAGTGCCGGCGAAAGCTATCTGGTGCAGGATAAAATTATTGCTGCTGCCAAACAAACCGGCGCTGATGCTATACACCCGGGTTATGGTTTCCTGTCAGAGAACGCATCGTTCTCTAAACGTTGTAAAGAAGAAGGTATCATCTTTATAGGCCCCTCGGCCGATGTAATTACCCGCTTAGGTTCTAAAATAGGAGCGAAGGAAATTGCCAAACAGGCGGGCGTGCCTACAGTGCCCGGCTATAATGGCGACGACCAGACTCCCGCCCGCTTTAAATACGAAGCCGAAGAAATTGGCTACCCCGTGCTGATTAAAGCCAGCGCAGGCGGTGGTGGTAAGGGTATGCGTATAGTAAACAGTGCCGCCGAACTGGAGGGTGCTGTTGAAGCAGCCAAACGCGAAGCAGAAAAGAGCTTTGGTGATGGTAGTTTGTTGTTGGAAAAGTATTTCCCTAAAGCCAAGCATATCGAGTTTCAGATATTTGGCGATACACATGGTAATTATTTTCATTTGTTAGATCGCGAATGCTCTATGCAACGCCGTTATCAAAAGGTGATAGAGGAGTGCCCTTCGCCTTCGCTGACCGATGAACTGCGTAAAGAAATGGGTGAAGCTGCTGTGGCACTTGCCCGTGCGGTTAATTATACCAATGCCGGTACGGTAGAGTTTTTGTTTGCCCCGGCTACCGGTAAAACAGATGCCGCATTCTATTTTCTGGAAGTAAACACCCGCCTGCAGGTAGAGCACCCGGTTACCGAAGAAGTAACCATGACCGACCTGGTACAGTTACAGATACAGGCGGCCGAAGGCAAAGTGGTAGAACCAGTGCTGGCAGAAGAGTTTAAGCCGTTTATCCATTCTATCGAGTGCCGTATTTGCGCCGAAGATGCCGAGAATAATTTCTTCCCCTCAACCGGCCAGGTGCTGTACTACGAAGAACCGGATATGAACGGTATGCGTTTCGATAGCGGTATAGAAACCGGTAACGAAATACCGGTGCATTATGATTCGATGATAGCTAAAGCTATCTCGGTTGCCGATTCGCGCGAGTCGGCTACACGCCTTATGTTATCGGCGCTGGATAGGTATGCTGTATTAGGTGTTACCACTAATAAAGATTTTTTGAAAGAGTTGCTTAAACATCCGGGTTTTGTTGATGGCAGCTTCGATACCAAATTAATTGAGCGCGATTTTTCGAACTATAAAAACACACCTTCCGAATCTATATTAAATGAGCTTTCGGTGGCGGCTTTTATGTACGATTGGAGTATACGCCGTGCCGACGAGAAAGTATCGCATACACTTAACGGTTGGCGCGGCATATTCTACCAGCCACAGTTTTACGGGTTAGAGTATGCCGGTACCAACATTAAATTAGAGTATCGCTACAAACAAAATTTACAGTTCGATGTAACACTTGCCGGCACTACATACCTGGTTGAACTAAATGTAGTAGACGGTAATTTTATCAGTTACTCGCTTAACAACCACCGCAAATCGTATTTTATTGCTAAAAGCAAAGGCGATATATTTGTGCAGCATCCTTCGGCAGGTACATTCAAATTAAAAGAAGTGCCACGCTTTACCGAGCCCGGTGCTGCTTCACTGAAAGGTGGTTATGCCGCCCCAATGCCTGGTGAAATAGTAAAAGTGTTGGTTAAACCCGGCGATAAAGTTACATCGGGTAAAGGCCTGCTGGTAATGAGCAGCATGAAAATGGAAACCACCATAGAAGCACACAGCGATGGGGAAGTAGAGGAAGTGTTTGTTGCCGAAAAAAGCTTTGTAGAAGCCGGAACGGTACTGGTAAAGATGAAAGCTGAATAGCATAATGCCCGAACAAAAAGTATTACTTCTTACACCTCCTTTTACTCAGCTTAATACGCCATACCCGGCAACGGCTTACCTCAAGGGTTTTCTCAATACCAAAAGTATTGTATCTAACCAGGCCGATCTGGGTATAGAGGTAATACTAAAACTGTTTTCATCAGATGGGTTACGTAAAATGTTTGCCTATCTCGAAACACTTGATCTGGAATTAACCGAGAATAGTTACCGCGTTTATGCATTGCAGCACGAGTATCTGCGGACTATTGATCCCGTAATTCGTTTTCTGCAAAACAAAAATCCTACACTGGCACATTCTATTTGCGATAGAACGTATCTGCCCGAGGCATCGCGCTTTGCGCAATTAGAAGATTTGGAGTGGGCCTTTGGTACTATGGGCATTCAGGACCGTGCCCGCCACCTGGCTACGTTGTATCTCGAAGATCTGGGCGACTTAATTAAAGAAGCGGTTGATCCGCACTTTGGTTTCAGCCGCTACGCCGAAAGGCTGGGCCGTACCGCTACGCATTTCAATGAGTTACTGCAGGCGTTAAACACAGAGCACTCTGTAATAACGGATATGCTCAACCAGTTGTTAGAGCAAAAGATGGTACAATATAAACCTACAGTGGTTTGTCTTTCTGTTCCGTTTCCGGGCAATTTGTTTGGTGCATTAAAGTGCGGATTATATATCAAGCAACATTACCCTTCGGTTAAAATACTACTGGGTGGTGGCTATGCTAATACCGAGCTACGCAGCCTGAGCGATGCCCGTGTGTTTGATTATATAGATTATGTATGCCTGGATGATGGTGAGGCACCAATACAGTTTTTATTGGAACACCTATCGGGCAACAGAGCTGCAAAAGATTTAAAACGAACTTACCTGCGCGAAAACGACAAGGTAGTTTATTGCAACGGTGCAACAGAAAAAGATGTAGCCCAGCGCGAAACCGGCACACCCGATTACAGCGATTTTGTTTTAGATGATTACCTGTCGGTAATTGAAGTGGCCAACCCTATGCACCGGTTGTGGAGCGATGGCCGCTGGAACAAAATAACACTGGCACACGGTTGTTACTGGGGTAAATGTTCGTTCTGCGATATTTCGCTCGACTACATAAAAAATTACGAGCCACTAACGGCCGTCATGATATGCGACCGGATAGAACAGATAATTGCGCAAACCGGGCAGAACGGTTTTCATTTTGTAGATGAAGCCGCACCACCTGCTTTGTTACGCGATGTGTCGATGGAGATAATACGCCGTAAGCTAACCGTTACCTGGTGGACCAACATCCGGTTCGAGAAAACTTTTACATATGATTTAACCCAATTGCTAAAAGCTTCTGGCTGCATAGCGGTTGCTGGTGGGTTAGAGGTTGCCAGCGACAGGCTGTTGGCTATGATGAAGAAAGGTGTAACCGTAGCGCAGGTAGCACGCGTAGCCGATGCCTTTACCCGTTCAGGTATCATGGTACACGCGTACCTTATGTATGGGTTCCCTACACAAACCGCGCAGGAAACAATTGATGCGCTGGAGATGGTTCGGCAGCTATTCGACACCGGTGCTTTGCAATCGGGTTTCTGGCACCGCTTTGCCATGACCAGCCATAGCCCGGTTGGGTTAAACCCGGCACAGTTCCGTGTACAGCGCACTGGGCCCGACTTTGGTGGCTTTGCCGATAACGATTTGTATCACGATGACCCCGAAGGTGCCAATCACGATTTGTTTGGCGATGGGTTAAGTAAATCGTTATTCAACTATATGCATGGTGTGGGCCTTGATTTTCCGCTAAAAGAGTGGTTCGATTTTAAAACACCTAAAACAACCATTCCGCAGGGGTATATCGAATCGTGCTTAAATGAGGAGATAGATAACGTAAAACCTACGTCATATGCAATATGGCTGGGTAATATACCTTCTGTAAATTATTTCGAAGTAGAGAAAGGGAAGAAGGTTATTGAAATGGGAGAGCTGGAGTTTTACGATAAAAAGAAAAACTGGCATTTGCATCTACCCGCCAAACAGGCGCAGTGGTTACATGATGTATTGCCTGGCTTGATTTTAAACAATCAGCCACTTACTACCTATAAGCAATTAAGCGATTCGTATTCAAATTCTGTTGCCGGTAATCTGTCAGATTTTACAGCTTTGCCTGCATGGCAGCAATTAAGAGAAAACGGGCTTCTGCTTTTATAACAATACATATCTTGTAAAAAACGTATAGATTTTGTACTAATAAGTTGTTGTACAATTTACACGGCACATTCTGTTGGCTGATTGATAACTGTTCATACATCTTGGGTGGTTAAGAACAATATTTGCCCTAACCAATCACCCCAACATGAAAAAACATTACCTGCTATTGGCATTCATCTTGCTGATGAGTGTATCGGTTTTTGCTCAGGCCCCCAACAAGGTTAATTATCAGGCTATCGTTCGCGATGCATCAGGCCAGCCTTTGGTTGGTGGTACCTCTGTTACAGTCCGCTTTATCATTCACGATGGTTCTCCATCAGGCAATATTGTTTTTCAGGAGACTCAAAATGCAATTACCAATCAGTTTGGTTTAGTAACCCTGCAGATAGGTGGGGCAGGCAACATGAGTGGCGTTAACTGGGCTAATGGAGCCAAATACTTACAGGTATTAATAGATACACAGGGGGGCTTAAACTTTACCGATATGGGAACCTCGCAGTTGCTGAGTGTTCCATATGCATTATATGCCGGCAATGCCGGTATTGGTGTTACAGGTGCAACCGGCCCTACAGGCCCATCGGGTAATCCCGGTGCCCCCGGCATACCGGGTGTAAATGGTGCAACCGGCCCAACCGGACCGCAGGGTGCTACCGGTGCCGATGGTATACAAGGTAATACAGGCGCTCAGGGCGAGCAAGGCCCCACCGGTGCACAAGGTGAAGTTGG